>DIRZ01000001.1 GCA_002421785.1 Candidatus Saccharibacteria bacterium UBA6223 | reverse complement strand
GTTCGGTTTATATCCGGTATGGACGTCAGGAAATTTGAGAGGATCTACCCCTAGTACGAGAGGACCGGGGCGGACGTACCTCTGGTGTATCGATTGTGGCCACCTGCTGCATTGTCGAGTAGCTATGTACGGACTAGATAAGCGCTGAAAGCATATTAAGCGCGAAACTAACCTCAAGATTAGATTTCCCTATGAGGACACAGAGAGACTATCTGTTTGATAGGTGCAAGGTGGAAGTGCAGTAATGTATGGAGCCGAAGCATACTAATAGTCCCATTGCCTTTTTATGTCCAAGTCTGTGAAGATTATTACATGTAATAGTCCAGCAGATCTGGTAGACTTAACTAGTAATTGGTGTTTATCACCACGTCAATTTTACAAATTTCTTACCCGTAGCTAGCCATCGACATCGAAGCAAGGTTTTGCGCCCATTCTTGAAGTAATAAGAGCGAAAAAGTGCAGCAAAAACCTTACTTCGGTGCCCATGGCGATGAGGAAATACCTGTTCCCATTCCGAACACAGAAGTCAAGCTCATCAGCGGCGATTATACTGCCACAAGTGGGAAACTAGCACGGTGCCGAATTATATAGAAGCCCTCCGAATAGGAGGGTTTTTATTTTATGTATACATCTACTACCAGTTGATTCGGCGATATCCCTATGGGTTATGCATTAAAGACACCCAGCGCGTATGGCCGGGTGTCTTTGTGGTGGATTCTCGGATCTCGCAGAAAGCGGGAATCCAGCTTGTTGTGGTGAACCTTATAAATTTCGATAAGATTCAAACAGGTGCACTACTAATGATATACCACGGTGAGCATAAGTGCAATACTTTTTAAACCATAATAATATTGTTTGTAACCATTGACATTTTGTTCTGTTTGTGCTAATATAAGAATCAACACATAGCATATGTGAGGTAAAGCGAGGGTTTCAGCGCACCGTAATAGGGGTAGCTGGGACCCTTTTAAGATATAAGGAGTCATGAAAATGGCAGGAACAAAAGCTGGCGGCCTGAAGGCTGCACAAAAGAACCTACAGAAAGATCCAAACTTCTACGCGAAGATTGGCGCTAAGGGCGGCAAAAACGGTCACACTGGTGGCTTCGCCGCTAACCCTGAGCTTGCACGTATTGCAGGTGCCAAGGGTGGTCGTATCTCACGCCGCACCAAAAAAGCTGACAAATAGTCGTAGACTAAAGTTACTCAAAAAAACGCCCCTAGGGGCGTTTTTTCGTTTCGTAACGACGGAGAGCGCAGGTGCGAGCCTCGTTGACACGCCAGGCATGATGACATGCGAGGCACTGGTAGTGTAGAGGGCCTGTCTGAACGCCTGTCGCGTTGCAGTGCGGACAGAGTGATCGGGAATGAAGCCAATCCCGGTAGGTATCCAGCGATTCCTCAATTAGCTCATCGGTGATTGCGACGTCGTATTCCGGCGCAAGCAGAATCGCCTTATCCCAGGCGGCTCGCTCCAAAGCTAAAAGATGGATATCGTCGCTATAGTCAGCGTGTCCGAGCAAGGCATGGCCAAGCTCGTGCAATAGAAAAGCAGGGGCGTGTGGCGCGTCAGGCGCGTACGTAACAGTGCGCCCACTAGCGTTCCATCCGAACACTTCACCTCTTGCAAAGGTAATTGGCGCGTCGCTTGTAGGGGAGTGGTTACTGTCGAGTTTGCTTATGAGCCAAGAAATCTTTGCCATAGTAGTAGCACCCGTATATTACTGCCTCTTCTGGATGTTGTGCCTGTACAATTTTGGGACATGGGATGTGCGCTGGTAGATGTTCAACAAGGATGCCTTTTAAGTATTCGTGGTATCGGTCAAAATACGTGCCAACGCTGCCGCCGATAATAATCACATCCGGTTGAAGAATCGGAATAACCGCAAGAAAACCACGCGATATGCGGTCAGAAATCTGGCGCCAGGTTCGTTTACTCGTAATGTCCCGTGCAAACTGCTTGTACACGTCCACAATGGCATGTCCTGAAGCAAACGTCTCCCATTCGCGCACTTTGCCATCATACTCTACAAGCGCTCGCCCTGCTTCGCTATAGCGCGTGCCAGGATCAATGAATCCGTTCGTGCAGATACCCGAGCCGATGCCTGTGCTAATGGTGACGTAAAGGGTACTAACAGGAACGGGATTGAGTGCCCTGGTTTCGGAAAGCCCAGCAAGATTTGCATCATTTTCGACTAAAAAGGGGACACCTGGAAGCATATCATGGAGGAGTTTGTGTGCCTGAAAATCTTTCCAGTGTAGATTGTTGCACCACAGGGCTACCCCGCCTTTAACGATACCGGGAAGTGCAAGGACGATAACGCTAACATCTTCGTGCGAAAAGTGCTCACGAACCGTGCTCTTAAGGACTTTGACGTATTCTTTAGGGTCTGTAGGGGTAGGAAACTTAATCGATTCACCCATTTTGCCATGCGCGTTAAACGAGGAAATAAGAGTTTTTGTCCCACCGGTATCGATTGTTACTATCATATTTCCAGTGTAGCATAGTGTACCGGTTGCTTTTTTGTATCAAAAAAGGTATAATAGTAAGTAATTAGTTATAAGAGGTACAGCGATGTCACACCGAAAAGAACAAGGAAACATTCTCGGGTACGTGCTGGTGGGAGTAGTGTTAGCCGCATTAGTGATTGGCGGAATTTTTGTAGTGCGCCGCTACCTGCCGTCGTCAGATACGACAAATGCGCCGACGCAATCTGATAGTACGCCGACTGCGACGACTGACGCACCAACAAAGCCATCTACTGACGAAAATAGTGATGAGTTGAAGGCCGCCCTCGCGCAGCAAGCAGCCGAAGAGAAAAAGGCACAAGAACAAAAAGCAGCCAACGAATCAAAGCCTGCGACAACCTCGTCAACAACGACAGGTTCAACGGCAGCGACCAGCGCGTCGACGACCGGCACAGACGCAGCAGCGTTGCCTGCAACCGGCCCCGAAGATACCCTGCTTTCTATGGCAGGCGTCACGCTCATGACGGCACTCGTTGTCGCCTATGTACGCTCACGCGCCCTCATCTAGACTTCTCGCTAACACTAGTGTACAATGAGGTATGACCAACGACGTATGCTTTGTTGCATATGTCACGGAAATATTAAATCTAAGAGAGGAGTTTTGATGTGCCATTACCCTGATAATGGAATGGCTCATTAATAAACTTATTTATGGCAAACGCCACTATAACAATGGATGACCTGCTTGCAGGTGACAACGTAAAACAACTCGTCGTAGGTGAAGTCACGACCGGACATGTGCTTTCTGTCCGTAAACACGAGGTCCTTGTTGACCTTGGTGCTCAGGGTGTCGGTTTTGTACCGCGCCGTGAAGTCGGCTTTAGCCGTCAGCTGAATGTTGGCGATGAAGTTACTGCGAGTGTTGTTGATGCAGAACTTGATAACGGCTATAGTTTGTTGAGTCTTCGCAAAGCCGCAAAAGATCGTGGTTGGGAAGAAGTTCAGGCTAAAATGGACGCAGGTGAGATTATTGACGTATCTCCGTACGACGCGAACCGTGGCGGTATGCTTGTTGAATACGAAGGTGTTCGCGGCTTCCTGCCTGTTAGTCAGCTGTCTGCTGAGCACTATCCACGTGTCGGCAGCGCAGACAAAGACGAGATTCTGTCTCGTTTGAACGCCCTGGTCGGCCAGTCACTGAAAGTTCGTATTTTGGACTGTGACCGTAAAGCAAACAAGCTTATTTTCAGCGAAAAAGAAGCAATCAAGGATGGCCTGGCTGCCCGATTCGAGCAGCTTAAAATCGGTGATACCGTTACTGGTGTCGTTACCGGTGTCGTCGACTTCGGTGTCTTCGTAAATGTTGATGGTATCGAGGGACTGGTGCACATTAGTGAAATTAGCTGGGAGCGTGTGAGCAATCCTGCTGATTACGTAAAAGTTGGCCAGAACATCGAAGCAAAGATTATCAGCATCGATAAAGAACGCCTGAGCCTCAGCATGAAGCAGCTTACCAAAGACCCATGGCTTGACGAAGTAGAGCAATTTAGCAAGGGAACCAAGGTTGAGGGTACGGTTACTCGTATCACTCCATTTGGTGCTTTCGTTCAGATTAGTCCTGCCGTTGAAGCACTTGTTCACATCAGTGAGTTGGGTGGCGGTGAAGGGGTAGACCCAGAGAAAGTCTTTACTCTTAACGAACGCAAAGATTTCATCGTCCTTGACGTCGATAAAGACAATCGCAAGATCTCTTTGAGTCTTGCTGACAAGAAAAAATAACATGTAGTACATGGATAATTGTCCCCACCGAGCTGGGGCAGAAAGGAGCAACCAATGAGTCAGCCAGAAAAAGTATTGGTCATCGCAGATTCAATCACCGTTGGCGAACTTGCGGAAACGCTCAACCTGCCTGTTACCCAGCTCGTAGGAGAGTTATTCAAAAACGGCATCGTTGCCACAATCAATCAGCGTATTGATTTTGAAACTGCGCAGATTATCGTCGAGGAACTAAAACTTGACGTTGAGCTGAAACGTAAAGAAGCGAAGGTAAAAACCGTGCAACGCTTGCACAAGCCATCTGACAAAGCGGTCGATCGTCCACCGATTGTCGCCGTAATGGGGCATGTGGACCACGGTAAAACTAGCTTGCTCGACGCAATTCTCGGCATGAAAACGGTAGCGGGTGAGGCTGGTGGTATTACCCAGCACATTAGCGCTTACCAAACAGTCCGCAAAGACCGCGCTATTACTCTTCTTGACACTCCTGGTCATGAGGCCTTTGCAGCCCTTCGACAGCACGGTGCTGCCCTGACAGATGTCGTGGTAATCGTCGTTGCTGCAGATGACGGCGTAAAGCCACAGACGATTGAAGCAATTCGATTTGCTCGTGACGCCAATGCCAAGATTGTTGTTGCGCTCAATAAAATGGACAAAGAAACCGCTAACCCTGAGATGGTGAAAGCCCAGCTCGCAAGCGAACATCATTTGAACCCCGAAGAGTGGGGCGGTGACACAGTTATGGTGCCGGTGAGTGCAAAAACAGGTGAAGGCATCGAAAAACTCCTCGACATGGTACTCCTTGTGGCCGACCTAGAGGAACTAAAAGCAGATGTCGATGTGCCTGCAGAAGGACTCGTTATCGAAGCTCATATGGAAACAGGTCGTGGTTCTGTTGTTGGATTGCTCGTTGAGCAGGGTATGCTCCGCCCAGGACACTTCCTTGTGGCTGGCACGAGCTACGGCAAGGTGCGAACACTCTTGGATTTCACAGGCAAGACCCTTAAGCAGGCTGGTCCATCCACGCCCGTTACTGTGACGGGCTTCAAGGAGCTCCCTCAGTTTGGGGATGTATTCGGTATTGTAAAGAGCGAAAAAGAAGCTCGCCTGATGGTAGAACATGCAAAGATCGAACGTGAGAAAAACGCCGCCAGTACAAACGTGACCGGCGCTGACTTGCTGAAAATGATGACGCAGAAACGTGACACTCAGGAAATGAATGTTATCGTGAAGGCCGACGTTCAAGGCTCGCTTACCTCTGTTATGGACAGCTTGCGACTCGTAGACACTGATGGGGAAATCAATCTTCGTGTGATTGGTAGCGGAGTAGGGAGCGTGAACGAAAACGATGTTCGCCTGGCTTCCAGCTCAAACGCCGTTATTTATGGATTCAACATCGATCTTCCGCCCGCAGTTAAACGACTCGCAATGCGCGATAAGGTACAAGTACGGCTCTACAGGGTCATTTACGAGCTGCTCGACGATGCTCGTAGTAGCATGGAAGCGATGCTCGCCCCAGAAGTTGTCGAAACGGAAATCGGCAAACTGACCATCAAGGGCGTTTTCCGTAGCATGAAAGATGAGATCATCTGTGGTGGTGAAGTCACGACCGGTAAGGTTACTACCAGCGTCCTCGCGCGCGTCAAACGCGGCGATGAACAGCTTGCCGAAGTTGAAGTAACCAGTGTCCAGCGCCAGCAGCAAGAGGCCAAGGAAGTGTTTGAAGGGGAAATGTGTGGCATCAGCCTGCGCACCCACAAAAAACTTCTTCTCGAAGTCGGTGACAAGCTCGAATTCTTTACCCGGGAGCTTGTGAGGCGCACGCTAAAATAGGGCTACTAGTTTTGTCGTTAAATGCACCGCATAACAGCGGTGTATTTTGCATCATACTCTTGACTTTTTATCACGTTTATGCTAGTATAAAAGCATAATCATAAATAAGCATTGTATCTAAGCTACGCAGATAAGGAACCACCACTCCATGAGCGAAACGCATCGAAACCCAAAGGTAGCCACTGAAGCCGATTTAGCAGAGCTTAAAGCACGTCTTGAACAGGCCCAGCAAGATGCCAAGACGAGTGAGCAGCCTGTCGTAGCTGAGGCGGGAACGCCGGTCGCTGAGGTTGTTTCGAGCCCAGTTGATACAGAGCCTACCTCTACTGTTACCCCAGAAGTGGTGACCCCCCTGGGGTATGATGAGGCAATCGCGCGGCGCAAGGAGATTCGGACTTACCTGGACCCGATATTTGCGGCACGTACAGCTTTGGTTGAACGGGGTGATATCGCGCAGGGCACTTTCCGTCGTGAATGGTTTAAGGCTGCCAAGCCCCTCCTCGATGAAGCGGGGTACCCTGTAGACAGCAAGCTACGACAAGCTGAGTTCTTCTCTATCGTTGCAGAGCTACAGGCTGAAGATCGCGCCTTGAAAGAGCAGACTGCTTCCGAACGTGCTGCCCGTAAAGCTCGTGCACCACGTGAACAAGCATCTACTGTTAAGGCACCTAAGTCCGACAATCGACGCACGAAGCCTTCGGTATATGGAAAAAAATATGTCAACCAACACCGGCTTGATGAGCTAGAGGGTCGTACAAAAGTCTGGGAAATTGATAGTGACGAGGACGACATAATCGCTCATGAGCGCGCACGACGCGCCGTAAAACGTGCCGCCACGCCTACTGCTTCGCCTGTGACACCAGCGGCTTCCATTCCAACTGCCCATCCAACTGCCCTCCCTCCAGAAGCCTACGGCACCGATATGGGCGAACCGAGCGGTAACGCCCACCCAACAGCACTTCCCCCCGAAGCGTATGGCACCGATATGGGCGAGCCGGGTCTGAATGCACACCCGACGGCCCTCCCTCCAGAGGCGTATGGTACTGACGTTGATGATCTTGATATCTTTGGCACCGCCCATCCAACGGCGCTTCCACCAGAGGAATACGGCGTTGAGACTGATCACGATAGGGAACTCGATACAACCGTCGCTGATGCGCGTCATCGCTATGCTCAGTTGACCGCCAAGGATCGCATTTCGTATTTTGGGCGGTTCCTTCAAGGGGATAGCGGGTTAACAAAATTATTGCGACGCATTCCTGGCGTGGCACGTATTGCTGACAAGGTTAACACACGACAATCGCGCGATAAGAACGCGGCCCAGGCTGAGTATGAAGCACTGGTCGATGGTATTTCGGGCGAAATTACTGCTGATACTGCTGAGCAAGAGCTTGCACATCGTAAAGCATGGATGATTAACGAAAGCCTTGCGCTTGAACGGGCGATTGCTGACTACACTAAGGAGTCGAGTAAAGACGCCGGTGCATTCACGAACTGGTGGATGAGCCAAGAAGGCATGCGAGGTAATGTGAAAAAAGCTGCCGTAATTGCCGTCGGTGGCGCAGCCGCCGCAGCCGTAGCGACAGTGTTCCTGCCGAGTATGATGTTCGGTCTTGCGACCGGTTCACTCGTCGGTGGTATAACGGGCGGAGTGGTCGCTCACCGTGTAACGAAACGTCGCAACAACGCCGACATAAAAGTCGGGCGTAATGCGACAATGAGCTATGCGGATTACGAAGCCGCTTATAGCATGAATCAGCATTACGATGCCATCACGCAAGCAAGTGAAGGGGTATCGGCCGCAGACATAACGACACGGGTTGAGGCGAAAAGTGACATTGAGATGCTACGCAACAGAAAGCGCGTCGCAGCAGCAAAGGGAATCGGTGCAGCTGCAGGTGGCCTGACGGGCCTCGGCCTGGGCCGATTGCATGAAGTATGGGATAGCCATTCGCAGGCTGCTGCTGACGCGCAAACTGCGGTTGAAAAAGCTGATGCTGCCCGTGAGGCTGCAGAAGCAAAGGCGAAAGCCTTGCAGGAGCAGTTAACTCAGCAGGCCAACGGCGGTGCTGAAAATGGTGCCGGTGACTTTGGTGGTAGTACGACTGACACGAGTGGCGCGACGGAAGTTCTGCGCGGGAATTCGTTCACCGTGGAAAATGGTAGCGGATTCGTGAAGGAGTGGGGCCAATGGGCGAACCTCAACGGTCACAAGATAGATAGCTCGACCGCAAGCGAACTTCACCAGGCTGTTCTGGAGAAGTTTGGGCCTGATGGCATAATCGATTTGAAGACACTTCCGACTGATGCTGAAACATATGTCCAAAATGGCGACCTTCGCATCGGTGCCCCCGGAGCTGCCCAATGGCAGCCAGGCGTGGCTGATTTTGCCCGTGACTGGTTGAAGTCGCAGGGTAAGTGGTAAACTCAGAGTAGCTAAAAGAAAGCGGGCACATCATGACAGATCAAGAAATCATTGAAACATTGGGTCTCGGCGCGGCAACTCCTGAGTTGCAGGCGGTCAGCGTTGAGCAGGCGCGTGAGCTTGTTGAGCTCCGCGTGGCAGGAATACTTGAGCGCGCGATGAGCGACGATCAGCGTGAAACTTTTAATGAGTTAAAGAAACAATCTCCTGACGCCGTTGCGGATTGGATCGAGCGTGAATTTACAGATATCGATGAATTGCGCCATGAAATACTGAATGACTTTGCGCGCCAGTTGGCCGCCGATGCCAGCAGCGACAGCTCGTACTAACTTGTGTGATATACTAAAATCAGCTAATAAGGGAGTGAATAATGTTTCAATTGGATGACCAGTTTTTGCAAGATGTCGGTTTGGGCGCGTTGCCCGCTGAACAAAAGCAAATGTTTCTTGATCATTTTCGCGAGCAGCTTGAACTACGCGTCGGTACGCGGCTTAGTGAAGGCTTGAGTGACGCACAGCTCGAAGAATTCGAGTCATTTATTGACCGCAACGACGAGAAGGTAAATGCGTGGCTGGCCGCAAATGTTCCACAATATGATCAAGATCAGATTTACCAGCAGCTTAAAGCGGGAGCTCCGGCAGAGATTCCACAGAACGTCGTTCTTGCTGAATACGCTTCGCTGAAGTGGCTGGGCATTAATCGTCCCGATTACCGCCAGGTTGTTTCTGCAACCATGGAAGAGCTGAAGAGTGAAATTATCGCGAACCGCGATGCAATTCTCGGCTCGGGTCAGCAAGCTGCCTAGAGCGAATATCCGCGCAGGAACTCTGCCGCGGTTACGATGCGGCCACTTGGCGCAACTAATTCATCAATCGAAAGAAAAGCACCGTTTTGACACGCAAGATCAAGCGGTGTTTTTGCGTCCATAACTGCGTGAGCTTTCGTAACAATAAGGTCGTAACTGCCGACCCGAACTCGTGAACGAGGAAAGCCTAGATGGGCGCGAATGCGCGCTTCGGCTTGCCCTGGGGTGAGAGAGGTGAGGTCCAGGAAGTTCGTTTCTTTCGTGAGGAGCTGGCAATAGGTGGCTTCGGTGTCATTCTGCGGTGTTGGCTGAAGACTGCCGCTAAGGATGGCGGGAAGCTGCTGAACAAGAATGTTAGCTCCCAGCCGACCTAAGGTTTCATAAAGTTCGGGGCGCGTTTCGGTTTGATCGAGCGTGTAGGGCACCTGGTAATAGAGCGGTCCAGCATCCATGGCTCTAGAAAGTTGCATCAGCGTGACGCCGGTTTTCGCATCACGGTTAGCGATTGCCGATTCAATAGGCGATGGACCGCGGTAAAGCGGTAGGAGGGACGGGTGTACGTTGATAATTCCGGGAGAAAAGAGGTCAATAATCGCCTGAGGAATGATTTTGCCGTAGCTAACGAGCACACCCGCTGGGCGATTAAGGCGCTGTACGGCATCCGTAATTTCTGAAAGCTTATGGGGTTGGAGAACGGCGATACCATGTTCAATCGCAAACAGCTTCACTGCGGGCGACGTTGTTTTGCCGCCACGACCGCGTTTGGTGTCGGGCTTAGTAATAACGAGGCTGACAGGAAAACCCGCCTCGACGAGTGCGCGTAATGAAAAGAGGCTAAAGTCCTCAGTCCCAAAGAACACTATGGGCGACGTCTTTGTCATAGTCGAGAGGTCGAAGCTCGCCTTTCTCATCGAGTCGGTAGAATGCATCGTGTTTATCATGGATATGGTCAACAAAGACAATACCGTTTGTGTGGTCGATTTCGTGCTGAATGACGCGAGCGAGGAAGCCGTCGGCTTTGAATCGCACCTCGTTGCCATCGAGGTCGAGTGCTTTTACCCGCACACGTGAATAGCGGGGAACTTTACCGTAAAAACTACTCACACTAAGGCAGCCTTCGTAGTCAGAAATCAACTGACCTTCGTACTTAACAATTTCCGGGTTAATCAGCGGTGTAAATTCGCGAACGGCCTTGTCTTCAAAGTCGCTTCGGATGATTACGACGCGTTCGAGCGTGTCAATTTGAACAGCCGCAAGGGCAGCGCTAATTTCGTGAGGGCGAGAGTCTTCCCAGTCGAGGCTGGCATCGGTCATGTCCTGGACGAGCTTACGGACATCGTCTGTTACGACATGAATACGCGCCGATTTTTGGCGCAGATGAGGATTCGGCAGGGTGATGATCGCTTCTTTTTTCATGTTACGCACCATTATATCAGAGTATGCGCCATTTTACAGTAGTGATGCGGGGTCAATGTCGACGTGCCAGTGGGTCGCGGGCACAGTAGCTGCGATGCTAAGTAGCTGTGAACGGCGACTCGACCGAACGACAATTTGCCAGCGGTAGGTGTCGTGTTGACGTTCATAGAACGCTGGGGTCGGGCCAAGGATGATGACGTCGGAGAACTCCTGGCGGATACGGGCGGCAAATGCTCGAGACTGACGAATTGCGGCAGCTTCGGTTTTGTATAAACACGTGAGCTTGAGCAGGTAGGTGAATGGGGGAAAATGCCCTCGCTTCCGGTCGGCGAGCGTGAGGTCGTAGAACGTCGCGTAGTCTTGTTGGATGCCGAGGGTGACCGCGGGGGTGTTCGGTTGATAGCTCTGCACGATGACGTGGGTTGGATGGCTGCTGCGCCCGACACGGCCGACAACCTGCGACAGGAGTTGGAACGTTCGTTCCGCTGACACAAAGTCTGGCAGTGACAATCCCGCATCTGCTTGAATGACCCCAACGGTACGAAGGTGTGGGAGGTCGAGGCCTTTGGCAATGACTTGGGTGCCGACGATGATATCAATGGTACCATCGTAAAGTGCCTGGTAGCGTTGTTCGACCGTTTGTTTATTTTCTGTGTCGCCATCAAAGCGCGCAATCGATGCTTGTGGGAAGAGACGCCTTAGCTCACTTTCAACAAGTTTGGTGCCAATGCCTCTATGGATAATATCCGTATGTGCGCACTCGGGGCACGACGTTGGAACGCGTTCGGTCGTACCACAGATATGGCAAATGAGCTGGTGGGTGTCTCCATGAAGCGTAAAGGGCACGAAGCAGCGTGGGCAGATGGCAGACCATCCACAGTTTTCGCAGAGTGTTGTGCTGGCGCTGCCTCTTCGGTTATGGAATATAAGGACTTGGTGGTTGGCGGAGAGGGAGGTAGCTATCTGAGCGAGTAAGCTATCTGAAAAGAAGCGGTGCTTTGTAAATAGTGTCTTCTTGGTCATGTCGACGACGGAGATATCAGGAGTGACAGCATCGCGGCGAGCTTTCTCAGGAAGCTCAATGATGGGACGCCCCGCTGCTTTTGCTAGATAGTACTCACTGACTAGTGGAGTAGCAGAACCTTGAACAACGCGACCACCATGATGTTTTGCTAGGATGCTCGCAACACGCAGGGCAGAGTAGCGGGGAGATTGGTCCTGTTTGAAGCTTGGTTCGTGAGCCTCGTCGATAACGATGAGGCCGATGGATGTCACGGGCATGAAAAGTGCAGACCGAGGGCCGATGATAACTCGAGGGGTTGGAGATGAAAGTGCGGCAGCCCATGCCCGATGTCGTTCGGATTCGGTCTGCTTAGAATGAGTGAGGATGATGTCGCTAAAATGGTGCTGGAACTCGGCAACCAGCTGGGAGGTGAGGGCTATTTCGGGTACCAGTACCATGACCGATTTGCCCGCATTGAGTGTTTGCTTTGCAAGCTCAATATAGACAGCAGTCTTTCCGCTACCCGTAATACCGTGCATAATGGCGGTGCCGGGAGTCATTGCCGTAACAGCCGTGACTGCTGCGTTTTGAGATGTATTGAGTAAAAAATGTGTTCGGTCACGAGTTGGTAGAGAAGAAGATGACGGCTTGGTCCGCCGGGTAGTAGTGAGGCCACGAGGAAGAGCGGTTTGAAGTACGGTGGCGAGATGGGTCGCGTAGTACTCACTCATCCAGCTAACTGTTGCAAGAAGCGCGGGAGGCAGGGGGGAGTAGTCGAGTACGGACGAGACAGGTTTTGTTTCGTAGGCCGGCTTTGAGACTCTGCGCATCACGATGCCAGTGAGTTGTTGCTTTCCAACCGGAATAGTAACGAGTTGGCCTGGTGCTAATACCGCGTCGGCATGATACGTAAAGACACTGCTCGTGACACGAACAATCTTTGTCGGCGCAACCTCGTAGTACGTCATGTATCCAGTATACCCTGTATGTCTCGCAAGTAATTTGTTACTATAAGCATATGTATTTTGAGTCACGTGCACATGCGGGCCAGTTGCTTGCAGCGCAGCTCGTCGAGCGGTACCGTTACGAGAATTGTGCGGTGATTGCGCTGAGCGACGGGGGTGTATTGGTGGGGGAGCAGATTGCTGCTCAGCTGCACTGTATCCTGACAATGCTGGTTACGGAAGGCATTGAGGTGCCAGGTGAAAGTATAAGTTTTGGCGCGGTATCGCAAGCAGGTAACTTTACCTATAATAGCGAGTTTTCGTCTGGTGAAATCGAAGAATATACAAGTGAGTTTCACGGATATTTAGATGACCAAAAACGACAAGCGTTTAGTAGAATCAATCGGTTGATTGGAGATGGCGGTTTGATTGAGCCTCGCTTGCTACGAGACCGGGTAATTATATTGGTATCCGATTCTTTTAGTGACAGCGCACTGCTGAATGTCGCGATCGACTTTTTAAAGCCGATCCATACCATTAAGCTTATTGTGGCTGCGCCTGTCGCAACCATACCAGCCGTTGATCGACTTCATATCGTTGCAGATGAGCTTCATATCCTTGATGTAAAAGAGAATTTCATGGGTACAGACCATTATTATGACGATAATGCGGTGCCATCCCACGAAGAAACCATAGCCAAAATTAATCAAATTGTCCTGAACTGGCGATAATTCAGGCTTGCAAAACCGTATGGGTAAATGTAGAATAAAAAGCAACAGTTACTTTGGGAATGAGCAAGAAAGGGTTCGATGTTAGACGTATTTATTACATCTCGGGTGCGACGAAAAATTGTTGTCGTGTACGCAAAATACCCCGATTTTCATACTCATGTTCGAGGCCTTGCGAAGCTCATTAAAGAAGATCCAGGAAATATTCAGCGTGAGTTGAAGCGTCTTGAAAAAGTTGGCTTCTTGCTGGGTGAAAAGCAGGGCAATACAAAGATTTATTCTACGAATAAACAGTTCCCAATTTTTAAAGAACTTCAAAGTATTGTCATTAAGTCGCAGCAGCAACTAAGCGCTGGTCGACCGAAGCGCGCCTCTACCGACATTCAACCATGACATTATTCGAAAGGATACTTGAGTCTCGCGGCCTCGTTGGCGATGCGCGCGAAGCATTTTTGAACCCCGTTTACGAACGAGGCCATGACCCTTTTTTGCTGCCCGATATGGCGCGTGCAGTCGAGCGGCTCGTGGATGCACGACAGATGCAAGAGCATATCACTATATATGGTGACTATGATATTGATGGACTTACCGCGACGACCGTATTGCTTGATGCGATGGATTCGTTTGGATATCGGCATGTTTCAACCTACATACCAAATCGCTTTGTTGAAGGCTATGGGCTAACGGTTGATGCCGTAGAGCGCATTGCAGCCGATGGAGCTACACTTATTGTGACAGTGGACTGTGGAAGCCTGAGCCAAAAAGAAATTGAGCGTGCTGCGGAGCTGGGCGTGGATGTGATTGTGACGGATCACCATAATGTTGCGAAGGTTCAGCCACCTGCAGTTGCGGTCATCAATCCGAAGCGCCTTCTGCAGGATTACCCGAAACGGTACGAGCACCTGCAGCTCGTGGCTCCGCATCCGAAGAAACCACTCTATCCCTTTCTTGACCTACCAGGGGTGGGGGTTGCTTTTAAACTGGTGCAAGCATTGCAGACGCGGCTTGACGGGCTGCCTTACGGGCAAGAAAAATGGCTGCTTGATTTGGTTGCGTTAGGGACGGTATGCGATGTCGTAACGCTTATCGACGAAAACCGGGTACATGTGTATTGGGGGCTACGCGTTCTTTCGAAAACGCGACGCCCTGGACTTCGGGCGCTGATGGCTGTGGCGGCCGTGGAGCCGCAAAAGGTAAATGCTCGGAGCCTTGGATTTGCCCTCGGTCCTCGAATGAATGCCGCAGGAAGGCTCGAAACGGCGAAATATGCGCAGGACATGTTGTTGGCGCGCGACGGTAGGGTTGCAATGGAAAAAGCCCAGAAGCTCGATGAAATGAATGTCGCTCGGCGAGCGGAGCAAGATGAAATTTTAGCAATGGCTATCCAGCAGGCTGAGAGTATGAAAGAAAGTCGCGTGCTCGTCGTGAGTCACTCCGATTGGAACCACGGGATAGTGGGAATCGTGGCGGCAAAGTTGCTTGAAAAATACAAGAAGCCAGTATTTGTATTGCAGGAAATGGGCGAGCAGGCGAAGGGCTCGGCGCGAAGCTATGGTGGCTTTAGCGCTGCTGATGCGATTCGAGCGAGCGATGATTTAATCATAAAAGGTGGGGGGCATAAGCTCGCAGCGGGCGTGTCTTTACTCACAGCGAACATTGCGGCGTTTCGCGATAGAGTGAATGCCTACTTCGAGTCCTTGGATTTACCGTCACAACAGGTGCATTTGTTGGCCCGCGAAGATGTGGCGATTGCTGATTTTAGCGAAGTGAATACGGCGCTACTCGATGACATGGAGCGAATGGAGCCGTTTGGAAGTGGAAATCCTGAGCCCATTCTGAAAGTCGCGGACGTGATAGTGATGTCAATGCGGCGAATGGGAGCAGACGGCCAGCACATCAAGATTGGGGTGCGTGATAATGCGGGCGGAATACTGGATTTGCTTGCATTCAATGCTTCGGCGGATTGGTTTGTAGAACCCGGCGAAACCGTGTCGGTATGGTTCAAGCCGACACGTAACGAATGGCGAGGATCGAAGACTGTCGAGGGCATGCTGGTGCGGCTTGAGCGGCTGTAGGGAGGGCACGTCAGGCGGAGTAGTTGCATAGTGCAGTCATATCTGTTACAATACAGCCATATGGTACAAGTCACACGTAAAGATGAACGAGAAGCGAACGAAAACATTATTCGTCGTTTCAACCGCAAGGTGCTACAGAGCGGTGTGCTCGCTGAGGCGAAAGCTTCGATGCGATTTGCAAAACCTCTTAGTAAAACTGAGCGTCGCGCTAAAGCGATTATTCGCAAAGAACGCAAGAACGATAAATTGGCCAAGATGCGCCTAGGCCTTCGATAGTCAATGGCTCTAAAAGAGCAAATATCTGATGAAATGAAAGCCGCCTTACTTGGCGGCAATCGTTTTGTCGGCGAAACACTCCGAAATCTTAAAGCGGCTATTTTAAATGAAGAAGTCGCACAGGGCAAGCGCGACGAAGGGCTCAGCGACGCTGACATTGAAAAGGTCATTGCTCGTGAAGCAAAAAAACGCATCGAGAGCGCAAAAGTATATCGGGACAATAGTCGTCCTGAGCTTGCGGAACCTGAAGAGCAAGAGCTGGCAATTTTGCAGCAATATTTGCCGAAGCAAATGACAGAAGACGAACTACGAGCTATCGTAAAAGAGAAGATTGCTGAACTAGGTGCGACGAGTCCTGTGATGATGGGGCAAGTAATTGGCGCGGTGAAACAAGCAGCAGGCAACACCGCCGATGGGGCTGTCGTGGCTCAAATTGTCAAACAAGAACTGAACTAATACGAGAGGAATTCAAAGATGATACTACTTTTTGGTCCCACGGGTGCCGGTAAGAGCATGCAAGGGCAGATGTTGGCAGTACGCCAGGGGTGGAAATGGCTGAGCACCGGCGAGATGCTACGCGCAAGCACAGACCCAGAATTAATCTCACTTTTGAAATCAGGAGAACTTGTCAGCGACGAACAGACCTACGAAGTTTTTAGCCAGGCCGTGCAAGACGCGCGTGATAAGCAGTTCCCTAACATCATTGTTGACGGGTTTCCTCGCACCAAAGAGCAGGCGGCATGGCTGGCTGACTATATGGTGAAAACGAATGAAAAAATTGATGTGGTGATTGTGCTTGAAGTACCGGAAGCAGAGATAATGCAACGCCTGGAGAAGCGCCACCGCATGGAAGATACACCAGAAACAATTGCAAAGCGTATGACCATTTACCGCCAAAAAATGTACCCTGTACTAGGGATTTTTGCCGAAGACAGCGTAAAAATTATTCATCTTGATGGTACTGGCACTGCAGGTGAAGTCCACGACAGGATTTATGAAGAAGTGATGGGAGCATGCCAGAACTAATCACTGGTCAAAAAACGCCTGAACAAATACAGGCGATGCGCGAAGGCGGTAAGCTCATTGCGCAGATTTTTGACGATATTCGTGCGTTTGTACGCGAAGGTATCAGCGAAATTGAAGTTAACGATTTTGTAGCCAAAAAAATCACAGCGTACGGCGCGGAAGCGACATATATGACAAGTGAGGTGAATTTTCCCGGTGTTATATGTATTAGTACGAACGAAGAAATCGTGCACGGCGTACCAACCGACTATCGGTTCCGCAAAGGAGATGTCGTTGGGTTTGATCTGGTTATAACATACAAGCAAATGAAAACCGATGCTGCGTTCACAATGGTGGTGGACGAACAGCCAACAGGAGTTGTGAAGCATTTATTGAACACGACAGAACGAAGTCTGTACGCAGGAATCGACGCGATAAAGGGGCCGGTACGGGTCGGCGACATTAGCGCTGCTGTTGAGAAAGTTCTGAGCGACGGAAAGCTCGGAATCATTCGCGAACTCGTCGGACATGGAGTGGGTTTGCGTATGCATATGCCGCCTGACATTCCGAACTATGGCAGTAGGGGCACGGGGGAGTTGCTTAATCCCGGTGAGACAATCGCCATTGAGCCGATGGCGACGCTAGGCGGTGGTAAGATTGTTGAACTTGATGACGGTTGGACATATGCAACGCGCGATGGAAGCCTCGCAGCGCATTTCGAACACACGGTCCTTATTACCGAAACCGGTGCTGAAATTATCACAACCAAGTAGATTCATCCGTAAGCGTTATGGTATACTATGCTGTATATGCAGGAAAATTCTCGATACGCAGTTGGCATTGATATCGGCACGACAACAATCCGTTGTGTCGTTGGTCATGTAGACCCAACGACCGGCACTCCTACCGTTGTGGGTGTTGGACAGGCGCAAAATAGCGGTATGCGCAAAGGAACCGTCGTCAATCTATCCGGGCCAGCACACGCTATTGATGAGGCGTTAGGCGAAGCCGAGCGAATGAGCGGCTACGAAGTAAACGATGCAACGATTAGCATCAACGGATCGCACATTGTGAGCACGAAGGCTGACGGCATGATCGCCGTAGGGATGGCTGACCATGAAGTGAACGAAGACGACCTTGCGCGTATCGAGGAAGTAGCGACAACAGGCAAAGTGCCCGCTAACCGTGAAGTACTCGAAGTTGTACCATTTAGTTATGTGCTCGATGGTCAGGGGGGGATTAAAGACCCACTTGGAATGAGTGGTACACGGCTAGAGATTAGCGCAAACGTTGTTTCGGCGATGGGTCCATATGTCGTAAACCTTCAAAAAGCAACCGAAATGGCAACCGTTGCCACGAATGCAATTGTTCCATCTGTGATGGCGGCATCCAAAGCTGTGTTATCAGAAGGTCAGATAGAAAGTGGAGTCGCGGTAGTAGACATCGGCGCCGCCACGACAGGTGTCGCTGTATTTGAAGAAGGTGATTTGCAATATGTAGGTGTTGTGCCAGTTGGTGGCGCTAACATTACGAACGACTTAGCTATTGGACTCAAGACCGATCCAATTATTGCTGAAAAGGTTAAGATTGCACATGCGACCGCGCTTGCTCGTAAAGATAAAGAGGGCATTAGCGTTAAGCACGATAAAGAAGTTCTAACGTTTGATTCAAGTGAAATTGACGAAATTGTCGAAGCGCGTTTAGAAGAAATCTTTGAGGCAGTTCAGCACGAACTCAAAAAGGCTGGCCGCGCAGGGCAACTTCCGAGTGGAGTCGTCTTGACCGGTGGGACGGCGAATATAAAAGGTATCGCAGATTACGCAAAGAATCAATTGGGTCTTGCGGTACGTGTTGGCAAGCCGGGTGGATTCGGCGGCGTGGCGGATCACATCGAAGAGCCGCAATTCGCGGCTGCAGTAGGGCTGATGCTTGTAGATGCGCAAACGAACGACCACGCGTCGCATGGTAAAGGTAAAGCTGCGCACAAATCGGGGAAGAGCATGGCAAAATCTGCAAGTGGAATCTTGTCAGGCATCCTCGGACGATTTAAAGTGTAGCATACCTATAAACCTATTGTTTCGTGAATAATTCCTGTATACTAGAATAAGATAGTTATTCGATATGAATATAGGGGAGTGATGAGCGACAATGCCAGAAGTTAAACCAAGTGAAATTCAGACATTTGCAAGCATAAAAGTCGTTGGTGTCGGCGGCGCCGGTGGTTCTGCGGTAAATCGCATGAAGGATGCCGGTCTTGTTGGGGTTCAGTTCATCGCAATGAATACCGATGCCCAGGCCCTCCATAATAGTAAAGCAGACATAAAAATCCATCTTGGCCACAACACGACAAACGGTCTTGGTGCTGGTGCAAATCCAAGCGTTGGCGAGACTGCGGCGCGCGAATCGATTGATGAGATTAAAGATGCGCTTGAAGGCGCTGATATGGTATTTGTTACCATTGGTGCAGGTGGAGGCACCGGAAGTGGTGCGGGCCACGTGGTTGCAGAAGTTGCCCGTGAGCTTGGTATATTGGTTGTCGGTGTAGCAACAAAACCCTTTAGTTTTGAAGGCGAAAAGCGTCGTTCAAATGCAGAGTGGGCAATTGCTCAGCTCGGTAGGCAGGTTGACACGCTCATTACGATTCCTAACGACCGGCTACTGCAGACAATCGATCGCAGGACGCCGCTGCTGGAAACATTCAAAATTGCCGATGACGTATTGCGTCAGGGCGTTCAGGGTATTTCTGAGCTCATTACTGAGCATGGTTTGATCAACCTCGACTTTGCGGACGTAAAAGCTATTATGAGCAACGCTGGTAGTGCGCTGATGGGTATTGGTCGCGCCAGTGGTGATGATCGTGCTGCGCAAGCAGCACAGCAAGCCATCGAAAGCCCGCTTATTGAAGTATCAATTGACGGTGCTAAGGGCGTTCTGTTCAACGTTACCGGTGGCTACGACATGAGCATGAGTGAGATTCAGGAAGCGGCTGAAATCATTACGAGCGCGGTGAGCCCTGATGCCAACATCATCTTTGGTGCAACATTGAAGCCAGAGCTTGAGGATGAGCTGATTATTACGGTTATCGCGACAGGCTTTGATAGCGCGTATTTCCATCAGCAGGCCGAAGAACTCGATAAGTCAACTGCGAGTGCGGCGACCGCACAAATCGATGACAATGCCGTCAAGGATATCGATATGGACCTCAATCATGCAGATGCAGCGAAGCATTTTGCTGAAGAGCCATCAGGCAATATTTGGAATCAGCCGGCTGAAAGCGACGATGACGACGATACGCCGGCATTTCTCCGTCGCCGCAACAAAAACAAGCAATCAGACGAATCTTAGGAAGGGATAACAGCCCATGGCACATAACTACAAAATCGGCGATAGCCGAGTACTTGAATCGCGCGAAAGTGCGGATGGAATTACGATTCGACGCCGCCGCGAAACAATGGATGGCACGCACCGATTTACGACATACGAACGCATTGAACATCCAAACTTGGCCGTTATTAAGAAGGATGGGGCACGGGAGTTGTTTGATCGTGAAAAGCTAACAACAGCGATACGCCGGTCTGTGGGCAAATTCTTTAAGAGTGAAGTGGAAATTGAGGCGATTATTAACAATGTCGAAGAGGCATTGTATGAATTAGGCGAGAGCGAAGTGCTTTCAGGGCAAATCGGTGAGCTTGTGCTGGATGAGCTGGCGGCAAAGAATGAGGTTGCGTATGTTCGTTTCGCAAGCGTGTTTCATAAATTTAAGACACTCGACGATTTCGTGCAAATCCTCGAGCAACGCCGAGTAAGCAGGAAGGAGAAGTAGTCGTGCGCGTGGTGGTAGTATATAAAAACGATCAGGATTATACGCGAATCGTGGATGATTTTCTAGCAGATTTTGCGCGTCAAACAGGCAGAACGATAGAAGTGCTCGACCCCGAATCTACCGAAGGTGAATTATTTTGTCGCGCGTATGATGTCGTGGAATACCCAACCATTATCGCTCTGAGCAATGATGGCCAATTACAAAATATGTGGAGAGGTGCTATTCTCCCCACGATAAACGAGGTGAGTTACTATGTTTCGCAGGATTAAAGAGTATTTTACGCATGAAGATAAAAAGCTGCGTGATAATCGGTGGATATTTGCCAGTATGCTTGTGGGGGCGATAGCTAGCTTGATTGCCTCGTTTGTACTCTCTGTTGAGGCGGTTGAACTCGCTAAGAATGCTGATGCAGTGCTGGCTTGTAATTTTAACGCTGTTTTGAACTGTGCAACAGTGGGGCTACACCCATCGGCGCATTTGTTTGGTTTTCCTAATAGCTTCCTTGGGCTCATCGCGGAGCCAATCGTTATCACCGTCGCGATTGCTGGGCTCGCGGGGACGAAATTCCCACGACTATTTATGTTTGTTGCACAAATTTTTTACACCTTGGGACTGATTTTTGCGTTTTGGCTATTCGGTACAAGTTATTTCGTGATTGGCGCGCTATGTCCATGGTGTCTGCTGGTGACGGCGACAACGACGTTTGTATGGTTTGCGATTACGCGCTATAACATTCGCGAAGGTAATCTGTATCTAAGTGCCGGCCTAGAGAAAGCGCTACATCGTTTCATCGACAAGGATTATGACAAAATGGCATTGTTCACGATTGTCTTTGTGCTAGTCGCGGCTATCTTGGCTAAGTATGGCCCGTACCTATTTTAAGCTTAGGCTTTATTTTTTGGATACGTTAGCGTACAGTATACGCATAACCCATTTGCTAAAGGAGGGCACAGTAAAATGGTAAAAGCAAAGAAAAACGTAACATATGACCATGCATGGACAGCAATTGCGGTTGCGCGAATTATGCTCGGTTTCGTCTTTTTGTGGGCATTCCTCGATAAGACGATGGGCCTTGGGTTCGCAACAAAATACGGCGAATCATGGGTCAACGGTGTATCGCCAACAGCAGGTTTTCTGAAGTTTGGCGTCAACCCCGAGAGTCCGTTCGCTGCAATGTTCAATGGACTTGCGGGTAACGTGCTCGTTGATTGGCTGTTTATGCTTGGTCTTCTTGGTTTGGGTGTATCACTAATCCTTGGTATCGGGTTGCGTGTTGCTGCAGTTGCAGGAACAGCGCTGCTTGTAATGATGTGGGCGGCTCAGCTTCCGCTCAAGAATAATCCACTTATCGACGAACACCTTGTGTATTCGGTACTACTGTGGGTTGCTGCGCTTGCGCCGCGTAAGTTTAGCCTACTTGATACATGGCTTCAGACCCCAACGGTCAAAAAGAATCCTTGGCTCTGGTAGTTTTACTGACTATTCAAAATACACAGCTACCGCAAGCTGTGTATTTTGTATTTGGAGAGGCGAGAGGTATAATAGGGCTAAGACGTCTGAGTGGCTATCAACCACGAGTCGTGGGAAGAAAGGGTGCGCCCAAGTAGAACTCACCGCGAACGCTGCGACAAAGCGAACAACAGAGCGCTAAAAGAACTACTTCTTTTGGAAACGAGATGGTACCACCGGATAATTCGGTTCTCGTAGTCAAAAGCAGTAGTTTTTTATTTATCACAAATATAATAAACGATAAGGAGCATTTATGAAGTTTACATCTGGCAATCGACGACGAGCACTCGAATATGAAAAGGATTGGGTGCAGCGCTGGAAGGCGAATCGCACATTTGAAAAATCGGTTGAAAATCGTCCAGCGGACAACTCATACGTTTTTTATGATGGGCCACCATTTATTTCCGGCGTGCCGCATCACGGCACATTGCTTTCAAGTATTGTGAAAGACGCCATACCTCGTTACCAGACAATGAAGGGGAGGCGCGTCGAGCGCGTATGGGGATGGGACTGTCATGGTCTGCCTGCGGAGCGTTATACCGAAAAGAAGCTGGGAATAAAAAGCCGCGAGGAAGTCATTGAGTACGGTATCGAAAAGTATATTATCGCATGTCGGGAAAATATGGTGCAGACGAGTAGCGAATGGGAGTCAACTGTGGACCGCATTGGCCGCTGGGTTGATTTCAAGGGTGCCTACAAGACGATGGACAAGAGCTACATGGAAAGTGTGTGGTGGGCATTTAAGACCCTGTACGAAAAGGGCAAGATTTATGAGGGTGAAAAAGTACTGATGTACTGTACGCTGGATGCGACGCCGCTCAGTAAAGCAGAAGTAACGATGGACGCGGGCGCCTACCAGGATGTTACAGACCCGAGCGTGTACGTGAAATTTAAACTTGAAAGCGGATCGACGCTCCTTGCTTGGACGACGACACCGTGGACGCTCCCCGCCAACACTGCACTGGCGGTGAATGAAAAGCTCGTATATGTCGAGGTAGAGGTGGGCGGAGAGATATTTATCCTGGCGAAGGAACTGCTGGGCAAGGTGCTGCAAGATGAGAAACATCATCCGCTAGACTATAAGGTGTTGCGTGAACTCGCAGGGAGCGAACTGGTTGGAGTGTCATATGAGCCACTGCTAGGAAATAACCGTGGTGAAAATGCGCATAAAGTATGGGCGGCGGACTATGTTAGTCACGAAGATGGTACGGGCATTGTGCACATTGCGCCAGCATATGGTGAAGAGGACTTCGCGCTTGCGAAGGAGCATAAAATTCCGGTGGTGCACACGATTGATGAAAATGGTGACTTTACGGAAAGTGATTGGGTAGGGGCAAACGTATGGGAAGTGAACAAACAGATCGCTAAGGACCTGAAGGAGCGAGGCGTCGTTTGGAAGATTGATTACATTCGTCACAGCTACCCACACTGTCATCGATGTGGTACCAAGCTTATGTATCGTGCGCACCCAAGCTGGTTTATGGACATTGATGGCCAGCGCGAAATGATGCTCGAAAAGAACGAGCCTATTACATGGTTCCCCGAACACGTGAAAGAAGGGCGATTCGCGAAGACGGTTGAACAGGCGCCTGACTGGAATATTTCTCGTGACCGTTTTTGGGCGACGGCGATGCCAGTATGGAAGGGAACGGACGCTGAAGGCAAAGAGCATGTTCGCGTTGTGGGCTCGTACGCCGAGTTGAAGGAACTATCTGGCGTAGAACTCGATGACTATCACCGCCCATGGGTAGATGACATTACCTTTACTATCGATGGCGTTGAGTATCGGCGCACCGATAAGGTAATGGATAGCTGGTTCGAGGCGGGTAGCATGCCGTTCGCTCAGTTCCATTACCCGTTCGAAAATAAGGAGAAGTTTGAAGCGAACTTCCCTGGTGATTTTATCGTGGAGTACATCGGGCAGGTGCGAGCGTGGTTCTATTATATGCATGCAATGAGCGTCGCGCTTTTTGGCGAAAACTCATTCAAGAACGTGATTGTCACGGGTAACGTTGCCGGTAATGATGGCCGCAAAATGAGCAAAAGCTATGGTAACTATACTGATCCGAATGAACTAATGGATAAGTTTTCGGCGGATTCACTCCGGTTCTTGTTGCTTGGCTCGCCACTACTGAACGGCGAGGACTTTGCGCTTCACGACAAAGAAGTGGGCGATGTGGCGCGCAAGCTCGGCATGATATGGAATATGTACGACTTCTTTACGATGTATGCAGAGGTTGATGGCTGGGAATATGATGGAAACTTTACCGACCCGCTGACAGAACTGACAAATCCGCTTGATATCTGGATTGTGTCTCGCCTGCACCAGCTGATTGGCGAGGTTGAGCACCACATGGACGGTTATAATATTCCCGATGCCCTCAATCCAATTTTGCCGTTCCTTGATGATGCGAGTAACTGGTACGTTCGTCGAAGCCGTCGTCGCTTTTGGAAGAGTGAAGATGATGGCGACAAGAATGACGCGTATAGGACACTGCACTATGTGTTGGTGCGCCTGGCGTATGTCATGGCTCCGTTCACGCCATTCCTCGCGGAGGAGTTGTACCATAACCTCACCGGCGACAGCGAATCGGTTCATTTAAAGGACTGGATGGCCGCGGGAGACGTTGATAAGGCTGTGCTGGATGAGATGACGTACGCCCGAGAGCTTATCAATATTGCCTTATCTCGACGCGCAGAGCAAGGCCCAACTTACAAAGTTCGTCAAAGATTGGCAGGTTCTTCTTATATAATCCAGAAATACGGTGTCGATTTACGTGATGAATTAAAGGCTATGATTGTTGAAGAGACAAATATAAACTTTGAGTTCAAAGTAAATACCAGCGAAGAGCTGCCTCATTCTACACTTGGAATTGATTGGAAGATGATGGATATTGACTGGCACATTACTGATGAGTTGAAACGCGAAGGTATAATGCGTGAAGTGGTGCGTCACATACAATCGGTACGTAAAAAAGCCGGGCTGAACGTTGACGATCGTATCGAGTTGGTGCTGACAACCGACAGTGATGACCTAAGGGCTGCCATAGACGAGCACTGTGAAACGATTCAGGCTGAGACACTAGCCGTCAGTCTGGGCGCAGAAGGCGCCAAAGAGTATGTAGAATCTGTCATCGTTGAAGGTGCTGCACTCAATATCTCGCTCACGAAATCGCCAGTGGCGCAGTAAGGCTCATGGCGACGACTGTCTCACTTCCAATTATCGGTATTATTCCATCGATGGATGATGGTACGGTTATTTCTGCTGGCGGTCCTGGGGTGCAGCGCGTATATATACGGCGTGATTATTTGCACGCATTTGCACAGGTCGGTGCAGTCCCGCTCATTCTGTCACCAGAAATGAGTATCGAGCATGTGCTTGAGCTATGTAACGGCATTGTTATTTCGGGTGGTGACGACATCGACCCGCGATTATATAACGAGCAACCCATTAAAGAGATTCGTAATATTGAGCCAGTAGAGCGCTTCGAGTGGGAGAAGCGTATCATCGAAGCGTGCGACGAGCATAAAATGCCAATCCTCGGCATATGCTATGGTCTTCAGCGGCTAAATATTCACTATGGGGGTTCGTTAGTGCAGGATATTGATACGGAGTTTGGCGAAAATGTTGGCCATGATAGGGTAGAGCATGAAGTATTTTTTGAGAAAAACTTTTTGGGAATCGAGGCTGGGGCATCGCGCATGGTCGCATCGCGTCACCACCAAGCAATTGGCCGTCTGGGGCGCGGCGTTGATGTGTGCGCAACGACGAAAGATGGTATCGTGGAAGCGGCAAAAGTGGGAGATTGGCATTTTGGTATGCAGTGGCACCCCGAGTCAGACCTGACCGGTGTGCACATGTACCGTGCGTTTGTCGAACGCTGTATAATGGAATAAAGGAGTTGCTATGGCAAAGACATTATATCGTTCAAAAACTGACCGTAAAATCGCCGGGATATGTGGAGGGCTAGGAAGGTATTTCAATATCGACCCTACTATCGTGCGTGTCGTTTTCGTTTTGATGCTGCTGCCTGGTGGGCTGCCAGGCCTGTTGCCATACCTCGTGCTGTGGGTTGTGATTCCCGAAGAGCCGTAGTTCTCTTGACTTTTTGTAGTGTTTGTGCTTAAATACTATTAGGAATAGTAGAAAACAAACACATGTTAAAAATAAATCATAACTTTCATCTCCCCGTTCCGCACCAGCTGCATTCTACCTCTCACCTTGAGTTAAGTCCGGTGCGCAGTGAGAGTGATGAGCTCATAGGGGCAATTGAGCACGATCATGATGATGCAAACTGGACTCTTGATAACACGCCGGATGTTCAGGGGCTTGATGATTTTTGGACAACGGTCGAAGATGATTTGAAAAAAGACCCAGATTGGTTTGATTTCGCCGAAGACTAGCAGGCGAGGTATGGGCTTGAAAAAGGCCCACGTCTCTGTTACAATAATTAGTTGAAACGTTAATAATCAAGGAAATATATGAAAGCAGTCGTGAAAATCAGTGGCAAGCAATATGTTGTTGCTGAAAAAGAGACCCTCATGGTGGACCTCCTCCCTGAAGGCACAAAAGAGCTCGATCTCGACGTACTCATGGTGATTGATGGTGACAATGTCACTGTTGGTACACCTGTAGTCAAGGGCGTAAAGCTTAAAGCAAAAGTTGTTGACCCTAAGGTCGCAGGCGAAAAGCTCCGTATTATTCGATACAAGAGTAAAAAACGCGTGAACACCCAAACGGGCCACCGCCAGAAGTATACAAAAATCGAAGTTACTTCAATCAAATAGCCAAGAACCCCGCCGCACAGGCGGGTTTTTGTTTGTAGCCCCGTGAAAACAAATATGCTCATGGTGTAGTATAATGGGAATAAATAAGGGGAAATAAATAGTAGTGTCAACAATTATTGCAGTGACAAATCAAAAGGGCGGCGTGGGCAAGACGACATCGTCGATTAACATTGCTTACTATCTGTCGAAAATGGGCAAACGCACGCTACTGATTGATTTTGACCCTCAAGGAAATGCGACGAGCGGGCTCGGTGTTGACAAGCAGTCGCTTGAAGCAACGATGGCGGATGTCGTGCTGAACGAAAAGCAGCTCGCGGACGTAATTATTGCAACTGAGCACAAGGATTTGTGGCTAGCTCCGTCGACCCCCACACTTGCGAATACCGAGGTGGAGCTTGCTCAGGCGAACCATCGCTTTAGTCGGCTTAAATTTGCTATTCAGAACTGCCCAAGGGAATTTGACTTTATTATCATCGATAGTCCACCGAGCTTGAGCCTGCTCACCGTGAATGGGCTTATTGCGGCGCGTTATGTGCTATTGCCCGTACAGGCGGAGTTTTACGCGCTCGAGGGGCTAGGGCAGCTGCTTGAGACCATGAAGCTGATTCGCAAGAATCTCAACCCGACACTTGATTTGGTGGGTGTCCTGCCGACCATGGTTGATAGCCGCACTTCGCTTTCGAGCCAGGTGCTTGCTGAAATTAGTAAACATTTCCCAGCGAAGGTATTTAAGAATACCATTCCACGCAATGTCCGCTTGGCTGAAGCGCCAAGCCATGGCGTGCCTATCGGTGTGTATGATCGATTTAGCAAAGGCGCACGCGCATACAAGGCTGTAACCAAGGAGGTGATTGAACGTGTCGGCTAAAAAAATGGGCCTCGGTCGAGGCTTTGACTCATTAATACCTACTGAACTGCTTGACGAAGAATTCGACCCGACGGCAGCGCAAGATGAGCAGGTCAGCGATTTGCGGCACTTGAAGCTCGAGCAAATTACGCCGGACCCAGATCAGCCACGGAGGACCTTCGAGGAAGTGTCACTTGAGGAGCTCGCAGAATCTATTCGTGAACACGGTATACTGCAGCCAATTGTAGTGACGCCTCATGAGAACGGCTATATGATTGTTGCTGGTGAGCGCCGATTCCACGCCGCCAAGCGCGCAGGACTCGATAAGATTCCCGCACTTGTACGTACTCTCACCAATCAGCATAAGCTCGAGCTATCACTGATTGAAAATTTGCAACGACGTGATTTGAACGTGCTAGAAACAGCCACGGCATATTTGAAACTACGCGATCAGTTTAACTTAACGCTCGATCAGATCGGGCAACGAGTGGGCGGTAAATCGGTTGCTGCCGTCAGCAACACGCTACGGCTCTTACGGCTTCCCGTGATTGTACGCGAAGCGCTAGCAGACGGGCGATTACATGAGGGGCAGGCAAGGCCACTGGTGAATGTCGACGAGGCGACGATCGAAAAGCTACTGCCGGTTATCCTAAAGGAAGAGTGGAGTTCGCGCGCAGTTGAGCAATACATCGCTCGATTGAAAAAGCAGGGTGAGGCGTCACCCGAGAAGCCAACAGCAAGGCCAGCTAAATATACTAGCGAGACGTCGCTCCTTCAGAAGCGATTTGCTGCACCAGTTGAGATTCGTACGAGCGCAAAAGGCGCGGGACAAATTGTCATTAAATTCAAAAATGACAGCGAGTTCCAGCGTATTTCAAAACTGCTTGGTTAGAACGCGCTGAATTTGGTTACTGGCCATATGCGCAGTGATACTGGCCCAACAACGTCAAAAAGCGGGATAGTGCCAAGGCCAGTGCGTGAATCGTAGGAGTTTGTGCCTATTCTGTTGTCGCCGCTCACAAAAATAGTGCCATCAGGGACAATCATATCCGTCCCTTCGCCACTAGAAGGTGATTGCGGACCGTAGCCATCCTTTCGGTAGGCTTCATCAGGCTGAAAGCCGTCCGGGTGCTCGGCGTTGAAGACAGTTAGTACGCCGTCGGTTACAGTAACGCGTTCGCCGGCAAAGGCGATAACTCGTTTGACGATATATTCGTCGCGGTCTCCCTGAACAAAGCGCGGATTCTTGAAAACAATAATCTGACCTCGATCGGGCTGGTAGGTTTTATTTTGTAACTGGTCGACTGTTAGGGGGATGCGGTTGACGATGAGTCGTTCGCCGTCGTGAAGAGTGTAATCCATGCTATGACCGGAAACGGAAAAGCTACGGAACACGAAAGTGTTGATGATGACTGTGCCAATGAAGACGATGACAATAAACACAAAAAAATTGAGTATGTCTCGTACGTGAGGGTGGCGATCAAGAAAGCCTGCTTCCATTCCTTCTACTATACAGCTACGTGGGTGGAAATACAAAAAGACATGAGCGCAAACGTTCCATTTTCGGCTCAAATCGGATATAGTGATGGGAGTATATGGCAAAACAACCATCAGTCGACGGCTTTATTCCTAGACGCTCACCGGGGGTAATCGGGGAGCATCATGTTCATGACAGGAGGACACTACCTCGCCCTGATGTGTCTGGGCTTGTTCGTCATGAGCCGCTTGCTCCTGTAGATACGCGCGAATCGATAACGACAAACGCCCTTACCCCAACAACCAGCGGACTTTCGCGTCCCCAGCCAAGCGTACGATCAGATATCGACGAATCACTTCGTGATATCGACGCTGAAAAGCAGACTCCACGACGCAACCCCCGTCGGGGTGGGCGACCGGGTCGGGGCAAAATCGTTAAGCGAATTATTTTATTACTGCTGCTCGTGGGCGTGGTGATGGCGGGCTGGCTGGGAGTGAAAGCATTGATTGCCGGCGGATCAGTATTTAAAGGTGACGTATTCGGTCTCATTCAGCAAAAAGAACTAAAAATGGACGCCAACGGACGAAGTAATATCTTGATTCTCGGTACCTCTGAAGATGACCCGGGGCATGAGGGCGCGCACCTTACGGACTCGATTATGGTGCTGAGTGTGGATCAGAAGAATAAGAATGCCTATATGATTAGTATTCCCCGAGACCTCGAGGCAAAATATGGTCAAGCGTGTTTGCCTGGCTATGCAGGTAAAGTAAATGCATTCTTCCAGTGTGTGAACGACGATTGGGATAGTGCGTCTGCGGAAGACGAGCGCCAGGCGGAGTCGCGCAAGTTCTTTGGTGATATCGTGGGGTTGGATATTCAGTACAGTGTGCACGTGAACTATACGGTGATGCGCGACGTCGTCAAGGCTCTTGGTGGTATTACTGTAACGATTGAAAGTCCTGATCCGAGGGGGCAAATGGATGCCAATTTTGACTGGAAGTGCGGCGATACGTATGCGAAGCGTATAAAAAACTGTCCGCCACGAGGACACTTTATCGATTATCCAAACGGACCAGTCGAGCTTGACGCAGAGCACGCACTATATCTGGCGCAGGCGCGTGGGGATGCGGAAAACTGGGGATTCCCTAACTCAAACTTTGAACGAGAAAAGAATCAGCAAAAGATTTTGGTAGCAATCAAGGACAAAGCGATGAGTACTGGGACGCTAACGAATTTTGGTAAGGTGACGGGGCTTGTTGATGCGCTGGGCAATAATCTGCGTACCAACTTTGATACAAGTGAAATACGAACACTTATGACGCTAGGGACTGATATCCCATCAACGGCAATCCAAAGTATCAGCCTCATCGATAACGATTTGGTAGGTGGCGATGCGCAACCGCTCGCTGGTCGATACAACTTTACTCAGATACAGGCATTCATTAAAAAATCACTCAACTCGAGTCCATTGTCGCGCGAAGAAGCACATGTTATCGTGCTGAATGCATCTGGAGTGTCCGGTGTCGCGCAAACAGAGGCAGACAAATTGATGGCGCTTGGGATGGAGATTGATGATGTCGATAACGCTCCGGCGAGCGGAACCTATACGAAAAATATTCTGTACCAGGTTGATCCAACTAAAAAGCAGCCGCTGTCGCTTGCAAAGTTGACGCAGACGTATGGGGCTGTCGTACGGACGACGGAACTTCCGGTTACTGTCCTCGGAACAACCGACTTCGTGTTGATTATCGTCGACCCTCCGGCCGGCAGTGAATCGACGCAGTAACTGTGGTATAATACGGGACAGTATATGGATTTGTTGAAAGCACACAAACGACGAACACGACTAAGCGAGTCAGCTTATATTGCTCTGAATGTCGGACTGGCGGTGACGCTTCTTGTTATCGTGTTAGCAGTGCAGTCTCCATGGCTAGCATTTGCCGTGGTGCTGATGAGTAAGTGGCGCGCCCTGGCGGTTCGTCCACGTTTCTGGTTCGCTAACCTGGTAGCGAATATGGTCGACATTATCGTCGGCGTCAGCATTGTGGTACTCCTTTGCGGCGCATCAGGTGCGCAGTGGCTGCAGTTTGCCATTACATTACTTTATATCGTTTGGCTGCTCTTCATTAAGCCGCGTTCACGGCGTTCATACGTTGCTGTGCAGGCTGGATGTGCGATTTTTCTGGGAATTACGGCGCTATCTATGGTCTCATTTTCGTGGGACGCCTTCCTATTTGTTCTGGCCATGTGGGTGATTGGGTTTGTTTCAACTCGTCATGTGCTGGGGAGCTATGAAGAGCCCCACACGCATATTTACAGCTTGGTTTCGGGCGCAATTTTTGCTGAAATGGGCTGGATTGGCTTCCACTACTTGATGGCTTATCCTATTCCCGGGTTCCAGCTTATTCAGTTCTCACAGCTTGCGTTATTCATAACGCTCTATAGCTTTATCGCAGAGCGCGCATACGCAAGTTATCACAAACATGGCGCTGTGCGCCGTTCCGATGTCATTATGCCCATTCTGCTGACGATAGGTATTATGGTTGCGACCTATGTGTTCGCGATTATTAATGGCACAGACGCATTGTAAAAAAGGAGGGATAAAAATGAACGACGCGAAGAAGAATCGATCTAAGTCTATGGCAAAAGCTAAGATGATTGGAGTGCTTGTGGCCCTTGGTATAGTGGTTGCTAGTGCATTGTATTGGTATATGACGTATACGAATAGCGCGCCACTTGCGGAGCGTAACGTTCCTCAGACCGACGGTAATTTACAGACAACGACCAACGAAGAGATTATTACGAGTATCGCAGAAAACGTGTCGCCAAGTGTTGTATCGATTGTGACAAACGTAACGACGCAAACAATCTTTGGAGCTGCGCAGGGAGAGGCCGCGGGAACGGGCATTATTGTGAGTAAAGATGGCTACGTATTAACGAACAAGCACGTTGTGAGTGGTGCAGATAAGGTAGAGGTGGTTTTGTCGAACGGCACATCGTACACGAATGTGACAGTCGTGGGTTCTGATCCGCTGAATGATATCGCGTTCCTTAAAATAAATGGTGTGAATAATCTAAGCCCCGCAGAGCTAGGCGACTCAGCAACGACGCGTGTTGGCCAAGAGGTGGTGGCAATCGGTAACTCTCTCGGACAGTATCAGACGACAGTAACAAGCGGTATTATTTCGGGAAAGGGCCGTCCGATTACCGCTGGCAGCGAAGGAACAGGTGAGACAGAATCCCTCACGGATCTGCTGCAGACGGATGCTGCCATTAACCCCGGAAATTCTGGCGGGCCCTTACTTAACCGCAGCGGGCAAGTGATCGGTGTGAACACTGCGGTTGCCGCAAATGCGCAAGGTATTGGTTTTGCTATCCCAATAAACGCGACAAAGGGTGCTTTGAAGCAAGTGCTCGCTGGCAAGGGGGTGGAGCGTTCTTACCTAGGACTGAGGTATGTCACATTAACCCCTGATGTTGCAAAGCAATATAAGGTATCCGTGACTCAGGGTGCTTATATTGTTGGCGCCGAAGGTAGGCCCGGAGTGCTTCCCGGTAGTCCTGCCGACAAAGCCGGGCTTCGTGAAAAGGATATCATTAAGAAGGTAAACAACATGACGGTTGGGCCACAGGGTGGCGTATCAAGTTTGATTGGTGAGTATGCCCCTGGAGATACCGTCTCCTTGCTTGTGTTGCGCGATGGGCGTGAACTGACGCTAAAGGCAACACTAGAAGCCTACAGCGATTAGGGTTTGCGGAAGACGAGGCCGTACCCCTTGGTTTCTATGTGCTGAAACCCGCCTGATTCGGCGAGTTTTATAAGGCGCGGGTGCTGGTAAGGGTCGGCTTCAAGAATCAGAAGGCCGGCGCTGCGCAGCCTTGGGAACGCTTGGGCTATAAGTTTTTGTATGAGTGCAATGCCGTTTTTGTCAGCGAAAAGTGCCAGTTCGGGTTCATAATTGGTTTCTGGCGACCGTTCCCATGTGCGATCCACGTAGGGTAGGTTGGCAAGGATAATATCGTAGTAGTGGGGGGTTGTATCGAGCAAATCGCTGCGAAGTAGTGCTACGTCTGCGTGGAGAGTGGCGGCATTGGTGGCAGCGACGCTGAGGGCGTGGCGGCTAATGTCGCTGAGCGTGACGGTCAGATGGGGATATTCCAGTTTTGCGGTAATTCCCAGGCAACCCGAGCCAGTTCCGACGTCAATAAGGGTCTTCACCCCCTGAGTAATATATGTGCTCAATAGTTCAATTAACACTTCAGATTCAGGACGTGGGATAAGTGTCGCGGGCGACACTTTAAACAATCGGCCGTAAAACCATTTGTGGCCAACGATGTACGCGATAGGGGTGCGGTCGAGTCGCAAGTCGAGTCGCGCGTTCGCGATTTCGAGCTCCCGTGGTAGTACCGACTCATTATCATGAGCGTGCAGCCACGTGCGGCTTTTGCGCAGTGTGTGCGCTAATATAATTTCAGCATCGAGTAGGGCGCTTGTAATGCCAGCATTGGCCAGCTGCTCGGCGGCGTCGCGTATCCAAATGCGAATAATCACTAGGCCTCGCTTGCGCCCTGGGCTTTTAGCTCACGCTCATAACTCTGCAGATGCTCGATAATATCACTAATATCACCATTCATAGCCACGGGGATATTGCTGCGGCTGTAGCCGATGCGGTGGTCCGTAATGCGATCCTGCGGGAAGTTGTACGTACGAATTTTCTCGCTTCGGTCACCGCTACCGATGAGCCCACGGCGTTCGGCTGTTAGTTTGGCGGTTTCCTCGTTAATCTTCTGTTGCAGCAGGCGGGCACGGAGGATGCTCATGGCTTTCTCTTTGTTCTTTATCTGGGACTTTTCGTCTTGGTTGGTGACGACCATACCGCTAGGCAGGTGAGTAATGCGGACGGCGCTATCGGTAGTGTTGACGCTTTGCCCGCCATGGCCGCCACTGCGGAAGACATCGATGCGGAGGTCATTGGCGTTAATGGCGATATCTGTTTCTTCGGCTTCGGGCAGCACTGCAACGGTCACGGTGCTGGTATGAATTCGACCCTGGGACTCTGTTGCGGGCACGCGCTGGACGCGGTGAACGCCACTTTCGAATTTGAGCCGCGCGTAGGGAGCATCGCCCTTAATAGAAAAGATAACTTCTTTGTAGCCGCCCGTGTCATTAGCACTTTCACTCATCAGTTCTGTACGGTAGCCGGTCGCTTCGCAGTAGCGGAGATACATACGGTAAAGTTCGGCAGCGAAGAGACTCGCTTCATCGCCACCCGCTCCCGCACGAATTTCCATGATGATGTTTTTTTCATCATTAGGGTCCTTGGGGGTTAGCATAATGAAAAGCTCATTTTCAAGCTCAGCAAGACGTGCCTCGCTTTCGATGATTTCGGCCTTTGCGAGCTCAGCCAGCTCGTCACCGCCGTTTGCGAGATCACGTGCATCCACAAGGTTACTCTCGAGTGTTTCGCGCTCTTGGGCCTTTGTAATGACGTCTTCTAGCTCGGAGAGTCGTCGGTTTTTGGTACCGAATTCGGGATCGTTGTAGGCATCGGGGCGTGCCAAAAAATCACCGAGGGCTTGTTTTTCGGCTTGGAGATCGGCGATGTTGAGACTTATCTTTGGCATATACCTGCATTATACCAGAAGTACGCGGGAATTTACAGGGGTAGTATGTCGGTTAAACACTTTTTCGCGTCGCAAGAAGAATAATTCCCACAATGATACCAGGAAGCCAGGTGAGTACGGCAAGCCCGCCCACGAGGAAGAGTAAAATATTAACAATGGCGTTGGGCGAGGACGCGCCGGATGCCGAATCAAACGAAGAGAATACAAAACTAAAAATCGCATAGATGAGCACGCTGAGAATAAGAAGCGCTGTTGGGGCGATTAAACAGATGAGCCCCCACGTGAGCTTTAATTTATTTGATCGACGAATTGCAGATTGCTGCTCGGGCGTATAGCTTGATTGTTCGGGTGGAAGGGGCGTATATGGTTGTTGAGATGGTTGCATAAAATTCCTTACGTTTTTTCTATTGTATCAAAAGACCGTCCGGTGAAGGACGGTCTTTTGATACAGAGACGACTATTTGTCGGCTTTCGCTGCTTTTTTGGCGTTTGCTTTTTTTGCTTTAGCGGCAAGCTCATTTTTGCGAGCTTCGGCTGCTGCGGCGCGAGCCTTGAAGCGATCAACACGACCTTCGGTGTCGATGATCTTCTCTTCACCCGTAAAGAATGGGTGAGATTTGCTTGAGATGTGAACTTTGACTAGTGGGTATTCGTTGCCGTCTTCCCATTTAATCGTTTCACTCGTTTGCGCTGTTGACTGAGTCAAGAACGCGAAGCCCGCTACTTCGTCGCTAAATACGACCGGGCGATAGTCTTGTGGGTGAATACTGCTTTTCATAACCGTACCATCATAGCAGATGGTCGACCTCTTGTCAAAGGCAGGAGTATCTGCTACGATAGTCGAGTAATAAATTTAACGAAACAACGTGCACGGATATCCTGTTATAGGTGTGCACGTGAAGGGAGAAGGATATCATGGCCGTAGAGGTTGATATCAAGGCTTTGCTCGAAGCTGGTGTTCATTTCGGACACAAAACGAGCCGTTGGCACCCAAAGATGGCGCCATATATTCACAGCAAACGTCAGGACAGTCACATTATTGACCTGACAAAAACCGTTGAAGGTCTCGACAAGGCACTGCCTTTCCTGACAAAAGTTGCTGCTAGTGGCAAAACGATTCTATTCGTTGGCACCAAGAAGCAAGCAAAAGAAGCCGTCAAGGCTGCTGCAGAGCAAGCTGGCCAGGCATATGTTGTTGAACGATGGGTTGGCGGCATGCTGACAAACGTTACGACGACAGGCGCGCAGATCAAGAAACTCAAAGACCTTGAGCGACGCATGGCAAGTGGCGACCTTGAAAAGCGCTACAACAAGCTTGAAGTACAGCGATTCCAGGAAGAAATTGATAGCCTAAACCTAAAGTATAGCGGTATCAAAGACCTAAACGGTCATCCTGGCGCAGTAATTGTGCTTGATACACTTGTCGATGCAAACGCTATTCGTGAAGCAAAGACACTTGGTGTACCTGTTGTTGGTGTGGTAGATACAAACGCGAATCCTGACGCGATTGACTATGTCATTCCTGGTAATGATGATGCAATCAAGGGGCTCCAACTGTTCCTCGACTACTTTGTCGCTGCGATTCAGGAAGGTGCTGGTTCAGCAAAGAAAGAGGAGAACTAGGATGGGCGTAACAATCGAAGACATTAAAAAGCTAAAAGAGCTGACAGGTGTTGGTTTGACCGACGCTAAACAGGCTCTTGTGGCTGCTGATGGCAACTTTGACAAAGCACTTGAAGAAATGCGTAAAAAAGGCTTAACAAAGGCTGAGAAAAAAGGCGACCGCGAAACTCGCGAAGGCCTGATTGAAAGCTATGTGCACTCGAACCGCATTGGTGTCGTTGTGGAAGTAAACTGTGAGACTGACTTTGTGGCGCGTCTTCCTGAATTTAAGGAATTTGCCCACCAGATTGCGATGCAAATCGCTGCGATGAGCCCAAAGTACTCGACGATGGAAGATATTCCAGCTGATGTGTACGCGGCGAAAAAGCAGGAACTGCTCGCAAGTGATGACTTGCAAAAGAAACCCGAGAATATGCGTGAGCAAATCGTTGAAGGTCAGCTAAAGAAGTATTTTGCAGAGCAAGTGCTTACTGAGCAGGCTTTTGTACTCGATGACACGATGACTGTCGGTGCACGAATTAAAGAGCAAATTGCAAAAAGTGGCGAAAACGTTCGCGTGAGCCAGTTTAAGCGAATTGAGCTTGGTGTTACTGAATAATTAACGGGTTTTGGCCGATACGAAATACCGCGCAGGCAGCTGTGCGGTATTTTTATGAGTCTCGGCGTATACTGGGGGTATGAGCGAGAATTCTGAAATCGTCGAAGGGATGCTACGCAAGCTCAATCAGGGCATGAACTACGCGAGTGGTCATGAATACGATTTACGTCAACGCAACAACGAGCTCTACGACTTGACCCAGTCAGGTGAGCTAACTCTTGATATGCTGACTGATATCGATAAGGCGCAGGCCGATAAAGCGCGTTCAATTTTGCTTGGCCATAGTGAAGCCAACCCCTGGGCAGTCACGGCAGTTAATAGTATGATGACGGCACTCAGCGAGGATGCAGCGGATGCTGTTGAAAAGCTGGCGCGGGTGCTCGAGGAGCTTGTGCAGCAGAGAAGCCAGCTGGATACGAGTGACCCAAAATACGATGAAGCCACGATTATGATTGGTATGATCGAAAAAATGCTTGTTGCGCATGCTACGGCGGCGCGCGTGGAGCGTGGTGTATGGTGGGCGTAACGGGTGAGTGAATGCTATAATGGGAATTAACCAAGGGAGATAATGACATGTTTGACACAGATCCATATGAACTAAAAATGACGGGCGTACTGGAGCACTATGACGAAGAGCTACGGAAGATACGAACTGGTCGCGCGCACCCTGGAATGCTCGATGGCGTTCGCGTGGAAGCATATGGTACTGAAATGCCCCTTAATCAAGTGGCGAATGTGACAGCACCTGAAGCGCAGTTGCTGCAGATTACTCCTTTCGATCCGAGCACGATTCAAAAAATCTCGGCTGCAATCCGAAATGATCAAGGCCTGGGCCTTAACCCGAGTGACGATGGTCGCATCATCCGCGTACCCGTACCCGCGCTCACTGAAGAGCGCCGACGCGGTCTGGTAAAACAGGCGAATGAAAAATCAGAAGAAGCCCGCATTGCGCTGCGCACTGTTCGTCAGGATGGCCTGAAAGACGCCAAACACAAGAAGGAAAACAAAGAACTGTCCGAAGACGATCTGAAGCTAGTGGAAAAAGAGTTTGATCGACTCATGAGTGTATACCAAGGCAAGATCGAAGAAGCATCCAAAGCAAAAGAGAAAGAAATCTTGACGATATAATGAGTGACCTGCCGACCCATATTGGGTATATCATCGACGGAAATCGTCGTTGGGCGCAAGCACAAGGGCTTCCTGCAAAAGCAGGTCACACTGCCGGGTATGAAGCTCTCAAGACGGTGTTGATTGAAACGCTCGAAAGGGGGGTGCCCTATGTGAGTGCATACGTGTTCAGTACCGAAAACTGGAAGCGCTCAAAAGCTGAAGTACAGTGGCTTATGGCACTACTCGTACGTGTTTTGCGGGAAGATTTACACCTGTTTATGGAAAAGAATATCCGGATTCGAGTACTGGGTAGTCGCGATAAATTGAGCAGAGTTGTTCTGAGGGCGATTGATGAGGCGGAGAGCAAGACGGCTCATTTGACGGGCGGACAGGCACTGATATGCTTGAACTATGGCGGTCAGCTTGAAATTTCAGATGCAGTAAAAAAGATGATTGAAGCGGGGGTCGCGGCGAATGAGGTTACGCCCGAGCTGGTTGGTGAGTATGTGTACGCGCCAGATGTGCCAGCTTGCGACTTAATCGTTCGAACCAGTGGCGAACAGCGCTTGAGCAATTTTATGCTATGGCGGAGCGCATATAGCGAGCTGTTGTTCGTTGATAAGCCGTGGCCGAGCATGACAAACGACGACATAACCGCTATACTGGAGCAATATGTGCGCCGTAAGCGCCGATTTGGAGGATAGATGGATATTATTGCTGGTGTGATTATTGGGATTATTGTATTAACGATCCTCGTAGTGATTCATGAATTAGGGCACGGTCTTGTCGCGAAAAAGCACGGCGTGATTGTTGAGGAATTCGGTATTGGGTTTCCCCCTAAGGCCTGGAGTAAGAAAATTCCTCGTAGCATATTGGGTAAAAATGTCGAATATAGCATAAACTGGCTACCGCTTGGTGGGTTCGTTAAGCTGCAGGGCGAACACGACGCAGCGGATAAAAAGGGCGACTATGGTGCAGCGACGTTTTGGCAAAAGACACAGATTCTCCTTGCTGGGGTAGTGATGAACTGGCTGACGGCGGCGGTACTGCTATCGATACTTGCCACCTTTGGTATTCCAAATATTCTGCAAAACCAGTTTTACGTTCCGGCGGACGCGCAAATTATTAGCCAGCCTGTCGAGCTCGTGTCTGTCACGCCTGGGCTGCCAGCCTCGAAGGCGGGACTGCAGCAGGGGGATAAGCTTCTACGTGTAAATGGCGCACCGCTAGAAAACGCACAGGCGCTTTCTGAGCTGACGAAAGCAGAGCGCGGTAAGACAATTGAAATAATTTATTCACGCCAAAATGTCGAACATAGCACGAAGGTCATGCTTCGTACTGATAATCAAGATAAGAAGGGCTATTTAGGAGCGAGCCCATCGCAGCTTGAGCTTATCAAGGCAAGCTGGTCTGCCCCAATTGTGGGCATCGCCACAACAGCACAGATGTCCTGGGTGACGATACAGGGCCTTGGCGACGTAGTAGCAAATGGCGTGAGCGGTCTTGCGATGAAACTCAGCCCTAATAAAGATGACCAAGCTGTGGCAAACGCAAAGCTGGCGACAGTCGGTGACAGCGTGGCGGGACCGGTAGGAATATTTGGCATCATATTTCCGGCCGCAGAAAAAGCGGGGCCGACTCACGTCATTATGCTCGCAGCAATCATTTCGCTGACACTTGCGGTCATGAATATCCTCCCGATACCCGCGCTCGATGGTGGGCGATGGTTTGTGACGGCGATGTTCAAATTATTCAAAAAGCCGCTCGGCAAGGATCTTGAAGAAAAAATACACGGCACCGGATTTATGGTGCTTATGGGGCTTGTGATTCTCATTACAATCGCTGACATCGGAAAGCTTGGCTAAGATGGCAGAGGTGAGTATCGGCCGACACATTCGCCAGTGGCTCACGTGGACCGTCATCATCATTATCGGTTATATTGTCGCGACCTACATAGTCATGGGCGGGCTCTACCTTATGGCCGCTGCGTTCCCGGGCGAAGTGCGTATTACGTCGGCCGTTCTATTGGGGGCGCGTGCCATTACTGCGGTACTCACATTGGTTATTGTTATAGCGGCGACCTATGCAATGAAAGCGGGGCGAGTTACTCTGAGGACGCTTGGATTGGACCGCCTGCCATTTTGGAAAGATTTGGCGCTGACCGTTGCTGGGGCGGTTGTATACGTGGCATCTGCGACATTGCTCCTCAGTATCGCGCGTATGCTCCCGTTTTTTGATGTGGCGCAGCCGCAGCAGCTCGGCTCCACGGCGTTGTTTGGACTAGAGCGATTTGTGGCGTTTGTGGCACTTGTCGTCATTATCCCTTTTGTTGAAGAGGTGATTTTTCGTGGGTTCATGTACGGTAAATTACGCGAGTCGGGCATGCCGTTTTGGCCTGCCGCGCTTGCGGTCAGCGTGTTATTCGGTGTTGCGCATGGTCAGCTGAATGTCGGCCTGGACGTGTTCTGTATGAGTATGGTGGCGTGCTACCTGCGTCACATCACGGGGAGTATCTGGGCTGGAGTGCTGCTCCATATGGTCAAGAATGCCGTCGCATTTATTGCAGTATATATGCTCATGCAGGGCACAGTAGGATAGGCCGCTATGAAAGACATCCTCGTAGTAAAGGTAGGGACGAGCACCTTGCTCGGCACGCACGAAGCACCAAGTAAAAGTTTTGACTACATTGCAGCAAGTATTCGTGAATTGATGCATGATTATCGTGTTGTTCTAGTGACTTCGGGGGCGATTGGATTTGGTGTTGTGCAGCTTGGGCTGAGCATGCGGCCTCAAGATATTAGTCAGCTACAAGCGCTTTCGATGATAGGGCAGGTTGGTCTGCTTCGCAGGTGGCGCGAAGCATTTGAGGGGATAACTATCGGCCAAGTATTGCTGACCCGGCATGACATGGCTGCAGCGTCGACTCGTGAAAGCTTTTGCGCCAGTGTCATGCAGCTATGGGAATACGACGCAGTGCCGATTGTGAATGAGAACGACGCGGTGAGCCATGAGGAAATCTCATTCGGGGATAATGATCAGTTAGCAGCCGAGGTTGCGGTTGTGCTGGGTGCTAAACGTTTGGTGCTTTTAACGGATCAGGATGGTATACAGGCCGCATTTGGCACTGCTGAGCAGCGTCGCCTGGGGCTGGTGTCAATTCATGACGTTGAGGCGCATATTATGCCCACAAAATCATCGCTTGGGAAGGGTGGGGCATCAAGCAAAATACTTGCTGCGCGCAGAGCTGTAGCGTCGGGCGTGGAAGTATACGTGGCGCATGCGGCGACCGAGCGAGCATTGCAGGCGGCGCTGGCTGGTCAAGCGGGCACAAAAATTGTACAATAAAGGGCAATTATGCGATTATCACAAAACTTTACAAAGACCCTTAAAGACGCACCTGCAGATGAGGTGTCTAAGAATGCACAGCTGCTGATACGCGCTGGTTACGTGTACAAAGTAATGGCCGGTGTCTATGCGTATACTCCGCTGGGACTTCGGGTACTTGAGAATATTAAGCAAATTGTCCGCGAAGAGATGAATGCAGTCGGCGGCCAGGAACTTATTATGACGAACCTGCAACGCAAAGAAACTTGGGAAACGACGACGCGCTGGAGTGAAGATGTTGTCGATATATGGTTCAAGACAAAGCTTCAGGATGGGACGGAGCTGGGGCTGGCGTGGAGCCATGAAGAACCGATTATGGAGATGATGCAACAATATGTAAAGAGCTACAAAGACTTGCCCGCGAAGGTGTATCAGTTCCAAACCAAGCTACGCAATGAGCTACGCGCGAAAAGTGGCATTATGCGCGGCCGTGAATTTGTAATGAAAGATATGTACTCGCTACACGCGACAGCTGAAGACCTGGATGCATTCTATAATGCCGTTATCGACGCCTATAAACGCTGCTACGACCGCTTTGGTATCGGTGACGATACATATGTAACATTCGCGAGTGGTGGGGCATTTACGAAATTTAGCCATGAATTCCAGACAGTCTGTGATGCCGGCGAAGATGTTATCTATTTGCATCGTGAAAAGAATATTGCAATTAACGAAGAAGTCATTGATGATGCGATTGCAGAACTGGGAATCTCGCGCGAGGAACTTGAGCCCGTAAAAACAGCAGAAGTGGGTAATATCTTTAACTTTGGCACGGAAAAAGGCGAGCAAATGGGCGTTACTTTTGCCGATGCCGAGGGGAAACCGCGCCCGGTCTATTTGGGATCGTACGGAATTGGTATTACACGTGTCATGGGCGTGGTTGTTGAGAAATTCGCAGACGACAAGGGACTGGTGTGGCCAGTGAACTTAGCGCCAGCCAAAGTGTATTTGGTGCAAATTGGCAGCGATAACTCACGGGCTAAGGCAGACGAGCTATACGATGAGCTGATGGGCAAGGGAATTGAGGTCATTTATGATGATCGCGATGAACGCCCGGGTGCAAAATTCGCTGATGCAGAGTTGATGGGAATCCCATTCCGCGTCACGGTGAGTGATCGAAATCTATCGGAAAATAAGTATGAATTTTCGGCTCGGGACAGGGGTGAAAGCGAGCTCTTGACACACGAAGAGTTACTTGGTAAACTGAACTAACTTACAGACGTCTTGGAGGGATCAACGCTAATCAAACAGATTAGGTCCTTCAATCGGGCTGTATAGTACTAAGAGGTAAAATTATGAAAAAAGCATATCAAATCACAGAATCAGGTCGCAAAGAACTTGAAGCCGAACTCGCCGAACTAAAAAGCCGACGGGGTGATATTGCTGCTAAAATCGCAGAGGCCCGTGACTATGGTGACCTGAGCGAGAATGCAGAATACGACAGCGCTCGTGAAGAGCAAGGACTTGTCGAGACGCGTGTTGCTGAAATTGAAGATATTTTGATGAACGCTGAAGAGATTAAAGCTCGTAAATCGAGTAAAGTTCAGCTGGGTAGCACTGTCGAACTAAAAAGCGGTGCGAAGAAATTTAGCTACATCCTGGTCGGTCCAGTTGAAGCAGACCCATTGAGTGGCAAAATCAGCAACGAATCACCTATTGGTGTTGCGCTGCTTGGGAAAGTTGTTGGCGACAAGGCCACAATTACCACGCCAAAAGGCGACACTACTTACACTGTCGTATCAATCGCTTAATTCGCGTTTTTTAGAAACAATACCCCATATCTAGTGGGGTATTGTTTATTTTACATAAGCGACACGCTAGGTATCGGCATGGCGGAATGGTACTATAAGAACTGAAGAAGTGCTGGAGGTGCACTGAACAGTAATAACATTGGATGTGTCGGGTGGTAGCATGACATGTCTTTTAACTATAGGGGATGCAATGGCCGAAGGTCTGTCACGCAAAGCGCAAACACAAGAAGATGATTCAATGGATAAGGGCGGACTTGATCCAAGAGCTGTTAAAGCATTTGGCTACCTGACCGATAAGGTAGATTTTACTGGCAAGACCTATGACGAAATAATGGATGATGATGCGAACGTTGACGGCATGCGTACGGTCGAGCGGCGACGAGGAAATGCGAATTCGCAGAATACTCTTTATCTCTCAGAGCTACTTGTCGGGAGTAAGTATAGCGACCACACTTTCTTTAACCAGGTTGTTGAACGTGTCGGTGCCCTTCCTCAAGATATGAAGCCTGATGAAATTGTCATGAGTGGGCTGTATATGGGGGACTTTGGTGGACGCAAGAAGAACTCGAAATGGATGCTGAAGCCTGGGCTTCGGACACTCGAGGATCAGTTCAGAGCGGGAAAAGAGAAACTCGATCAACTACGTAATCTTGGTATCCCGGTCGTTTACGCGCGAAGCGATAACGACACCGACATTATCGAAGAGATGACATACGATGCATTTCATCAGATGGACGTACTTGCGCGGAAGCACGCGAAAGAGTCTGAAGATATCGATATGAAGCGACAGCTTTCGGGTCTTGAAAAGGCAAAGGCGCACCCCAACTGGCCAGAGTATTATCGTTTTACTAAATACGTTGCATTTCCGTACTGCGTACGAACCGGACATGAATTGCGCGATGCGGATGCGATTGCTGCAGCGACCGATGGGGAATACAATGAGCCTGAACGTGAGATACTCTTTGACGCCTACCGGCGCGCATCTCAGGGCCAGCGACTACTGCCAAAGCACTTACAGGTGCTTGACCGCACGGCTTTGAAAGATGGCAATGGACTGACTATCGTTGGCGACTTTGAACATGTCGTGACGACGCGTGGCGAAAATGAATATACAGATCTCGTCCGTCATAAAATGCAGACTTCCAATGCGCAGCTTGCTAATTACTTTAGGACGCCCGCGCAAGTTCGCGGAACGCTTGCCGCAGAAGGCGTTGATCGTTATGACAATATCATCATAACTGGCCAACAAGAAGCAGGCGGCGTTTTGCGACCGGACAATAAGGCTATTCACTCCATTGGTGGACTGCAGAACCCCAATAAAGCCCTACTTGAAGATGGTGATATTCTTACATCTACCGCTAATACTGTGGCGCGCCCAATCTTTGGACGCGGGCGATTCCACGACCCAAGCGCAACGGCGATTGAACGCAGGAATGATGGTACTCAGGTCGTCACTCTGTTTAATAAGCACCTCTGGGAAGTATCTGAAAGTATACCAGAGCGCACAACGGTGATGTTGCAGTGTGATTGGCAAGCTGGGAACTTGGCTTCTCGACCAGACTATCAGCTGAAGCAGCTTGATTTGGTGAAGCGACGCCTTGGTCGTGCCCCCGTGTACCTTGCGCTTGGTGGGGACATGGTCGAAGGACGAAATTACTTCGACTTTAACCGCGAAAGTGGTCGTACGGGACTTGGCGCAATGGACCAGCAGATCGAGTATGTCAAAGATATGATTGAGCGTTCACTTGAGCAAATGACGAAAGCAGAACTCGACAACCTCTTTGTAAAGGTCACGATCGGTAACCATGAATGGAACAGCGGTACGATGAAGGTAAACGGATATTCGTTTGCTGATCCGTTTATCGATCCGTATAAGGCAGCATTTATGGCACGCGGATATTCGCTTGATGATGCGCGAGCTCGAGTTCAGTTCCAGGACACCATCGTGACGCCACGTGGTGAGCCCGTCAAGACCTACTCCACTGTATTTAAGGTAGGTGAGATGGGCTTTGAGCTTCGTCACTTCTTCGGAGCCGGGAAGGGCACGGGCGGACAACCGCCAGCCTTTGCGGGACACCGTCAATCGGTAGGGCTTGGCGAACTCCGCGAAGGTGTCGACGTAGGTTTATTTGGCCATTACCACCACGCGAATTATATGCTTGGGGGAAATAAGCTCTATGTTGGCGCAGGATCGCTAAACGGCATGACTGGTTTCGAATACGAACGCAATCTTCGATCGGCCAACAGTATCGTGATGCTTCATGTTGGTGCAGGGCTTCCACCACAGATTGAGATTATGGGTGAGCAGGCGCTCGTGAAGTACAAAGTGGCTGATGGCTACTTTAGCGATAAGCAAATAAAAGAACGCTTTGGATTTCGAAATGACCATGGTGCGAATCCGCTCCATAGTCCATACATCGAAGGGCCAAAGACTGCATTACAGAAACTAGCGCTTGAAATGGGTCGTCAGGCTGCGTTCTCGACGAGCCGAACCGGCTACATGTAGAGAATATTCCTTTAGTGTTTGATATACTATAGAGAATATGGCATCACTCAAGGAACTGCGCGACGAACGGATACGAAAACTTAACGAGCTGAAAAGCTTGGGCGTGAACCCATACCCCGCCGAGGCGAAACGGACGCATACTATTGCGGACATTACGTCGAAGTTTGATGAGCTCGAGGGGCAGACGGTGACGGTTGTTGGCCGCCTTACGGGTACGCGAAAGTTTGGGAAGCTCGCATTTCTCGTGCTGCGTGACATGAGTGGGCAGGTGCAGCTGTTTTTGAAGAGTGACACCGTGGAGTCACTCGATGCTGCCACATCGCGGCTTGGAATGGAGCAGCTCAACCTGCTCGACCCCGGTGATTTTGTGGAAGCGACGGGACCTGTCATCCGCACCAAAACGGGTGAGGTAAGTGTGGACGTCCGTGAGTTGCGGCTACTCACCAAGAGCCTGCGACCGATGCCAACCGACCAGGAAGGATTTACCAGCAAAGAGGAGCGCTTCCGCCGCCGCTATGTGGATATGAACGTCAACCGTGACGTTCGCGAGCGATTTGTGCGTCGTAGCAAATTCTGGCAGGCCACGCGCAAGTTCCTAGATGATCACGGGTTCTACGAAATTAATATTCCCGTACTCGAGCACACGACCGGTGGGGCAGACGCAAATCCATTCGTGACTCATATGGATGCACTCGATCAGGACTTTTACTTGCGTATTAGTCATGAGCTGCCGCTTAAGCGCTTGCTTGGTGCTGGGTTCGAAAAAGTGTACGATCTCGGCCCTCGTTTCCGTAACGAAAACTACAGTGACGAGCACCTGCCGGAGCATGTCGCTATGGAATGGTACTGGGCCTATGCCGATTGGCAGGATGGCATGAAATTCATGGAAGAAATGTACACGTACGTGCTGCAGGAAACGTTTGGAACACTCCAGTTTAGCGTGCGGGGCTTCGAAGTAGATATGAGTAAGCAGTGGGAAGTCTGGGACTATGCCACGGTGATTAAAGACCACTACGGCATCGACGTCTATAACACGAATATCGAAGAAGTCAGCGCGAAGCTGAAAGAGCACAAGCTGGAGGTCGAGAAGACTGATAGCGTTCCACGTGGTATCGACAAGCTATGGAAGAATATCCGTAAAGACGTTGTCGGCCCCGTGTGGTTGATCAACACGCCAAAGTTCGTGAGTCCGCTTGCCAAAAGTAGTGTCGACAATCCGCATACCACGCAGCGATTCCAGCCCATTATTTTAGGCAGCGAGCTCGGCAACGGCTTTAGTGAGCTAAATGACCCTATCGACCAGTACGACCGCTTTGTGGAGCAGCAAAACATGCGTGATGGCGGTGATGATGAGGCTATGATGCTGGACATCGACTTTGTGGAGATGCTGGAATACGGCATGCCGCCTGCTTGTGGCTGGGGTCATAGTGAGCGAGTGTTCTGGATGTTTGAAGGTGTGACTGCCCGTGAAGGCGTGCCATTTCCGCAGTTGCGTCATGAGATAGACGAAACGACTAAGGCGCTCTACCCAGACGCGAAGCTATAAGCATGTCGAACTACCGTGGGCACTTAATCGGAGGCTTCGCCAGCGCGGTGGGGTATACGGCGCTGATGCTGTTTGTCCCCGTGGAGCAATTTGCGGAATATGCAGCATTGCTTAGCGATTGGCAGCCGCTCGCAGCGGTATTCGTGATAGCCATGCTCTTCGCGTTGTTTCCCGACGTTGATACAAATAGTAAAGCGCAAGACATATTCTTCTGGACGGTATTTCCGCTTGATGTACTGCTGATTTGGAGTGGTCAACTGCAAGCTGCCGCATACTTGGGGTTGATTGCCATGCTGCCTATCGTGACGCACCACCGTGGCTGGACTCATGCAAAATGGGCGGCATTTTTGGTGCCGCTACCGATTGTACTTGTGCCGTATTTGTATGATGAAAAAATGTTGCCGATTAGCCTCGTTTACTATGGTGCGGCGGTCGTAGGGTACCTAAGCCACCTATTACTTGATGGATTGTTATGGAAGCGCATCCGTTGGCGCGGTGGATGGTAGCAAAAAACCCGCTCATATGAGCGGGTTTTTACGTTGAGTGGGCGCTAAATTGCTTCGCTATTTTCTGCGAGCTCGCCGAGCAGAATGTCGACTTCATCGGACACGATTTCAGCAAGGTCGGGAACGTTTGCTTGCAGCCATGCTAGCAAGTCTTCATCGCTGGCGCTTTGCATGGTTGCGAGTTCTTGGGCTTGCTCTGGGCTCAGTTCCATGGTGATTTCGTTGATGACGCGTTCCTGAAGAGTGGTTTCGAAGTGCTCGCTAAGTGATGCATAATCTTGTTCGCTAAGTTCAATACCGAGGTCTTGGATAAGTTGTTTGCTAAGAATTGCCATGAGTGCTTGGTTCCTTTTCTGAGTTTAGTACTGTATTGGTTTCGGTTCTGCGTTGATTGACGTAGTCCTGAGTAGCTCTGCGCTGGTTCGCTGCGGTCTCTGAGTGACGGGCAGCCGTTTCTTGGTGACCCTGATAGATTTGCTGCAGGCTAGCACGTTCGCTGAGCAGTGTGTTGACTTGCTCGCGATACTTTTTGGCAACACTGTGCCAGTAGGGGAGCTCGCGCTCTTCATAAACCTTAATCTTGTCTTCAGTTTCTTGTATTTTAACCTGAAGATCACTGCGCTCGGGGCTGTCTTCAGGGAGTTGACCGAGTTGTTCTTGGAGTGCGTCAAGGCTAGCGCGCGCCTCAGGTAGGTGAACGCTTGTTATTGCATCGATCGTCTGATCGGCCTCTTTCGCTTGATTTGCGAGCCGCTCGGACTTTGCGAAGTTAGCTAGGAGCGAGTTCTCGGCGCTGCTTGCATAACGATCGGATTGCTTAGCTGAACGCTCCGAGCTTCTAGCTGACCGCTCACTTGCATGGACACGAAGGGCCGCTTCGCCAATGCGCTTACGCTCAGACTGGGGGATGTCTTTCATGACGGCAAATGTTTCATGCCATGAAGCTCCCTGAGAGCGCAGTTCGCGTCGTAGGGATTTACGTGCAAGTGCCTTTTCCTTCTTTGCCTTATAGAATGCGATGGTTTCCGCGCGTCGCTTTTCGTGATTACTCTTGACCGATTCGGTGCGTGCGTTCATTCGATTGACACGAGTATCCAGTGATTGCTTGCGGCGGTCGCGGCGGCTGCCCCATTTCGCTTTCTTTCGGTTATATTTTTTGTCGATGCGGCTCAGGCGATGCTGCAAGAGGCGATTTGATACACCGGCTTGGAGCGCTGCCTCACGTTCTGCTTTGTGGTTGGCGTTTATTTCATCTACTTTCCGACTGGCGCGGTCATGAAGGCCTTGGCGGATGAGCTTGCCAGGGGTGTCCCATGCGTTAGCGACACCGGCTTTTGCGGATTCCCACGCATGAACACGCTCGTTTCCGATGGTTTTAACCAGTCGCCTGACGGGGTAAGATCGTCCGAGTAGTTCTGCGTCGTTAAAGCGGTTAGCGGCATCTTGCTGTTGTTCTAGAGTGAGGAGTTGTTCGGTCGCCTCTGGCGGTGCGGCATATTCTTCCGGTGGTTGTACGACGATAGTTGATTGTTCGGCTTCTGGCTGCGGACCAAAAGGGAGTTGATCCTGATTGGTATCAGGATTCGGAATAGGCTCATCATCCTGTGTTACGATGTGTCGTGGGCCGCGTTCTGACATGGGTTCTCCTTTGGGTTAGTGTTTGTGGGGTCACGGGCAGGGATTGACTTTAGGTAAATGATTCACTGTTTTCGGCAATCTCGCCCAGCAGAATTGCCATTTCTTCCTCTACAATTTTATCGAGGTCGGGGACGTTTTCGACAAGCCATCGTTGTAGTTCTGCATCATCGCCGCTGTCTTTGAACCTTGTTAGTTCGCGTAATTGTTCGGTATCTAGCTCATCGACGATTTCATTGACGATACGGCTATCGAGCTCGGCTTCGTATTGCTCGGTAAACTGCGCGTAGGCGGAATCGTCGAGCGAAATGCCGATATCGGCTAAGAGTTGTTTAGTTATCACGGTCATAGTCTGTTCCTGGGTTATAGCCCTGCCGGATGGCATTACGTTTTGCGGCTGTTACTGCTACAAGGCGGATGCGTCGTTTGTCTTCGGGAGTAAGCCTGGCGGCATATAGCTTGCTTTCGTGTTTGTTCATGCCTTGGCTGCGCGCGTGTAGTTCGCGCTGTCTTAGGGCGCGTCGTTGTATGCGCGATTCTTCTGCAGCAATCTTCTGTTCGCTATAAAACTTAATTTTTTCTTTGTAGGCGCGCTCACGAACGGCTGCTTGCGCCTCCACGGTTCTCGTCCGCCCATCTATCAAGGCTTGATGAGCGCTCAGGACGCCACTGCGCGCATCCAGTGTACGCTTTGCTTTGGTGGCGACTCGGGCGTGGTGGTTATTGATAAATTTGAACATGCTGGAGCCCACCTTGGCTTGCTTGCGAAGGTACTTCGCTTCGGCGCGGTTCTTGTTCCACTGAAGCAGCGCATGCTTAGGAGTGGAAAGGGCATTGCGCGCGGTGGCTTGTCGCATCTGTAATGACATAAGCGACTGATTGATAAGCTGGGTGCGATTTAAGGTAGCGGATTTTGAGTTGGCAAGAATTTCGCGCCCTGTGTATTTTAGCGACTCTTCTTCGTCCCGTGCCTGTTGTTCGCGTGTAGCCACGGCAGCTTGTTCGGCGGCGACGGTTGCGGTGGCGTGACGCTCTGCACGGTGCTGGTCGCGGTATTCTTGGTAGCGAGGCCCATACACAATAGGGAGGAGGCGCGCGAAGCTTTCTTGCAGTCCCGCAGGGTCAAATGTATCGCCCTGGTGTCGGCTACGTTCGAGCATTGCTTTGGCGTGCGTGGAAACATCTGCAATTAGCTGCTTGGGGTTGGGATAGGCACAAATAATATTCTGAGCCATCGTGGCGGACGGATCCTGCACGGGGGTGTAATTGCCTTTTTCGTTACGTCTGCGATGGGCCATGAGCGCCATTAGGTTGAGCATGTCAATGCCAGGCCCTCCAGGACTGACGTATTTATCGCCAACGGGAGTGGGGTATTGCTGTTTCAACAGATCCACAGTTGTGTCGAGTGATGCCTGTACGTCATTGTAGGCTGCTTCCGCGGCAAATGATGTTGTTTCGCTGCCAGGCAGAAGCGCGAGGTCAAGTGGCGTAGGGGCAGCAAGTATTTTTGTGTCGTACTCACTAAGTGGACCCTGTTCGGGAGTCGTTGGCACTGGTGCGTTATTTCCAGAGCTATTTGGGTTATTTCTGCGGGGGCGATTTGCCATGTTTTTGTTGATTCGTTTACATTCTTATTAAAGCATAACTGTTACCCTGGTTGCAATAGCGTATAATAGAGGTAAGCAATAAGGAGGGATATGATAGAGGTTCAAGGGGTGACAAAGACCTACGGTAAAAAGAAAAACGTCTTTACGGCGCTTGACGATGTGAGCTTTACTATTCCGACGGGCGCAAGCGTGGCAATCATTGGCAAATCAGGCAGCGGGAAGAGCACACTCATGCACGTGATGAGTGGACTGGATAGGCCAGAGCAGGGAAAGATTGTTATTGACGGCGAGAACATCCTGACGTTCAAGCAAAAAGCCGTTGATAAATTTCGAAGCAATGAAATGAGCTTCGTCTTCCAGAGCTTTTTTGTGCAAGGGAATGAAAGTTGCTATAACAATGTCAGCTTGCCCCTTGAAATAGCGGATGTACCGCTCCGCAAGCGACGCGCGATGATTATGGGCGCATTGAAGGCTGTTGAGTTGGACGATAAGGTGAAATCTCGCGCCAAGGACTTATCGGGCGGGCAGAAGCAACGACTGGCCATTGCGCGTGCAATTGTCACGAAGCCAAAAATTCTATTTGCAGACGAGCCGACTGGCAACCTAGATAGTACGACCGGTGCAACCATCGAACGCCTCCTCTTCAATTACAATAAACAAAACGGTACGACGCTGATTGTTGTGACGCATGATGTGGATTTGGCGAAAAAATGCGATATGCAAGTATTTATCAAGGATGGAGAAATCACGAGAGTGCTAGGGGGTGCAGTATCATGAAAACACTCGATATTATGAAGCGTGCCGGCCGAAACCTACGGCAGGCGAAGGGGCGAACCATTCTGACGAGCCTTGCCATTGCGGTCGGTGCATTTACCCTAACGGCCAGCCTTGCTGTTGGGGAGGGCGCGCGTCAGTACGCCGACAGGCTGATAAAAAGTAACGTCGACCCGCAGTCAGTGTACGTTACCAAGGAAAAAATACGTGAGAATGGCGCGCCTGGTGCTCCTGGTCTCAAAGACTATAGCGAGAATGCAACGCAGTATGCGGGCGTGACTATGCAGTCACTCAGTGCTGATGACCTGGCGCAAATTAAGGGTATCCCTAACGTCACTAGCGTCATGCCGGCCTATTTGGTGAGCACCCAGTATATTCAGTTCGAGGGTAGCGACAAGAAGTATACTTCTGATGTGACGACGTATGATCCGACGGTGCTGGCGTCGGTGGCGGCGGGGACGCTACCAGAACTCGGTACCCAGATTGGAAAAAACGAAGTTGTGATACCCGAATCGTATGCGGAGACGCTTGGCAAAAAACCAGCAGACCTTGTGGGCAAAAAGCTGACGCTGCATTTGGTAAAAACCGGTAAGCAACCAACCGAGGAAGAGATTCAGGCTGCTGTCGTTAGCGGCGGGATGGGAGCAGTACAATCACTGATTCAAACAGAATCTCGCGATGAGGTACTGACGATTCGTGCGATTAGTGCAAAATCAAGCACTTCGTTTTCGGCGAGCGCGGCAGTGTTTTTGGCAGATACGAAGGCTGACGAATTGTCGAACTACCTCACGGAGGGAACGAGCCAATATAAACAGTACATTGCCGCCACAGTATCAGTTGACGAGTCAAAGGACCCCGAAGAAGTGAAAGCGGCAATTCGCGATAAGGGATTTGGAGCAATGTCGGCTAAAGATTTGTCAGGTGCAATCTTTACAATTGTGAATATTCTGCAGGGAATTGTGACGGGATTTGGGGTACTGGCGCTGATTGCGAGTGTATTTGGTATCATTAACACTCAATACATCAGTGTCCTTGAGCGTACAAGCCAAATCGGCCTGATGAAGGCTCTCGGTATGCCGCGTCGAGCCATTGCAAAATTGTTCCGTTATGAGGCAGCATGGATTGGGTTCATCGGTGGTCTGATAGGGGCGGGGATTGCTTTCGCTATCGGCACAGCCCTTAACCCCTGGATTACGGAAACATTAACACTGGGTGATGGGAACTCTTTGCTGATATTCGTGTGGTGGCAAATTGGTGCGCTTCTCGTGCTGTTAATCGTCGTGGCGATTGTAGCGGGGTGGTTGCCAGCGCGCAAAGCGGCCCGACTTGACCCGATTGAAGCACTACGTACGGAATAGTAAATTTGTAAATAATCTCTTTGATGGTATAGTATCATCCATGAGAAACTCTAACCGGCTGAATCTGGATATAATTCCGATAGACGGCGTCGATAAAGACGTGACGTGCAGTAGGTGCCCGTCCGCCTGTTGCCGCAAAGGAATGGCAATTCCACTTACTAGGGCGGAGCATCGGAGTATGCAGGCAGCAGGTACAGATTTGTATGAATTACCTGCCGATATGCGCGGCCGTAGGCGCGTTCTTGGGCGAAAACTTTATGTTCTCGCGTCTGACTGCGCGCGCCTTAGTGTAGCTGAAGACGGTGCGACGTCCTGCTCGGTGTATGAGCAGCAGGAATTTCCGCGCGCATGTGGCGAGTTTGTGATGGGTGGCTATGGGTGCGTGAGCACGCAGCTGTCGCGCATAGTTCACGGCGAGGATACGCTGGAAATAAGCGACCGATAACCCTTGTGATACAATAGTCGTATGTTAGACATTCGATTCATCAGGGAGAACGCCGACCGCGTCCAGGAAGCGGCGACACAAAAAGGCTACGATGTAAGTATTAAAGAGCTTTTGGGTGCTGATGAATCGCGTCGCGAGCTGCTTGTAAAGGCAGAGGAATTGCGAGCTCGCCGCAATGAAATTTCCAGCCAGATGAAGGGTGGCAAGCCATCACCTGAGCTCGTTGAAGAAGGTAAACGGATAAAAACCGAATTAGCCGAGGTAGACGACCACCTGCGAGTAACCGAGGAGACGTATACAGAACTTCTAAAAAAGGTTCCGAATATGCCACATGCAGACGTGCCAGTGGGCGCGAGCGAAGACGAAAATGTGGAAGTAAAGATTGTTGGTGATATTCCTGTGCTCGAGTTTGAGCCAAAAAATCATTACGAAATTGCAGAGGCCAAAGGATGGCTCGACAAAGAGCGCGCCGCGAAAGTCGCAGGTAGTCGCTTCGCGTATGTCATGGGTGATCTCGTCTTGTTGCAGCAAGCTATCATTCAGTTCGTTATGGCGACACTCACTGACGAATCGAAGTTGAAAGAAATAGCTGCTGCGGCTGACCTGAATGTTAATACTCGGCCCTTCATCCCCGTTTTGCCGCCTCTCATGATACGAACCGAGCCGTATGACCAGATGGATCGGCTCCAGCCAAGTGATGACCGCTACAAGATAGAGGGCGAGGAACTGTGGCTGCAGGGCAGTGCGGAGCATGTGCTGGGAAGTATGCATGCGGGCGAGATTTTCGAATCAGACGAATTGCCGCGACGCTACTTAGGGTTTGCGACCAGCTTCCGCAAAGAAGCGGGCACCTACGGTAAGGACATGGAAGGGCTAATTCGCATGCACCAGTTCGACAAGCTCGAAATGGAAAGCTTTACCACTCCAGGCGACAGCTACAATGAACACCTGTTGTTTGTGGCCGTTCAGGAATATTTGCTACAGGCGTTAAAGCTGCCATACCACGTGCTCATGAAATGTACTGCGGATATTGGCAAGCCGAATGCTCGTGGGGTTGATATGGAAGTCTGGCTGCCTGGCCAGGGCAAATATCGCGAAACGCACACCGCGGATTACATGACCGACTATCAGTCGCGACGTCTGCAAACCAGGGTGCGAACGAGTGACGGGGTGGTTCTGGTGCATACTAACGACGCCACAGCATTTGCGCTAGGCCGATGCATGGTCGCTATTATCGAAAACTATCAGACAGCAGAGGGAGATGTGATTATTCCCGAGGTTCTCCGACCGTATTTAGCGGGTCGCGAAAGAATTTAGTGTCATGTTCGACGCAAAGCGCGTGCTTGTCAGGGCAGATTTATCGCCGAGTGATACTTATACGACGTTTGGGTTTTGGAATGTGACCGTTGCTCGGTATGAAGCTACTGGGCCGATCGGACAGGTGTGCTTATTTGCCTGGAATGTACTGCTTGTCGTGATTACGCCTCTTGTTGTTATGGCATTTGCGACGACGCTCCCTAAGCTTGTATCAAAAACGCCACTTTGGCCACTCATGTTTGTAATGATTGGAGTTATGATGACAGCGATGGTAGCAATATTTGTAATGGCGCAGGCATCGCTTCGTTGGTCTGTCGACGCGCGATTTAAAAAAGGGAGGAAATCATGAAAACAATACGCCAGGCAACTCGATTAGGCTACAAGCATGTTGCCAAACCGTTGTTGTTTAAGCAGCATCCCGATGACGTACATCATCGCTTGGTGCGTACTGCGAAGGTAGTGCAAAAAGTTCCAGTAATTCGTGAGCTTCCACGCCTGTGGGGATACCAGTCGTCATTTCTGGAGCAGACGCTGCTTGGTTCGCGGTTTGTGAATCCCGTTGGGCTTAGTGCTGGATTTGATAAAAATATCGATATGGCTTCGGTTATGCGGAATGTGGGATTTGGGTTTATGGTTGGCGGCTCGGTCACGGCTAAAGTATGCGATGGTAACCCGAAGCCATGGTTCCATCGATTGCCGAAGTCGCATTCGCTCGTAGTATACGCCGGACTGCCGAACCAAGGGGTCGAGCGTATTGCGGCTCGCCTCACCACTTATCCACGGCGTATGTTCGATGATTTTCCGCTCGTCGTCTCGGTTGCGAAAACGAATTCAATCGCCGCTGCAACTGACAAGGAGGCGATTGCCGACTATTGCGCAAGTTTAAAGCGTCTTGAGCGCGATGGCGTAGCGCCGTTTTATGAGATTAATATATCGTGCCCAAATACACATGGCGGCGAACCCTTTACGACGCCTGAGCGACTGGAGATGTTGCTCGCGGCAATCGACGACTTAGCAATTCATCGGCCCATCAGTATAAAAATGCCGATTGATAAGCCATGGGTAGAATTTCGCGCATTGCTTGAAGTGATCGTGCAGCATAACATTCAAGCGGTGACGATTGGTAATCTGCGCAAAGAGAGAAAGGGCCTGAAATTACAGGATAGTTTACCAAGTCAGGTGAAGGGGAATTTGAGCGGCGCTCCAACGCGTGAGATTTCGACGCGTTTGATCCATAATACGTATAAGCATTATGGAAGCAAGCTAGTGATTATAGGGGTCGGAGGGATATTTACGGCGCAGGATGCCTACGACAAAGTTCGAGCGGGCGCAAGTCTAGTGGCACTCATCACGGGAATGATCTTCGAGGGCCCGCAAGTTGTGGGTGACATCAACGCCGGGCTTGTGGCATTGCTGAAGCGCGATGGGTATGCAAACATCGCACAAGCTATCGGCGCAGACGTAAAATAAGAGTATACTATAAGTAGAAACGGTTAAACGAAAGGGGTCACATGATCGCACAAGTTGAAATAACCGGAGTCGGCGCTTACACCGTTGATGAACCTACCAAAAAATACATCAAGAAGAAAATCGGTTCGTTGGAACGACTCGCACCACGTCACGCGCGTAAATCAATGCACGCAGAGGTTAAGGTTGCGGAAGTAAACCGCGACAAGGGCAATAAATACGAAGTTGAAGTAAATATTTCCGTTCCCGACAAAGAGCTAACCGCAAAAGACTCGACGCTCAATGTCCTGGCTGCTGTTGATATCGTGGAAGCCAAGCTAGCTGTACAGTTACGTAAATACAAGCAGGAAACGGTGCCGCACGTCGGGCGTCGCAAGCTATTGGCGCGCTTTAAGCGAAGTTACGCACGCGAACAATAATTTCACGTTGCTTCATCTCTTTTATCTGGGCTCTAAACAGGGTATAATAATTCATAGTTTTGAACGAAATATTCTAGAGGAGACAGAGGGTTATACATGGTCAATCGTGATAAAGCATTAACAAAAATCTTCGGGGATCCGCAGAAGCGAATCATTAAACGCCTGCAAAAACGTGTTGTTGAAGTCAACGCGCTGAGTGACAAGTATAAGAAAATGAGCAAAAAAGAGCTGCGGGAGCAAACTGCAGTTTTAAAGAAGCGTTTGACGAAAAAAGGTGTCACGCTCGATACTATTCTGCCTGATGCGTTCGCAGTCGTGCGGGAAATGGCTGATAGGGTTATTGGTGAGCGTCACTATGACGTCCAGCTGATTGGTAGTATGGTCCTGCATGAAGGTAATGTGGCGGAGCTAAAAACTGGTGAAGGTAAGACGCTCATGTCAACGCTTGCTGCCTACCTGAACGCCCTCGAAGGTAAGGGTGTTCACATCGTGACGGTTAACGACTACTTGGCACAGCGTGACGCAGGCTGGATGGGAGAGATTTACGAAGCTCTCGGTATCAGTACTGGCGTTATTATTAACGAAGCGTCGTTTGTGTATGACAGCAAGTATGATAACGAGCACCATAGCGACCCTCGAATGAAAAAACTTCGCCCAGTTTCTCGCAAAGAAGCTTACCAAGCGGATATTACATATGGTACGAACAATGAGTTTGGGTTTGATTATCTCCGCGACAACATGGTTAACGAAATAGATTTAGTCCGTCAGCGCGACCTGCACTTCGCGATCGTTGACGAAGTTGACTCGATTTTAATTGACGAAGCTCGTACCCCCCTCATTATCAGTGCACCTGCGGCAGAGAATCCCGACAGTTATTATCAGTTTGCGAAAATTGCTAATCGTTTGGTGCCTGAAGATTATACCCTCGACGAAAAACGCAAAAGCGTTTCCCTTACAGATGAAGGTGTCGAAAAAGTTCAGAAGATGCTCGGAATAAAAAATTTGTACACGCCTGAGTATGTGCGCAGCGTATATCACATGGATCAGGCACTTCGGGCACAGACGCTTTTTCATCGCGACAAAGATTATGTTGTTACTAATAATGGCGAAGTGATCATCGTGGATGAGCATACGGGTCGCCTGAAGCAAGGTAACCGCTATAACGAAGGCCTACACCAAGCAATCGAGGCCAAAGAGGGCGTGCCGGTGCTGCAAGAAAGCATGACGCTCGCGACGATTTCGTTCCAGAACTACTTCCGTTTGTACAAAAAACTGAGTGGTATGACCGGTACGGCATTTACCGAAGCCGAAGAATTCCAGCAGATTTACAGCCTTGATGTCGTGGTCGTTCCACCAAACAAGACGATTGTTCGAAAGGATCACGAAGACCTTATTTACAAGACGGAAAAGGGTAAGTTAAAGGCCGTAGCTGAAGCAATCAAAGCATACCATGCAGAAGGCCGTCCAGTTTTGGTTGGGTCGGGAAGTATCGCTAAGAACGAGATGATTGCGGAGTGGCTCGATAAAGAGGGTATCGAATACGAGATTCTTAACGCTAAGAACAATGAGCGTGAAGCGGCGATTGTTGAAAAGGCTGGCCAGAAGGGCGCAATTACACTTGCAACGAACATCGCCGGTCGTGGAACAGACATCAAACTCGGCGAGGGTGTTCGTGAGCTTGGCGGACTAGTCGTTATTGGTTCCGAGCGTCACGAAAGCCGTCGTATCGATAACCAGCTTCGTGGCCGCGGCGGTCGACAGGGTGACCCAGGCGATACGCAGTTCTACGTGAGTACCGAAGATGATTTGATGCGAATTTTCCAGGGAGAGCGTATCGCGGCCCTCATGGATAGATTGGGCGTCGACGAAGAGACGGCAATCCAAAACAAGGCCGTCAGCAAGACACTAGAAGCCGCGCAGAAACGTGTCGAAGGCTACAACTTTGATACTCGCAAGAACGTGGTGCAATACGACAACGTGATCAATCGTCACCGTAAAGTTGTATACACGATGCGTCGACGTATTCTCGAGGGCGACAACATTCAGCCTGAAATCCAGCGCCTTCTTCGCGAAAAGGTAGCAGAACTTACCGTGGTTCCAGCGAAGAATAATCCTCGATTTGCCGATGAATTCACGTCGGTGATTCCGCTTGAATCCGAAAAGCTAACAACGATTGGTGCCGAGAAAAAAGATAAGTTGCGTCGCGAGCTGGCGCAAGCTGCAGCTGAAAAACTCTATACCGCTAAGGAAAAAGAGTTGGGCACGGAGCTTATTCGTGGCGTTGAGCGTGAAGTTTACTTGCAGGTGCTCGATACGCTTTGGATGCAGCATCTCGAAAACATGCAGCACCTTCGCGAAGGCATTCACTGGCGCAGTGTTGGTCAGCGTGACCCGCTTGTCGAGTACCGAAGCGAGTCGCAGAAGCTGTTTGACAGCTTGCAGCAAACTCTGCGCGATGAAGTGTTGCGTGCAATTTACCATGTCCACAAGACCGATGCAATTACGCGCGAAGCGACTGATGATGAACACGAAACAGAACTAACGAAGCTTGCTGAAAACGCTGTTGAGCGTGGCGTGAATGAAGTGACGGGTGGCGAGTTGAACCGCGATCACGACTTTGACGGCAAGGTACAAAAGAGTAAAACTGCAGCTGACGTTAATCACCAACGTAACGCTGCTCGCAAAAAGAAGAAGGCGCAGCGCCAGAATCGCAAGAAGAAGCACTAGGCCATGAAGCACACCACCACTGAATTACGCTTGAAAAATGGCGCGCGCGGATTGCTCATCGATATTCCCGGCGCGACGGTCATGAGTTTTCAATTCCAGTTCCGTGCCGGGAACCGCTATGTGAAGAGCAAAGATATCTATGAGACAGCTCATATCATGGAGCACATGGCCTTTGGCGCGAACGCTAAGTACAAGAGCGAACACGCATACGAAGCTGATTTTACGAAAAACGGGGCCTACCATAACGCCTATACAAGCGATTTATCAATGGCGTACGTTGCGGACTGTGCAGATTTTGAATGGGAGCGAATCCTTGAGCTGCAGCAAGTTGCGATTTGCCAGCCTCGGTTTAATAACGTCGAGCTTGAAGCTGAAAAGGGCAACGTGAAGAGCGAGCTTACTGGCTACCTCAACAATCATAACCGCGTGTTGTGGCCGAAGATTCAGCAATTGCTCGGTGAGGACGTTTATACGTTCTGGCAGCGGCTACAGACGATTAATAATGTGCAGCTCAAAGACATCCGCGAGCACCACAAGCGGACGCATACTTCCGATAATATGCGCTTTGTGATCGCTGGTAGGCTAGATGGCCGTAAGGCGCAAATCCAGCGCATGCTTGAAACATGGGAGCTGCCTCGTGGCGAGCGATTTGATGTACCTAAAGACGAATTAACAAGTGGCAATCCAACGCTAATTCGACGCAAGGAAGCGAGTAATCTTACGTTTGGTTGGAGTATGACCCTGCCGCGCGAGCTGAGCGACGAAGAAGCTGAAGCGATGGCGTGTCTTGACCAGATTTTAACGGGTACAATGCACTCAAGAATTTATGGCTCTGCTCGTAAAAAAGGCCTTGCTTACGGAATGTTTAGCGACACGAGCGTTGGCTTTCATGACAGCAGCTGGGATTTTGGGGGCCAGGTAAACCTAGATACTGCGGATGGATTGTTCGATATTATTGTGCGAGAAGTGAAGGCTGTCATGGACGGCAAGATTACCACTGAGGAGCTTGATGCTGCTAAGTCTTACGCTCTCGGGAGGCACCAGATGGGCGCACAAACGGTATCGCAGATTAGCAATTTTTATAGTGGTCGCTATTTTGGTGATGGCGTCGTAAAAGACTATGACAAGGTGCCCGATGCGATTCGGAGTATTACACTGGAGCGGATGCTCGCGACGGCTCGTGAGTTTATCGTTCATAATACCTGGGTTCTCGCGGGTGTCAGTAGCGGCGAAAAGGAAGAACTCGTCGCGCTAAACAAGAAGCTCGAATCAATATTTAACAAGGGGTAGGGAACATGAAAGTTGCAATTGCGGGGTACGGTGCCGAAGGACAATCAAGTTACCGGTATTTCACGAATCGTGGCGAAGACGTGACAATTGTGACGACAAAAGTTTCACCTGATTATCCCGTTCCCGATGGCGCGCAGGCAATCGTTGCCGATGACGCGTTCGCACAGCTCGAAGATTTTGATGTGGTGGTTCGCACTCCGCCAATGCGACCAGACAGTATTCATACGCGCGGCAAAGTCTGGACGCAGGCGAATGAGTTTATGGCACTTTGCCCTGCACCAGTGATTGGCGTGACAGGAACGAAGGGCAAGGGCACAACGTGTAGCCTGATTGCCGCCATACTCCGTGCAAGCGGCCAGCGCGTGCACTTAGTGGGGAATATTGGTGTTCCGCCGCTCGATTTACTACCCTCGATTCAACCATCAGATGTAGTAGTGTTTGAAATGAGCAGTTTTCAGCTGTGGGACTTGCAGAAGAGTCCACAGATTGCCGTTGTGCTGATGATAGAGCCTGATCACCTGGATATTCACCGTGATATGGATGAATATGTAGGGGCTAAGGCGAATATTGCGCGTTTTCAGTCTGAGCGGGACACGGTCATCTATCATCCAACTAACGCACTTTCCCAGCAGATTGCCGAGCTGGGGAGTGGTCGACGAGTACGGTACGCGAATGCAGATGGCGGGGGCGTTTACGTTCGAGAAGCTGAATTTATCGGCCCAAATGGTGTAATTTGTTCAGTTGATGCGTTACAACTTCCTGGTGCTCATAACCAAGATAACGCCTGTGCGGCAATTACTGCTGCCTTGGCGGCAGGGGTAGACCCAGCCTTTGTCGAAGCCGGTCTTCGCGCGTTCGCGGGCCTCCCTCATCGCCTGAAATATGTTCGGACAGTTAACGATGTCGAGTACTTTGATGATAGTATCGCAACCACGCCAGGTTCTGCTATTGCGGCGCTGCGTTCATTCCCAGGCAGAAACGTGATTATTCTTGGGGGGTCAGATAAAGGCGCTGACTACATGGAAATTATTGCAACATGTAAAGCTGTGGGCGCGTCAGTTATTGCAATTGGCCAAACGGGTGAGCGTATTGAGCAGTTATGTGTACAATATGGTGTGCCGTGCGAGCGTGAGCAGGGTGGAATGCTTATGGTTGTGTCGCGTGCGGCGCGTATGGCGCAGCCCGGAAGCCGTGTGTTATTAAGCCCGGCGAGCGCAAGTTTTGATCAGTACAAAAGCTATAGTGACAGGGGTGAGCAATTCATCACTGCCGTGGAGGGACTGTAAAAATGGTACAAGAAACGAAGGGGCAGCTGGCGGTGCGAAGAGCTTCGTCGTCCAGCGATCTTGTGGTGTTGTCGATGACGTTTATGACATTTTTTGCTATGTCAGGAGTGTATTTTTTGGTAAGTTACTTTGCTGGTGACGAATTTGCGGCGAGTGATCAGCAAATTGGTACAATTGCGGGTGGATTGCTTGCTGCGTTCATAGGAAGCCTGGTCGTGTTTGTGAGTGTGTTATTGCTGGGGATGTTCATGGTGCGTATGCAGCGCCAGGTGATGCTCGGAAACGCGCTACAAGTAGAATACAGCGACTATGCGTGGCTCCGGGAGTGGGCGAACCAGGTTGCAGCTGATCTGGAAATGCCTCGTGTCGAAATATTTGTTACCCAGGACCCGGTGATTAATGCCTACGCGTTTGGCTATATTAAGCCGTATACTATCGTGCTCCATTCTGGATCAATTCGCTACTTAACGCACGATGAGCTGAAGGTGGTGGTAGTTCATGAAATGGGCCATATTAAATTTGGCCACACTCACGCGAGCGTCTACATTTCACCGTTTTTGGTCGTGCCAGTTATTAATGTGATTGGCACCTGGATTGCTGGGTTCTGGCAGCGCCGGACTGAGCTAACCTGCGACCGGCTAGCGCTGATGTATATGGCTGATTCAGAGCTTGTTAAAGAAGCGCTCATAAAGGTACATATCGGTCCAGATGTTGCGAAGGCAATGAATGAAACAGCGCGGCAATGGCTTCAGTATAATGCGGAGCGGCCGATGAACCGACTTGCGCAAACATTTAGCACGCATCCATTTTTAGTTCGTCGACTGAGCCACATTGATAGGTGGAAGTCGTATGTCGAGCCTAGCGCGAATGCCGTGGCAGCAGCTGCATCAGACGCTCCGCAATAGCCCCTGACGGCTCAAGTATCGCAACAGCTGGGTATGCCTTTTGTAAGTGATCCTTGATACCAATGTAGTGTGTGCATGCGAGCACAAGAGTATCGCTTCCGTTACTAATGCTACCGTGAAGCTCACTGAGATCAATCTCATGCGCAAGCCCATCTTCTATTTTTCGCGCCCAATCGATCGTATCGGGCTCATCAACGGTCGATACATGCGCAAAGAGCTGTTTGAGCTCTTGGTAGCGCTTGCTGCGGAGTGTACCGGGAGTTGCCAGGACCGTAATGCGGCCTGTTTTTGTTTGTGCTTGCGCGGGCTTTAGCATCGGCTCGATACCGATAAATGTGGTGTTAGGATACCGACGGCGTAGTTCATGTATACCAGCCGTTGTTGCTGTATTACAGGCGATAATTATGATTGGGCACGTGGCGAGAAGCGGCTGAATGGCTTGATCGGTAAGTTCGATAACTTCGCTGGTTGGCCGTGAGCCGTACGGAACATTTGCGGAATCATCGACGAGTACAAAGGTGCAGCTTGGGACGAGCTGCCGCAGGCGATCGGCAACAAACGCACCACCTTTGCCCGAGTCGAATACGCCGATTTGCATAGTTCTAGTATAGCAGTGCGGTATACTAGAACTAATGCAACCTCTCAAAAAACGCGCGACTGATCTGAGCAAGCAAATTGAAGACGCCTGTGAGCGGCTTCATATTGAAGCGCAAGCTAGGGAGCTCGCGGTAGTTGACGAACAGCTTGCGGACAGCGGTGTATGGAATGATGCATCGCGCGCTACGACGCTGTCGCGACGCTCGGCCGAACTGCGTTCATTGATTGAGCCGTGGCAAGCACTCAGGGCCCAGCTAGCGGATATTACCGAGCTAATTGGGATGGGTGACGATTCGCTGGCGGCTGAGGTGGAAGAACAACTTGCGGTCTATGAATCATCGTATGCCGATTTGCGCAAGACACTACTATTTAATGGTGAATTTGATAACCACGCGGCAATCCTAAAGCTCAGCGCTGGAGCAGGTGGTACGGACGCGCAGGATTGGACTGAAATGCTAGAGCGTATGTACCTTCGGTGGGCAGAAAAAGCAGGTATGACGGTTGAATTAATTGAACGAGCAACTGGCGAAGAGGCGGGTATTAAAAACGCGACGTATAGCGTCCGCGGGCTGTATGCGTACGGCAAACTGCGTGGCGAGCACGGTGTCCATCGGCTTGTGCGACTTAGTCCGTTTAACAGCGATAATTTACGCCAAACAAGCTTTGCGCTTGTAGAGGCAATGCCGGAAATTGATGCACCTGACGAAGTGGTAATTGACGATAAAGACCTGAAAATTGATGTATACCGTAGCGGGGGCCATGGCGGCCAAAGTGTTAATACGACCGACTCAGCGGTGCGCATTACGCATTTACCAACTAATACGGTGGTGGCAATCCAAAATGAACGCTCGCAACTGCAAAATAAAGAAACGGCTATGAAAATTCTGCGCGGCAAACTGGCGCAAATGCGCATGGAGCAGCATGCCGAAACGCTGGCGGACCTAAGGGCGGGGGAATCAGCGAGTTGGGGTGCGCAGATTCGCAACTACGTCCTTCACCCGTATACCATGGTAAAAGATGCCCGCACAAAGCACGAAACTCGTGACGCGGCGGGAGTGCTTGATGGTAAGATTGATGAATTCATCGACGCATACCTTGAAGCGCATTCCGGCGCGAGTGACTAGTCAGAGGGTAGGGGTATTCTGTATACTGAAACCATAACGATAAGGAGAATATATGAAAAGCAAGTGGATGATTCCTGGCATTATTATCGCCATTTTGGTGGTGCTAGGTATGGCAATCGGCGGAACGTATAATAGTCTTGTGACGAACCGCGAAAAAGTGACTGCTGCGGCGAGCGACCTTCAGTCGCAGTACCAGCGTCGAACTGACCTTGTGCAGCAAGCAATCGGGGTAGTAAAGGGTTCTTCTAACTTCGAGCAGGAAACACTCACCAAGGTTGTGGAAGCACGCGCCAAAGCAACAAGTACCACGATTGATATCGCAAACGCATCGCCAGAGCAAATTGCTCAGTATCAGGCTGCGCAGAGCGAAATGAGCAGTGCGTTTAGCCGTTTATTGGTTACGGTAGAGCAATACCCAGACATTAAGTCGACGCAGGCCTACCAGGATATGCTAACTCAAGTTGAAGGCACGGAAAATCGTGTTGCCGTCGCTCGCAAAGACTACAACGACGTCGCGCGACCATACAACACACAGATTCAGCGTTTCCCGACCAACATTGTTGCGGCATTGTTTGGATTCGAAAAGAGTAACTACTTTGAAGCAGAAAAGGGTGTAGAGAAAGCCCCTGTTATCGACTTCGGTAACTAACTCGTTCGTTACTATGTGGCGTCGTATCCGAGCAGGAGCATTGGCGGTGGTAGTTATGGCTTGTATGGGCCAGTCGGTGGGCGCGCTGAGCGTGCCTACAGCGCCGAGCCTTGCTGTGCCGATTGTCGATACGACGTCAACTTTAACGAGTGAACAGATTGAGCTGCTGGCCACGCAGATTAAAGCTGGCCGCGCAGAGAAGTCCTACCAGATCGGTATTCTGATGATTCCGACACTCGAAGGGCAGGTGCTGGAAGAGTACTCCCTAGAAGTAGCGAGACGGTGGGGGATTGGCGACTCCACAAATAACGGCGTTTTGTTGATTGTCGTCAAAAACGACCGAGTACTTCGTATCGAGGTGGGCCGAGGGCTCGAGGGCGATCTGACTGACACCCGAGCCAAAAAAATCATCACATCAGTTATTCGTCCGAAGTTCAAAGCCAACGACTACTATGGCGGCATTAGTGCGGGGGTTAGTAGTATTCAGGCGGCTGTAGCGAAGCAGGCTGATCCAGCCCTGAAAACTGATTCATCCGGTGGCTTTGAGAGTATTATGGAGGGCATTGGCTCGGTATTCTTCTTCATCATTTTTGGGTTAATGTGGCTCGGCTCTATGCTTGCGCGCAGCAAAAGTTGGTGGGCGGGTGGCGTGATAGGTGGCGTCGTAGGGCTAGTGAGCCTCTTGATTACCCAGGCGCATCCATTGGCATTTATCGCGACGCTCGTCCTTGTTCCATTTGGTCTTTTATTTGATTTTGTCGTGTCGCGCAACTATCGTGAGCATAAAGCAACGGGGACGTTGCCATCCTGGTGGGCAGGCGGGGGCACCTGGGGTGGCGGCGGAGGCGGTGGTATCGGTGGCGGCTCATTTGGTGGTGGTGGTTTCAGCGGCGGCGGCTCGAGCGGCAGTTGGTAGCGTGCAAGCAGGTAGTGTTTACGCCTGAAACATGCTATACTAGGCACAATGATTCTGTTAGATAGGGTAACGAAATCTTACGGCAAAGATTTGAAGCCGGCACTGAACCGAGTGTCACTTCACGTGGAGCCAAATGAGTTCGTTATTCTGGTCGGCGCCTCTGGCGCAGGGAAGTCAACACTCCTGAAGCTCCTGACCCGCGAGGAAAAGCCTACAAGTGGCAAAATTGTCGTGGGCGGCATCGATTACGATACGCTAAAGGACAAGCACATCCCATTGTTGCGCCGCAAAATCGGCGTGGTGTTCCAGGACTTTAAGCTACTGCCGCAGCGTACCGTGTTTGAAAACATTGCGTTCGCGCTCGAAATTGCTGGGATGACGAACAAGGAAATTAAAAACACCGTGCCAAAGGTGATTGACCTGGTGGGTCTTGCGGGTAAGGAAAAGAACTTCCCACACCAATTGAGCGGTGGTGAGCGGCAACGCGTCGCCATTGCTCGTGCTGTGGTGCGTCAGCCGAAAATCCTGATCGCAGACGAGCCGACCGGCAACCTCGACCCACGCCATAGCTGGGATATCGTGCGTTTGCTCGAAAAAATCAATAAATATGGTACGACTGTTCTGTTGACAACACACAACGTTGAAATCGTTAACAAACTGAAACGTCGCGTGATAACAATCGAACACGGCAAGATTACGAGCGACCAAGCACAGGGGAGTTATAGGCAATAATGGCACGCAAATCAAACAACGCACGAGCATTTGGTCAGCATCGACACCGACGGCAGTGGTTGGCGTTTTTGCGCATGTGTCGCTATGGTGTCAATAACTTCACACGTAATGCCTGGCTGACAGTTGCTGCAACAGTAGTGATGACGATTACTCTGCTTATTATTTTTGTGACGGTCGTCGCACAGAACGTTCTGGCCGATACGACAGAGGTAGTGGGGAAGCGAATCGAGCGCTCTATCTACCTGAAGACCGGTACTACTGAAACGCAGGCCAAGACTATTATCTCCGACCTGCGCGCGCTATCCAACGTGGAGTCGGTTGACTTTATTAGTACCGAAGAAGGTCGTGCTGATTTTGCCGAAAAGAACAAATCAAGCACGGGCACGCTAAGTGCGCTCAACGAAGCAGCAAATCGCATTCCTGCGACCGTGCGCATTTCACTAAAGAATGTGAACGATACCAGCCAGATTGTTGACTACGTTAATACCAGCAAAGCCCTTAAGCCCTATATCGACGAGAACCGTAAGCCGAGTTTTATGGGTGAGCGTAAATCAGCGACCGACACGATTGCTGACTGGACTCGGATTGCTCAACAGGTGGGAATCGCGATGAGCGGTATTTTTGTCGCTATTTCTATGCTGATTATATTCAATACGATTCGCATGGCCATTTTTAATCGCAAGGAAGAGATTCAAATGATGAAGTTGATTGGCGCGGATCGTAGCTTTATACGGGGACCATTTGTGGTCGAAGCGATTGTGTACGGATTTATTGCGGCGGTCATCGCGACAGCAGTAGGTATTAGTCTGTTGTCGTTTTTTGCACCAAGCATGCAGGAATATGGCATTGCGATTGATCGAACGGTTGACCTTGTGGTCGCATATGTTGCGTTCGTGCTCGTGGGAATGATCCTTCTGGGCGCTATTATTGGCACGATTTCCTCGTTGCTGGCGACCCGCCGATATTTGAAGATTTAATATAGGCTTTTGTGGCCGTCATGGCTTGACAAAGGTATGGAGCTTATGCTAATATGAATGCAATGAAACAACGGTCCACCACACCAGTTTCCAAAGGGTTAGTCACTAAGTCGGCGCTAGTGGCAGCTGCGGTGTTGATGGCGTTGACCACCCCCCTGAGTATGGGCGACTATGTATTCGCCGACAAATATGACGATCAGATTCGCGCAATTCAAGCTGAAATTGATGGCTACCAGCAACAAGCAGCGACGCTCAGCGCACAGGCTGACACGCTTCAGAATGAACTAGCGACCCTCGCTTCGCAAAAGGCGAGCATCCAGGCCCAGGTTGACCTAAGCCAGGCGAAGTATGACAAACTGATTGCCGACATCACCCAAACCGAAAAGGATATCGCAGACAACAAAGATGCCCTGGGGCAGATCATTGCTGATATGTACGTCGATGGTTCAATCAGCCCGCTCGAAATGCTTGCAAGCGCGAACAACATCAGCGACTACGTCGATCAACAAGAGTATCGATCTTCAATCCAGACGAATCTTACCGAAACAATCGACCGAATTAATGACCTGAAAAAGCAGCTTGAAGAGCAGAAAGTTTCTGTTGAACGTGTTCTTGCCGACCAAAAGTCACAGCGCGACCAGCTGGCCGCTAAAGAAGCTGAGCAGGCAAAACTGCTTGCTGACACCCAGGGACAAGAAGCTGCCTACCAGTCACTTATGAGCGAGCGTAATGGCCAAATCAACAATCTTCGATCGCAACAAGCTGCCGAAATGGCTGCGGCTGCGCGCGCAAGCGGTGGTTGGGGCATTGGTAATGGTAGTGTCGGCGGCGGTGGATACCCTGGTATTTGGGCGTACGCTGAGCAGGATTCACTCGTTGACAACTGGGGTCTCTATAATCGCGAATGCGTCAGCTATACAGCGTGGAAAGTCTGGAGCACGGGGCGCTATGTGCCGCACTTTGCTGGAGCAGGTAATGCCAATCAGTGGCCATCGACTGCCGCAAGGCATGGTATCGGCAGCGGCTCAACGCCTGTCGCCGGGTCGGTTGCTATTCAGTACATCGGTGTGTATGGACACTCGATGTATGTCGAAGCGGTGAACGGCGACGGTACTATTACGGTGAGCGACTACAACAACAACATGGATGGCATGGGTTGGGGACGCTACCATTACTACACGCGTCCTGCTGGCGGCCTGACGTACGTTTACTTCTAAGTCTACGGAATACATATCGTTATAGCGCATCAAAGTACTGATGCGCTATAATAATGCATAAGAGTTATATAAACAGGGGAGAGCCACGTGACTGAAGCAGTGCCTGAGCAGCGTCAGAATTCATTACCGCGTCGTAATAATAGTGTATCGAAGAGCTTATTTTTTGGGACGATAGCGGTATGCCTGCTGGTTGGGTTTGTGGCCGGCACCCGGAGTGGCGAACTATACGCAGCAATTGCGCCCCTGTTTGGGCTGAAGGTGAGTACTGATACGCTCGACCTTGGCATCGTCCAAAAAACCTACCAGCAACTGAAGGTTAATTACGACGGCGAACTTGACACACAGGCACTGATTGATGGAGCAGCGCGGGGCATGACAGCTGCGACAGGCGATCCGCACACTGTGTATATGGATAAAGCAGAGGCCGAGGAATTTGCCAAACAACTTATCGGTGAGGTGAGTGGAATTGGCTGTGAAATTGGCGTTCGAAGCAAGCAGCCGACGATTTTGCGTGTTCTGCCGGACTCGCCGGCCGAAAAGTCTGGCCTGCAGGCTGGGGACGTGATTCGTGCCGTGAATGACGAGATTGTCATCGGTGCTGATTCGGCAAGCGTGGCAGAGAAGATTCGTGGCGAAGTGGGGACGTCGGTGAAAATCGCGGTTGTTCGTGGCACCGAGGCGAAAGAGTTTTCGATGACGAGGGCGAAAGTTTCTGACAAAAGCGTCCGCGCATCAGTACGCGATGGAATTGGCACAATGATTATCTCTCGGTTTGACCAAGACACGTATGAGCTTGCTCGAGCTGCCGCTGCGGACTTTAAGGCGCAGAATGTGCGTGGCGTCATTATTGATCTCCGCGACAACGGAGGCGGCTATCTCACTGCCGCGCGTGACATTTCTGGCCTGTGGGTTGAAAACAAAGTCGTCGTGACGGAGAAAACCGGGGGAAAGGTTACTGACGAGATAAAAGCCGGCTCATCGGCGATACTGGCGGGCGTGAAGACGGTGGTAGTGGTGAACGGTGGCAGCGCGAGTGCAAGCGAAATCGTCGCTGGTGCGCTGCAAGACTATAAACTTGCGACACTGGTTGGTGAAAAAACGTTTGGTAAGGGGACCGTGCAGAAATTAATTGACCTTCCCGATGGTCGCCAAGTCAAGATTACCGTGGCGCGCTGGTACACGCCGAATGGCAGAAACATCACCAAAGAAGGCATTACGCCTGACAAAACCGTGCCCCTGACATCTGACGACATGAACGCCAGTCGTGATCCACAAATGGACGCGGCCCGAGCATCGTTTTAATACAACAGATAAGCTTGTGCTTTTTGGCGCAGAGGGGTACTATAGAGGTAGTATGGAAGCATCAAAAAAGAAGATATTGCTCGTCGAAGATGACACAGCGCTTGCTGCGGTGTATCGTTCACGGCTTGAGCTTGAGGGGTTTGAAATCAACGAAGTTCACAACGGTGAAGAGGCTCTTTCCGCGGCACTTTCACTTCGCCCTGACCTGATCTTGCTTGATGCTATGATGCCGAAAATTAGTGGTTTTGACGTGCTAGATATCCTACGCAATACCCCTGAAACTACTAATATGCGCGTGATTATGCTCACGGCGCTTAGCCAGCCAAAAGACAAAGAGCGCGCAGAGCAGCTTGGTGTTGACGATTATCTGGTGAAATCACAGGTGGTTATTGGTGACGTTGTGGCACGTGTGAAGTTCCATCTGGGCATCGATACAACAGCACCCGTTGTTCCCGGCGACTCAAACGACTAATAACTTGTTATAAGCAAAAGCATTATTGACTTTTAGTCAATTTTTTGCTATAGTAAATACAAATGATACATCCAAAACAAACAAATAATCAAATCTGTATCTATGCACACAGGCAGGTTGCGGCGTAATATGAGAACGTTTGAGGCTCGGCATACGGCTGTGCATAGCACAGAACTGCGCAGTGGTGAGGGCATGCAAATACCCGTGAAATATCCTTTTACTGGGGGAGCGGGTGATGTAGTTGACCTGAAGTTTGGGTCGAGTGATGAATATGATCAACACGGCAAATTGCTACCAGGGAGCCATATTAGGCTCGTCGATTTACGTACTGCTCAAAAAAATGCCGCGGGAGCAAGTATATATGAAGGCCAGTTAATCGATCCGTCGGTTGTATTTCTTGCAATCGACCCCGCGCAAGTTGATTGGGAAAAAGATATAGGATACAAAGGTATCCGCGCCGGAGAGGAAGTAGTTCTCGGCCGTAATACTCACCCCGCGCGGTTCCCTCACATGCAGGAAACTACTTCACGTAAACACGTAACCGTTCGGTATGACCAGCAGGAAGGTATATTAGCTTTTGAGGATCACTCCCTTAATGGAACAGTGATAACAAGCGGTCAACTGCCACCACTGAGTGTACGACGAGATGCACCCAAACCAGAGGAGTACTTGACTGGGGCACCCGAAAAAAATGATGTTCGAACACTTGACGAACGTTCACGCATTTTGGATGCAGCATATGTTGCGCAAAAAGCGGCTGAATGGAAGAGTGATTATCGACAGCCTCGTTTGACACATGATTTACTCGCAACTCAAGGACTCGACCCAATCGTTGGTATAGGGGTTGGTGAAAGGGAGTTTATGTTTAGCGGGCTTCTTGATACATCTGACGGCCGTACGCATGCATTGTGTTATGCGGATGATGGCGATGGCAGAATCGTGCCGCATATGTATTATAAATCGAAGAGTGACGGTGGGTGGCGTATGTCGCCGTACTTATACGAGGACGGCGTCTACTCTAAGGGTGATATCCCGCTGCGAGATCAACAGGGTCAGCATGTTGAGTATGGCCAGTATACTCAGGCGACAAAACCTGATGAATCTATTGCGGCATTGCTTGAAGAAATGGAGCGTTTGAAGGTTGAGGCGAGTGCTCCTCGCGATGTTAAAAATAGTTTTCGATCACTTCTCGTGAAGTCTGCATACGAGCGTAGCGGCATTGATGAGGTTTACTCGGCTGATCTTAGTGTGGAGTGTATTGGCGGCCATGGACTTTATGCATATATGTCGGGTAAGGGGTTTAAATATCAGCCAGAAGTTTCTAGGGGAATGATTGAAGCGATGCGACTACCGGATGGCTTTACGCCAGACTTTACTGCGCAGCCCCGCAGGAGTTACCAGACCGAACACACGATTCTCGGCAAAACAAGGGTAGAGGTATACCTGGTGCCCTACAAGGGCAAAGATATCGAATGGCATGTTGCGACAGATGAGAGTACGGGCACTGTGTGGCTTGAGCGGCTTGCGGTCAAGGGTGGCGGGGTTACCAAGTATGGCACCCGTCGGGACCTCATATTAGCAGGTGCCCTCAATGCCAAGCCGGTAGACTATCGCAGCCAGACGCCGCAGATGGTTGAGGGCGAAGACTATGACGCCATAGCTGGTGGTACCTATGTGAGTGTCAAGAAAACCCTCGACCGAATGCCTTGGGTGCGCGATTACCGCCGTGCAAGACTAGGTTCTTAATAACGAATACCCCGCCATATCGGCGGGGTATTCGTTATTGTCAGCAGAACTACTGAACCGTAACTTGTGTGCGTGGGTGGGTGCGGCCTGTGAACGAGCCTTTTTTGACTTTTTTGAAGCCAACAATACCATCGACAGCTGCGTGAATCGTGAAATTACGGCTGATGTATGTGCCAGGACCTGCAATCTTGGTGCTACCGGTCTGTCGGACGAGAACTTGTCCGGCAGTGACGGCTTGGCCACCAAAACGTTTGACGCCAAGGCGGGCGCCGGCATTGTTGTGGATGTTCTTGCTTGAACCACCTGCTTTAACGTGTGACATAAAACTCCTTAGTTGATATAAATAATCTGTTCCATTGTACGGGAAAATCCCACCCAAGTCAAGGGGTAAAAAGGGGAGTGCGGCAGGAGCGCAACAAGGGTAAACGATTGACATTTAATGCTATTTATGCTATAATGAAACTACAAGACATATTCCGACGAAAGAGAGAGTTGCATGTCTGAACCTTCCTACATGAACCAGAACGGCATCATCGAGCCCAAGAGGAGCCCCCTCTGGGCAGCAGTCATCGCCGTGCTCGTGATCGGCGCCCTCGGCATCTTCGCCTACAACCACTTCGTGGCAGGCGGGGGTTCCCCCGAGGACAACGTGTCGCAGCCTCCGGTGAGCGTCACTCGGTCTACCGCGGTCAACCCGACCCCCACCTCCACGCCCACTCCGGTCGAGTACTTCGACGAGGACACTGCGCGCGATCTGTGCTGGGGAGAGAGCCTTCCCGGCGTGCAGATGACCGTGCCTAGCGGCATGAGCGTCTACGACGGCCTGGGCGCGGACAAGGGCATGCGCATCTGCATGACTCCCGGAGAGTACACTCGCTACGAGGTAGCTGCTACCAAGCAGCTTGCCGCGGAGCAGCTGGTGCGTGACTACGTCGGCCAGTACACGGCAGACGATGCGCCAAAGTCCATTCAGGCTGCCGCTGCGGTTGCGTACCTGTGCGCACTCGATGTGCCCAGCGACCAGCAGCGCAGTGCTGCACGTGTGGTATTCACCGATCTGGTAGGCCAGAGCGCCAGCTTCAACGCGACGCGAGATGCGATGTGCGGGAATCGTTCCCGGCCCACGCCGCCTCAGCCGAACTGCGAAGGCAAGGAGTGCCAGATGGTGCCCACGCCTCCGGTCGACCGGTATCCGATGCCGGCGCCCACCATGCCGGCGGACCCAGAGTCGCCCGTGACAACGGACGCGGATCCGGGTCGGTAATCACTGAGGCGGTATGTGGTTAACATACCCCGCTAAGGCAAGGAGCGAATCCTTCCCACCCCGAGAAATCGGGGTTTTTCTTTGGCTCGGGGGTCGTTAGGCTACTGGTGGCACGTAAGGTGGCGCTGGCTGCTGGCCGGGAAGTTGTGGCGTTGCGGGCGCATAGTCGGCTGTGGCGCCTTTGTGAACGATATTCTTAACCATGAATACTGCGGCAATCGGGACGAGGAAGTAGCAGACCCAGAATCCGACGGTCGATGCGCCTGCGGCGTGACGATACTGCTTGATGAAGCCAATGAGGATAAGGATAGTAAGAACAAGCGCGCCAATGTTAATCATGAAGCTGAGTGATGAGAAGGCGAGAGTGACGTAGGTGTCATTTGCTGCTTCGCCGATACCGTCGAGCATGCCTGAAAAAATCGACGCAAAACCAGCAACCCAACCCATCCATTCGGGTTTTTTGCCGATTTGGGCCATAACAACCGTGTTATATACGGGGATAATTGATGCCCAGCCTGGTTTGCCGGCTTTGGTGAAGAGCTGCCAGTTGGTAATGATAGCCGGGATTGCAAAGAGCAAAACTCCGACGAAAAGTAACACGAAAATTACCATTACTACCATCATACCGATTGCACCAGTCGTCATCTTTGACCCCTTTATTTAATTAGCTACTATGATAGTACAGTGCTTATGGATATAAATCAATTGATTAGCATTTGGTGAGCAGCAGGAGCTCGCGGGCAACGACTTGATCTTCACGGTAATACAACAGCTGGTCGTCGCGGACGTGGCGAAGCGTTGTGCGGTTGAAGCCGAGTGAACCAACGCTGTCGACAAGGGGGAGATGGGTGAAGCGCCCCGCACTATCACGCCATGCGGGCACGGCGACACAGAGGGGTGTGCCAGGGGCTAGCTGCGGCGCAATGTTGCGCAGGAACTCGCTAATGATGTGGTTGCAGTTGCCACGAACCTCAGTAAGTTTACCTGGAGACGGGGGAGCGCTAAACGGCTGGCCAAGGTATGCTTCGCAGGATACAGCGTTGACGGGGGCTTGCCATTGGTACGTCATGGCGTCGCCAGTATCGAGTGTCACGTTGGGCGTGACATGGTGAGTATCGGTAAGCCAGTTCAAATTTGCCTGGGTGAATTGAACCATCTTCGGGACAAGATCGGTACCGTAGACGTCGTAGCCCAGTAACGCCGCTTCCTGGAGAAGGACGCCCGTTCCGCAGAAGGGGTCGAGGATTCGGCCGGCTTTGACTGGGGCGAGGTTGACCATCATTCGAGCAAGTTTAGGGGGAAGCATGCCAACAAAGGCATCGCGTTTTGGGCGGCCTTGGTCGCGAGCAGCCAGCGCGGTAATGTTCTGCGCACCGACGCTCTCGGCGATAATCGCAGCGCCGTTGGCTCCACGGACCACAATGAGCTCAACGTGATTATCGCTGAGGCCAAGCTTGTTGTGGTGACTGGTGGCGCTACTGAGCGCGATGTCGGTATTGGGGATGAGTCGCAGGCTCACGCCGCGTTCTTTGAGTTTGCCCTTGAGGATAATGCCGGTTTTTTGGACGTCCCGCGGTGTGGTCTTGAAGCCGTACGCGCTGATACCGAGGGTAATTTTACCCTCATGATCTGCCCAGGCCTGCGCATAGGCACTGACGAGTTTCATGCTGACTTGGCGCCAATCACCCCTAAGTTCGCTGACAACGCGGCCGGCCTTTTGGGTACCACCTAGGCGTTCGAAGTCGAAGGCAGGTGAGTCGATAATCGCTGTGGTATCAGAAAACCACCGAACGGCCCTTGAGCCATAAAGTTGTTCGAGTTCGGCCATGCCGAGAGCTGGCTGGCGGCCAAGTATTGCGATGTGCATACGTATAGTATACTAGGAATAACATGAAACGTCTGTCATTTCGCTCGTGGATGAGCATCATAACCCTAGTATTCATTGCGGTGATTGTATATTTTTCGCGGCATGAGCTGTCGACAGCCTGGGAAATGTTGGGCCGTGTTGATTTGTGGGTGCTTGCACTTATTTTGCCAGTGGCAGCGATTGGCTATTTGGCGGCTGGGGAGATGATTTTTTCCTACCTGCGCCAGAAACGACTCATTGATCACGTGAGTATATGGACACAGATGCGAATTTCAATGGAACTGAACTTCGTGAACCATGTACTGCCCAGTGGGGGCGTGAGCGGAATATCATACGTCAATTGGCGCCTAAGTAAGCTTGGTGTGAGGACGGGTAAGGCGACGATGGCGCAGGCCGTTCGCTATGTGGCGGGCTTCGCGGCAATCGTTTCGTTGCTTTTCGTAGCAGTTATCGCCGTAACAATCGACGGCACAGTGAACCGCTGGATTATACTGATGAGTTCAACGCTGGTGTTCGGCCTCGTTGCCGCTACGATGATCGGTGCTTTTTTACTTCGGAGCAAAGTACGTATTGATAGGTTTGCAGTTATTGCGACGCGCGTTTGTAACGCATTTGTACGACGTGTGACGTTTGGGCGGTTCAAGCGAGTTGTCGCCGATGGTGTGATGCATGAATTTTTGAACGAGATGCACGAAGATTTTTTGGGTATTATGCGCGAAAAGGGTCTTCTTCTTAGGCCATACCTATGGGGAATCTTTTTTACGATTACCGAAATTGCTATCTTCACCATTGTGTTTTGGGCGCTTGGGTCGCCCGTGAATCCTGCGCCGATATTGATTGCCTATGGACTCGCAAGCGTAACAGGGTTCTTGGTGGTGACGCCTGGCGGCGCTGGCGCGTATGAGGCCACGATGGTGTTGGTGCTGGCTATTGCGGGTATGTCGAATGGTGAAGCAATTGCGGGAATTGTACTAACGCGAGCAATTATTTTATTCGTGACCATCGTTGGTGGGTATATCTTTTATCAGCAAGCATTGGTGAAATATGGCAAGCGACCAGACGCCGATATTTAGTGTCAGCGACTTTTTAGCGGTTGTTAATCAGACGCTAGAGTACGCCTACCCGTTTGTTGAAATTGAGGGTGAAGTTGCCAGCTTTAAGGTGAACCAGAATAAATTTGTGTTTTTTGATTTGAAAGACGGCAATAGTAGCGTGGGGTGTTTTATGACAGTTTGGCAGCTGCGCATACCAATCGAAGATGGCATGAAAGTTGTCGTGAGGGCTGTGCCAAAAGTGACCCAGTGGGGTAAGTTCAGTTTAACGGTGCAATCGATTCGACCGAGCGGAGAGGGGAGTTTGAAGAAAAGCTTTGAACTCCTTGTCGCGAAGCTCGACAAGGAAGGACTGTTCAGCCCTGAGCGCAAGCGACCGCTGCCACCGATGCCGCAGCACATTGCAGTGATTAGTAGCACTCAGGCTGCTGGGTATGTGGACTTTGTTAAAATTTTAAATGACCGTTGGGGCGGGGTGAGGGTGGACGTCGCGCATGTACAGGTGCAGGGTGAGGCGGCGCCTGATCAAATAATCAGGGCAATCCGTTACTTTAATGAGCAAGAGAAGCTACCTGAGGTGTTGGTGATTATTCGTGGCGGCGGAAGCGCCGATGACCTCAGTGCATTTAACGATGAGTTGCTAGCGCGCGAAATTGCGGGGAGCCGCATTCCGACACTCGTGGGTGTGGGGCATGAAGTTGATCAATCACTTGCTGATATGGTGGCAGATGTACGCGCGGCGACGCCGAGTAACGCGGCGCAGATTGTCGTACCAGATAAGCGCGAAATTGCCCGCTGGACACGCCAGAAAGTGCTTGGCATTGTGCATAGGCTTGACCACGCGGTCGCCACCTACCAGATAGCAACGCGACAGTCGCTTGAGCGGGCATGGACGAAGATTGATCAGCGTTGGCAAAAGTACGAAGAGAGGCTTATGTCGACACGGCGCGTGCTTGTTGAGTTAAACCCGAAGCAAGCGCTGTTACGGGGATATGCGATCGTGCGAGGCTCGGCGCAGATAGGCAAGCCAATTGAAGTAGAAACGGCACAACAATTAATACAAGCGGAGGTGACGCATGTCAGCAACAAATAATACCCTGAACGCAAAAATGGCGGAACTTGATACGCTCGTGAGCTGGTTCGATGGTGAAGACTTTGAGATTGAAGAAGCAATTGGCAAGTTCAAAGAAGCCGAGAAGTTAGCGAGTGATATTGAGAAAGACCTATTGGCACTAAAAAATGAAATTACAGTGCTGAAGCAAAAATTTGACGAGGCCGCGTAGCGCCCATGTGGTGGTGGCTCGTTTTTGTCGCAATAGTTTCCATTGGCTTTGTGGCGTTTACAGGCGCTCCCTACGTGCCATCAAAGCGGCGTGATGTGCGCGTGGCATTTACCGAGCTGTACCCGCTGAGTAGCGCGGATGTGCTGGTAGACATTGGGTCGGGCGACGGCGTAGTGCTACGCGAAGCCCGCGCATATGGCGCGCAGGCGATTGGGTATGAGATCCACCCAGTCTTAGTGGCGATTGCACGATTTTTGTCACGCCGCGATCCTGGAGTACGCATTCATTTGGCTAATTTTTGGCAGACAGCCATACCCCAGGAGACAACAGTTGTATATACGTTTGGAGACGCGCGCGACATCGCGAGAATGTACAACAAGGTCCAGGCGGAAGCAACGCGAATTGGTCACACGCTTCAGTTTATTACCTATGGGTTTGACGTGCCGGGGATTGCTCCCGCAAAAGCGGTGGGCGCGCACTACCTTTATACGGTGGCGCCTTTACAAGGGGGGCAGTAGCCCGCTATAATCATAAGCATGAATAAGCGACATTTAGAGCGAGGGTCAGTTAACGGGAGTGTATTTACGATTGTTGCGCTGGTGATTTTAGTGCTATTGTTTGGCTCGTTTGGAATATGGTCCTACATGAATTACATAGATCAAAAAACGAACACTGACCAGAAGATTGAAGAAGCAACGGCGGAAGCAGTCCTGAAGGCTTCGGAAAAATTGCAGGCAGAGTTTGAGGAGAAAGAAAAGCAGCCACTGCGAATCTTTGTTGGCCCGTCTGACTATGGACGTTTGTCGTTTGATTACCCGAAAACCTGGAGTGCATTTCAGGAAAGTGATGTCAGCCAGGGTGGGGGAGTTACCTACGCGGCGTATCTGAACCCCGTTATCGTGCCGCCAGTGAGCGAGACAACTAAGTTTGCGCTGCGCATTACTATCGAGCAAAAGATTTACGACAAAGCACTAGACGAATATGCTAGCCAGATTAAAAAAGGCGACCTGAAGTCGAGTGTGTATGTTGATGGCAATCGAACGGGTACTCGTTTGACGGGGAACTTCAACAAAGACATCGTTGGTACCGCGGTGCTAATAAAAATACGGGATCGAACGCTCACCCTGAGGACCGATGGTGATGTCTTCTTGCCTGATTTTGAAGCGATTCTGAAAACAGTCAAGTTCAACGAATAGGCCGTTTCGTGCTACACTAGACGTAGCATATGGAGGGTCCAGAGCAACAAGTTATGTCGGGTGGTACTACTGATAGCGTAGTGCCACTTTTTGTTGCAGCGGCCCATGAACTTAAATCGCCACTCGCGCTCATACGGCAGTTGTCACTCAGCCTAGAAAGTGGTGACTATACCGCCAAGGATATCGAAACGCTTGCGCGTCGCATTACACTGACAAGCGAGCGCGCCTTGCGGCTAACGACCAACTTAACGCGTTCATCACGGCTTGAAGACAGTCTATTTGAGCTTGAACCACTTAATCCCGTGGCGCTGTGCGAAGAGGTGGTGCATGAGCTTGAGCCGCTGTATGCCGCGAAGGGGCGAACCTTACGGCTGGCTAAGCGTTCGCGGCCGCTGCTGGCGCTCGCAAATCGCGACCTACTACGCCGTATCCTCCTTAATTTTGCCGACAATGCACTTCATTACAGTGAGGGGGATTCCGCTGTCGTAATAAGCGCTCAAACCGTTGGGGGACACGTACGACTTGGCGTTCGCGATTATGGGCCAGCGCTTCCGGCGAACCTATGGAAGTCGCTCGGATCTTCCCTTGGGGTCCATGCGCAACCGCTCCATAGTCGACCAGAATCAAGCGGGCTGGGCATTTACATTGCTCATCAGTTTGCCGAAGCGATGAACGGCTCTGTGGGGGCAATGCGTCATCGCGACGGCGCGACGTTTTATGTGGATGTGTCGTCTTCGGCTCAGTTGAGGTTGCTATGAGCGTACTGGCGCCAATTCTCATCGTCGATGATGACGGATGGTTGGCGTCGCAATACTCCCGTACGCTCGAAATTGCGGGCTATCGTCCATTTGTTGCAGCCAATGCGCTTGAAGCGATGGATATGATCGATAAGCATCATCCGCACGCGATTGTGCTAGATATCTTTATGCCCGGCCCGAACGGTATCGTGCTACTACACGAAATGCGCTCGCATAGTGATTTGGCGAATATCCCGATCATTGTGTGCAGTAACAGCGCAAGTGACATTCCGCACGGTAACCTCGCGAAGTACGGGGTGATGGCGGTACTCGATAAAACCACGATGCACCCGGATGACATTGTAACCGCAGTACGGAGGGTGTTGCCATGAGTGCTGAACGAACGAGGGCGATTGTGCTACGCCGGACAAATTACGGAGAAGCTGATCGAATACTGCGAATGATTACACCCTTGGGACAACGAAGCGTTATCGCGAAGGGTGTCCGGCGCGAGAAAAGCAAGCTAGCTGGCGGTATTGAATTGTTCGGCATTGCTGACATCGTGGTAAACAGTGGCAAGGGAGACCTTGGTATACTCACGTCGGCGCGCTTGGTGCATTTTTATCGTCATATTCTGGAAGATTACGACCGGTTACAGTTTGGCTACGAGGCGATTAACTTGGTCTCACGTGCCAGCGAACACATCGACGAGCCAGAGTGGTACGGAGTGTTGAGCGAAGTGTATATGGGGCTCGATGTGTCGACGATTCCGCTCCAACTGACACAGGCGTGGTTCTACATACATTATGCTGAACTGACGGGCTATGAGCTGAACTTGGAGCGTGATGTTGCGGGACGGCCCCTCGATGAACAAAAAACATATATGTATGACATTAATGAAAAGGGACTACGCCCAGCCGAGCAGGGTGACATTGACGCCAACCATATCAAATTACTGCGCGTCCTTGCGACACGGCCAATACAGACCATTGCACAGATTGGCGGTATCGAAACGATACTCCCTGCTGTGTGGCTTGTCGCCCGTCAGCACGCGGCTATTTAAGCTTTTTGTTCACGTAGTACTTCAAAGTGTTCGCGTGTTGCTTCATCGACGCCGGTATTTGCAAAGTATCCGCAAACGAGCCCGACGGTGCCTAGGTTTTGTAAGGTAGTGCGGCCGTGCATGCCTGCCCAGATTTCGTGAGCAGCTTTACGGAACTCGTGCATGCGCAAGTGAGTGTAGCCGAGGCCAACAAGGATGTCTGCGCCTTCTTGTGCGGTGTTAAATGTTGCAAGCTCATCCTGTAAGGCTACTTCGTCTTGCTGTAGTTGTGACATTCGTGTTTCGGGTGTTTGTGGCACAGTGTGATCCCTCCAATAGACAGTAATAGTATGTTTACTATATACCCGAGATACCGACTGGTCAATGTGCATTACAAACAGGGGCGGTCATGGTATAATGCGAAGCAATATATGATGAGCGTGTTACCAACACGGGGAACGGAGCAAACTGGTATGGCAGAGGTAAAACTAGATGATATTGTGAGCCTAGCAAAACGCAGAGGCTTTATTTATCAGGGAAGTGATGTGTATGGCGGGCTGAGCGGCACATGGGATTACGGTCCACTTGGCGTGACGCTGAAGCGCAACATCATGCAGCTTTGGTGGAAGATGTTCGTTGACTCACGCGATGATATGTATGGGGTCGATGCGGCAATTTTGATGAATCAAAAAGTCTGGCAAGCGAGTGGACACGTGGATACATTTACCGATCCACTTGTAGAATGTAGTAACTGCCACGGGCGATTCCGTGCCGATAAGCTTGAAAACCCTAATAAGTGTCCAGCCTGTGGCAAAGAGGGAACGTTCAGTGCGCCGCGTGCGTTTAATATGATGTTCCGAACCTTTGTGGGCCCGAGCGGACAAGATGAGGTGACAATTGGTGAGCGCATGGAGGGCCCGACTGACGGCAAAAATCTGGAAGGTAAAAAAGCGATTACCTATGAGCCAAGCAGTGTTAGTTACTTGCGTCCCGAAACAGCGCAAGGCATCTTCACGAACTTCAAGAATGTCGTCGATAGTTTTTACCCTGACTTGCCATTTGGTATTGCGCAGCAGGGCAAGGCGTTCCGTAACGAAATTAGCCCCCGCGACTTCGTCTTCCGCGCCAGAGAGTTTGAGCAGATGGAAATTGAATACTTTATTAACCCCGAAAGCTGGGAAGTAGAGTTTGAAAAGTGGGTGGTGGCCTGCAAAGAATGGTTTGCGGCCCTCGGATTGCCTGAGGACAGTGTGCATGAGCTGGAAGTCGAAGAAGAAGACCGTGCCCACTACAGTAAGCGCACGATTGATTTTGAGTTTGATTATCCGATTGGCCGCGAAGAGCTGATGGGGCTGGCGTACCGAACCGATTTTGACCTAGGTAACATCCAGCGTGTCAGCGGTAAGGGCATGGAGTATACCATCAAGGGTACAAATACCCGGTTCATTCCCCATGTCATCGAGCCGAGCTTTGGTGTTGAACGGGCGCTGATGGCTGTACTGTGTAGTGCGTATCGCGAGGACGAGCAGAATGGCGAGAAACGTGTTTATTTGGCTCTTCCTGAGCACTTGGCACCGGTGAAATACTGTGTGAGCCCACTCCTGAAGAACAAGCCTGAACTCGTTGCCAAAGCACGTGAGATTTATAGTGCACTCAAAGCCAAGTATGGCGCTGTCATGTGGGACGATAACGGCAATATCGGGAAGCGTTATCGACGTCAGGACGAAATCGGCACGCCACACTGTGTCGTGGTCGACTTTCAAACACTCGAGGATGACACGGTGACCGTACGGAACAGGGACACGACTGAGCAATCACGCATGACATCGACGGATCTGCTGGGGCAGTAAAAAGAGCACTCACCGGGGGTAGGGCGAGTGCTCGGGGAAAGAGGGGGCTGGTTTATTTATCGCCGCCGAACATACGGTCGCGCATGTCATCGACAGTATTGCCGATATGTTGGCCGGCGTCGCTCATCATGTCGCCAAAGTCTTCAAGACCGTTTTTGACATCTTCGAAGTCGATTTTTCCGTCATCGTTGGCGTCCGCCATATCTCGTAAATTATCGAACACACCTGAATCAACATCGTGTTCTTGCTCGAGGGAATCAAGGTCTTCCACCGATAACCTCCCGTCACCGTTCGTGTCGGCTTTTACTTTTGCATCTGCAATTGTTTCGCTAAAATCCATGGCAACTTCCTCCTGGTTATTACTTGCTTCAGTATAGGGCGCACACTTGCAGGTACGTGTGAAAATAATTACGAATAGCAGCAGTATGCTACACTAATGGTAGTTAACAGAGGAGAATGACATGGAACCGCGTCTGGTCATACAACAAAAAATTACCGCATTTGTTAATAAATATAATGTGTTTGGAGCCAACGGTGACGGAACGCCTGCATCGATGATTGGGCTTGCGCAGCAAAAACGCCTCGCCTTCAAGGAAAAAGTCATATTCTATACCGACGATAAACGCGACAAGGTTTCATTTACATTTCGCGCAGAAAAAGTACTGGACGTGCACGGTCGCTATTTTGTCGAAGATGCCAACGGTAACATGCTCGGTATGTTTAAAAAAGAGTTTATGGCATCGCTCCTGAACAGTACATGGAAAGTGCTTGATGCGCAGGGGAATGAGCTCCTGATGGTCCGCGAGAGTAATCAGGTCCTCGCGGCGTTGCGCCGCTTCATCGGCAACATTCCTCTCGTTGGGGATTTGGCAGAAATCGTGATTCTGTTCTTTAAGTATCACTTTGAGTTTATCGACCTCCGAACAAATCAAGTCGTAGCGACATACCAGAAGACGACGCTTATCCGTGACCAGTATTTACTAAGTACGACAAACGACGCGTGGAATGCGATTGACTGGCGCGTATATGCGGCAATGAGCGTAGCGCTTGATGCCCTGCAGTCAAGGTAGGGTAACATGCGCGAGATTGAGATTAAAGTACAGCTGAACGACAGTAACGAAGCCATTAAAAAGCTGAGCGCTGCGGGGGTCGAGCTGAGTAGTGTCAAAGAACAGCACGATGTAGTGTATTGCTTGCCGGCCGACAAGGCGAAGGAAAACGATCCGAACGTTAACTGGCTTCGCATTCGGACTGAAAACAAGACGACCGCATATTTCACGCTAAAGCGATCAGTGTCGGGGAGCCTGGACAGTATTGAACATGAAACAATCGTGGCGGATGCAGGCGAACTCGAAGCGATGCTCCACTACATGGGCTATGTAGTGTTTAGTGACTTAGTAAAAATTCGGCGCACGGGCCACATCGGAGACATTGAATTGTGCCTCGATGAAGTACCACCGCTTGGTGGGTTTATTGAGCTCGAAAAGCTTTGTGATGAATCTGCGGACGGCGCAATGGTTGAAAAGGAACTCATGAGCACGCTTGATTCGCTAGGTATTGCTTACGGTGAGCGGATGACGAAAGGCTATGATGAGCTGATGAATGAACACCTGGCTCGTATGCGGTAGCTGCTCCAGGGCGGTGGTATAATAAACGTATTATGTAAGTGAGGAGAGGGTATGCCGTCACAAAAGGCTCGTACAGTACGCGACAGTAACGCAGTGGATGATGCCGCATACCGGCGCGGTCCGGGATGGGCGGTGTGGATTCTTGCACGGTTTCCTGGTGTACGGTATAGGTACCAAAACTGGGGAGAAACCAAACGAGTCGTGGTGGCGATTTTGCTTTATTTGGTTGCATTGCCAATTATCCCCGTGGTCATTGCGGCAGTATGGTATGCTAAAGACCCCGAAGGCTTTAAGAAGAGCCCTCTTATGCCCGTTCTCGTGGCGGTGATTGCTGCATGGCTGGGCGGATTTGGCTGGATCGCGAACCAAACGCCAATTACCGATGGTTCACCGTATGCGAGCGTGAAAGACCAAGCAGACGGAGAGTCGATGGTGGCAAGTAGTAATCCTGCCGCAATGGCGAGCGAAGCCTCGAAGGAAAAAATTGCAAGCCAGGCAAAAAGTAATGCAACCAATGGCCGGCAATTCGAAAACTGTACCGCTGCATTTGACGCGGGCGTCTTTGATATTATGCGTAATAATCCAAGCTATGAGCGTCGGCTTGACCGAGATAACGACGGCATCGCCTGCGAGAAATAGGAGATTGCTATGGGGTGGTTCACGGACATGATGTTTGGCGGCCAGGGTGGAGAATCGTATGAGCAGCGTTTGGCTCGCGAGGCAGAAAAGGCGCGTATGGCAGCTTCTCCGCAGCCGGCGCCTGTTTTAAGCGAGCAGGAGGTTGCGGTTGATGCTAAAACAGCAGGTATCGCATCGGCACCGCCCGATCCGTATCGAGCAGCAAATGGCCACAAGATCATCCCGGTCGTTTCGATTGAACGCGTGGAAAGTCACCTGAGCAACGACATGAAGCACGTTGAGATATGGGCGACGGCAAAAAACCACTCAGACTTTGAGATTGAGCTGACGCGGGTAAATTTATGGCGCCAGCACGCTCACCCGGGAAGGTTTTTGAAGCCAGGCGAGGGCTATGAAATTCGTATGTACGCGGGCGAAACGCGCACTGACGACGCCGAACATAAAGCAGAAGTGCAATATAAAATTGTTCAAACGGGCGATTATTTTCAGGCGGACTATCGAATTGACTATCGCTCCGAGCACGAGGGTGATAACGACTTTTATATTCCTGAAGAGATGAAGCTCATCGAGCCTGTCCGAGATATCTAGCAGACGCTTTGGATTATGTTCAAAACACGCTATGATAAGAAGTAATGAGAGTGTTTTATACAGATGGGAGCGCGAGCCCAAACCCTGGCCCTGGTGGATTTGCGGTTATTGAGCATGGTAAGCCGGCCGCGCTGGGTAGCGAGGAAGGGCAGACGACAAATATACGCATGGAGGGCTATGCGCTGATTGCTGCAATGAAATTAGCAGCGGGTGCGCCGTGCAAAATTCACACTGATAGTGAGTTTTGGATTAATGTTATCACGAAGTGGGCACCTGGCTGGGAAGCGAAGGGGTGGAAAAAAAGTGGTGGCCCAATTAAAAACCTTGAGCTTGTGCAAGAGGCGTATACGTTGTTTAATGAGTCCCACGCGGAGCTTATATGGGTTCGTGGGCATAACAATGATGAAGGTAACGAACTCGCTGATGTGTGGGCGAACAAAGCGCGTGAAGGAGAGAGGATTTAGCGGATGGTAAACCCATTTGAATATATACCAGATGGGGTGGGCGATGACAGGCCAACAATAGTGCAGCTCAAAGAGTACCGGGATTTGATGGTTGATATCGTACGACGCCAGGGAAAGGGTATTCGCTATGCGCGCCAGGGCGAGCGAGCGCGAACGCGCATCGGCACTGAATATTTACTTCCTGGTTCACTGACTGAATGGTCGGAGCCTGACAAAAAATTTCGAACAAAAATTATGCGTGAACGCTTGTACTCGGCAAGTTTCCGCACTGATATGGGTGCGAATGCGGGGCGCCTACTAGTTCTGGAGGGTGACTCTGTGCGCGTGGGGGGAGCCTACGAAACACGTCGCAACATGTTCCGTTTTACGTGGGGTGACCCTGTGGGGATGTATCAGGCAGAAGTTTTGCCTATTCAGATTATTTCTGACGCTCAGACTGATGCTGAGATTATTCAGGCACCAAATGGGGCGAAACAGCTGTTGGCACTGGACCATGAAAGGACGGTGAACGCGGCTCACCCCGATGTTTCCCCGGGCTATTACCGGTATATCAACCCATTGCGCGATACCGAAAGTCCATGGAAGCCCGTGACCGAGGCTGACTTTGACGCGCTCACAATGCGCACAGATATATATGGCCGCGAGCTGCTTGATGGCTTCGATTTGCAAGCCGAATAACTTTTTGATACACTATAATCATTAACAATTTAGTATCAAGAGTGCGGCGAGGGATTGGCCCTTTGACCCGCCAGCAACCTAGGGAAGCTAGGTGCTAATTCCAACCCGTAACGGGATAGATGCATGTCACATAAACAATGACTCCTTTGATCTGGTTGCGGGGCAGATGAAAGGAGTTTTTATTATGTCTGCAACAACAATCCAAAAAGTGAACTATCGAAGCGCTGAAAGCGTCAGTCCGGGGCATCCTGATAAAATTTGTGATCAAATCAGTGATGCTATTCTTGATGCGTATTTAGCAGTGGATCCATCTGCGCGCGTTGCGGTCGAGACTTGTGGTGGCCATGGCACCGTCTTCCTGACTGGGGAGGTAACGGCGCAGCAGTATGTTGATGTCGTGCCAATAGTGAAGCGTTTGGCAGGTGAGGTAGAAATCATTGAACACATTGTGAAGCAAAGTCCTGAAATTGCCAGAGGTGTTGACGCAGGTGGTGCGGGTGACCAAGGAATCATGGTAGGGTACGCATGTAACGAGACAGTTGAACTACTGCCTCTCGAAACCGTGCTGGCACGTTCTTTGAACCAACGGCTGTATGCAATATGGCCTTATGACGGGAAGACGCAAGTGACGCTGAGAGACGGCTTTCTGGAGTCAGTGGTGGCAAGCTTTCAGAATGTCGCGCAGTCAGACCTACGCTATGAGGTTGAGGCATGGTTAGCGACGGAGCCGCGCGTCAAGACGACGACTCAGCCATTGTTGCACATCAACCCTGCTGGCGACTGGCACCAGGGCGGATTTGAAGCAGACGCAGGCCTCACCGGGCGTAAACTTGTCGTCGATAACTATGGTCCAGGGGTGCCGATTGGCGGAGGGTGCTTTAGCGGTAAGGACGCGACGAAGGTTGATCGCAGTGCTGCCTACATGGCGCGTCGCATCGCCGTAGACTACCTGCGTGCTCATGACGCGGCGGAGGTGTATTGCTATCTTGCCTATGCGATTGGACGTGCGGAACCACTCGAAGCGACAGTAATTGTCGACGGCGTACAGCAGTTGGTGGAGGGGTATGATCTCACGCCGAAGGGCATTATTCAGGCGCTCCAGCTTGATCGGCCGCAGTTCGAACAAACTGCGCGGTACGGGCACTTCGGGAATGGATTTAGCTGGGATAAATAGTACAACAGACAGGCTGAAGTTGCGGCGCTATACTAGAAAGAGATGAATCAGGGGTTAGCGCTAGAAATTTTGCTCGCAGGGGAGAGTGCGTTGTTGACCGGGCCAGCGGGCACGGGTAAAACCTTCGTATTGAACCAGTTTATTCGGCTTAGTAAGCATGATGGAAAGCACGTGAGTGTCACAGCGACGACCGGCTTGGCCGCAACACACCTTGGGGGGAGCACCATTCACGCGTGGGCGGGTATCGGAGTTCACGACGAGCTGCCAAATAACTTTTTGGACCATATGGCGAAAGGTCGTCGAGAGATTATTGAAAAGACTGACGTATTGCTCATCGACGAGATTAGCATGTTGCATGATTATCGACTTGATATGGTGGACGAGGTGTGTCGGCTGGTGCGTCGTAAAGACGAACCTTTCGGTGGAATCCAGGTTGTGATGAGCGGCGACTTCTTTCAGTTGCCCCCGGTGAACCGGGAAGGCTCGCGAACAGGGGGCTTCGTGGTGAATAGCAAGGTCTGGGCAGAGCTTGAACCGACCATACTTTACCTCGACGAGCAGTTCCGACAGAAAGAAGGCGATGATTTGCTGGAAATTCTGACGCACCTACGCGCTGGCGATTTACGGCGCCGCCATGCCGAGAAGCTGTTGGAGCGTGCCGACATTGACGTGCCTGATGGCGTACAGCTAACAGAGCTACACACGGTGAATGTGGATGTTGACCGTATGAACACCCTACAACTCGCAAAGCTGGATGGCGACGAAGTATCGTATCAGCAGCATACAACCGGGAGCGACAACTACGTTGAGAACCTGCAGCGGAGCGTCCTTGCGCCTGCCGTGTTGACGCTGAAGCAAGGGGCTTTGGTGATGGCGGTTAAAAATGATGCGAACCGACGATACGTAAATGGAAGTATAGGAACAGTCGTTGACTTTGAGCCGGGAACAGATTATCCGGTAGTCGAGTTTATGAATGGCAAGACCGTGACGATGCAACCGGATACCTGGGAGCTGCGTGATGGTGACAAAAAGCGTGCGAGTATTAGTCAGGTGCCACTTCGGCTGGCCTGGGCAATCACGGTACACAAAAGTCAGGGTATGACGCTTGACGCGGCCCGTATAGACCTACGCAAGGCGTTCGTAGAAGGGATGGGATATGTAGCGCTGAGCCGCGTTAAGGATATCGGCAACCTGTACCTGACGGGAATTAATCGGATGGCTTTGTCGGTGAGTCAGAAAGCGCAAGAGATAGACATTCAGCTGCGGTCCCGTGCCCAATACGATAGTAAACGGTTCGCACATTTGGCTGCAAAGGCAGATAAACGAGACCTCAAGGCGCCAGTTGCAGCCCGTAAGACTGGTTCTGGCTGGGCAGATAAGATAGCGAAAATGCGGGAGACATACCCGAACGCATACCGTCCGTGGACAGATAGCGACGATGGACTCTTAAAGCAAGAGTTCGCCAATGGGGCAAGTGTTAAACAACTCAGTAAGAAGTTGGGCCGTCATGAGGGAAGTGTCACGATGCGCCTTCAGAAGCACTATGGTGAGGATATGGTGCAGGGGTAGCTGGGTCAAAATGTACCTTTGTAAGCACTCCTACGGCGGAGTGCTATTTTATATAATGCACTAATAATTTATGCAAATATAATCACTTAATAAATACAATAATATTGCAAAGATTTTTACAACATATTCAATAAATATGGTCAAAGTATATAGAAATATATACAACAAAATTGTCAAATTTACCCCCGAGCTTGGTACACTGGATATATGGCAGAACAAGATACAACGACAGAACCAACCGATATTTTTTTGTGGGCGAACCAGGCAGATAGGGATAAGGATCAGCTCGATATCGACCTCTTCTTGTTTACAAAGGGGTATACCGTCTACGCAACAAATTACGCGAAAGAACTAAAAGCACAACTTAAAGTACTGTTTTTGTATGACATGATTAGCACGGTCCAGACGGGTGCTGCAACAGGCATGATGGTACGGGATTTTGAAGCCGCTGCGGCTGAAGATAACGTACTTGAACGAACTGAACTCGAAAAAGTCGAACATGCTCAGGAGGTGATTGAGCAAATCATGTTCGGCGAAGAAGGGCTGGAAGTGTTCCGCGAGGGTGAGCATGAATTTAAGAAAGTAAAAGGTATCATCGCGCGGTTCAAAAAGCAGGACGGCGAGCCATTCTTTATTGGAAAATTATTGCCGCAGTCACAGGTACTCAAAGGCGCTACTGCATGGATGTATGATGGTGATTCATTTCAACCATTCAGTGCAGATGCAGGGCTTCGCATCACCCCTGATAACCAGGTGTTGGTAGCGGGGAACGACTGTTTCGCATTTAGCGAGACAAAGTTTATTCGGATGTTTGGCTACGACGCGAAGAAGTTTGCTGTTGCTGAGGAGAAGATTAAAGAAATCGAAGCGCATTTTAAACTGAAATTCCCTGAAGGTATGACGTTTGACGCACTGGTTCGTGACACGCCAAGCCTCGTTACGAAGCTGCAGAAAGTTGACCCAACCGTCGTGACGCAGGATCAAGTGGTTGAGCATGCAGACGAAATGGGCCTGGAGCTCATGACCGATGATGCTGAGGGCGCGATTATTATCATGGATGCGAAAGACGCGGCTAAATTCGTGAATCTTCTGAACGATGATTACGTGACAAGTGATATGACAGGAATCAAGTACGAGCTGAAGGGCAAGAAGGAGCTGCGTGTTAGCGAAAGCACTGCCGAGTAGGCCTGAGATAAGGGGCGATGGTATAATAGGCACATATGCCGAATCGACCTGAGCTGAAGTTTCCAAAAAGTTTTCTATGGGGTGTCAGCACTGCGGCGCACCAGGTTGAAGGCGGGAACCATAACCAGTGGAGTGAATGGGAACTCGAAAATGCTAAAGCACTGGCGATTCGCTCCACGTATCAGTTTGAGGACTTAGATAATTGGCCAGCAGTGAAGCACGTCGCCAAGCAGCCCGGCAACTACGTATCGGGGCGGACGGTGAATCACTATACACAGTACGAGCAAGACTTTGACCTGGCGCGTACCATGCATATGAATGCCTTTCGTTTTAGCGTCGAATGGTCGCGCATTCAGCCTGAAGAGGACGCGTGGAACGCCGAAGCGGTGCGCCACTACAAAGACTACATTGTCGCGATGAAGAAGCGTGGACTGGAGCCGGTGATGACGTTGTTTCACTTTACACTACCAATATGGTTTGCCCGAAAGGGCGGTTTTGAGCGGCGCGCCAACATACGTTATTTTGTGGAGTTCGTAGATAGAATTCTCGAAGAGCTAGGGCCGAGCGTACGGTATATCATCACCATCAATGAACCAGAAACCTATACGTACCAAAGCTACGTTACCGGGGAGTGGCCGCCGCAGCGTCACAAAAAGCTTCTTGCGCTTCGCGTGTATCGTAATCTGGCGCTCGCACATAATCGTGCGGCGGGGGTGATTCACAAGAAGAGTCGAAAATACAAAGTGTCGGTAGCAAAGAACAGCATGTTCGTGTACCCCGGTGATGATGCATGGCTGTCGCGCGTATCGGCATCGGTGGGGCAATTCATTCAGGACGACTATTTTTTGCGACAGGTGTATAAAACTTGTGATTTCTTGGGTGTGAATTACTACATGGACGCGCGGATTTACGGGTATCGCATGCATAACCCACAGGATAAAGTGAGTGACCTCGGGTGGGATATGGAGCCGCAGAACATCGAGCTAGTACTAAAGCGCCTTCATGATAAATACCATTTGCCTATTATGATAACGGAAAACGGAGTGGCTGATGCGACTGATCAATACCGTCAGTGGTGGCTGACGCAGACGATTGTAGCGCTACAAAAGGCTATGGAAAGCGGCGTGGACGTGCTTGGCTACCTGCACTGGAGCCTGCTGGATAATTTTGAGTGGGATAAAGGCACATGGCCGCGATTTGGGTTATTTGCGGTTGATTATACGACAGGTGCCCGCACGCCCCGGCCGAGTGCGCTGTGGCTGGCGCGTGTCTTAAAGAAAATAAGGGGATAGTACATGGAAACACCATTTGGTAATGATGATTTAAAAATTGCGCTTATTGGCGGCGGAACGGGCAGCTTTACGCTGCTTTCTGCGCTCAAGGAACATACAACGAAGATTGCCGCCATTGTAAATATGGCGGACGATGGCGGGAGTACCGGTGTGCTACGGGATGAGCTGGGGGTGTTGCCCCCCGGGGATGTGCGTCAGTGCTTGGTGGCGTTGAGTGACTCTCCGAAAATTCGTGATTTATTTAACTATCGGTTCGAAGAGGGAACGTTTGAAGGGCACTCCTTTGGTAATTTACTCCTTACCGCCCTCGAAAAATCGACAGGTAGTTTTCGCGAAGCTATCGATACGGCCAGCGAGATCTTACGCGTGAATGGAACAGTGATTCCCGTGACGTTTGATGATATCCGCTTGAAGATGTCATGGGAAGATACTAGCCTGACGCTTCATGGCGAGCGTGTAATCGACGCTGAGCATTTTAAGAAAGATCCCCGCAAAGCCCAACTATCGCTCGAGCCTCGTCCCCAGGTGAACGCAATGGCAGTGCAAGCAATTGAACAGGCTGACTTGGTGGTGATTGCCCCTGGCGACCTCTATACCTCACTCGGTCCACTGCTGGTCGTTGATGGAATTGGCGACGCTCTTCGCCGCACTAACGCTAGGGTGGTATATGTGTGCAACCTCGTGACAAAGGACGGGCAGACGAGTAACTTCACAGTGTCGGATCACGCGCATGAGATAGAACGATTCGGTGGCGGCGACTTCCTGGACGCAGTGCTGTATAACAGTCAAATTCCATCGGAGCGAATATTGGAGCGCTATAAAGCAGAAAATGCTTATTTGGTTGAGGTAGACGATGCGACACTGGCGCAGCAATCCTACCATGCGCTCGGTGGGAACTTCCTGGGGCAGATTATGGCATACAACGCTGCGGATTCGCACTTGCCCGTGACACGTTCACTGATCCGTCACAATCCCGTTGCGGTTGCAAGTGCACTGATTTCGCTTGCTGATGCCCAATTTGGCAAATAGTAAATAATTATGGTATAATACTGCCATGTACAGTGGTGAAATGCCTAGTCATGACGCGCGCGGACGGCGCATTATTCGGATTCCGGAAGCTATTTTTTTTGATGTTGATCGTTGTGCGCTGGATACGATGAAGGCCTTTGATGTGGCTGTTGACGCGACCGCGTTTAATACTCCTATGACAGGGAAGCAGCTGCGTGATGAATATGACCGTGCAAAGCGCGCCAAGGAATCGTATAACGTGGTTGGCTTTATTAACCACACCCTAGAGGGGACGGGGTACACATGGGCGAACGACGTCGAGCCTGATTTTATCGAACGCGGTCGTCGGCAAGATCTATTGATGAAGGATGCTCGCAAAATTATCGACTATGCGGCGCATGAGGGCCTATTCCTCGCGATGTTTACCTATGGAGCGAGCTCGCCTGACCGCAATGATCAGAAATGGTCAGATGCGAAGCAGTGGCAACTTGCAAAGATTGAGGCTGCGGGCCTGGGTACACTCCCGAGCTATGTGTGCAACCGACGCGAGAAGGGGGCGAAAATAAGCAAATGGCACGAGAAGGATGGATTTTATCTGCCCGACACGATGAGTATTGAGCCTGATACGCAAGCCGTGGCGACGCGGGTTATTTTGCTCGATGACAAAACCGATAGCTTCTCGGGAAAGATTGATGAAATTGATGGGATTCGCGTCAGCCCATCGGATGAAGCAAATCAGATGGACTTTCAGAAGGGCGAGCTACCCCCTGGCGTCGTCGCGGTGCAGGGAATGACTGAAGCGCTCGGAGCGCTCAAGACGGCTATAGCGTACGGTCGCCATCGCCAACAGGGGTAAAGATTGACTTTTTGTATAACTTATGCTATAATGAAATCATAATGAAAGCACCAAAAGAACCCACACCAATAGCTACGACCGCGGCACCAGTCCGTTCAAAGGTAGCGGTGGTGAGCTTTTTTGCCTACGGCGCACTCTTTGCTGCCTGGGTAGTGCTACAGCTTGCACTGTAGCGGCGCGTCTGTCGTCGCAGCTAAAAATACCACACCTTAAAGCGGGGTAGTGGTAATTTTTATATCTGTTGGGCGACGAGTTTGTCCACAAATCTGTGGATAAACAAAAGCATAATGAGAAATATTGTCAAAAAATGGTATTGCATATGGTTGACGTTCGACTGTATGATGGGCTTAGTGGAAAACGCAGAATAACTGCAACACAAACACCACAACAACAAAAAAACTATGACAGGCATCCATAGAAAGAGCACACCAACTAACGCCCGCTCTGTTTGCTCATAGCATTTACTTTTGATATCTTTCCGATATATTCAGTACGTTAACAATCCGCGTAATCGATATCCTCGAGATCAACAATCTGGTAGTGAGCCAGTGGTTTATCGACCCACATTAAAAATTGTCGAACGTACCTTCCCTTAAACACAACACCTCCCAAAAAACTCCACCTCACACATAAGTCTCTCAATGGTACATAAATAGGGTATGAGTTCTTTTAGAACCCCCTCGGCTTGTACCGAACACTTATCAAAAACAAACATATGCGAAAACAAACATAGGTTTGCTACCAGTTTGGTGATCTCGATGACGGACCTGCGCTGCCACCCTGTGGTATAGTAGGGACGTATGAGTATCAAAGAACATCCACCACTTCATGTTCCAGTACTTCTTGATAGCGTTCTACGTGAACTTCAGCCCCAATCAGGAGAGAATTATCTTGACCTGACGGCGGGGTATGGAGGACACGCTAGGGCGGTACTTGAGGCTACTGATAACTACGCTGAATCGACATTAGTCGATAGGGACGCATTTGCTCACCAGCATTTAGCCGACCTAGCCTCACGGGGTACTCAGCTTTTGCACACCGACTTTGTCAATGCTGCCAAACAGCTCGTACAGGACGGCCGTACATATAGTTTGATCTTACTTGACTTGGGGGTGTCGTCACCACAGCTCGATTTGCCCGAGCGAGGATTTTCTTTTACAAACAATGGTCCTCTTGATATGAGAATGGACAAACGCCAGGCCCAAACAGCCGAAGCGTTGATTAATACTGCTAATCGCAATAATCTCATTCGCATCATCCAAGAGTTCGGTGAAGAGCCACGCGGAGCCGCAACACGGTACGCTGACGCTATTATCGCCGCTAGGCCATTGCACAGTACAGGGGAACTCGCAGAGGTAGTGAAGCATGCACATGTTGGCAAGTGGAAAAAAACCCACCCAGCAACACGTACCTTTCAGGCCTTCCGCATTGCGGTAAACGATGAGCTCCTCCAAGTGAGTGATGTCTTGCCGCTTCTGCCTCAACTCCTCAAAAAGGGAGGTAGGGTAGGGGTGATAAGCTTTCATAGCTTGGAGGATCGAATCGTGAAACGCTACTTTGCTGAGCAAAAGAATTCTGGCTATGAAGCCGAACTCGATATACTCACCAAAAAACCGATAGACGGAGCCACCCAAGACGTTCACAACCCGCGATCGCGTAGCGCTAAGCTACGGGTTGCTGTGAAAAAATAAACAAAGAAAGGGGAAAAGGATGCCTATCCATATCCCAGTACAAAACGAGTCAATAGAGACCACAGTCGAAGTTCGTTACAAATAACGACTTCTGCTCGTAGGTAACTCTACACATGAAGACGTGTCGGCCCAAGCCTGTACTTTTAGGCGCCGGCCGACACCAACTTCTGGTCGCACGCCAAAACACTAACACGTAAAACAAACATACCACCACATGTCCTATACACGAACAGCACAATTTAATAGCAGGCGCCAAAGTAATTGGGGTCGCAACCAAAATACAGTTGCCTTTGCATCTGCTGTCAAACTCGGTCCCGTTACTCATACAGTGCTCGTTGCCCTCATGATAACGGTGCTTGGTCTGATATACTTGACCCAGGCGACGAGAGCATCGGGCTATGACTATACCGCGAGTGAAATCACGGATAAAATATCCGCGCTCAACGAACAAACGAAAGATCTCGAAGTAGAGAATGCACGTCTGACGGCACTTCAGACAGTGAAAAATAGTAGCGTTGCGAAGAATATGACAACGCCAACTGATGTCCAGCACGTAACTGAGTAATACTAGTAAATCAATGGAACGACGCTTTACCCCACGCAGCCGCGCGCAAGCTTTGGCTTACATCGTCAGCGCTATTATGGCGCTGTTTGTGGTGCGCTTGTTTTATATCCAGGTGATTCAACATAGCTACTACCAGGAGCAGGCAGATAGCGAGCAAATTAAGCAGTTCGTGTTACATGCGAAGCGTGGCGAGCTGTACGTAATGGATGGGGATAAACCTGCGCCGCTGGTGCTGAATGAGACGGTATATACCGTGTGGGCCGACCCCACGCAAGTAGGGGACACGGGGCCAATCATCGAAGCGCTGACAGATATTGCTGGTGGAAATACGCGTAAAGACTTTGCTAAGTATTTGAAGGTTGAAGATTCGAAGTACCAGGTACTGGCCACAAAGGTGACGCGCAAGCAGGCCGAGATGCTGAAAGCGAAGAATCTTGCCGGCCTTGGGTTCGATGCCGTCAGTCAACGCGTGTATCCTGAAGGGCAACTTGCGAGCCAGGTGATTGGGTTTGTCGATGCCGAGGGCGACGGGAAGTATGGGTTTGAAGAGGCTAACGACGCTCGGCTTAAGGGGACGAACGGTGTCCTGAAGACGGTGACAGATATTCGCATGGTACCGCTCACGGTTGGTGACAAAAATATCAAGCAGCCCGCTAAAGACGGTGAAACGATGGTGCTGACCATTGATCGTAATATTCAGGCGCAGACTGAGAAAGCCCTAGCGGAGGGCGCTGAACGCACGGGAGCAAAGCACGTCAGCGCGATTGTTATGGACCCTAACAACGGCAAAGTGCTGGCGATGGCTAACATGCCGACGTACGATCCAACCAATAGGGCCGTTGACCCAGCGGTGTTTAATAACGATACGATCAGCAGTCCTTACGAGCCAGGATCTGACATTAAGACGTTTACGGTAGCGATGGGTATCGACAAGGGCGTCATCACGCCTGAATCTACCTACAATAACACTGACTATATTCGCGTCGAGGATATTTCTATTACGAATGCGAGCAAGGGCCAGACGGGTGAAATTAGCATGCAGCATGCGCTGACATGGTCACTTAACACTGGTATGGTGACGATTGCGCAGCGGCTAGGCAACGGCACATACATTACCCGTGGCGCGCGCGACACTATGTACGATTATTTTTATAACCGTTTTCGCCTTGGGCAGAAAACCGGCATCGAGCTTGCCAATGAACAGCGGGGGCGCATTGTCTCGCCAACTGAGACAGAAGGTAACGCCGTTCGCTACAGCAACATGTCATTTGGCCAGGGTATGGACGCGACGATGATCCAGGTCGCCAGTGGGTTTGGCGCGTTGGTGAACGGGGGCACGTACCATACGCCGTCGATTATCGCCGGAACGCTGGATAGCACAGGCAAATTTGAACCAGCGGCTACAAAGCCAAAGTACCCAGGAGTCATCAAGCAGAGCTCTTCGGATACGGTCCGTGAAATGGTGCACCAGGCGCGCGTAGCCTTCTACGCAGGCAAGGACAAGCCCGGGTACTATATTGGTGGTAAAACAGGCACATCCCAGGCCGTTCGTAACGGAAAATACGTATTCAGTGAAACAATCGGAACGTACCTCGGGTTTGGGGGAGAAGTTGGCAAGAGTCCAAGCTATGTGATTATGGTTGAAGTGTCCGGCGAGGATATGGCATTAAATGGTGGTGACCATGCGCTGCCGATTTTTACCGATATTTCAAACTGGATGATTGATTATTTAAGGCTAACACCACAAGAGTAATAGGGGTATACTAAGTACATGAACATTCACGCCTTTACGACCGAAATTAACGCAACATTTATGCTGAGCGTCGGGGCGTTTTTGCTGGCGATGCTGCTCACCCCGCTGTACACGTACTTCGCCTACCGCTATAAATTCTGGAAAAAACAGCGAACGACGAGTACGCTTGGCGAAAAGCTCGAAGTGTTTACAAAGCTCCATGCCAATAAGTTTACGCGCAATATTCCAACAATGGCGGGCGTGATTGGCATCGTATCGATTACGGTCATCACCCTATGCTTTAACTGGGATCGTGCTCAAACTTGGCTACCCCTTGCCGCGCTACTTGGGGGTGGAATTGTCGGCCTACTTGACGACATTATTAACATTCGTGGTCAGGGGTCGGGTGTCGCGGGGCTTCGCTCAAGCTTTAAGTTCGTCATGGTAATCCTTATGTCGCTCGTACTCGGCTGGTTCTTTTATGCGAAGCTCGGCTATACCTCAGTCCATATTCCATTTGCTGGTGATATCATGCTGGGCGTATGGATCGTGCCGTTGTTTGTGCTGGCAGTTGTTTCTACAGGTAACGCGGTCAACATTAGTGATGGATTAGATGGGCTCGCCGGGGGCTTGCTCGCCGTGTCCTACATGGTGTTCGGTATGATTGCGCTTCTGCAGGGCCATTTGATGATTGCAGGGTTCTGCTTCACGGTTGTGGGGGCACTGCTCAGCTACCTGTGGTTTAATATCTATCCCGCCCGTTTCTTTATGGGAGATGTGGGGAGCTTTGCGTTCGGGACGAGCCTTGGGGTGGTTGCGATGCTAACCAACACGCTATTTCTTTTGCCGATTGTTGGCATCATTTTTGTGATTGAAGCTGGCTCAAGCTTGATTCAGATTATTGCGAAGCGATTTTTCCACCGACGCGTGTTTATTTCTGCACCGATTCACCACCACCTTGAAGCAAAGGGCTGGCCTGAAGTGAAGGTAACGATGCGGTTCTGGGTAATCGCGTGCGTCGCTGGATTTATCGGACTACTACTTGCCCTTACGGGAGGCCATATTTAGTGGAAAGTGTGCGGAGGGCGGGGCGCGCGGTACGCCAGACCACAACGGGCGTGGTACAAAGACGACATCGCCCTGACTACCAGGTGGTATTGTTTATGGGCATGCTCATGCTGCTCGGGCTGATTCTGATGTATGCGATTGGACCGCAACGAGCAAATGTGCTGAATGAGGTACATGGAACGACGTTCTATACCGATACGTATTTTGTGCTAAAACAGGCGGCGAGCCTCACGTTGGCGATTGCGGCATTTGTGGTAATGAGCAAGCTACCATTTGAATTTATGAAAAAGCATTCCATGCGTTTCGTTCAGGTGGGGCTTGCGCTATGCGCGCTTTTGTTTATTGGTGGTAACCTGCTACAAATCGATGCCATTGCCGTCAACACTCTAGGGGCATACCGCTGGTTCAATCTTGGTCCGCTAGGTAGCTTCCAGCCGGCTGAGGTGTTAAAGTTTGCCTTATTGCTCTATATCGCGACATTCCTCGGCAAGCGCGTCCAAGAAGGTAGGGTGAATGACCTTGCTGCGACGGTGTATCCTGTCGCCGGTATATCTGCGGTCGCGCTAGGTATTGTTGTCATATTTCAAAAAGATATGGGGACGGGAATTGCGATGGCGGCTATCATTGGGATGATGTTGCTACTGAGTGGAATGAGTTGGAAGATTCTAGGCCAATTATTTCTCACAGCAGCGATTATTGGATCGCTGCTGATTGTGTTTGTGCCACATCGTCGGGAAAGGTTGATGACGTTTCTGCTAGGTGATAACGCTGCCAGTTCTGCGCATGTTGAAGCGGATGACACCAATTACCATATCAAGAATGCAATGATTGCCCTTGGGACGGGCGGATTTATTGGTCTGGGGATTGGTAATAGTATTCAGGCAACCGGATACCTGCCAGAGGCGATTAATGACTCTGTGTTTGCGATTATGGGAGAGATATTTGGTTTTGTTGGCTCGGTGCTTATACTCGGGCTCTTCACAGCACTGCTTATTCGCGTACTTAGGGTCGCGGATAAATTACCAGATATATCGATGCGTCTCGCAGTCGCAGGAGTGTTTGGATGGCTCGGCGCGCATGTTATATTGAACGTAGCATCAATGATTGGGCTGGTACCACTGACCGGTATTACATTGCCGCTGCTCAGCTTTGGAGGTACAAGCATGATTTTTATTGCTGGAGCACTCGGGCTAGTTTATCAATTATCACAGTACACTGCTCATGGACAACTAAGGGAGGTTCGCTATGAAAATTCTAGCAGCCGGCGGGGGGAGCGGGGGTCACGTTACTCCAGTCGTCGCCGTACTACGCGAGATTAAAGAGAAGGCGCCGCATGCCGAGATTCGCTTTTGGTGCGACCGTAAGTTCGCGCCACAAGCCAGAAGTGTCATGGGGCACTTTGACGAAACGATACAGGTCAGTACGATTTATAGTGGCAAATTACGGCGATATAACCAATTGCCATTATTACAACAGATGCTTCATCTTCGTACAATCGTTTTTCCGAACATTCGAGACATGTTTCTTGTCATAATCGGGTTTGTGCAAAGCCTGGTCAAGCTGTTGATTTGGCGCCCGGATGTGGTATTTACCAAGGGGGGATTTGTGTGCTTACCGATTGGTTACGCGGCGCGCCTCCTGCGTATCCCGCTGGTTATTCATGATTCAGACGCACACCCGGGGCTCACGAACCGGTTGCTTGCAAAGGGCGCGACGGCCATTGGTACGGGCGCGCCACTGCGGTTTTATCCTTACCCCTTGGCAATCTCGCATTATGTCGGGGTTCCTGTTGTGGCTGATTTTGCTCCCTATAGTGATGAGCGGCGCCGGCAGGTGAAGCAGCAACTTGGATTTAATCCAGTACGTCCGTTGATTGTGGTAACTGGTGGAGGGCTGGGAGCGCAGCGCATAAACATGGCAGTCGCAAACGTACTGAGCGAACTACTTGAGCATACCAATGTCATTTTGATTAGCGGGGAAGGGGGGTACGATGAAATGCGAAGCCTGACCCCGCAAGGCGATGATCGCTATCAGTTGCACGCTTTTGTGAGCAAGGGGATGGCTGATATGCTGGGCGCAGCAGATGTAGTCGTAACGCGGGCAGGAGCGACAACGATTCTCGAACTCGCCGCGCTGGCAAAACCCACAATCCTGATACCAAATGCCTATCTGACCGGTGGCCACCAACTCAAAAACGCGGCGGTATATGCAGAAAAAGGCGCTGTGAGTATTTTGGACGAAAAAGATCTCGACAAAAATCCTTCGTTATTTGTGGATGAGGTATGCAATATCTTGGCAGATAAGAATCGCCAGCAGTCGATGGCCGCCGCTTTTCACGAATTCGCTAAGCCGCACGCTGCACGCGACATGGCGACGCTGATTCTCGATGCCGCACGGCGACCATAAAAATGGTACAATAACCAGTAGCATAATGAAACTACCACATAAAAAACAGCAGCAACCTGCTCGCCGAAGCGGACTTTCTTCGCCTCGTCAGACACGAGCTACCGATGAAAGCTTGGGCGAGCGCTATGCCTTTCGGCGAAACCGCACCCTGACGGGTAGCCTGGCGTCCGGCGTTTCGAGTGTCAATGAACATCGGGCCGAGCTTAAGTCGTCACGTATTCACGCGCATGATTTGCGACATCATCGCCGAAAGCTGAGCGTCATTTTATTGTCAGTGTTGGCGGTAGGATCTCTGCTCGCGCTGCTTGTTTATCAGTCGGTGGCAATTGTTCGAGTAAAAGCATTTACAGACGCCCCTATCGACGCGCGACAATACGAAGATGCTGTCCAAAAATACTTAACCGGTCGGCCCATCGAACGTTCGCGGTTAACACTTGATACAGAAAAATTAGCCAAACACCTTCAGACGAGCGGATATCCAGAGGTGCGGGCTGTGTCTGAACGTATGGATTTCGATGGCGTTGGTGCGTCTATCGTTACCCTCGAGTTTCGTCGGCCGGCTGTTGTTTGGCAAACTGGAAATACGCGGCTGTATGTCGACGACACGGGCGTCGCTTTTACCCGTAATTACTATGCGGAGCCTACAGTAAGTATTGTCGATCAAAGTGGCATCGGAACGCAGGATAATAAAGTACTTGCGAGTAATCGGTTCCTCGCGTTTATCGGTATGGTGGTTGGGCGCATGAACGCCAACGGTCATACAGTGGCGCAGGTTGCCCTACCGGCAGGTACGACTCGGCAGATTGCTGTTTCTGTAGCGACCGTGCCATACCCGATTAAATATAGCGTCGACCGACCAGTGGGGGAGCAGGTAGAAGATGCCGTGCGCGCAATGGCCCACCTGAGCGTTAAGGGAATAACACCGGAGTATTTGGACGTTCGAGTGAGCGGTAAGGCCTACTATAAATAAATAGGGTACTCCCTAGCCAATCGGGTAATGTTCTATTTTTGTTCGATTTTGAGTTATCGTAAAAGTATATATTGCAATATAAAAAATGCAAAAAAGCAAATGGGGGAGAAAAGGGTAAAAAGAATAGGGGGGTAATATTTTTTTAAAAAAGCAAATCATGACATGCGTGAAAACATTCGCGTGTGGATAACTCAGATGTGCACGTGTGGATTGAACAACACGATCGGCAACACCCGAGGGTGCATGGCAATACATAGTGTATAGGATACATAAGCAACGAACGAAAACAAATGGTATGTATGCACGTGAAGTGTGCGTCCCCCCACCACAGGGTAATTCACTCAAATTAGCACTCATAGCACGTGGATGCTTACTCATCTTTGATCAATATATTTAATGTCGTAAAAGAATTATTGTGCGACGTTAAGTCTATGCATGGATTGTGCGACGCACGCACCGCCCCGCGCCATTCGCACGACTTATTTTTTGAACCAAGCCCCCTGCTCATACATAAGCCCTGCTATTTAACGCGTATATGGCCGCCTGTGCGTGCTTCGCGCTATTTGTGTATTTCATACCAGCCCGTGGCCAATACCCGCCAAAATCAGGCTATAAACTCATATGTAAAGTGTTCTATTTATGTTCTATCCTAATGCTTCACCCTCTATGCAACAGATACCACCAGAGGGAACAGGGGTGGCACTCGATTACAGGCCGGTGGATTACTACCAGATATACGAAGACGGCCGGCAACTGGCTGGAATGGCCTTTGTAACCCGTAAGGAAGCTCGCAGGCGCTTGCGTGGCCTGGTTCACGAGCTTCAGTATATGGCTCGCGGCTGGTACGCGGTACAGCCCCGCCTACCCCACTTACCTGTAGGCAACGCCCTCGGGGTCGCAAGGTGTTACGGCGACGGATCGGTGGTAAAAGTAACCTACACGGTACGCAAGGTATCGGTAAATGCGGCTGTGCCTGTCTTGCCCCCTGCCCCGTCGGCCGGGCTGTCGCCCCGAGGCGACGCAGTCACGGCAGACGGTGGCTTGCTGGGGGGCGGCAATGTGCTATACTGATGGTACGCAGCCGAGCTTATGCAAGCGCGATAACCCCCGCATAAGCTTGGTTGCCCTAAGGCGTCGCAGACGCCGCAGGGTACTCGAAACCATAACATTTAAACTCGTTTTTATAGGGTCGCAAGTCGCTCGGCTTCGCCCGCCTACTCACAAACCACCGCCCTATCCGTAACTTTTGACATGCAAAAAAATTAGTGCTAATTTTTAAGACAAGTGAGACAAGCAATGCCCAGCCCAAAATACACGGCCCAACAACCATCTAACGTTTTGCGACGTTCCAAGTTTTCTCAAGAATTATTGTGCGACGTTAACTCTATGTATGAATGATGTGTTGTGTTACGGCCCTGCCTATTAAAATTTTTCATAATCTCCCCTCGCTTTTTCTGATTCCATTGTTCCCCGCGTGTCTTGACGCCTATTTTTATGTTTATGGCTGCCTATGCACAATTTCATTATGGACCGGACGCATATATCCATTTGACTTCATGGCATCATTTTATGGCATAATTAATGTTCCATTTTTGTTCTTCCCTCTTTTGCGAACAACGTAATACTTGTGTAAAAAGAGTAGGGTGAGCTTGCTGGCGATGGGTGGGTTTGTGACAACCACGTTCACCCCTGCCTTGCAGTGGTGGCGTGTTCAAAACAAAAAGGATGGCCCGCAACATGAAGTTGCGGGCCATCCGTACAATCGAGCTCAGTCCCAGTAGCCGTCTCCGGGGAGGGTTTCCACAGCGAGCTGGTCCCGGATGAGCTTCACGACGATCCTCACCCCAAAGGTGTCGGACAGGTCGTTCGCGAGAGCGATGGCTCGATCCAGGTTGTTCCGGCCGTAGACCTCGAAGACCCAGTTGCCAGCGTGAGCACCTGGATGCTCGTTTGACGTCCAGATGTCGCCGAGAACGAGGCGTCGCGGCTTCTCGGGGGCCATGAGGCCGAAGAAGCGCCGCGGCATCGCGGGCGGATTGGGGTCGTCGTAAAGCAGTCCGACGACACCCGGAAGGCTGTGTGCGTCGAGTAGCTGGTAGTCCAGCGCTCTTTCGTGGCGGGCGATGGTGTAACTCACGCTGAAGCAGGCGGTCGCCAGGCGGTGGGTGATGGACTGACGGAAGTCGTCCACGGTCACGTCAGAGGAGACGGTTGTCACCTTGCACTTCCCTTCGTTGTCGATGTACGGATTTGTTGGCAGTGGGCGTAAGCCGCAGCGTACCTTAACTATATTATAGCATAAATATACGTAAAATGTCAATATCTTATGGCTTACCTATAGTGTACGGTATACTAAGAGTGGCCCGGAACGGACTAAGACTGCCACATACACCAGTGTGGAGGCGGTGCCTCATCCGGGCTGCCAGTGGGTGCTATTAGCGGAGATTGAGGACGGTTGGGTCCTCTTTTTTGATGGGGCGGGCGGGTTGTGGTTTGCTCTCGCTTTCGCGAATGATGCGAGGGCGGTTGGGTTGGGCATTCTCGCCTTCTGGCTTGCGCTTACGGTTACGTGAGCGCTTTTTACGTGGTTCTTCGGTTGAGCTACCTGAGGTATCGGCTGGGGCTGCGGCTTGTTTGCGTGGCTCGCTCGATTCAGGTTGAGGAGCAGAATTTGGTTCACGCCTCCCCTGCTGCTTGGCCTCTTGAAGAGCAGTGTTGACTTCGTCGGGCGTGACATTGCTGATAGGCCACTGCTTGCCCTGTGGCGCGGCTGCTGCTTCGCGTTCAATTCTATCGGCTTCGCGCTGCTCATCGCTCTTAGGCGGGGTATACGCAGGCCCAGGGCGCTTTACGACCAGGTTCTCCGGTGGGAGAATGCGCTCGTCGATCGACCGCTCAATAACGTCACGCGGCTGTCCGTAGAGCTCACGGGTGTTCTGGATAATCTGAAGTGTATTGTCGGTTTGGGTTGGTGGTAGATTGAGTGTTTTTGCACTGAAGGCGGGCGATTTCTCCCCGTTAATCACCATGTTGATAATGAAGTTACGGTTGTGCATTTGCAGCAAGTCGGTTGGCTCGAATTGTGGTTCAAACTGTTTGGCGAGGATTGGTGAGTCGTCAGCAGATACGCGGAAGCTAATCATCGTGCCGACGTTGCCAAACACCGCGTCACGGACGGTGTCGCTCATCTGACTAATATACTGGTTAGCAACGGTGAGGTTGAGGCCGTACTTGCGTGCTTCTGATAGAATGGTTGCAAAGCTGTCGGTGGCGAAGTTCTGGAATTCGTCCACGTATAGATAGAATGGTCGACGATCCTTGATATCCGGGATATCGCTGCGACTCATGGCGGCAAGCTGGATTTTCGTTACAAGGAATGCGCCCAGGATTCCGGCATTGTCTTCCCCAATGAGCCCTTTACTTAGGTTCACGATGAGAATTTTACCTTCATCCATCATTTGACGGATGTTGAACGTACTTTTTGGTTGGCCGATAATATTGCGAATAACAGGGTTGGCGGTAAAGGCTCCGACCTTATTGAGGACCGGTGCGATGGCTTCTGCCTGGAACTTATCTGTCCAGCTGGCAAACTCAACATTCCAGAACTGCAGCACGACAGTGTCTGTGCAGTAGCTGAGGGTCTCTTTGCGGAATTTTTTGTCGGTAAGCATGCGAGTAATGTCGAGCATGGTGGTTTCGGGCCGGTCGAGTAGCGCCAGAATGGTGTAACGAAGGATATATTCTAGGCGAGGACCCCATGAATCACCGAACATACGCTTGAGCACCCCGATGACTTCGGAGCTAATATTGGTCTTTTGCTCGGGGTTAGTGACTTCAAGCGGGTTAAAGCCGAGGGGAAACTTGGTGTCAGCTGGGTTAAAGTAGACGACGTCGTTAAGTCGGCTGCCAGGAATAAACTTCATGTTGTTGATAGCGAAGTCGCCATGGGGGTCAATAATAGCGTAGCCCTGGCCATGGAATACATCGCTCAGAGCAAAGAGTTCCAACAAGCCTGACTTACCCGCACCGGTTTGACCGATGATATAGACGTGACGCGAACGATCGTAGCGCAGCATGCCAAACTGATGATTGATGCCACGGAAGTTCGTCATGCCGAAAGCACTGATGTTTTCATCGATTGCGGGGTTGCCGGTGAGTAGAGGCAACTTAGCAGGTGGCTCGGCGGTTTTAGTGCTCGCCCACACGATATTTGGGGTTTCCACATTGGTATGTGGTAGGTGGTAGACGCTTGCAACTTCTTCGATATTGAGAAGGTATCCCCTGTCGGCGAAAAGGCGGGACTTGTATTTGGCCAACGACTCTTTGGCGAAGCTTTCGTTGGCCATTTTGAATCCGTTGAGGTTGGTACTATTGAACTGTTTGAATGTCCCTACGATTCCCTGCATGCGCAGTTTGGCGTTAGTCGTGCTCTCCCCTAGGTAGGCGATACGAATTTTAGCCTGGTAGCCCAGCTTTGTTGCCTTCTTTTCTGCTTCGCTGATACGTGTTTTGTCGCGTTCGCTCACTTCTTTGGCGGCGCCAGCTGTGCCCTGTTCTGGCGGGTTCCATAGAGCGGTTAGAAGGGTCGCCAGCCATTTGCCGTTTAGTCCCCCACCGCTAAAGATTGCCATACTGCCGTTTTTGACGGATTTTATCCAGGCATCACTCGCCTTATGCCAGTCATCCGCAACCGGGCGCACGAGTATTTGAATCCAGATTTCTTCGTCAGTGTCTTCGAGCTTGGCCAGGGTGCCGGTAATGCCGGCTAAGGGGTCAACCTCGAAGCTTTGGAAGGTTTTAATCGGTAGGAATTCTTTGTCGGTGGGCACCAGTTCGCTTGTATACACCACGCTGTGATGGCGTTCGTGTGTGACGTAATCTTCGTCGGCAGCATGAATCTGTACCTGAGGGTACTGTGAATAGATCTGCCCTTCTACGAAGCTTTGGAGGGTTTTTGGCACCCATACGTAGAACTGAATGCGCCCGCCGACACTGGCGATCTCGAAGCTCAGGTGTTCCTGGTATCCCCCGTTGAGGCGAAGTTCTTTGTGGTCGCGGAGGATGCCGTGGAGGCTGGCAAACATCTGTTCTGCGGCGAGCTCGCTTTTGTCGTTGGCTTTTGGGATTTCAAGGACAAGCAGTACGCTTTCGATTTCTTTGACGATATCGACCCGTTGGTAGTTGCGCCAGGTCATGTAGCCCAAAATGCCTACGATTGGGAGCCAAACGTACCATTGGAGTAGCAAGTTGATAAACCATAAGATAAATGACATAACTTAGTGATGTTCATTATATCATACCTCTGTTAAAAATGCAAGGGTGAGCGGTATTTTTGGGTAAAGAATGTGCCGGTTGCCGTGGGCGTGAGGCGCACCTTTGACAGCGGAGATTGTCCAGGATGTCTGCAAATAAGAATGACCCCTTTGGTGAGGGGTCATTCGTGAAGCTAATTCCTATTTTGCTGCAGGTTCAGCAAGTGTGTACGTAGCCTTGGCGACGCGCTTGAACTCTGATTTGCTCTGGAGGTTCAGGAGGATGGTTGTTTCCTTGACCTGTCGGCTCTTTAGAACGCGTTTGACGATTTCGTCACGGTGAAGTGGCTCACCCGCCTTCTTGAGGACCTTAGTGATGATGTCGCTGACTGTTCCCTTGCTATAGCCCCAGCTGTCGAGGGCGTAGATGCCACGGCCGATAAGCACGAAGCGCTTGTCTTTGATGAGTTCGTTGTGGATTGCCTGGGTGGTAACGTCTTTGCGTTTGAAATCGCTGTCTTTGATGTGCCCGGCAATGTCGCTAAAGTGCATTGGCTTGCCGTTGTCGGCCAGAATGACATAGATTTTGTCGCGAATGTTCTTTGGGTTGACGGTTGGCCACTTTACGAGTCCCCAGACGTCCTTGAGGCTGGCAAGAAGCTTCGATAGGCTAGCGAGGGCACGAACTTGGCTAGGGCTTTCCTGGGTAAGCATGCCGTGGAGCGTCTCAACGTCGATTGGTTCCCCGTGCTTCTTGATGGTTTTGACGATTTCGTCTACCTGGGCACGCACCTTTTTTTCATCACCGTTTTCAACGATGCCAACACCCTGGAAGTAGTTGTCGTTTTCGCTAATACTTGTCAGCTTTGGCGATAGCTCGGCAACAAAGGCGATGTGCGCTTTGGTCTCGGCGGTAGGAACGGTGCCAACGAGGCGTGACGCAATGTCTTGTACGCGGCCCACACGACCATTTTCGCTCAGGTCGCGAATGATAAGTCGCTCAACTTCGTGGATGGCGGGCACTTTGCCTTCGTCTGCTGCGATTTTGAGTCGGATCAAGATTGCTTTTTCCAGCTGGCGGACGCGTTCACGGGTTATGCCAAGAAGTTCACCAATCTGCTCCAATGTTTCGCGGCGGTCAAATAAGCCGAAGCGACGCGTAATGATTTCGCGTTCACGCTCTTGGTCGATGACATTCAAAATGTCATGTGCGGCTGCTTTTAGAACTGCTGCAGTATCTTTGGGTGCAGATTCGGTCATTCCAGTATTTCTCCGTTCCTCTCGCCTCACCTCTGGGAATTAGTCGTTGATATTTCAATCTTGTGTCTGATTATAGAACATTATTTTATATATGTCAAACACATAATTCTCTATAGCTAGTATACCACAATGTAGACGCTAATGGTAAATACTTTTTTGAGGCTTTTTTTGCTAGCAAAGTATGATGAGGCTAACCATACTCCCCTTGCCTGTCAAATATCACCCCTGTAAAATTACAAAATAATCCACAAAAAACTGTGGATAATATTACACCATAAATAAAAATCTCCCGTTTTCTTGCAGGGTTGCGGCAATAAACGGGAGTAATGGGGATTTAGAGCTAAAGTGCTACTTTTTGGTTGCGGATCGTCGGGTACGCGCGGTGGCGCGCGCCCTGCCCTTTTTGGCGGGCGCGTCAGCGAGGAGTTTTTTGGCTTGCTTTTCGTCAATGGTCTTTGGATCGGTGTCTTTAGGGATTTTGGCATTCTTTTTGCCATCGGTAATGTAGGGACCATAGCGGCCGTTAAGTACTTTGACTGCACCGTAATCGGCGATGGTTTTTTCGGCTTCGGCCTTGAGCTTAGCGTCGTAAAGGGCGCGCGCGTCACTAAGCGTGATATCGCGCGGATCGTGGTCTTTGATACTTACGAATAGTTTGCCAACCTGGATGTATGGACCGAAGCGACCAACGTTTGCTTTGATGTCGACGCCATCGCTGGTCTGTCCGACAAGTCGGGGTAGCTTAAAGGCTTCTAGTGCCTGCTCTAGGGTAACGGTTTCGATTTTGGTGCCACGTGGCAATGGTGCAAATTGCGGTTTGTCGGCATCTTCGCTAGTACCAAGCTGGAGCATTGGGCCAAAGCGGCCAAAGCGCGCCGTAATGGGCTTGCCGGTTTTTGGGTCGGTACCGACTTCACGGCTGTTGCCAACGGTGCTACGGTCGATGCCACCCGACTGTTCAATAAGTTTATGGAATGGCGTGTAGAATTCTTCGAGCATTTGGTTACGCTCGAGTTTGTCGGCGGCGATGTCGTCGAAGTGTTCTTCGACACTTGCTGTGAACCCGTAGTCGACCACTTGGTCAAAATGCGTGCCCAGAAAGTCACTAATGAGTTCTCCGGCGGGGGTTGGTACGAGCTTACCTTTGTCGCTTCCGGTTTTTTCTTGCACCACTTCACGGTCCACTTGGCCATCAAGTAGTTGCAGCACAACAACATCGCGGGGTGTGCCTTCGCTTTCGCCACGCTCGGCGTAGCCACGGGCCTGGACGGTATTAATGATAGTGGCGTAAGTACTTGGGCGACCGATGCCGAGTTCTTCGAGTTTTTTGACGAGCGCGCCTTCGCTGTAGCGTGCTGGCGGACGAGCGAACACCTGGCGTGCTTCTACGCTGTAGGGTTTGACTTCGTCGTTAGCCGCGAGTGCAGGGAGTAATGTGTCATCTTTGCCCCCATAAACGCGCAGGAAACCGTCAAACACGACAACTTCACCCTTGGCTTCAAACACTTCACTGCCGCTTGATATGGCAATGGTGACCGTTGTGCGCTCAAGCTTGGCAGGGCTCATTTGGCTTGCCAGCGTGCGGCGACGGATGAGATCGTAGAGTTTTTGGTCATAGTCACTACCGCTGACAGATTCGCGGGTGATGTCTGTCGGGCGAATGGCTTCGTGAGCTTCCTGGGCGCCAGCACTTTTGGTTTTAAACTTACGAACGGTACTATATTCGATACCATAAAGCCGTTTAATAAAGTCTGCAGCAGCGGCAATCGCCTGCCCGCTCAGGTTGACGCTGTCGGTACGCATATATGTGATACGCCCTTCCTGGTAGAGCTTTTGTGCCGCGTTCATGGTGGTGCGGCTGCTGTATCCAAGCTTGCTGTTGGCTTCTTGTTGCAGCGTACTTGTAGTGAACGGCGCAGCGGGGTTGCGGGTGCTCGGTGCTTTGGTGATGGCGCTGACGGTATAGGTAGCATCGGCTAAACGCGTGAGAAATGCAGTCGCCTGTTCTTCGGTATCGAAGCGCTGCTTGAGTTCGGCCTTGAACTCATCCTTGCCCGCGATAAAGACGGCGGTTACTTTAAACTGCGCGCTTGTACTAAAGGCGGTGATTTCGCGCTCGCGTTCGACGAGTAGGCGCACGGCTGGGCTCTGAACGCGGCCGGCGCTTTTGCCGCCCGGGACCTTCTGCCACACAACAGGGCTGAGCTCAAAACCGACAATGCGGTCAAGGATTTGCCTGGCTTGCTGAGCTTCCACAAGCTTCATATCAACGGTGCGCGGATGTTTGATGGCTTCTTCTATCGCGCCCTTGGTGATTTCGTGGAAGACGATTCGTTTGGTTTTTGTGGGATCAAGCCCAAGTACTTCACACAGGTGCCATGCGATAGCTTCCCCTTCGCGGTCTTCGTCGGTTGCGAGCCAAACTGTTTCGGCTGCTTTTACTGCTTTCTTGAGCTCGCTAATCACCTTTTTCTTTTCGCTGTCGACTTCGTAGGTGGTTTTGAAACCATGCTCCACATCGATAGGAGGGGTTCCATCTTTGGTCTTTTTGGCGATAGAGCGGATATGCCCAATACTACTGAGTACTTTAAAGTCTTTACCGAGGTATTTTTCGATAGTTTTAGCTTTGGCTGGTGACTCGACGATTACTAAATTTTTGCTCATGTATAAACTTCACTATATATAATTATGGCGCTTTCGCCTAATACAGTGGCTTATACTAACCCAGGTTCGGCGTGGCGTCAACCGCTGGTGTGGCTTCGTCAAACTCGCCTTTGAGGTAGTGGCGTGCGGATACGACGCCAAATGCCGCGCCTGCTGCCGCGGCTGCCCAGCCTAGTCCGCGCGCTACCCGGCATCCGGCCGTGCCTGGCTGTAATTCACTGGCGACAGCGAAGGATAACAGTGAGACATTGTCGGCGGCCATACCGTATTTACCTGAAATTGGTGGGCGAATGGCTCGCTTGTTTTCGTCGCGCAGACCATTGTAAAGTGTGGCGCCAGCGTTGAGCGCATGTTTCGCGGCCATCCCGACAAGGACTGGCTTTGGGGCAATGTCATGCTTCCACATGCCGACGCTAATTGCCAGCATACCTAGTTTGTCGGCGACAACATCGGCGATTGCTCCTGCGTCACTAGACATATCAAGTTTGCGCGCGACGAATCCGTCAACAACATCGCCGAATCTGCCGGCCGCTACTAATGCCTTGCCCTCTGGGGTCTCGATGTGCTGTGCACCCGCCAGAACAGATGCAAACGACACGGCGGTAATGGCAGTCGGTATTTGTAGAAGGTCTTTGGCTCGGATATCGCGTTTCATTATGCATACTATACCACATTTACATTGGAATGATAAAAAATGATAGGTGTTGGAGTATTGACAACAAACTCTTGACATGGTGGGAGTCTGCGAGCAAACTGGAGGGATAATTCTATAAAGGATACAGATATGACAAATTACGTTAGTTTACCTGTCACTCGTGAAAAAATTCGCGGAGGGTTTCGCTATGTTACCGGTGAAAAGTTGACTCCAGAGGAAGAGGAGCGGTTAGCACATATCCTCAATGAACTTGTTCGCACGGTTAACCGCGCAGTTTGGATGAATCCTGAGAAGGATCGTACCGAGGCGAGAGTATTCGGTAATCCGCTCGAACTTGACGAGCGGCCCTTGCGCTATGTGCCGCAACGCGAAGGCGCAATCTTTCCTGTTACAGAAACCTTCGATTGCGAGTAGATTAGCGGAGCGTCCACTGGTTCGCGCCGAGCGCTTTAATGGTGCCGGCGAGTTCTAGCATGGTGAGCGACATGCTCATGTCACCTGCGGCAATGCCGGTGACACGCTGTATTTCGTCGCCATCCCGCAGCCCTGCTTGTAGCTGTGCAATAATCTGTAGTTCGTGTGTATTGCTCCCCAAGGCAAATTGTGTTTGGCTCGTTAAAAGCTGAGGCGCAATAACTTCGAGGATATCTTCGGCGCATGTGACGGGCGTTGCGCCCTGCTTTAGGAGCGAATTGCATCCCGCGCTACTTGGGCTGGTGATGTTACCGGGCACGACGAAAACAGTTTTTCCCTGCTCGAGTGCGCGTGCGGCGGTGTTGAGCGTGCCACTGCGCGCACTTGCTTCGGTGATTAATACAGCATCGGCTATGCCCGATACAAGCCTGTTTCGTTCGAGCATGTTCGATTTCCAGGCAACTTCAGCGTCGCTGTCGTACTCGCAGATGAGCGCGCCACCAAGGCGGACGATGTCTTCTGCTAATCCCCTGTTGGTGGCCGGTGCGATACGGGGGAGTCCACACGGGAGCAAGGCAAGGGTCGTCCCGCCCGCGTCCAGCGCGGCCCTATGTGCAATTGCATCGACCCCTAGTGCTAACCCGCTGATAATAACAACCCCTTTACTCGCAAGTTCATACGAAAATCGTTCGGTCACTTCCCGCCCATAGCTTGTTGGTTTGCGCGTACCCACGATGGCAACGGTCGGTAGTCGTGCTTCTGGGAGTTTACCGGTATAATGCAATATACGTGGTGGTTTAGCAATATTACCTACAATCTGTAGGTAGTTATGCTTATCTGGTACAATATCATTGATTTTCATGCTAATTAGTTGTAAAAAGTATTGACATAATGCCAACTGTGTGATAATATGGTAAACGATTGACCAGGGACTACCTGGATCAAGCACCTTATACCCCCTATTCTAACTTATGTTAGGTTGCGCACAAGGTGCATTATAGTAATCTACCCTCCACTATAATGCCGCTAGAAAGCCCTGTGCGTATACTAACCCCTTTGTCCGGCGGACCTCTTGTATTTGTGAGGTGGGTCACGCTAATACCCGACTTCAGGGTGGGATGAAGGGCGTAATGGTGTCAGGTGATGCCCACCCTTACCTGGCACCTTTACGTGAGAATACTGAAAAACCCGAGAGAAATCTCGGGTTTTTGGTTGGTATTAGTCCCTCCCTTGCGATAAGGACAGCTGACATTTCTTACAGAGGCCGGTAAGTTCAATGTGGTGTCCTGTGAGCATATACTCATGACTATCCGCGAATGATTTGATAGTCTCTTCTAGGATAGGAATATCAAGCTGAATGAGCTGATGGCAGGCGGTGCAATGCAAATGATGATGATGCGGCTTAAACGGTCCAGCGAGCTCATACCGACTTTTCCACCCTGAAGTGATGGTTTCAATGATACCTAATGTCGCAAACAGGTTGAGGGTCCGGTAAACGCTAGTGCGGTTCGAGAGGGGGCAAAGGTTGACGATTTGATGGATAAACAGGGGCCTCTCTGCGGATTGGAGCGCAGCAAATACTTCCTGTCGAGCCGTCGTATGTCGCAAGTGATGGTCGCGTAGGAGCTGTTTGAGAGGTGGCATGTTGCAATTATACGGCTTATTGCAACAAATTTGCAATAAGGAGATCCCTCCCCTATGCTAAGTGAATGGATAGTTTACAAGTATTGTTTTGGGCAACGCTCGGAAGTGTTATTTCGCTTGTTGGAGGCATGGTGTTGCTTCGCGCCACGCGGCTACGTCAGCAAGTTATTGTGTATGCATTGCCGTTTGGCGCGGGGACGTTACTTGCAACGGCGTTTGTGAGTACGCTCCCTGAGGCGCTCGAGGACCGTGAGCCAAGTGAAATACTGATGTGGGCACTGAGCGGGTTCTTGCTATTCTTTGCACTAGAGCGGCTCGTGGGTTGGTTCCATCATCATCACCACGATGATGTCCATGGCGGCCGCGATCGCGTGCATACCTATCTTGTTGTGATTGGTGACACACTACATAATGCGATTGATGGTATTGCCATCGGTGCAGCATTTCTTGTCAATCCCGCTGCCGGTATTACGATGAGTATTGCGGTGGCTGCGCACGAGATACCGCAAGAGATTGGTGATTTTGGTATTTTGCTTGGCAAAGGGCTGAAGCCTCGTCGTGTGATTGCGGTGAATCTGATGAGCGCCATGGCCACAGTAGTGATGGCTATGGCTACGTTCTGGCTGGGCGGCTTGTATCAGCTTGACGCATCGCCACTTCTGGCGCTGGCGGCTGGCTTCTTCATCTATATCGCCGCGAGTGATCTGATACCCGATATACATGAAAAACCTCATCGTGAAGGCACCAAGCAAGCTGCTATGTTGATTCTAGGGGTGGTTGCCATTATCGCGGTTACGAGCGCATTACCCCACGCGCACGCCGAGAGCAAAGCTCAGGATGTGGTAGATTCGCACCAAGAGTACTAGGCCTCTGCAGAATGTGTCATGGGGGTCAGATTGCCGTAGATGAAATCTTCGATACAGACTTCGGCGACATGCTGTAGCCGCTCTAGTGTGGCGCGCTCTTTAGCATTAAACTTACTGAGTACGAAATCGGCAGCATCCATGTATTCGCGTTGGTCGCTATAGATACCGACGCGGAGCCGTGTAGTATCTTCACCAAGGTGCTGTGTGAGTGACTTAACGCCGTTATTTCCCGCACTTGACCCGCCCAGGCGGGTGCGCAGCGTGCCGAGCGGTAGCGCTAAATCATCGTGGATGATCAAAACATCTTGGGGTAATATGCGGTAAAAATCACATACCGCGCGGGCAGACTCACCTACCAGGTTGTAGTAGGTGCTAGGCTTGAGGAATAGTACCTTGTGCTCTCCCGTCCCCTTCTCGGCAATATCTCCACGGAATTTGCTGCTACGCGTGAAAGACAAGTCGTTGCTACGAGCGTACTCATCCAGCACAGCAAAGCCGACGTTATGCCGAGTGCCAGTGTATTGCTTTTCGGGGTTGCCGAGGCCAATGACGAGCTTCATAGGGTTAGTATAGCCTATCGGAGAGGTGCGCACAAAGCGGTGCACGCGACAGCATTTACTTTTCTTCGTTAGAATGTTATAATATACCCCAGTCACAACCCTGTGGCTAGCACCGAAAGGAGGTGAGACAGGTGTCTTTTGCGAAGCCACCTATCAAGCCTGTTTTGCTGTGGCTTGCTCTCGGCTTCCTGGTTTTCATGATCGTCGTGAATCCAGTGAAAGCTGCCGATGGCGTCGGCTCGGTTCTGGACTTCGCGTGGAGGCTCCTCAACGGCCTTGGCGTGTTCTTCACCGAACTTGCACGGTGAACGCGGGTAAGTCCCCCGCACCGGCCCTCTTCCTTAGCTGGAACGGGGGCCACTTTCATGTGCGCACAGCATCAAGCAGGGCAAGCTGTAGGGTTTGTTCGATAAAGTCGTGCTTGGCCGCGGTATATGCGTAGCGGTCATCGGCGTGGGCGCTAGCAAGCTGCTGCTTGAGTACGGCGTAGGCATTGCGGCGTTCTGGGTGTTGGCGCAAATAGTCGCGGAACGTAATGGTTTGACGCCAGGCGTCACTTCCCTGTAGTACAAAACTGAGGTGATGAGTGCGCCGCTGCTGTGGTCCCTTGGGAAAAAAGGCTCGCTCGTTTGATATACGTTCGGGCATATGCTCGTAGCCCATTGCGGTGAGTGCATGGATGATAGCAGGTAGTCGTTCAAAGGAATCAATGGCGGCTACTATGTCGATGAGTGGTTTGGCGGCGAGTCCGGGTACCGAGGTGCTGCCGACATGCTCGATTGCGATGATAGTGTTGCCGAGCGCCGTCATTAGGCGCTGCTTTTCAAATTCATACTCGTGAGCCCACTGAGGGTCGTATGGGAGAATCTGGACGGTGCCGCGTTGTAAGCCGATAGACATAGTATCAGTATACTCCTAGGGGAGTTATAGTTGGGCTTGGCTTTGTTCGTGCTTCTCTGCTTCTTTGGCTTTTTTGTAAGCCTTGGTGACAGGCGCTAGCCCACGAGCGACGCGCTCTTTGTTGGCTTTAATCTGCTTTTCGTCGCGGAAGCTAAACTTAATAGGCACGCCTGCGTAATTGTAGGTTTCGCGAAGGAGTCGTTCGAGGTAGCGTTTGTAGCTCCAGTGAACGAACTTGAGGTTCGAGCCATAAATAACAAACCATGGTGGTGTGGTATCTGTCTGTACCATGTAGCGAAGTTTTGGATGAGTATTCTTGAGGCCAGCTGGCGGATGCTTTTGCACGGCTTGCTGCAGTAGGTCGTTGAGCACGCGTGTTTTGGTTGGTTGCTCGCGGCGTGCATCGATTTCGATAGCGAGGTCAAATAGTTTCGTGACATTCTGGCCGGTAACACTACTGGTGAAGATGAGTGGTGCCCATGGAACAAAGTCAAAATTACGAGCAATTTTTGGTGCGAGCGCATCACGAGTAAAGGCGTCTTTACCTTCCACGCTATCCCATTTGCTGACGACGAGCGCCAGGCCCTTGCCCGCTTCTGCAATCAGGCCAGCCAGGCGCTGGTCAAGCTGGGTATTGAGCTCGCCGACGTCCATGAGAAGGAAGCAAATGTCGGATTCTTCGATGGCCTGGAGTGTACGAAGTACGCTAAATTTTTCGATACCGACCTCTTGCTTACCCTGGCGCCGAATACCGGCGGTATCGATGAGTTCGATGGCCTGCCGGTGGTAGTTGAGGGTGACTCGGTTAAGATCGCGAGTGGTCCCCGCAACGTCGGCGACAAGTGCCTGCTGTTTGCCCGCAAGCGTGTTGAAAAGATAGCTTTTGCCGACATTTGGGCGACCGATGAGTGCAATGCGAAGCACGTTGTCTGGAGCTTCTTCGTGTGCGACGGGAATAATAGAAACGACACTGTTTAATACATCGACAATACCGCTGTTGTGTTCGGCGCTTGTGCGAATGATAGTCTTGATGCCTAGGCGCAGGAATTCTTTGTCAGGAAGTGCGGTTTTGAGGTCGGCTTTGTTGGTGACCAGGATAACAGGTTTTTTGCTTTTCAACGCTTTCTTGGCGACCATTCGATCTTCGTCGCCAGGATATTCGGTTGCGTCAACAACAACCAAGATAACATCGGCGGCATCAGCTGCTTCGGTAATTTGTTCCTGGATTCCCGCTTCAAATTCATCGTTAGGATCCTTTAGGCCGGCCGTGTCAACGAGCCAGAACTGGTGATAGGCGTGCTCTACTTTGCCGATGACGCTATCGCGTGTCGTGCCAGCTTCACGGGCAACAATTGCCTGCTGAGCGCGGACCATACGATTAAAAAGCGAGCTTTTGCCCGCGTTTGCGCGACCGATAATCGCCACAGTAGGTAGTTTACTTGCCATAGTGGGCTAATTATACCAGACTTTTACCCCTATTACGAGCATAAGCGGTGTTGAGTTGACTAGTGAGGCAGAAAGTATTGTGGTATACGCTAACAATAGTCTAGCGCTTACGGCAGTCGAGTGAGGTGTCCGTATGAGATCTCACCTATGATATATCGACGTCTTTATAGTAGCCGCGGGGTATATCACCCAGTGAATATGGACCGAACTGTATGCGGTGGAGGCGCTGGATGTTATAGCCGAGTGCACTGAAGGTTCGTCGAATTTGGCGGTTGCGACCCTCACTCATCGTCACCTGCCATTCGCGGCGGTTGCTTTCGGAGCGTCGCTCCAGGAAGAGCTGGCTGTGACCGTCTTCTAGATCGACACCGAAGTCACTTATCATTTGCTGGTGTAATGGCTCGAGGTCGCGGTCGAGGCGCACGTGGTACACCTTGGTCTTTTGGTACTTCGGGTGTGTCATGCGTTGGGCGAAGTCGCCATCGTTGGTAAGGAGCAGGATCCCCGACGTATTACGATCGAGTCGTCCGACGGGTTTGAGCGAATGCATTTCGGGCGGTAGAAGCGTATAAATGGTGTCGCTATCCCCCTGTTTTTTGCGGGAGCAGACATACCCGACGGGTTTGTTGAATAGAATATACCGGTAAGCGACGGTTTTGGCTGGAAGGGGCGTACCTGCAATGGCGATGATATCGCTGGGGTCTGCCCTGCTCCCCATGACGGCAGGCTTGTCGTTAACAGTAACCACGCCCGTGTTAATGAGATTATCTGCTTCGCGACGCGAAATACCTAGCTGGAGGGCTAGGTATTTGTTGAGCCGGGTTGAAGTATCGTCAGTCACGTTAGTTACTATACACCAGGATTTGGCGTTTGTGGTGGCTGAGGAACGGGTGGCGTTGTGAGTGCACCCGGGCCTGGAGCGACAGGTGGTCGCGGTGTTTCCTCGAAACTAAGTCCACTCGGCACTGCAGGTGCGGTTGGGATGGCCGCGAGAGGTGTTGGCATGGCTGGTACGGCGCTTTCGGGAGCGGGTGGAATATTTGTATCGTTTGAGCCAGGTTCAACACCAGGCTTGTCTGCAAAAGGATTAGGATTTGCCTGTGATAATTCTTGATTCATCATGTGGCCAAAGTCGGGTATGGTGGAATCTTGATTAGTGAGGGGTTCAATTACTCGCCCTGCAAGCGTGCCCGGCCGCGGTGTCGAAAAAGGTGCGGTAGGCTGCGGCAGCGGACTTGCTGGAGCAACGGGCGCTACGGGCGCCGCGGGGGCTGGCGTTGGAAGTGGTGCTGGGGTCGGTGCAACCGGTGTAGGGGCTGTAGGTGCTACTGGGGCAATGGGCGTAGGTTGTGGCTGGGGCGCGGGCGTGGAAACGGGTGTTGGGGCGGGTGTGCTTGGTCGTGCGCCAGGGCCGGCAGACATAGGGGTGAGCGGCGCGACAGGCGCAGCGGATGGTGTTGGCATGGGGAGCGGCGCGGGCGTGGAAACGGGTGCATCTGCGAGTACTTCATGGACGGTTCGTACGACGTCCTCAATGCCAACCTGTGATTTCACCAGATAGCGGTCGGCGCCGAGGGCAACGCCACGTTGGCGCTGATCTTCGCTGCTGAGAGCGGTCATCATGATGACTTTGATGTTCTTCGTTTCGGTGGTCGATCGAAGAATGTCGAGCATATCGAACCCGCTAATTTTTGGCATCATCACGTCGCTGACGATGAGGTCAGGGCGATCCTTGATGGCCATTGCAAGCGCTTCCTCGCCGTCGCCGGCTGAGACGATGTCGTAGCCCTCTGCGAGCAAGCGGACGCCATAAATTTCACGTAAGCTTTTGTCGTCCTCTACCAGTAGAATTTTTGTCATAACTACTCCCTATTGTAGCTAAAGCGTTTTAAAATTGCCATACTTCTTGCGGTTATTGTTGCCTCGGGGGAATATTTATGCCCATATTGGTCGGACGTGACAAGTATTGACCGGGGTTGGCTTCGATAGTCGATAGGGGTGTATTTGGTGCCGGTTGTGGCGTTCCGACGTAGGCTTGAGGTGCTTGTGGCGCCGGCTGTGGCGGTGCGGGTGGAAGGGGCTCGGTGATGGCTGGCGCTTCGGGTACCACAGGCGGCATAAAGGCATTTGAGGTATTCATGCTGGCGACTTGGGCTGCTTGTGTTGCTTGGGCGTCACGGGCGGCCTGGGCGGCTTCGGCTTCTGCTCGTTGCTCGGCCAGGATACTCGCCTGCTCGATTAGCCTGGTTGCTTCGTCGTGATCAATACGTGGCAGCTCGACGAAGAATGTGCTGCCTTTTTTGTATTCGCTTTCAACCCATATGCGACCACCCATGCTTTCTGCAAGGCGACGGCACAGGTAAAGCCCAAGCCCGGTTCCCCCTATTTCGCGGGTGTCGCTGTTGTCGACTCGGTAAAACTTTTGGAATAGGTGGGCTTGGTCCTCGCGCGGAATACCTATGCCCGTGTCTTGGATGCTCAAGATGACATGTGTTTCATCGCCGCCGATATCGACGACTACATTGCCCTTGAGGGTGTATTTAATGGCATTTTCGAGCAGGTTGTCGCTAATCTCGCGTAGATGATCGGCGTCCACGTTCACGTAGTACACGGGGTTAATGCGCCGAGCAAGGTCATCATTGTCGCCGTCGGGCATTGGTTTGTACAAAATACTTAGACCCTTGGCGGTTGCTTTGGGAGTCAGGCCGAGGATGATTTCGTGCATGAATGGAACGACGTCAATAACCGTGGGGTTGTTCGCCAGGCGGCCATCGTCTGCCCTGCTGACGTCCAGGAGGTCCTGGAACAGCCGGCCTAGGTGCTGGGCGGATTCGTGGGCTTTGGTAATGAAGTCACGAGCCTTGGCGTCAATACTGGCCGTAGCGGGGTTCAATGCGAGCCCCAGGTAACCTTCGATGCTTGCGACGGGTGTGCGCATTTCGTGGCTCGCGGTGCTAATGAACTCGGCGCGCTGTCGTTCGTCGGAACGCTCGGTGGTGATGTCGCGGAACACGACAATGACACCCTTGCCCAGTTGACCGACGGGCGACACCGAGATTGCTGCCATGAAGTTTTTGCCCGACTGCGTTTGGATGTTCAGGCTATCTGTTTTGACGGGCTGGTTGGTTGTCAGCGCCTGGGCCACAGGGTCTTCGGCCGGCGTCACCTCGACGTTTTTGGCATTCATGATTTTGAGAACCGACTTGTAGCTGAGCGTGACGGCGTCGTGTTTGCTCCACCCGACGAGTGTTTGAGCGGCGGGATTGATAAGTTGAATTGTGCCCTGGCTGTCGAGCGCCAGCACGCCATCGGTAATGGCGTTAATCACAACCTCCGACTTACCTGCTACTTGGCTCAGTTCGCTCGCCAGCTCGTTGTATGAGCGCTCTTCGTGGGATTGCCCATCCAGGCCAGGGTCTTCCCGCCCCCATAGCACAATAGCCGCGAGCAGGGGCGTCGCGCCAGTGACCGCCAGTACGATAAAGTCGCCCATTGGGATGCCGTTCCCCAAGAATTCCCACAGCAGGAAGCTTGCAAGGGCTAGGACAGCTAGACCGATGCCCGAAGCCCCTAAAGATGCAGTTAGTGTCACTATGACAATAAATAAGCCGAAGAAATTCGATTCGCCCCCCTGTGTCAGGAATAAAACGATCCACAGTGTCATGAGTAGCAACGAATGGCTTGTCAGCGCTGCTGCACGAGTACGATTCACGGGAGTAAGAAAATACAATGCAAGGGTAACGGTAAATGTCAGGCCGGCGGCAATGGCGGCAACAGTCGGAATAGCTAATTGTGCATTCGCCTCTGTAGGGTTGACGGTCGCCCACGTATAGAGCCCTATTAACACAATAGCGATCAGCATAATCGCTTCGCTCAACCGGCGGTGCCAGAATCTAGTTGGTTGGCGTGATTTTATGGAGCCCCCTATTTGGTATATTTGCGCTTATGGCTAGTATAGCGGCAATGAGGGGTGAAATGCAATATGCACAAGTGGTGAACCGAGCGGTGTTAAGCGCCCGTCCAGGACCGCCACGGCCCGGTAGCGGTGTCACCCGACGAGTAGCCGGCACCCGATGCTGAGGAGCCAGCAATAACACTTCCGCACATTGCCGAAATGTTGGCGTCCGCCCAGCTAACGGCACCGGTATACTCTGTCACCGCGCCCGTCGTACGAATGTAAAAGCGCTTCCCTGACTTGCTTGTCGCAAGCAGCGCATAGTCACGTGGCGTGGCCGTGCTTGGCCAACAAAACAACAGGTTGTAAGCGACGTCGGGCGTTGTGGCGTACGAAGACTTGGCAACTTTGACGCCGGGTATAGCAGCAGCTATTGTCGCGTTGTTCGTTGGGTAGTAGGCGTTCGCGTCATCGACGCGTGCCAGTTCGAACTTTTTGCTAATTGTCCGTAGGTCTGCCTGCACGCTAGAATCATTCGCGCGGTCCTGAACCCCGTTATAGGCAGCGATGGTTATGGCGGCGAGTATAGCAATCACAACAATCACAATTAGGAGCTCCACGATAGTAAAGCCTGTGTAGTGTCTGCGCCCCCGAGAATTGGTCATTAGTTTTATGATAAAGGCGTAAGCGGTGTGTGTCAAATACGGGCGGGCTAGTTGAGTACAGTGACGAGATGCTTGTAGGCTTCGTCGTGGCCGTGGAGCACGTCTGTGTATTGTTTGCGCAGACGCTCCGTGAGGGGGCCGATGGTCTTGTTGCCGATTCTTCGGGCGTCAATTTCGAAGATTGGTGCCAGGTAGGCTGACGTTCCGCAGGCGAATGCTTCGTCGGCGATGTAGAGTTCAGTAAGGTCGATATCACGCTCGACGACAGGTATCCCCATATCTTTTGCGAGTTCGAGCACGGTCTTGCGGTTGATGCCTTCGAGCAGGTCGCTGGTGGTATTCGGTGTGATTAACGTGTTGTTTCTGACAATGAATATATTAGCCGCGCTTAGTTCGCACACGTGCCCGGCCGCATCGAGGAATGTACAGTCATCGTACCCGCTATCAAGCGCGTCTTGTTTGGCAAGTACGGAGTTCACGTAAGCGCCGTTCACTTTGGCGCGGGATGGAATCGCATAGTCTGGAATGCGGCGCCACACGCTGGTTTTTAGTCGTGCGCCGTCTTGCGGCAATATGGGGGCTGCTTCGTAAATGAATATGCTGAGTGAGGTTTTGAGCCCCCTTGACCGAGTGCCTGGCACCAGTTCGTTCACGTGGACGGTTGCCCTGACAAACGCAGTGTCCTGAACATCATTTGCTTTTACAAGTTCTTTAACGACGCTAACAAAACGTGCTTCGTCCCAGTCGGCTTCGAACGTATCAATGCCGACAATTCGGGCTGAATTGATGAGGCGTTCAAAATGATCATGCAGGCGAAACGCGACTAACTTGCCATCGCTCGTAGTATGTACTGGGAATACCGTATAGACGCTTAGGCCATACAGCACGGCCGAGCTGGCTATACTCAGGTTCGCCTGTGCGAGGGGCTTTATTCCATCATCGAAGTAGGTTTGTTCGTAAATGCGTGCCATAGGTGTGTAGGGATATCTTATCATATTCCATTGCTGATGCGCGGTCGGGCCACTGCGATGAATTGTCAAGTTTGATGTGGCGCAAGGGGTGAGGTTCCTAACCGGGTGAGACACGGGAATTATTTTTTACCGTGTTCATGCAATATCACTTATATGCTGGAGAAGTCAGATTTTTGATACGACGTGATGCTTGGCTCTCAAGAACAGAAGAATATATCAGTAAGCAGTGTTTGCGGTACGGTGCTGTAGTCTGCTTGCTATTTTATTGCTCGCCCGCTTCTGGCATCGTAAAGCTTGTAGGGCGACAAGTAATGCCATAATCAGAGGAGATGAGGTAAAGCGGATGCCAAACTTTCTTCCTGTGATCAACGGGTCGCGTTAGGTTGTCAAGACGAATTGTAATCCCTTTGCCCGGTGGGCCTTTGGTATATTTTCTTTCTACACTAGCGATTACCAGCTTTGCTTCTTCGTTTAATTTTGGGGTGCTGGTATAGCGGAATAACTGCTTAGCAAAATCACATAAAAGCCAATAGCGCTTTCCGTTGGGATGCAGGAGATAGACCAAGTCACAACTTGCGTCGACTGTTTTTCTAGTGGATGAATATGGGTGGAGCCGCGCTATCTCATTACGCCAGTTGCCGAAAGTCTTTGATATTGAGACGGGCACGTCCCCGATTTCTAGGGCTTGATACTCATCCCAGCGATCACGCTTTTCTAGGCCTATGCGACCAGCGAGCGCGAAGGTTGTTACGGGGTAAATCGAAAGGCTAGTGCACAGAAGATCTATAATCCAAGCCACTATCTCGTCAAGAGTTCGATGAATGTCTTTTGTGTCGCTGACTGATGGCTCTTGTCCGCTATGTACAGCTGCATTGCGAATATACCGAGCTGCTTGCCAGCGCTTCATTAGGGGGTCCTTATAGATGTCCCAACTCCCCCCTAGGCGACTCTTATATAGGCCTGATCTTGTTCGATCCAAGGTGGTGCTTATTTTCGCGGTACAGTTCTCACAACCGCATACCTTTACTTCGTTGAGTAGATAGTTTGCTTCTTCCGGAGACATTCCTTCTTCCCACATCATTAGCTGCAAGACTATGTCAAGGTATATCTCGATTGCTGCTGTAAATAAAACGCTCGCCGCGAGGTATTCTCCGTTGGATTCCGCGGCTGTAGCCTCGCGATACGCGTCCATATATGGCTCCAAAAGAGTAGCCGAATCAAGAATTTGAGCCTTGGTTATAGTACTTGCTTCACTGGAGGATAATGGCTCTGCAAATGTAGTCGCAATGTCGAATTGACCCCCAGTCAAGAGCATTCCTAAACTAAGTGTTGAGTGACCGTTCTCGGGTAGCCCTTTGCTGTCGATGTTCTCGACCGTATAGGGAATCATCGCACCGATATTTTGTCGCGACGGGAGATTCAGTGGGAGACGGTGCTTTGCATAGTATGTCTTCAGCACTTGCCTAAGGGTCGACATGCCCTCGTCAAAATAATCTGAGAGTTGGGCGTCTGTTGCATTTTGAGGTCCTATCACCCCTACGTGTGCGATTGATAAGTAACCCTGGATGTTAGCCTCGGGGGGTAGTTTGACTTTCTTTAAGCCATAAAATTTAGTCAATGTAGAATAGCTTGCCGCCAATGCATCTACCGGGACGTTATGTTTGATTCGACTAAACTCTATCCGCACGTTTATGCGGCGCTTAAGCCCATCTGCCGTGACATAGCGCAAAACTTGTCTTTCCCCTTTCCTTATATCGTCAATTTCCTCAGCGAAGATCTGTAGTCCCTCAGGCAGCCGAACAGCTTCTGGAAGCGGTATAAAAAAATCGTACGTAGATAGATTTTCTTTGACAGCGCTAGGTGGGGTGCAAGCCTTCATTTGTTTCATATTTCTATCCTATCAGCTTATTGAGCTGTGCCCTAGATAGTCCTGGAACGCAATGATAGCTTTAGAATCTGGCCCTTACTGCGAATATTAGGATATAACAGTGTCGCGTTCAGATGAGCAAGCTACTCTACTCTACTCTACTCTGCTCTGCTCTGCTCCTTGCTATCGAACCCTTCGGGTTCGGCTCTCGGGCGAGAGCTATCAAATAAAAATACCCTACCTAAAGGCAGAGTATTTTTATTTGGTGACCCTACCGGGAATCGAACCCGGATTGCCAGGATGAGAACCTGATGTCCTAACCGTTAGACGATAGGGCCAAATTCAATCCCCACTCTATCAAATACAGAGGGAAATGTCTAGTCTGGCTATTGGGCGGGTGCGGCTGGCGCGGGAGGAAGGGTGTCGAGCTTGGCGATGATTTCCAGGAGCTTGCGGGGTGTAATCTCGGCTTTTATCAGGTAGGCGTCTACGTCGTGCTGCATGGCCATGCGACTTTCGGCGTCTTGGTCAAAGTTCGTCATCACGATAACTCGTGTGCCGGGGATTTTGTCGGCACCTTCGCCCCGGAGCGCTTTCAGGATGTCGGTCCCCTTCTTTTCGGGCAGCATGATGTCGAGCAATATGAGGTCGTAGGGCTTGTTGAGCGCGGCGACGATGCCGTCGTTACCATCGACGACCCAGTCGACGTCGTAGTTAGCGTGTTGCAGGCTGCGCACGTACATTTCACCGATAAATCGGTCATCTTCGATTACGAGAATTGATCTGATTGCCATATGTTTGTGCCCTATCCTGTGTACTTAGAGTGATTTTTTATCCAGCCGTCGCTTGTCGAAATGAGCCCTGCGTTGGTGTGGTCGTTTGCCTGTAACCTGTCGGCTACGGCGGCGTAGATCGGAACGGTGAAGCTGAACGTGGAGCCCTGCCCTTCGACGCTGGACACGCCTATTTTGCCGCCATGCGATTCAACGATGGCTTTGCAGATGTAGAGCCCGATGCCGGTTCCGGCGACGGTTTCACGCGAGCGGTGCGAGCGATAGAATTTGTGGAACAGGTTTCCTACCACGTTGCTTGGCATTCCTATGCCGTGGTCCTGTACGCTCACGGTCACATAGCCGTCCTTTGCGCTGGCCGACACCGCCACGAGGCCACCTTCGGTACTGTATTTGAGCGCGTTGTCGATGAGGTTGGATATCACCTCGCTTAGGCTTGAACGGTCAGCGGCAATTGTTGGTAGGTCGGGTGGAAGCGTGACGGTTAGTAGGCGGTTTTGGGACGACGCGCGCAGCTCCATGTCATCGCGTATGGAATCGTAAATCGATGCGACGGAATCTTCCGCTAGGTGTATCTTCATGTGGCGTCGGTCAAATTTGCTGGTATTGAGGATGTTGTTGATGTAGCCACTGAGGCGGTTCGCCGAAACAATTAAACGCTTAATGAGTTCTTGTTGATCCGGGGCGAGACTGGGGCCGATTTCGATATCGAGCACATCCAGATAGCCACGAATGACCGTAATAGGACCGCGCAATTCATGGGCGGCAAACGCGATGAAGTCGAGTTCGTCGTCTTCTGGTTGGTATTCTTTGGAACTATCAAAACAGACGATGACAACTTCCGCGGCACTTCCCTTTTCGTAGTTGACGGCAACGTCAAAGATTCGTCGGTCTTCGTCGCCCAGTACTTTATTGGGAACGCGGAGCCAGGTGCGCTCAGCGCGCACAGAACTATCGCGGCAAGTGGCGAGCCATTCCATAAATTCGCCTTCACGCTCAAAAAGCAATTCGAGGTACGGCACTTCGTTGGTTGTTTTGCCGACCGGTGCATGGCGGTTTGCGTATTGGATTGAGCCGTTAGCATCCATAGTGACCAGGCCCGCACTGGTTTGATCGAAGGCGGTCGCAAGCTTGTGGAGTTCTGTGGCTGCAGTGTCTGACGTCGCAGCCCCCTCTGGTTTGCTCTGGTCAGCAACGAGCTCATAGACAAACTGGAGCACAGGCCTAAATCCGCTCTTGATGTTGCGTACGGAATTTGGACTGGCAAGTGGGATGTCGGATTTTTCGCCCGCGGCATGCGCAACGGCTGTCACGATATCGCGGTGAGGAGTCAGTAGTAGATCGACAAGCATCGCGTTCAGGAACCCGGCGCACAGTAGCGTGGCAAGCATGGTAATGCCAAATGTAGGGTCGGTAAACGGTGTTCCGCCGACCAGGAGCGACATGCCCACAACAGCAACAACGACGACTTGCATCGCAAAGGTCGCAAGCAGTGCGGTGCGGCGATATCGAGGCCAGTAATCACTCAGTAGCACTGGCTTGGTTGGTGTGGGTCGGTCGGTCGGTTTTGAGTCTTTTATCTCCATGCGACACTCCCCGATCCATTAGGGACGGCGCCGATCCAGGTTTGTCCACGAACCAGCGAGATAGGCTTGCCATCGGCACCGATAAATCGAAGTGGCGCAGCGCGACTGTCTTTTTGCCAGGTTGCTTCAGTGACGATTCCATTCTGGAAGATAACAGCAGGACCGCTGCCTGTCGTGACGATGCTTTCACGGTAGCCGTCTTCGAGCACGCGAGTCATATCAACTTTCATAGCTACGACAACACTTGGCATAATGCGCCCACTTTCGCGGTCTTCGCTCGGTGCGCCACCGATGGAGCGAAGGTAGGTATTGCTGGCTGTGTCGTAGTCGTAGTGGGTGTTATAGAGCGCGCTACTGAAGTTGAGGTCTATGCTTGTGGCGTTGGGCGTACTACTTGGCTTACCGTCAATGCGGGCAAAGCCCTCGAAACTGGATTCGGTGTAGCCTTTTGCCTGGTTGAGCGCGTCGAGTTTTTCGAAGCTGGTATATACGTTATGGGGGGCGTAGCGGTCTGTAGCGCGCCAGTAGTACGGCGCGTTAAAGAACTGGTCGATGTCACGGTAGTTGCCGTTGCGTACTTCAGCGAGTGCGGCCGCGCTTCCCCCGATGTGTGCAACGCTTGCTTGGTACGGCGCAAGCCAGTCAACGTAGTACATGCGTAGGCTCCGCACGGGACCGATAAGCTGGGGTTTGTCTTCTTGGTGTAGTGTCAGGAACCGGGTAATGCCGCCTTCGGCAACCGCTTCGAACACAATTCCGGCTGCTTTGACGCCGCTTTGCGGGCGCGCATCGGGACTGTTTTCAATCATGATGGCGGTGACGGCTTGCTTGGTGGCGGCTTCATCGTTCACTTTTAGTCCGGTCAGTGGCGAGTAGAATACGGGTGCGGGCTTTGGTTTCTTTTTGACGGTCGGTGTGACGACGACGGGGGGTTCGGGCGCTGGTTGCAGTAACAGTATCGTTGCGATGAGTGATGCCGCGACGACAAGGCCAAGGCCCACAAATGCGTACGTGCGCCGAGGATGGAGGTGAATCCAGTTATGGACGCGGGGTAAAAGAGTGTGTGGATGAGGCCATTTCATGCTTATGGTTAGTATAGCAAAGTTGGCCTACCCTACGCTAGAGGTAGCGTGCCTAGAACTAGCGTGTCGTAGTGTAGTTTGCCATTCGCTCGAGCGTTTTGTCTTTGCCTAGGAGTGCAAGCGTATCGTTGAGCTGTGGACTGAAGGGGGCCCATGTGGTGATAATGCGCACCAGACTGAACAAAATGCCCGGTTTTTGGCCTGTGACATCAAGCAGGCGGTTCAGGCATTCCTGTAAGGCTTCGGGCGTCCATTCGCCTAGGTTTTCAAACTCAGTTTTGACGGCTACTAACAGCGTAGAAACTTCTTCTGGCGACAATTTTTTGAGCTGCTTATTGTCGGTAATCAGCTCGGTGTTGATGACTGGCTCTTCGAAAAAGTACTTCGTCATCATTGGTAGTTCGGCAAGAGTTTTTAGGCGATCTTGGACGAGGCCGAGAACTTGTTTTTTGTAGGCTTCGTCGTAAGTTTCAGCACTCTTGGGCCAGTACTTGAGCGTTCGAGTGTACAGGTCATCGAGGCTGAGTCGGCGTATCCATTGCCCGTTCATCCAGAGTAGTCGTTGCTCGTCAAAGCGTGCGCCACTGCGCTGGACTCGGTCGAGGCTGAATTTTTCAATTAACTCTTCACGACTAAAGAGCTCTTGTTCTGTGCCGTCGTTCCAACCCATACTGGCAAGGAAATTCAGCATTGCTTCAGGCAAGATGCCATCGGTGCGGTATTCCTGGACGCTTTTAGCGCCATCGCGTTTGCCAAGTTTCTTTTTGCCGTCGGGTGCCATGATGTGTGGCAGACACGCCAATACAGGGACTTCAAGCCCGAGTGCTTCGTACAGGCTCAGATAGCGCGGGATTGAAGAAATGTACTCCAGTCCACGAATAACGTGCGTGACATTCATTTCGGCATCGTCCACAATATGCGCGAAGTTGTACGTTGGCAGACCGTCCGCTTTCATGAGGATGAAATCGTCCAACACCTCGGGCCCTGCGGAAAGCTCGCCCATCACAGGGTCGTTCCAGGTGTAGCGTTTGATGTCGGTTACCTTGAGCCGTAGTGGCTGTGTGCCATCCCAGGCAGGTGGATTCTCGGGGCGATGGTCACGGTACAAAAACGGTTTTTTAAGCGCTTTGGCTTCTTCGCGGAAGGTCTGTACCTCTTCGGGCGTGTAAGGGTCGGCGTAGGCAAGTCCCTTATCGACAAGCTTTTGTGCCCAGGCTTTGTAGATATCGCGTCGCTCGGACTGGATGTAGGGTCCGTATTCCCCGCCTTTTCGCGGTCCTTCGTCCCAATCAATGCCGAGCCATTCGAGCGTGTCAAGAATCAGGTCGGTGGCGCCATCGACGAAGCGTGCTTGGTCGGTGTCTTCGATGCGTAAAATATAGGTTCCCTGCTGCTGCCGCGCGAGGAGCCATGGGAAAAGTGCGGCGCGAACATTGCCGACATGGATATAGCCGGTGGGGCTTGGAGCGAAACGTGTACGTACAGTCATGTCTGTCAGTATAGCAAAACACCCCGGTATTGACGAGGTGGTTTGCGCGAAGCGGTCAGCTATAAACTGGTGGCAATGCGGCCGATTTGTTCGCCGCTGAGGGGCGCGTTGCCCGTAATTGTGTACAAAATGCCGCCATTTACCCATGCAGCGTTGCTGTTATAGGTATAAATGGTAAGGCCGTTCATGGTGGTGGCGCTGTAATTTTCACCTGCCTTTGGTGCGACGTAGTTGTCGAGCACTGCCGAGGAATCCCAGCCTGAGCGAGATTGGTTAAGCGTGAAGGTTTGAGGGCCGGCATTGGCGGCGAATTTCATCGTCACGCTTCCTTGGTCATAAGCAACAGGCCCGCTCAGCGTATAGCCTGTTGGGTGATAGCTGGGGTAGCTTGCGGCGATACCGGCTTGAGCGGCAGCAACGCGGGTTGAGATCTGCGGCATGCTAAGGTACGTAAAGTATCCACCGAGCAGAACAATCGCCAGTGATGCAGACGCAAGGCTGAGCGCTCGACGGTGCCTGCTGGTAGATTTTTGTTTGACTGGCTTGGCGTGGTTCTTGGCAGGTGTTTGAGCCATGGCGCGGCTTATGGCTTCGTTTTTGAGGACTGAAGAAGGTTTAATTACGGTTGCGACAGGCGCTTTAGCAGCAACAATTGCTTCGGTGCGGCGAACGAGTGGATGAGCAGTTGGGCCGATGTCGCGAATGGTTTTTTGGGGGACTGCATGTGCGCGGTTAAATTCCTTAGCAAAGCGCGAAACCGACTCACTACGCGAAACCTGGGGAGCCGAAACGACGCGGTGGGTAGAAATTGCGTGTGGAGCCGGAGCCGTGCTAGCGGGTGCTGTAGCTGTGGCAGCGGCGTCACGGGCGACGTACTTGCGGTTGAGGGTGCGCGATTTTTGCAGCTGCTGATGAACAGTTTGCGCGTTGTGGCGTGTAACGTTATGGACTTCGCGTTCAACGCGAACAGGCATACCGGTGCGCTTGTCGTATACCGTGCCGTTAATAGAAACCGTTTTTTCGCTCATATACTCCCTTACTAATGAGAGCGCTACCCCGCTCGTGCTTACCCTATAGTAGCGTATCATGAGCGATATTTGCAAGAGCTAGGATTCTTTTTTATGCCCGTTACGACTATAATAGCTAGTATATATGTATCATTCCAAAAATATACGTAAAAAACGCGCTCAATTGTTCTTTGTGTATGGCCTTATGGCTGTGGCGGTTGTTGTGACTGTGGTGGCGCTCGTACTAGTGATGCTTGGCTATCGGTTTAATCGCTACGATGGCACGATTGAACAAGGTGGCTTGGTGCAATTCGACTCGAAGCCATCTGGCGCGACCGTTATGCTCGATGATATTACACTAGCGAACCGCACCGCCAGCAAGGTGACAGCCCAAACTGGTAGCCATACGATTACGATGACAAAAGATGGATACACGTCGTGGCGTAAAGACGTTATGGTGCAGCCGGGAAGCGTCCTGTGGCTCAACTATGCCCTATTGTTGCCGACGAAACCAACCATCAAAACAGTGGCGACGTTCCCTGCTGTTGCAGATGCGATTGTGTCGCCGGACCGCAAATATGTCGCGGCGCTTCCGGGCGCAAATGATCCATCGATTATAGTGACACCCCTTAATGCAGATGAAGCGACACCGACTAGAGTGACGCTGGCGCTGCTTGACTACACCGCACCCGACGAAGGTTTTCAGCAGGTATTTGACCTCGTTGGTTGGGATTTTGATGGTCGCTACATGCTTGTGCGTCATGTGTATGGAGAGGCCAAGGAGGAGTATTTGTCCGTCGACCTACGTGGTGCCGAACCTGTTCGCAATATTAGCAAATCATTGGGGGTAGATATTAGGGCTGTGGAGTATTCACTTGCGAGTAGCAATACGCTGTATCTGCTGACAGCTACTCATGAAGTCCGACGAGCAGATTTGTCGGCAACGACGCTCAGTGGACCGCTTATTACGAATGTCGAGTCATTCGCGCAGTCCGATCGTTCCACAGTGACATATACGACGCTGGCAAACGAGGCGATGCAGCGTAGTGTCGGGTATTTAACGAGTGGCGCTGCGAAGCCCCGGGTTGCGCGCACCTACACCGACGAGGGTGCCGTTCCGGCGTGGTTCCGCACTGGCACGTACTATGGGCAGGACTATACGGTGACCGCACACGGTACCACGATTGAAATTTTGCGAGGCGATGTACCCTCAAGCGATGCGTCAACCACGCCGCAGTCAGTCCAGGTTGCAAAATATGACTGCCCATCGAACGTGACATATGTAGACTTTTCACCAGTTCTTGATCGCTTTGTTGTTGCGCGCTGTGGCAATGACGTCGCGACGTATGACCTAGAAACACGCCAGCTGGCACGCGCGACTATTCCTGCCGATCAGGGGAAGTCGGTTCAGTGGATCGACAGATTCCATTGGTCGTCGACTGCTAGTGGTAGCTTCGACTTCTATGACTTTGATGGTACCAATCGCCAGACAGTAGCATCGGGCGTTAGCGTGCTACCGGCCACACTCTCAGAGAACAATAAATACTATTACCATTTCGCACCGCAGCCAACGGGTGTCGCGTTGGTGCGTACTAAAGCGCTCGCTGACTAATATTAGTTACCGATCCCGAACAAGCGTTGCAGGAACGTCGGTGAATTGCCTGGCATTTTTGTAGCTGTAGATGTTGTGGCTGGGGTCGGGGTGGAAGTTGCGGCGGTTTTGGGGTCTGGACTTACCTGTTCTGCGAATACAAGCAGTCGTTCGTTGGCGGTTCCAAGCGGAACGCAGGTAATGAGCGTAATAAGGGGCTTAGTCGTCGGGTCGACAAGCGCAGCTACGTCGGTTGGTTTTACAACTTCGCGTCGCACGATGTTGTAGGTGTAGCGGACGCTGTTGTAGTTCACGTAAATGACATCGCCTTCGGTGAGTTGTTCAAGGCGCGCAAACACGAATTTATAGTCACCACTGTCAAGCCAGTCGTTGCTGCTGTGGCCCGAGACCACGAAGTTGCCGACTTCCCCAGGCTTGGCGCTCGCACCGGGAATATTAAACCAGGCCACGCCGTTTTTCATGGCGTTGTTGAGCGAGTTCTGGTCGGCTGCGGTTGCGTCCCATACAATCGGTACATCGACGTTGATTTTTGGCACGATAAGTCGTGGTTCTGGACCAACCTGCACCTGGGCACTCGGGTCGATGATAAGCGTGCTGGGATCCATGTTGCCAGGGGTAACGTATGCCTCTACGGACGCAAAAATGACGCGGTTATACTGAAGAAAGACAAAAATAAGCATGACGCTCAGGGCGGCGATAATTGGAACGAAATGCCGACTTTTACGTACTTTTGTAGCCTGCTCGTTAATGCGACCCCGTAGCTTTGCACGCAAATCGTACATAGCTTCGTCGCTAGAAATCGATTCATCAACTGGCTCTTTAGGCTGTTCGCCTGATTGGGCCTCTAGCGATTGCTTGGCCTCGTGTACTTGACTGACGTAATAGCGCTCGTAGTACTGCTGGTAGTAGCTTTGCCAAGCACTATGGTACTTTTGCCAGGCACTTACCTGAATTTGGTGCTGCTGCTCGTTGTGAGTGCGCTCGTAGGGGTTACCGACCTCTGCTTGTTGACTCGCAAGCTGCAGGTTCTGCGGTGCTGGTGGCGTGTACGGGACCGGACCGTTTTTGGGGGCCGCTGGTTGCTCGGCAGGCATGGTTAGCTCGGGGTCATTATTGTAGATTGAGTCGATTTGACCGCGCACAATATTGGCAGCCTGTTCGCCGCCAGGAATTTGTGAGTCACCAACAGTCGTCGACTGACGCTGCGGTACCACTATAGGCGTTGTTGGTCGTTTATCTTCTGGGCGCATAATGACTATCTATCTAGGTTAAGTATACACGAATACACAGGCAAAGCCTATGCATGGCACTGGGCCTTATTGGATTTGCATCTGGTACCGCGGACCGGACTTGAACCGGTACGAGCTATTGCTCACAAGATTTTGAGTCTGGCGTGTCTACCAATTCCACCACCGCGGCACAAGATGAAAATACAATGTTTCCTTGCCTCCTTAATTATACACTGAACCGGTAAAAAATATGAAATAGATGAGGATGGCCGCTTTTTGGGCGTGTATTACGAGAATCTTTCGGTGTTCGCCAGTAAGCTTGCCGTGACGGCTTCAAGCGGCTGATTTGGTGTCCACAGCCAGTAGCTTGCGGCACGTGCAGCGGTAATGCCTCGCCAGATGGTCATGGGGTTATCCCATACGGTTGTGGTGACCTGCCCATCATGCGCGACGATGAGCGTCTCGCGGTGAAGTACGGCGATGGTAACGGGGTATGTGACGGTAAATTTGTGCATGGCTTCGACAAGCTGCATGAGCTGCATGCTGAATGTCAGGATTTTGGGATAATAGACGCTCTGAAAGAGCTTCTGAAGCTGGGCGAACGATACCACTAGAAGTGTGTTGGGACGATTTACGAGCGCATCGGCATCGTTTTTGACCAGGTCGACTGCGTCGCGAGTGATGATAAGCTGTCCGGTGTATTGGCGGATGAGGTCGCTATAGGCGATGGCCGTTTCGCTGTTGCGACCAGCGTCACCACATAGGAGCAGTGCGGTCGACCACTGTGCAAGAGCCTGGATTTCGCCGAGTGCTTCTTTGCTTAGGCTCCCGCTCGGGGTTGTTGCGCCGAAGGTGACGTCGGTCATTGATGGTGGGATTGCTTTGCGAAGCGCATCGGGGAGTAGCACGCGCACTTCCCCCGCCCCGGAGCCGAGCGCCGTACTGTAGCTTTCGGCCACACCAGCAAATCCGAGTTTGTTACCCCCGATAATACCAAGTCGCCCGCGTGAAGAGCGCTGTTCGGGCTTGCTCCATTCAATGTCGGGAAAAAGCGGTTTTGCTGGGGTTTGGCGTAGCCAGTAGCTGTTGTCCATGGTACTAGTATAGCGCGATAGGAGTAAAAAGCTGCCGGGGTTTATTGATGCCGGACAGAAGTGAGCGCGTAAGGAGCGTCTGGCTGGGCGGACATGGTATAGATGACATTTTTGCGCTCGATGGTCATGGGCCAGCCATTTTCGACCGCTTTTTCATACAGCTCGAACGTTGGATTAAATGCGATAGGATGTTCGACAACGCTGAGCATGCCCACGTCGCCGTTACTGTCGCCGACTGCGTAGCTGTCCTTGAATGTAAGATTATGCCGCTTGGCTAGGTCGCGGAGGATGACGTCTTTGCCTGTATGGGTTTTAATAACGTTGCCAGTGAAGTATTCGTCGCCACGCTCCCACTGCTGGCCGACCCACGCGTCGAACCCATACTTTGCGGCAAATGGCTCGACGAGTTCGATTTGTGAGCCGCTGATGGCGATAAGGAAGTATCCCTGTGCCTTAAGGCTATGGATGAGGTCACGAGTATAGACGTAGACGTTATCGGCGCGCTTAGCAAGCACCATTTGCGCCGCTTCTTCGTAGTCTTCGATGCGTAGCTGGGGCAAGAAGTTGTCGATACGGTCGATGAGAAGCATCTCGAACTCTTCAAACGCGTTACCATGTGTGCGGTGGCGCCATTCGCGGTTTTTGGCGGTGGTCTCTTCTAGGACGTCGGGGGGCAGTACGCCCATTCGCATGAGCTCGTAGGCCACCTCGCGGTAAAGCCCACTTCGGAATAGTGTGCCGTCAATATCGAATGCTGCGAACTTTTGCTTTGCCATAATTTACAGTACTATACCATTCTTTGAATGTATTGTCACTAGCGTAGTAGGCAAGTCGCCTTAATTTATTTCGATGCTCACTGGGCAGTGGTCGCTTCCCATGACGTCTGCGTGGATTTGGGGGGTGTGTACGCGGGATGCGATGGCCTTGCTTGCCAGCCAGTAGTCAATGCGCCATCCCACATTGCGCGCACGGGCATTCGCCCAGTGCGTCCACCAGGTGTAGGCATCTGGTTTATTGGGGTTGGCTGCGCGGAAGGTATCCACGAACCCCGCGTCCAAGAAGTCCTGGAAACGCTCGCGCTCTTCGTTGGTAAAGCCGTGCTTGCCGACATTTGGCTTGGGATTGGCGAGGTCGAGTTCGGTATGCGCAACGTTCAGGTCGCCGCAAAACAGTAATGGTTTGGACTGTTCAAGCTGCTGCACGTAGGCTAGGAACGCCTTATCCCACACGTCGTAGCGCAGGCTCAGGCGGCTGAGGTCTCCTTTGCTGTTGGGCGTATACACGGTCACCACCCAAAAGTCGTTGAATTCGGCGGCAATTACCCTGCCCTCGGCGTTCGGGTCGCCGTAGGTATCACCCGTTACGCGGTAGGTGTCGATGATGTCTTGCGGAAAGCCATCGATGTAGCGCAGTGCGGGGACTTTGCTAAAGATAGCGGTTCCGCTGTAGCCTTTTTTGACAGCGCTATAGAAGTGCTCGGTGTACTGGGGCAAATCGAGCTCTACTTGCCCACGCTCGGCCTTGGTCTCCTGCAAGCACAGGATATCAGGGTCGTGTTCCGCAATGAACTTTTGAAAAGTGCCTTTGCTCAGTACGGCGCGTATACCGTTGACGTTCCAGGAATATAATTTCATGTTATTAGTATACCCGAAAAATAAAAAGCCCTCCGTGGCTGCGAGCATCTGCTCGCAGCCACGGAGGCTGGTGGGGAGTCAGCCCTTGACGACCTTGCGGGCGTCAGGGGTGTCTGGCACACTGGAGCCACCGGGAAGCCACTCGAAAGTGACGTGGTCACCCTTCTCGAGGTCCTGGCACTCGGCCTGCTCGACACACCGGTAGACGGTGCCGTATTTGCTGAGCAGCATGACGTCCTCGTCTTCATTGAAGACGGTGCGGACGATGGTGCTGCTGTCCTTCCAGCTGGTCTGGTAGGCGTTGTAGGAAGAGATCGAGCCCAGGCCGGTTCCGAGTGCGATGATCGCGAACACGAACGTGATCAGCAAGGGCGCAGGATCGTGGTCGGTTACAGCATCGAAGAGCGCCAGGGCGGCGACGGCGGTGGCGAGGGCTGCCACGATACCGAGCAGGATGGAGAGAATCTCCATGGGTTAATCCCCTTTCGTGGGAGGTGCGTGACGCCTAGTTGCGTCATCGATAGGTATATTATAGCAAAATAGTAGTAATATGTCAATGTTCGTATAAAAACACACCCCGCCGTGAAAGAAGCGGGGTGTGCTTCCTTCACGCGGGGTGAAGATAGGGTCGGTTACCCGACGCGGACGTTGCGGATGACCGGCTGGCCAAAGGCGCCGCCTGCCGTTCGGGATTCGAACGTGATGAGCTGGCCGGGCTTCAGAGTGGTGCACTCGTTGGCCGCCTGGCAATTGTACAGCGTGCCGCTGCTGGTGAGCACCATGACGGTGTCGTCGTGAGACAGCACCACGCCGACGGTTGCCGTGTTCTCCCACCAGCTGTTGAACGTCGCGTAGCCGCTGCTGATTGCAACGACCGCCAGCACCGCGCCGATGGCGACGCGGATCAGGCCCGACTTGCGCTCACGGGTCGTGAAGGGATCGGTGGCGTCGAGGGCCCCGGTGAACAGGAGCCAGAACGCTACGATGCCGCAGCCGAGGACACCGAAGATGAACAGGAGGTATTGCATGGTGTTGCCTTCCCGTAGTAGGTTCATAGCACCCAGTGTGCTATTGTATAATTATATTATAGCAAATTATTGTGTTGATGTCAATATACACACCGTATTGGGCGGCGGGTTTTGGGATACTTGGTCACGGTTATGTATACTGTAGGTATGTATACACGCATTCTACTCAAACTTTCAGGGGAACAACTACAAGGTAATCTGGCGGGGGGTATCGACGCAGAGCGTGTAAAGTGGATCGCGGACCAACTACGAATGGTTGTAGCGGCTGGGACGCAGGTAGTTGTGGTAGTTGGTGGTGGTAATTATGCACGAGGATCGCAGCTGGCCGGTAATGGCATTGGTCAAGTGACTGCACACAACACCGGCATGCTTGCGACCATCATGAATGCCAGTGTTGTCGCAGATATTTTCAATGCAGAACATGTGCCAACCGTGGCACTTAGTAGCATAGAAGTTAATCAATTTGTCGACCAGTACACCCATCGACGCGCCGAACACCACCTAGGCAAAGGACGTGTGGTGATTATTGGCGGTGGAATCGGCCGTCCATTCCTGACGACTGATACCGCGGCTGTAAATTTGGCACTGGAGATGGACTGCGAAGTAGTGATAAAGACGACCAAAGTAGACGGCGTGTACAATGCCGACCCGAACAAGGACCCAACGGCGAGAAAATACGACCATATTTCCTACCAAGAAGCACTCAATAATCCAAACGTTACCGTAATGGACAAAGCAGCGATCGGTCTGGCGATGGAAGAAGACAAGCCGGTCATCATTTGTGATTTATTGACGGACGGCAACATCGGACGCGCCGTAGCTGGCGAACAGATAGGTACCTTGATTACGCTGTAGTGCAAAAACTTGTAAAATATCGTAATTTATACTATAATTAGCAACGTAGAGTGCGTCCTTTGGGCGCACTTCGTACAGTCCCAATTCGGTACCAATTCCAATCCAAGGAGAACGGCATGATGACATACGCTGGGCAACTGCGTGAGAACTTCTACGTGCTGGGGAAGAACTTCCCCAGCAACGAACAGATCCTCACTCAGGTTCTGTTCGCCCTGCTCGCTCGTGAGCACGTGTTCTGGTTCAGCGGCCCCGGCCGTGCCAAGAGCCTGATGAGCACGAGCATCTTCGGGATGTTCGACGAGAGTGCCCTCACGTTCTCGCTCCAGATCACCAAGGAGACAACTCGTGAGGAAATGTTCGGCAACATCATCGCCGACGAGCTCATGAAGTCCGGCCGCGAGGTGTACAACCTCGAGGGTGGCATCGTAGAGGCGGTTTTCGCCTTTCTCGACGAGTTCATGGACGGGTCGGACTACGTGCTGCGTGGCGTGAACAACGTGCTCAATGAGCGTGAGTTCAAGACCATGGGCATGGGTATCGTCCCGGCTCCGCTCCACACCGCCATCGCGACCAGCAACTACATGCGTATGACGCCAGCTCTACAGGCGGTTCTTGACCGCTTCATGTGCAAGGCATACCTGCGCGGTATTGATGGCCTGGGTGACAGCCTGCGTGCCAGTGGTACTTACCTCGACTATTCGGGTAAGCGCTTGTCTCTGCCCGTACTTCCCTACGACGGCCTCAGGCAGCTTTCGGACCGCGTCATGGCGTCCGAGGCTGACGGCGGCATCGTGGTGAGCCCGGGTATGCGCCTGCTGCACGTCCTGCTTGTCAGCGAGTTTCAGCGTCGCCGTTTGGTCGCCGCTCGTGCCGCCTGGCACGCGAAGAACGCGGATATCGCCGAAGAGCCCCTTGACATGGAGCTCGGCGTACCCGAGGTGACGCCGCGTACTCTCGGCAAGCTGTTCGACTTCAGCCGCGCTTCGGCCGTCCTTCACGGGCGGAACGAGGTGCATGTTGTCGATCAGAAGGCGCTGATGTACGGACTCCTCACCATCGGTGACGAGTCCGGCGACGAAGTGCTGTGGGCGCAAGTTTGCAGTGATTTGCTGGATGGCATGACCGGTCGCCGGCTTCACCTTCTGGAGGAGCTCGGCAAGCTGGCTGACATGGTCGCTCAACTGACTGCCGAGCGCAGCCAGACGACCAGTGCCCAGCTGATGGTGGGCGGCACGATGGTCGCTGCGTCGTCTCTGACGGCCCAGCAGATCAAGGCTGCCCTCCGTGGCGCTAGGCACATGGCCCTGGACCTGGCGGTCAGCCAGATCGAACTGGACATCAAGAAGCTTTCGACACCGGTCATCGGTTTCGATCTCCTGAAGGGGTGGTGAGTAATACGTGACCGACGACACGGTCGGTCGTGGCGGTGCCTTGTCGGGTCCGAGCGACCCGACAAGGCTTTCCGTTCTCGACCGCATCAAGCAGTGGTGGCGGCTGCTGTGGCGTTCCACTCAGGAGCGTCCCACTCCGCCGCCGACTCCCAACGCGCCCAAGAGCATGCCGCAGCCCAGTCAGCCGCGCTACGAAGTGCAGAACAGCAAGGGCAAGCAGGTTGCCGAAAACGACACGCTTGCTGGTGCCCACAAGCAGTGGCAGGAGCAGACGGGCCAGGAAGGACGCATCATCGACCGGGAAACCGGTCAGGATGTTACTCCCGAGCCGGACAACAACGGTCGGTACGTCGTGCTCCAGGAAGATGGCACTCAGGTGGGATCATTCGATGACCGCAAGGTCGCCGAAACCACCTGGGAAGATTCGACTAATCGCCAGGGTAAGATCATCGACATGCAGACGCATGAAGATGTGACCCCAAAGACCGGCAAGCCGAAGCTGAACGACGCCCAACTGAGGGCGGTCCTGAAGCTAACGAGTGCTGGTCGCGGCCTGGGCGGTCAAGGTAACTTGACTGTCGACCCTGACGTGGTGGCGCGGATGATTCACCAGATCAACAAACTGGACATCCCCGTGTTCAATATCACGAACCTTCGTGGCAAGGGCAAGCACACTCCCACTAAGACCGTTCCTATCGTTCGCCGTAAGGTGACGATCGAGACGGTCAAGAAAATGGTGGAGGTGGAGATGCCTGGTCCGAAGGCGCCCAACGGTCGCATCTTTGTGCCCTACCCGACTGATGACCCCGATACCCTTCCGGTTCGCCGAACCGGTGAGCTGAGTCAGATGTCGCGTCGCGACATGGCGTTGCCTCGCCACGTGCTTGGCCATCGCTTTGCGACTGGGCGTTTGCGCCGGCGGGTATTCGCCGAGGAAGTTCCCGGCCTGCCTACGCTGCAGAAGCGGAAAGTGTGGCGGGAATTCGAAGAGCCCAAGGTCCAGGAATGGACTGAGCAGATCGAGGTCACCGACGAACAGCAGGCTCAACTGCTGGAGCTGGTGGTCGATGTGTCGCGTAGTATGGACGGAACGCCCATCTGCCTGGCGATTGCCCTTGCTTCGGTAGTGATGGGCGCTCACCTGGACGACGACTCGCAGTACTTGTACCGCCAGTTTGCCGTTGCGGTGGGCCGCTTGACTGCTGCTACCACTCCTGCAGAGCGTCGCTCGCTCATCAAGGAGCTGTTCAACCAGAGCAACGATCTGGGCGGTGGCACAATCATTTACACCGCCATCAAGGAAGCGGCTTCAGATGTGCGCAGTCGCGCGCGTCGGGGGCAGGCAGCCGAGATTCTGCTCATTACCGACGGTGATGACACGATCACTCGTGAAGAAGTATACGACGCCATTGGCGAAGATGTGACACTTCACACGGTGATTGTCGGCTACCCCGGTAATAAAGGGCTGAAGAGCCTGAGCACCACTCACTACGAATTGACGGCAGACGCCGATGGTTCGAATGTGAAGGGTGCGACCGAGGGCCTCTACCCAGGGGAATCCTACATGGACTGGAGGTACTGACACGACAAGCCCGGAGCTCCTGGTGCGTTTACGCACTGGGGCCTCCGGGCCTTTTTATTTGGATGGTATATGAAAATAAAAAAGCGGTATATCGGGGGGAATTAATCCCCCGATATACCGCGGGTGTGGAGTCTACGCGCCAGGCCTCTTGGCGGACTGCCGCTTGTCGGCGTGGACGACACCCAGGAGCCGGGTGTGCCAGTGTCCGTTTGCCGCGCCCCAGGCGCGATCGACGATGACTGTGTCGCCGACTCGCACTTGGGTTGCCTGCGGCTCGAACTCGTCGAGAGGCCCCAGGTTGTAGGTGCCGCCCGACTTTAGCCGCATGATAGCGACCTCGGGGTACGCGCCGGTCAGGCTCTGGAAGGACCGACCGAGCTTGTGCTCCTTGGGCCGGCGCTCTGTCCAGATGCCGGTGACGATGCTGGTGTGCGTGTGCCACTTGCGGTACACCCCGTCACTGACGAACAGCATAATGGCCCCGACGACGCCCAGTAGGGCGAACCAGAAGCTGACCGGGTTGCTGTGGGCACCGGTTGCGATGCTCGCCACCAGGTTCACCGGCATGCCGACGGCCGCGATGATGATCAGGATGGCGCTCGCTGCGCTGAGTGGCTTGTCGAAACGATTCACTAGGGAACCTCCTTGGTGGTACGAGCGCAACGGGATGTTGTGCTTTGTAATGACTATTATACAATATTACAAATAAAAATACAATGCTCGCTAACCAGAAATGATTTACTTACCCGTTAGCTAAGTCGCTGGCAAATGCTTACAGCCACGCTGGCGCTGTTGGCCCAGGTGTAGCGGGCGGCGTTTTTAAAGCCGCGGTCTATGTAGTCGTGGCTGACTATGGGGTCGGCAAATTTGCACATGATGTCGGCGGCTTGTTCAGGACTGTCGGGGTCGAAAAAGAGTACGCTATCACCCCCCACTTCACGGAAGATGGCGGTATCCGCGGCGCCAAATGGTACTCCCGCCTGCTGCGCCTCGATAAGTGGCAGTCCGAAGCCTTCGAGCTTGCTGGCGCTCATCGCACAGCGTGCCTGTGCCAACGCTGCGCGGTACTGGTCGTCGGTGGCCCCGTCGTATAGCACGACACGACTGGCAATTCCCCGCTTGGCGATGCGGGCTTCGATTTCAGGGCGCCTGGCAGGTGGTAGTTTGCCGCAAAGGTGCAGTGTAACGTCGGGCACGATCGCCGCAGCGTCAATCAAGCATTCGACATTTTTGTACGGGGTGAATGCACCCATGAATACGACGCCGTCCATTGTGGCGTGCTGGCGGGGGGTGGTGTCGCTAAACAGTTCGGAGTTGACTGCATTTGGCACGACGACGATATCGCGCTTGGTGGCGTGGGCCTTGATGAGCTCATTGCGAGCAGTGTTGCTGACGGTTGCGACCACGTCGGCGCTATTGAGTTGCCACCTTAGCGGCCAGTATGTCGTGTGGAATAGCCAAAAGGCCAGACGTTCATACCATTTGTACCACTGTGGTGGCGTGCGGTGAGTGAAGTAGATGAGGTCGTGAATCGTTAACACGAGTTTGTAGCGTTTGCCGAGCGTGCCCATCAGGAAGAACGGTGAATAGACGAGTTTGGCACCATGACGGTTAAGCCGGAGGGGTACGAATAGTTCGGCGAGCTGGTTGTACGGGCTCGTTACTAGCACATGCTCTCCTGCTGGAAGTTTGGCGAGTTGGCGCTGGTCGTACACGATCCACACTGGTTCGATATCGGACTGCTCGGCTAATGCCCAGGCAAGTTCGTGGCTGTAACGGCTGATGCCGTCGAACCTGTTTTCAACCAATATCCACCGCGCATCGTAGTAAACCTTCATAACGTTCAGTATAGCAAACGGCAGTGCGGTGCGCGCAGGTGATGCGCCGGGATGCTATAATAGATGACATATGAAAATTCTTATTGCTGCCGACCTTCACTGGCCCGTATTCAACGGTGTTGCAACCTTTAGTCGAAACCTCGCACGCGGTCTTGCCGAGCAGGGCCACGAAGTTGTCGTGATTGCGCCGAGCCAAGATGGTCGTAAATCCAAAGAAATCGACGGTAATTACGTTATTTATCGCACCCGTTCAACTATATTCCCCTTTTATCAAAACTTTCGCATTAGCCCGACCCCACAGCTTGAAGTTCGCAAAATCATCCAGGATTTCCAGCCAGACGTCATTCATATTCAGATGCTCATGTGGATCGGGCAAGCGGCGATGTTTTTTGGTCGACGCTACGATATACCAGTCGTCACGACCAGTCATGCGATGCCTGAGAATTTGATGGATAACCTCAAGCGCGCAGCGCTTTTGAGCAGGCCAATCAACTACATGTTGGCTGATTATGGTCGTCGTTTTCACAGCCGTGCGGATGTGATTACATCACCCACTGAATCAGGAATCAAATTATTTGGTAAGCATGTCGAAAAGCTCTCGCGGCCAGTTGAAGTAATTAGTAACGGCATTGACTTGCGTGAGTATACGCCTGGTCCTGCTGACCCCGCAGTGTATGAGCGTTTTGGTCTGCCGACAGATCGCCCCATCATTACCTATATCGGCCGTATGGACGCCGAAAAGCACCTGTGGGTGCTGATTAAAGCAACGCGGCGCCTGCTGAAGGACCACCAAGTTCACACGCTGATTGTGGGTGACGGTGTCGACCGCGAGCACATGGTGCGGTTGGCTGATGAGCTGGGTATTTCGGAGCATATTACGTTTACGGGTCGTGTGAGTGATGAGGACAAGATTGCTCTGGAACGCGTGGGTGTGCTGTATGCTATTTCCAGCCCTGCTGAGCTGCAGAGCATTGCAACGCTCGAAGCTATGGCGTGCGGTAAGCCAGTCGTTGCCGTGAATGCCGGCGCCCTTAGTGAGCTATGCCACGATGGCAAAAACGGCTTTTTGTTTGAACTCGATGACGATGAGGGCATGGCTGAAGGTATCGCGAAGATCATTGGCGACAAAAAACTCCAAAAATCGTTTGGCGAGGAATCACTTCGCATCGCTAAGACCCACGACTTGAGCTACACGCTAACAGCGTTTATAAAATTGTATAAAAAAGTGATTAAAACGAAAAAAGCCGAAGTGGCCGCACGCCCTGCCGGGTTCGTTGACCGCATTAAGGAAAGCGAACTTGCAGAATATATGGAATTCTGGCAAGGTAGCGGTAGCGACGACAAGAAGTAGACTGTTTCTACTTGAGGAATGGCTCAATCAGGGCTGCTGCTTCAGGCGCGCGTTCGTAATGAATCAGGTGGCTGACATTGGGAATGACATGGAACTGTGCTGGCTGGACGACCTGCGCGAACTTTTTGATTTCGCCGAGTGGCGTGACGGTGTCTTTGTCGCCCGCCAGCAGGAGCATCTTTTTGTGCCGTAAGCTCTCGGCGTAGTGCGACGCGCCTGAACGATTGATGTCGGTGTACAGCTTTGAATAAAATTCGATATCTGAAATGTAATCGAGGTTTTTGAAGTGATGTTGGTAGATTTCGGCGCGAAGTTGCTTGTCGGTCGTTTTAATCAGGAATGCGGTGAGGGCGCGCGAAATGGTGCGGCTTTTGACAAGTTTGTGCCCCATTCTACCGGTGCGGTGTCCGATGCGATACTGCAACGCGCCAAGGACTGCTCCGGGGCGACGAGCATCATTACGACGAATGGCCGATGGTACGGGACTGATGAGCACGACATGGTCGCTATATAGTTCTGGGTTCTGGTAGATCATGCTGCTGACGACGAGGCCGCCCATGCTATGCCCCAGAATGTGGGGTGGTTCGGGTAATGCCAGCGCTTCGACAAAGTCGTTGGTGAGCCGTGCGATGGCGTCGATCGACCAGTCTTCTCGTGCAGGCAGGTCACTGGCCCCAAACCCGGGTAGATCGGGCACGATAAACCGAATATCAGGTAATAGCGGGATGATGTACTGGAAGCCCTCGTGGCTGCCGGTGAAACCGTGGATGAGTACCATGGTTTCAGTAGCGTCGGGATGGTACGTCCAGCAGTGAACAGTGAGCCCGTTATTCAATGCAATGGTTTGCTTCATGATTACCCTTTCATCATTCGGCTATGTTCACGGTCGATATCGCGTTTTTTGATGGTTTCGCGTTTGTCATAGTTCTTTTTACCCTTGCCGAGTGCGATGACGATTTTGATGTACTTTCCTTTGTTCAGTAACTTTGTCGGGACAATGGTCATACCGTCTTTTTTACGGGCGATGAACTGATCGATTTGTTTACGGCTTGCCAATAATTTACGCGGTTCGGTGTCGATGGTTCGCGCGCCGGGTTTGCCCCGCTCATTAAGTTTCAGGCTAAAGCTAGCGTTATTGAGCCATAGCTCCCCGCCGCGAACAGAAACAAAAGACCCCTTTAGCTGGATGTGCCCGTCGCGTGCAGCGCGTACCTCTGGCCCGGTCAGCACAAGGCCGGCCACAATATCGTCACCGAGCTCATAATCAAACCGCGCCCTGCGGTTAACAATCGGCGCTGGTGTGCGGACTGGGGCGGTTTTTTTGGCACTCATACCCCCTAGTATAACAGAGGAGATGAAAACAATGCAGTTGGAGAACGGGAACTTAATATGGCCATATGAAAGTGGCCACCAGCCCCCGACAATGTCGAGAGTTGGTGGCCATGGGAAGGCTAGGCCTTCTTGTCGCGCCGGGAGCCACGCTCCAGACGTCGCTGGACCCGGGCGTCTGCCATCTTGCCGAGGGCGTCGCGAATGCCCTTGCCGAACAGGAACACCCACAGGAGCGGAGCGAGCACCACGATGATTGCGGCGACCACCAGGGATCCGACGGAGAGCCCCGTGTCCTTGAGTGCGCGCACCGCGTCGAAGCGACGCTTTGCGGGGACGGGTTTTGCCTGCTTGCGTGTCATGTAAACCACCTCCCTACGGTGACCTCAAGCGTTTGCCTATAATACCAGGATTATGCGGTTACGTAAATAAAAAAGTCGCCCAGCGGGGCGATAGAAGAAGGGGGTAGGGCCAGGCGGCCACGCTGCAGCGCATGAGCATGCAAGCGGGCCGCCGTGGCGGGTGTTGGGTCAGGACCTCGGGAAGTTGCCCGTGATGATGGCGCTGAAGTCCGGCAAGGAGAACTCATCGGGCTCGAGGTTGGACATCATGAGGTCGAGCAGTGCGGTGAGGGCCATCGTGTCGCAGACCAGGCTCTTCATCGCGGCTGCCTGCGAGCCTAGTCCCTTCTGGAGGAGGGCCAGGAACTCATCGCGCTCCGTTCCGTCGAGCTCCTGCAGGTGCTCCTGCGTGTGCTCGCCGGGGGTCCAGCTGATGAACCCGAACGGCCCCTCGGCCGTGATGGTGATGGCGTCGTTCGCCGCCGTGGTGCCCTGCTCGTCGTTGACGGGCTGGCTGGGGGCGGTGTCCATGTTGGTCATGATGCTCCTTCGTGTAGGCGATCCAACAATACTATTATAGCAAATAGTTGATAATATGTCAATAACTAACAGGGGTATGCTACAATGGATTAAAGTGATTGCCGACGTAACCGTAACAGAAAAATCTTTTGGCCCCAAGTCTTTAATGACTGGGGTAAAATTTAGCGTGGACGACGGCGAAAAAGTGGGCGTGATTGGCCGAAACGGTGTGGGTAAAAGTACCCTGTTCGGCATATTGGCTGGAACCGACACTGACTACACGGGCGAAGTGATTTACCGTCGTGGAACAACCGTAGTGGCGACCGCTCAGGAGCATCATGGGATCGCTGACCAAACGGTGCTGCAGTATGTGCTGGCTGGCCTGCCTGAGTACAGCGACCTGAGCCATATTATCGAGACCTATCCTGCTACTATGGGCGATAACATGCGGTTGATTCATGAGTATAGTGAGGCACTAGAACGGTTTGAGCAGCGTGGTTACTACCAGATTGAAAGTGACATTGAGCAGGAGCTAGAGAGTTTTCAGCTGAGCGGTGTGGCGCATCGACCATTAGTGACGCTATCTGGTGGCCAAAAGCGCCTGGTCGAGGTGGTGAAAGTAATGCATAGCGATGCTCACCTAGCGCTGCTTGACGAGCCGACGAACCATATGGACTACGTGGCTAAAAAGCAGTTCGTTGACTGGCTGATGAATGCCCGAGAAGCTATGCTGATTATTACCCATGACCGCGACGTGCTAAAACACGTTGATCGGATTATTGAGCTGAAAGATGGCGGTTGCCAAAGTTTTAAAGGTAATTACGATGCGTACCTACGCCAGAATGCCGTACACACGGGCACGGCAATGAATGAGTTCGAAATGATTGAAAAGCGCATGGCGAACCTGAAGGTGAAGGTGCTTGACTACCAGCGGCTGAAAGAAAAAGCGCGTAACCCCGCGACCATTCAGAAGTTTAAGCGCCTCGAAACGCAATCGCGGGCCGAACTAGCGGAACTAGAAGCCAAAGAAAAGCCAACGTTTTGGATTGATAAAGATAGCGTTGAGAACCTGAACTACAAGGTTGCCGGCCAGTACGAAAAGTTCAAAGCACGTAACATTCGTATGCACTTGAAGAACGATGCATCGCGTAGCAAACACGTGCTAGTGCGGGCCAGCGACCTAGGGTTGGGCTACGGCGACACGCTGTTGTTTGAGGGCGTGAATATTGACCTGCGTGAGGGCGAGGCCCTTGAGCTGCGCGGGCGTAACGGCGCCGGCAAAACGACGCTCATTAAAGCACTGCTTGGTAGCCCTGAAGTGACGGTTTTTGGCGGCGTGCTCGAGCTTGATACGCATGTTCGCATTGGGATATATGAGCAGGAAGTCAACGATAACTACTTTGACTTACCTCTGGTTGCAGCAATTGAGCGTATGTACCTGGACCGTGATTTATCCATCAGCACTACAAAAATCCGCAGCTTGCTTGCAGATTATTTGTTTAGCGAAAGTGATGGTCAGGTTCCCATTTCGCGCCTGAGCGGCGGCCAGAAGGCGCGTTTTCAGCTGATTAGTATGCTGGCTAACGATCCACAATTATTGATTCTGGACGAGCCAACAAACCATTTAGACCTGCCGAGTATCGAAGAGCTTGAAATGGCGCTCCAGCGCTATAGTGGCGCTGTGCTGTATGTGAGCCACGACAATTACTTCCGTAATACGCTCGGTGGCGATGTTGTGCAGGTGGGCGCGCAGTAGCACCCGACTTAAAGAGAGTACCACTTTCCGGTAGTAGATATTTGCACAGCGACTAAATCGCCGGTGTTTACGTTGAATCGCCCCGTCCACGCCATGAGGCCGCCGTAAATCTGGTTGGTATCGAAAGTCTTATCAATAGCAATCGAGCCGCCTTTTACGACGCCGTCCTGTAGGTACGCAAAAACGACGCTGGTTGGCATCGAGCCTGTGTATTCAACCCTCGTCTGAACGTCAAGCCACCTCTCCTTAAGGGGCTGCGCCTCTGTGCTACGAGTTTGTTCCATAATTATATTATATCAAAATATAGTTAAAATGTCAAGTATAAGCGGTTGTGGTAACAGAGTTACGCGGCAATCAGCCCCTTCTCCTTAAGGGTGGCGTCAATCTTGGCACGGTCAAATCCGCGAATAATCACGCCATCGATATCAGTGACAGGCACGCTACTGGCTTCGCCGCCTACTTTAGCGAGCAGTTCGTCCATCGCGCCGTCGTCTTCTTCGATGTCACGCTCTGTATAGGCAACGCCGAGGTGCTCTAGGTACTGTTTTTCTGTTTTGCAAAATGCGCACCACGGTGCACTGTAGATGATGACGCTGGCGCCCGCTGTGTCTGACATGACTATCCCCTTTTTCGTATTATATCTAGTGTCTATTGTAGCGTCAGTGACACTAGGTGGCAAGCTTCTCATGCTTGTAATATACACAACCATACCGTTAATGGTATGATGGTGATATGTATAGGCAACGGACGCTGGAACGGGGGTTCGCCCTGCCGACGATTGTTATATCTTCGTTGGTTTTGTTTATGATTTTAGTAGCAGCCGTGGGGAGCGCTTCAAGTGTTCGCGTGGCGCTGGACACCCAGTTCTACCAGCAGCTGGCAAAGGACGCGGCCGAATCTGGGCTGTCGCAGGCGACTGAATGCTTGAAAAATAGCAATTACACCGCGACGTGGTCGACGGCAAGCCCGCTTAGGCCGAACACTAACTGCAATGGTGGCGCGCCCTGTCCTACTGGGTCTACCGATGCGAATTGTTATGTGATTAAAACACCGACTTACTACGTCACTTATACGATTGGCAGTGTGGTGGACCAGGGCGGCGGTGCGCAGTCATTTTCTGTTGATGCAGAAGTGGCTATGACGCGGGCTTCCACGGGGGCTGTATGGAAATCGGTGCGCGACACAACCAAAGCGCAGGTGGGCGGGCAGATTTCTGTTCGTACGGTACCATTCGGGTATAGCGTAAATGGAGCGATGTTCGCAACGGTTGGTGCGGATGGTGTTATGCGCGCCGCTGGGTATAACGGGTATGGTCAGCTTGGCAACAGTACTTATGCAAATGCAACCATTCCGACAAAGTTTATGGCGCCCACGTCAAACGCGATTGTAGCAGGCTATACGAGCTTTCTGTCGTTGGGGTACAATATGTTCGCCGTCGATAGTGCTGGTGATGCATATGGTGCGGGTTATAACGAAACGTATGCCATTGGTTCGGGATCGACCGCTACGTATATCTCAACGCCGCAAAAGGTAGTATTGCCTGCAGGTAAAAAAGTCGCATCTATTGCCGCGCTCGGTCGATCGACGTTCTTCTTGACAACAGATAATAATATCTACGCGGCTGGCAAGTGTGATGCAGGAGTGTTGGGTGCAAACTACACAATAGCGGGCTGTGTAAACATGGCAACGCCGGTACGAGTGGCGTTGCCGACACCTAACCAATCTGATCCAAATACAATTCCGACAAATAACATTGTGACCGACAAAGAATCTGTGTTTGTGCGCATGGCTGGCGGGCGCGTGTATGGCTGGGGGTCGGGCTTCTATGGACAGCTGGGGCTACAGAATTACTCAGATACATCGGTTCCGGTTAAAATTGGAACATACGGCGATCCAGGACAGTCACGGGCAACTCAAATCGCGTTTGATGGCAGAACGTTGTTCGTCGTAGACGATACCGGCAAGTTGATGGGTATGGGTGAGAACAGTCTCGGCGTTCAGGGCAATCGAACGGTTGCTGTTAAAATCGATAACGTCGGCAAGTGCCTTGACAACTATAATGAGGATGGCGTAACTATCCATCTTTGGAACTGTAATGGAACGGGCGCCCAGCGCTTCGAAGTACGCGCGAACGGTACGGTCTATAACGCTAACACTAATAAGTGCCTGGACAATGCAAATGCCGACGGGGTAACGGTTCGGCTGTGGACGTGCAATGGTACGGCGGCGCAGGTATTTCAGTATAGAACGGCTACTGATGACTTTTATAATCCCCAGTCGGGGAAGTGCCTGGACAATGCGAATGCCGACGGGGTAACGGTTCGGCTGTGGACGTGCAATGGTACAAGCGCTCAGTCATTCATGATCGGCACCACCTGGATGTCAGAGTTTTTGGCGCCTAGTAAAACTGGTACATTCAAAGCGGTTACGACTGATCAATGGAATGTGGCTGCGCTTACGACAACCGGTGAAGTGTGGAGCGCGGGCATTAATACGTCGGGGCACTTTGGCAACGGCACTACGTCGACTGCGGTTTTTGACCCTGTGAAGTTCCAGCTACCGGGTGGCGTGTACGGTGCATCAATCTACATAACTGGTACGGGCGAGTCACCGGATTATCAGAACCTGCTTGTGGTCGCAACAAACGGACGGGTGTATGGTGCAGGATCAAATAAATTTGGGCAACTAGGCAACGGAGTGGCGTTACCTGGTACAAGCACTCAGGCAACACCTGTAGTGATGAACGTTATCGATGGAACATCTGCGGTAGCCAGCCAAGCTGTAGTAGGCTTAGGCACGTCAGTTATCTATACGACACTTGGGAGGGTCTATACGGTGGGCAATAACGTAAGCGGCCAGCTGGGCGACGGTACGACTGTTAGTAAGTCAACGCCAATCCTTGGGCAGTATATCAACCAAACCTTGCCACTCCGATTCTAGTTAGTTTCGGGCCGCATTCCGAGGTGCCGCTGTGGTGCCACTTGTAAGATACCAGCCGCCATCAGTCAGCGATTGATAAACGCTCAGCTCGAGGTCTGGATGATAGAGCATGCGGTCGTTCGCGGCAGCTGTCGCTTGCTGTTTGGTGGCATAGCGAACCTTGCTGCGTTCGGCAGAGTGAGTGGGCGGCGTGCGCCGTAGTGCGGGTTGTTTGTTGCGTCGTGGCACTGGTAATTCTGCCTTTCTCCTGATATAATACAGTGTACATGGGTAAAGTTCCAAAAAGCGAGACTCGATCAAGTACCGGGAATTCTGGGGACATGTTGCCGCTAGCTTTTGTTGTAACGATTGCAGACACCACGTGGCGAATGTTCGTGCCATCGGTTGGGTTCACGCTCCTTGGGGTGTGGGCTGACGCTGAGTGGAATACGAAACCATGGCTGATGGTGGCTGGTATTATCATTGGAGCGGCGAGCGCTTACCTGTTGGTGTCCCGACAAATCGCTCGACTCAAAGGAAGTGCTAAATGATGCTTCAGTCGTTTGCAGCGGCTGGCCCCCACATTTCTGTCAAAGCGCAGGAGATTTTTTTGGTTGGTGGTATTAGCATAACCAATTCCCACCTGCTTGGACTACTGGGATTTATCGTTATGGTGTGGGCATTGCTACGTACTAAGCAAGCCGTGCAGGGCAAAAAAGCTCATAACTTCTTGACGCGACTGGTCGTGTGGGTGTTCGAGGGCCTCTATGGCACGGTTCATCAGATTATTCCTGAAGCCGCTTGGGCTCGCCGCGTCGCGCCGCTAACGATTACGATCTTTTTCTTCGTCATCTCGCAGTACTACATGGGATTACTCCCCTTCGTTGGTCCAATTACGCTGCATGACGGCACTCCGCTCTTCCGCGGTATGGTGGCCGACCTCAACATGACGTTCGCGCTCGCGATTGTGACAATCGTGTCAGCGCAGGTGTACGCCTTCCGCTACCTTGGCTTCAAGGGTAATATGGGGCGCTACTTCGTAAGTCCACTAAAAGATCCCATCATGACGTTTGTGGGCATCCTCGAGCTCATCGCCGAGCTTTCGCGTCTGCTTGGGCTTAGCTTCCGTTTGTTCGGCAACGTTTTAGCGGGCGAGGTGCTGCTTATTATGATCGCCTACCTTACGCAGTTTATTTCCCCGCTCGCGCTGCAGCCGTTTTATTTGTTCGAGCTATTTATCGGTGGAATCCAGGCATATATCTTCTTCATGCTTTCGACTGTGTTTATATCGCTGGGCATGGAACATCACGGCAGTGACGAAGACCACGCACACACCCCCATACTCGAACATTCTTCATCTGACGCGCCCAGGGCTCGGTTGAGGGGTGAAGAATTAGTTAGTTAATAAAAGGAGAATCAATATGGAATCAATCGCATTTACACTTGCTTATGCACTACCAGCATCTTTTGCTGCAATCGGTGCCGGTATGGTCGGTATGGCAGCAATGAACGCAGCTGGCCGTAACCCAGAGAAGATGAACGACCTACGAACAATGATGATTTTGGGTATTTCGTTTATCGACGCCCTGGCGATCATTGGTTTTATCGTCGCTATTGTCGGCAAGGTTATGTAAGGTAGAGATACTCAGTGAATGATTTATTAACACAATTTGCGAGTAGCGAAGTGGCAGTCGAAAAAGCTGACATGTTTTCGTCGATAGGCATCGACTGGAAACTGTTGGTACTACAGACGATAGCATTTTTGGTGCTGCTGTGGTTTCTCAAGAAGTTCGTGTATCCGCCACTTGTCGCAATGCTCGACAAGCGCGAGGCGCAGATTGAAGAAAGCACGCGTGCTGCCGTAGAAGCGAGCAAGCGCGCCACCGAAAGCCAAGAAAAAGTTGATAAGCTTTTGGCTCAGGCGCGTAGTGAAGCGCGTGAAATCGTGGCAACCGCCAAAAGCGAAGCTGGTGCGATGCTGACCGATGCAGAAGCTAAGAGCAAGCAGCAGGCGGAGAATATTGTTGCGCAGGCGCAAGATTCAATCGCCAAAGAAGTGCTCGCCGCCAAAAAAGCACTGCATAACGAGACGATTGAGCTTGTTGCGCAGGCGACCGAAAAAGTTGTCGGCAAAACGGTGAATGCAAATGTCGACAACAGTGTCATAAAAGCTGCGCTTGGAGACGCCTAGTTTATGCAGCGTAAAATACCTCGGCGCAAAATTGCGGAATATGCCGCAAGCCGGATAACGGCAGGCGACTCTGTCGCGAGCGTTTTGGACGAGGTGGCTGCATATTTGCTCGAAAGTGGTCGCGTGCGCGAACAAACACTCGTCGTGCGGTCCATCGAAGATGCGTTGGCTCGGGCTGGCGACGTGGTGGCGAATGTTACGACGGCCCATCCGCTCGACGCAGAGCAGCGCGCTGAAGTAAAAAAGCTCATTGGTGCACCTAATGTGCACCTGCGTGAGGTCGTCAACCCCGACGTACTTGGCGGCGTACGCCTCGAGACGCCAGGGGCGAAACTTGATGCAACATTACAACGTAAAATCCTGGCCCTGCGCCGGGCAAAGCAATAGAAAGGACGATTGATGGCTGATATAGCAGTTACAGAACTATCAAAAGGCCTGCGTGATGCGATTGCCAAACTAGATATGAGCGAAAAGCTTGAATCTGTCGGTATCGTGACCCGCGTGGGTGACGGTGTAGCATGGGTGCATGGGCTCACCGATGCAGGTTATAGCGAGGTGCTTGAAATTGAGACAAAGTCAGGAATCGTAGAGGCGTTTGCTCTCAACCTGATGGAAGATGAAATCGGCGCAGTGCTACTTGGCAGTGATCAGGGCGTTTCTGCTGGTGACAGCGTGAAACTAAAGGGTGAGGTATTATCTGTTCCGGTTGGGCCAGAGCTCTTGGGTCGCGTGGTGAGTCCACTTGGCGAGCCACTTGATGGCGGTCCTGCGATTAACGCGAAGGCTCGCGGTCTTGTTGAGCGTGAAGCGGTTGGCGTTCTAGGGCGAAAGCACGTGCACGAGCCAATGATGACCGGTATTATGGCTATCGACGCCATGTTCCCTATTGGTCGCGGCCAACGTGAGCTGATTATCGGTGATCGTCAGACTGGCAAGACTGCTATTGCCATCGATACGATGATTAACCAGGCAAAGCAAAAAACTGGTGTCGTAAACGTGTATGTTGCGATTGGTCAGAAACTCAGTAAAGTTGCACGCCTCGTGGAGCGCCTCCGCGAAGAAGGTGTGATGGATCAGACTATCGTGGTTGCTACGGGTCCGTCTGACCCTGCTTCCCTGCTCTATCTCGCTCCCTATGCAGGTACCGCGATGGGCGAATATTTCCGCGACAACGCACAGCACGCATTGATGATTTATGATGACCTAACGAAGCACGCTGTTGCATATCGCCAGATGTCCCTGCTCTTGCGCCGCCCACCGGGCCGCGAAGCGTTTCCTGGTGACGTGTTTTACCTTCACTCACGCCTGCTCGAACGCTCAAGCAAGCTGAGCGATGAGCTGGGTGCCGGAAGTCTTACGGCGTTGCCTATTATTGAGACGCAGGCTGGTGACATTAGCGCATATATTCCAACCAACGTGATTTCAATCACCGATGGCCAGATTTTTATGGAAACAGATTTGTTCTACCAGGGTATCCGACCAGCTATTAGTGCCGGACTGTCAGTAAGCCGCGTGGGTGGTGACGCCCAGACCAAGACGGTAAAAAGCGTTAGTGGTCACCTAAAACTCGGCCTGAGCCAGTTCCGCGAACTCGCAAGTTTTGCGCAGTTCGGTAGCGACCTTGATGAAGCGACAAAGAGCCAGATTGAACGTGGACAACGGTTGACAGAGCTACTCAAGCAAGCTCAGTATCAGCCCATGAGCGTGTGGGAGCAGGCTGCAAGTATCTTCGCTGTGAGCGAGGGCTTGTTTGATGAAATTCCTGCGAGCAGAATCAAGGACGCCCAGCGTGCATTGTTGACTCGTTTGTGGACCGATCACAAGAAAGACATGCAAGAGCTGACCAAGGGCGCTGAAAAGCTGGAAAGCGGCAGTGATGCTGGCAAGCTTATTGAAAAAGTCGCAAAATCTGTCGCGAAGGGGTTTGAAGGCTAATGGCCTCGACTCAGCAATTAAAATCACGTATCCGCTCGGTTAAAAGTACCAAGCAGATTACGAAGGCGATGCAAATGGTCGCGGCAAGCAAAATGCGCCGTGCCCAGGATGCAACAAAAGGCTCTGCGCCGTATGCCAGGGCAGCTAATGAGTTGCTGAGCTACCTTGCGAGCCAAGGCGCGACGGATGGCCATAAATGGTTCGACGTTCGCCCCATAAAGAGCCGACTTATCATCGTCATTGCAAGCGACAAGGGGCTTGCTGGAGCCTATAACGCAAACGTCCTGAAAGAATATGTGGGATTGTTGCGGAAAGATGACAAGCAGGGCGTTTCGAATAAGACGATAGCCGTGGGGCGTAAAGCTTCGGCATTTGTGTCGCGATTGAAGGATACTCAGGTGATGGGCGTGTACGAAGACCTTTCAGACTATCCTGAAGGGTCGGAGTTCCATGCAATTTTAAACAGTGCAAAAGATGCTTTTGAATCTCGTGAAGTGGACGCCGTTGACGTAGTGCATACACGGTTTGTAACCAGTATTACGCAGGTTTCTGCCGTCACGCGACTCTTCCCCGCTGGGTATGAAGCCGTAGAGGCGAGCGAATTTGTGAAAGATTCACTATTCGAGCCGAATGTACAGCGCGTTCTGGACGATGCCGCCTACCGGCTTGTCGGTGCTCAGTTGTTCCAGGCGCTACTGGACGCGCGCGCGAGCGAGCACAGTATGCGCATGCTCGCCATGAAGAACGCTACGGACAACGCAACCGATTTAGTCGAGGACCTTACGTTGGTAATGAATAAAGCGAGGCAAGGCGCGATTACTCAGGAGTTGAGTGAAATCAGCGCTGGCGTGGAGGCGTTGAAATAATATGTATCACGCAGAGCTTGGCAAGAGTACCGCCGACATATGGGAAGAAGAGCAGCGGGAAGCGCGGCTGGAAGCGTACCGAAAGCGTAAGCAGCTAGAGAATATCGCCACAGGGCTCGGAAATCTTCTCTGGTTACGCCAGCAGGAATCCGGATATGAGACACCGATAACGAATGAAACTATGAATGGAGCAAACAATGACTAAGCAGACAGGAAAAATTATTCAAATCGTTGGCGTGGTTGTCGACGTTGAATTCGCTGGCGGCGAGCTGCCGGCAATTTACGACGCGCTCCATATCCAGCATGGCGATACGGTGATTACCCTGGAAGTCGCGCAGCACCTGAATGAGCAGACCGTGCGTGCAGTAGCCCTGCAGAGTACAGACGGCTTGCGACGCGGGCAGGAAGTTGTATCAACGGGCGCGCCAATTATGGTGCCTGTTGGTCCAAGCACGCAGGGCCGCATGTTTAACGTGGTGGGCGATCCTATCGATGGCAAGCCAGCGCCAAAAGGTTCAGTAGCGAGCATCCACCGCGAACCACCTGCGCTTAGCGAGCAGACGAATAAAACGGAGATTTTGGAAACCGGTATTAAGGTAATCGACCTGATTGCACCGATTGCTAAGGGCGGTAAAGTCGGCCTATTCGGTGGTGCCGGTGTGGGTAAAACCGTTCTTATTCAGGAGCTGATTAACAACATCGCCAAGTTCCACAGCGGTAATAGTGTGTTTGCTGGTGTCGGTGAGCGAACTCGCGAAGGTAATGACTTATACTTTGAGATGAAAGAAGCGGGCGTGCTCGACAAAACTAGCCTGGTATTTGGCCAGATGAATGAGCCACCTGGAGCGCGTCTTCGCGTTGCACTAAGCGGACTTGCTATGGCGGAAGCATTTCGAGATGAAGGCAAGGATGTATTGTTGTTTATCGATAACATCTTTCGCTTTACCCAAGCGGGCGCTGAGGTATCTGCTCTGCTTGGTCGCCTACCAAGCGCGGTTGGGTACCAGCCAAACTTGCAGCAAGAAATGGGTTCATTGCAGGAACGTATCACCAGTACGAAAAAGGGTTCGATTACCAGCGTGCAAGCTGTGTATGTGCCCGCAGACGACCTAACTGACCCGGCGCCAGCGACGACATTCGCCCACCTTGACAGTACGATTGTGCTGAACCGCGGTCTGACCGAAATTGGTATTTATCCTGCCGTCGATCCGCTCGACAGTAGCTCGACGATTCTCGACCCCGAAATCGTTGGCGAAGAGCATTACAACACTGCTCGTGAAGCTCAGCGTGTGTTGCAGCAGTACAAAGAGTTGCAGGATATCATTGCCATTCTGGGTATGGAAGAGTTGAGCGATGACCAGAAGCAGACCGTGCAGCGCGCTCGCCGTTTGCAGCGATTCTTGGCGCAGCCGTTCTATGTCGCGACGCAGTTTACCGGCAACCCCGGCACGTACATTAAGGTCGCGGACACGGTAAAGGATGTCAAAGATATCCTCGCCGGCAAATACGATGATAAGCCAGAGAGCTGGTTCTATATGGCCCCTGGACCATTGAGCGAAAAGAAGGACTAGCCTCTTTTCTTCACTTGTTGTAAATAGTCCGTGGCATTGACGGACTATTTATTTAGTGATATAATATATATAGAAAGCGCGCTTACCCATGCGTGCTCGCACCTCATTTAAAGGAAGGAAGTGAATCATGCGAAATCACGTTCGCAATCACCGCGAAAGTGATGTTGACGCTCAGCTCAGCGAACTTCACAAGCAGCATGGCGACCGAGATGAATTCTGGGAGATCGTCGCCTACATCGCTGGCTATGTCCTGCTCATAGCGCTTGTTTGGGCGATCTGGGACCTGAGAGGTGTCGGAGCTGTGCTCATCGCCTCCGCGGTCGTCGCGGTGCTACTGTTCGCTCGATCGGCCCTGGTGTCGATCCTGGCCATCGTTCTGGGAGTTCTCGGTCTGATGGCCTACTTCCACATCGTGTGGCAGGTTCTTTAACCCAGATCACGCACCGCCACAACGTACGGCAGGGACCCGCATTCGCCGGTCTCTGCCACCCTTACACCCTCTCGCCATTAGGCGAGATTTTTGCTATAGTAACAGTATATGAATTTTGAGCTAATCACCCTTGCAGGGAGTAAGATTAACGAAAAGGTATACGAAGTGATACTGCCAACAGTTGATGGCGAGATATCGGTATTTCCTGACCACGAGCCACTTGTAAGCGTGGCGGCAAACGGTGTGATCGCAGTGCGTCGTGACAAAAACCATGGTGATGGGCAGCTGGAATACTTTGCCATTACTGGCGGTATTATTGAAATCGCCAACAATCATGTGCGGGTACTTGTGGATGAGGCAGACCATGGTGCAGACATTTTGGAATCAGAGACTCAAGCGGCGCTTGATCGGGCGCTAGAATTGCAAGAAAACGCCACCGACCAAGTTGAGCTCGAAAAAGCACATCAGTTAGTTGACCGACATGCTGTTCGGCTGAAGGTTGCTGATTTGCACCGACGTAAACGACGACTGTAGATAAGGAATAAACGGATATACTATGCAAGAGAATTTAGAGTTGCTTAAAACACACGAGGAGGAAGCAGTGAGCGCTGAAATTATCGTTATAGCGCCAAAGGGTCTTGGGTTCGGTGAGGGCAAGATTAGTACTGCTGCACAACTAGAGTCGGGCGAGCTGACCGAGAAAGGGGCTCGCAATAGCCCATGAAATTATTACAACGCGTGCAGACAGTGTGTTTGTGACAATAAGCTCAGAGATCGCTGATGACGGATGCGGCGACGGGCGTCCTGCTGTGGACACGTGGGTTGTTGATGATGAAGGTAACGAGATTCACTACAATAAATCATACCCACGCGCCAAAGTATTTGGTGGCGGGCTGGTCGTCGCCTCGAGTATGTGGCGCGCAGTCTCGGGTGCTCCGCATGATGGAAATACCTTGCTCGGCGACCGCGAGTTTATTGCCGGGCAGCTATCCGCTCGTGGACTAGACTATGGTGGCCATTGTGATGAGCATGCTGAAGGTACTGCATGCGGCTGTGGTGCGATTGATAAGTATCCTGACATCTCGAACAATATCGTCCGCTACCGTTCGCAGATTTCCACGACACTCCAGGCGTTGTACGGTGCTAGCTATGAAGCAGCCCTTCCGGCTGTTAGTAGGGCCTTTGCTGTATACGAAGACTTGGCGGACGATGGTGTCTACTTCAGCAACGCTGCGGGTAGGGATACGATGGATTTGATGACTAAAGATGGCGCGGTGATAAAAAAACTGGCCGGCGGCCACCAGGAAGACGTGATTGTATTGAACGATATCGAGGGTGACACATTCGACCAGGTTGCCTTTGACGAACTCATACGGGACGGGGGTGTACAAGAGACTGTCCAGGCATTTGTAGTAGATGTTTGGCGTGGTCGTATGTATGCCGAGGCGATCGCAAATATCGCTCAGAGTAATGGCGTCGAGGGCGATAGGACTGAGCTCGCCCAGACTGCTTACGCCGACTTCCTGATTCGTACACTTGCGGTTGCAGCGACGCTGACGAACGGTGACTTGCCTGTCTATGCCCGTCGACGCGTCGGACAGCAGGACTTTGCGCTGGCGACGTAGTCGCGCGCGACTGAGTTTTGGCAAGGATTGGCTCTAGCGCGGTGTGCAATAAAAATGTCCCCGGGCCCCTCTCAATGAGAGAGACCCGGGGCTGAAGTGAAACGTTCGACTTCCGGTACGCCGGGCGAACGTCTACGAAAGTAATTATACACTATATTTTTAGGGCGCCAAGGGCTACTCGCACCTCGTCGGTGCTGTTGCAATGCATCAATGTATCACGGAGCTCGCTGGCGCACTCGAAATCACGAACGTAGATCTTAAAGAATCGCTTGAGCGTTTCAAATGGCCTGCCTGTACGATGTGCGTAGGTGTCGTAATAGTCGAGATGTGTGTGCAATAGGGATAGCAGTGACTCACGTGTCGGCATAGCGTTGGCGCTAAATGCATAAGGGTTTGTGAAGACGCCGCGGCCAATCATAACCCCATCGACGCCATATTTTTCGGCAAATTCCTGGCCATGTGCACGGTCGCGCACGTCACCATTAATGACAATCAGAGTTTGCGGTGCGACTTCGTCGCGTAGCTTTATAATATTTGGAATCAGCTCAAAATGCGCAGGCACTTTACTCATTTCCTTTTTGGTGCGCAGGTGGACTGTAAGCACTGCGATGTCTTGTTCGAGCAGTCCGCGGAGCCAGTCTTGCCACTCGTCGACATAGGTGTAGCCCAGGCGTGTTTTGACGCTCACGGGCAGACCGCTCGTTTTTGCCGCAGCAATCATTTGGTGGGCGACGTCGGGAGTACGAATCATGCCCGCTCCCCCGCCGCCCTTGATGGCGGACTGGTCGGGGCAACCCATGTTGATATCAATCCCATCGTAGCCAAGCGTCGCACAGTGCTGACTGAGCGCGGCCATTGCTTCGGGATCGCTCCCCCACAGCTGCGCTACAATGGGGTTTTCGTCATCGGTTTTAATCAGGCGGCCGCCGATGGCTTTGTCGCCAGCACGGAACCAGCCAGTTGCGTTGGTAAATTCAGTAAAGTATACGTCTGGGCGGGCTGCCTGTGACACGACATGACGAAACACGACGTCCGTAACTGCTTCCATAGGAGCAAGGACGAAGAACGGTCGCGGTAGGTTGTGCCAAAATGAATTCATTAATACATTATCTCATAAATGTGAAAAGCCCGGACGCATTGCGCCCGGGTGGGGTGCGGCTATGCCGCGTGTGTTGGAGTGGGGTCCGGTATTGCACCAGGCTCTCCGGCTTTGCAGGCCGGTGACTTCTTTCATCCATCCCCACGTGCTACTACTCGACTACCACTTCTTTTCGCCCTTCTGGGCGGCGCGAGCGTCGTTTCCGGCGCTGCCCGACTGCTTCGCCATCTTGTCGTTCAGCTCGCGCTGATCGCGTGTCGGGTTGCCGGACTGCACGGCATTTGCCGCACGTTCGTAGTCATCCTTGTTGGCCATAACGACCTTCCTTTACGAATCACCTTGTGTGACTGTGTAGAAAATACTTTAAGTTATTTAGGCATATTTGTCAATAAGGTGTTGTTCGAATTCGAGCACACCCTTGTATGATTTATCGAAGTCGTCGATATTAGGTAGGTCGAGCGTCGTAATGCAGTGCCATACAGCGGCGAGGAGTTGCCTAAAGCGAGCCAGCTCGTCGGCGGTAATAGTCGTTTCAAGGGCATGGATGTGCCCGGCTTGGTCAGGTTCGACAAACTGCAGTATACCACCACCGTATTCGTACTTGTGATAGTCACGTGAGTTTTCGACGAGCAGTTGGTAGAACATCAGCTGCTGCTTGTATTTGTGTAGTTTCACTTTTTCATAGTCGGCATTGCCCTTCCAGCTCTTGCTTGGCTTGCCAGTTTTATAATCTGTCACTACAATGTGGTTATTATCTATGTCTACGAGGTCAAGCGAACCGGTGAGCCGGGCGCCGTCTACGACTACGCCTTGGTTGGCAAAACTAAGCTCTGTTTTTTGTGTCGGGGTGAACGTGGCATAGTTGGCGTGCAAGAAGGCGCCGAGGCTATCGACACCCTTTTTACTGTATACTCTATAGTCGTCTTCAGAGAGGTGCTGATCGCGCAGTTCGCGCTCGAAGTCCCCCAGTACATCTTCGATCGGTCGCTTGTCACCCGTTGCGACGAGGTGGTTGTGTGCGCGCTGCAGAGCACGGTGAACCGCTGTTCCGTAGCTTGCACTGGGGCTTTTGGCTTGGGGAAAACGGAGCAAATTGTTCATGAGGAATGTCACTGGACCACCTCGGGTGATGTCGATGAAGTTGTTCAGGTGTGTGCTTGATAGCTTGTACGTTTCCAACTGCGGTGCGAGCAGCTCACGCATGGTGCGGGTTGGCTGCCTCGTCAGCGTATCGTGCCATGCTAATTCTGCTTGCTTGGTTTCGTCTGCTAAAGAGGCCTGCGACGCAACAGCTTGGACCTTAAGGGTAGTACCGGTCAGGAAGCTGGCGGCGAGGCTGCTGCGCCCATTGTCGGCAGAGTCGGCGTAGCTAATAATCAAATCCACCTTGGCCCGTGTCATCGCGACAAAAAAGAGTCGCAGGCGTTCGTCGTAGGTGCTGCCAGCAGGACTAATAGGTAGGTTTTCTGGGTACGAAATCAGTCGACTACGGCTACGCACCCGCTCCCCCCATTTGGTGTCGACGGCACCAACGATATATACAGTTGCAAACTCGAGCCCCTTCGACTTGTGGGCGGTCATGAGATTGATGGAGCCGACGGCGCGGTCGCTGCTTCGGCGTGTGCTCGTGAGGGTGCTGCCAAGTTGGCGATGCATGCGGACGAATTCCAGGAAGTCTGTAATATGAAGTGAATCACCGGGGTGGTAGTCACGCAGTTTGCTACGGATAGTCCGTAGGGCTTCGAGGGTGACGAGATACGCATCTGGTGTTGCTTCGAGCACTTGTGCGCCGAAGTAGTACTCATAGAGTGGCGAAACATATGCGCTGGCCTGCTCGTCATTAGTTTCGGTTGGGACGCCAATGATAGTGTCGATGATGGTTTCAATTGGTTCGTTTGGCACTTTGCTCGCAAGGTCGATGAGCCATGCATGGAGTGGGGCAAGCGCAGGTGTTGTTGCCATGACTTCCATCCATGTGAGATGGTTGCGGTAGCTGGTAAGGCTGGTGCGCCATACGAGCTCTGGGCTGTGTGCGAATGCAGGGTGGGCCAAAAGCTGCGGCAATAAACTATCGGCTTCGTCGAGGCGTCGTTCGTGGAGCGACACGGCAATGTGCGCAATGAGCTCGATAACTTGAATGACAGGGATGTCTAGTACATTGTCGCGTCGTTCATAGTTGACGGCAATATCGTGATGGTATAAGTATGGCAATAGCTCGATAAGTTCGTTGTGTTGACGCGCGATGATGGTGATGGAGGCGGGATCCTGCCCTGATTCTAGCCGCGCCGCGATAGATGCGGCTACCCATGCGCGCTCATCATTAGCGGTTGGTAGTTCATGTAAGCTCACGCTGGTTTCGTCGGCAGCTAAGTGTGCAGCGAGCGATTTGTCGAGCTGCTCCATTGTGGTTTCGAGTCGGTTTTCGCCTTGGGTAATTACCTCGCGTGCATGATCGATGACTGTCTGCGTAGAGCGGTAATTATCTTTTAACGTAATAAGTGCGGCTGTTGGATATTGCTCGCGAAAACGGTGGATGTTGTTGATGTCTGCACCCTGGAAGCTATAAATCGCCTGGTCGTCGTCCCCGACCGCCATGACGTTGGGTGCTCCTTCGTTTGCTGGGTTGTCGGTCAGACCAAAAAGAATACGCAGCTGTGCGAGGTTCGTATCCTGGAATTCGTCGACCATAATGTAGTGGTATTTTTCTTGTAAATTGAATTTGAGGTCGGGTTGCGTTTCCATGCCATGCACGACATTTAGAATCATATCGTCGTAGTCATAAAGGCTGGACTGTTCCATGCGTGACAGATAAGTAAAGTATATGTGGCTCATTGCGCGGAGCTTTGCGTGACGTTTGCGGTCTTTAAATACAAACACTCCCTCGCTATTCTTTTCGCACCATGCATTACGCCAGGCCGTGATTGGCGTGGTTTTATTTAAGCGCACGGCTTCGTCGAACATGTGAGCCATGCTGAGTGCGAGTACGTTGGCAAGTGGAGTGATTGCTGGGGGTAGGTTGGGCTGGGGTTGCTTGGCGACTTTTTCTGCCAGCGGGGCGAGCTGTGCGAGCATTGACTGATTAATTTTGCTTGCGAAAATAGTACTGATGTCTGGCTCGATGCTGTTCAGCGTCGATTCGTTGGCGGCGATGAGCGCAAGGAGCTCGTCGCTTGATAAACCTGCCTGCTTTAGTTCGCTGATGATACGCATAGCGTCGGATAAATGGGTATACTCACCGTTTAGTTTGCCGGCTAGCGGATTGGTATAATCGAGCTCGTCAAATATGCCATTGAGCAGCTCGTAGCTGCTTAGTTCGTCTGCGGCGGCAAATTCGGCGCCATGGTAAAAATAATGGTTATTTTGATTAATGATTTCCGTGCCAAAACTGTGGAATGTATGAATAGCGACCTTGTAAGCGTCGGGCCCAATGATAGTGGCCAGTCGTTCTCGCATGGCGTTGGCTCCGCTATCAGTAAAGGTAAGACAGAGGATATTTTGAGGCAGCGTATCCGTTTTTTGCAGTATATTCGCTGCTCGCATACTGAGAAGCTCGGTCTTGCCGGTTCCAGGGCCGGCAATCACCAGCAGCGGTCCGTCGATAGTATCAACAGCACTGCGCTGCGCTGTGTTGAGTTTTTTGTACCGAGTTTCAAACATGCTCATTACCCTATTGTACCCCAGCGCATTTCATAAAATTGTGGTATAATTTACCTATGAATACAGGTGACATCTATGACGACTTTGCACTTGAGCGATCGTGCAAAGACACATTTGGGGTGGTGCTTGAAGTTGATACGGTAATTCTCCGTAGTGTAGACGTCGGTCACTCCGCTCGAGCGACCGTATTTTTGACGAAGAAGAAGCAGCTTTACTGCTACATTGACGGCCAAGCAAAGCTTGTGCTTGGTGATGTGAAAAAAATAGCGAGCCGTATGGGAATTAAAGTTGAAACGTACTTTACCCCCAAGGGTCGACCGCATTATTTTGATGAGATTGGTCGGCAAAAGTTTAGCGCCGTATTCCCTGGTCGTAAAGATATTCATGATAGTGACATTGTGTTCTATCGCACTCTTGCGCCCTACACTCCCGCACTCCTTGCGGTGAGCGAAGTTCAGGGCGGGGTTCTTTACCGGGCAGACACTGATTCGCGCAGTGGATGGCGCGTTGCGGCTAAGTTTGCTTATCGTCGTATTAAGACCAGCTAGAATCAGCCGTCACTGAATGCCGGCAATTTGCCGAAGTAGAAAGCCGTTATATTTGGGATCGCTAATTTTGCGTTTGACTTCGGGGGTGATATTGTACTTGCCGTTGTTGAATGACTGGTCGCCCTCGGCAAGATCGGCGAGGAATTCTGTCGTTTTGCCCACCTTCGCAAATAATAGATTCTTCGTAGAAGTGTCGGTGGTGATGGCAAGTAGCGTGTAGCTCACGTCATTCTCTGATTCCTCAGTATAACTAACGAGCTCAGGCTTAAGGGTTCCGGCGGAAGTGGCATAAACGGAAAGTAAGGCTTCGATTCGTGCGTATCTGTCAGAAATATCTGTTTTGTCGACACAGCTTAGTTGGTGCAGTCGGGGTAAGCCTGATTCTGCTGCGGGTGTGGTTGTGCGAATTTGGCAAATGATGGTTGTATTTGCGAACGATTTATACGAAATACTTTTGCTGGGCGGTTTTGGCGAATCTACCGCAGTCATATCATATTGAGCGAGTAGCCGCTCAACATCGGCATTTACTGCTGTGGTATCGTCGCTAGTGCTCGGTGTTATCGGCTCGTAGAGCTGCGTGAAATCAGTGCTCACGCTGACTCCATATGGATGCGAACCGTCTTTATAGTAAATGTCGCTCGACGCCATTGGCCGCGTAGTATATTTATCGCTGCCAAGGCTAGCAACCGCATCTTTAGACACAAGCGAGGCAAATACCTGTTTAACAGGCGTTGCTACTTTAAGCGAATCGGTGCTTTGGGCTGACTTCGAAGTAATGGTTTTGAGCGCCCAGACAACGAGCAGTGCGGTGCCTGCGATAAATAAGCAGGCGACGACAGCGACACCCATGTACTTGAGGACGCGGCGCAGGGGGTGGGGTTCTTGTATTGGTATATTGCTCATAATTTTCCTATGGGTAAACGACCACTCTGTAATATCCATCCGCAGATGTTGCCGAAGCAAAGTCTGTTGCACACGTGTAGCGAGCATAGTAGGAAACATACTGGTTTGAGGCGCTGCCGGTATACCACCAATCAGAATAGACCCAAGGGTGCCACCACGTTTCAGCTGGTTTCCATTCAGGATGCGAATCGAAGCTCGTACTATTTAGCCATGTACCTGCGGGGCATGCCGTGGTGAAGCTGACATTATTGCGCCAGCAGCCGCCGTCGCAGCTATAGAAATAGTTGTACTGCGAATTCCATACAGGTGTTGCGGGGGTAGCGATGGGACGTATCGCAGATACGGTCGCCGTTTGAACGGTAGCGCTGTCGGCGAACAGACCATCGCAATAAGCTTGGCCACGGTAAGTTGAACGAGCGCCTTGGTTGATAGCGTGACTGTTGTTAAAGGTTGATGATGGATTCCATGGAGCCCATGAATTCCAAGATCCCCCAGCGTTGGTGGCGGTATCGATCCATTGGATGCTATTTTGCGGGGTGGTGCCGGCTGGGCAGGATGGCGCTGCTAGTGCAGCTACTACGTTTGACCCAGAAATGTTGACCGTGAGCGAAGGCGCAGCAGGTGTCGGAACTGGGTAGATGATTGTGCTCGAAATATCACTTTCAGCTATGGTGGGGCTGGCTGAGCACTGGGCCATTACCTGGTAGGCATACTGATAGCCTGGTGTGGCTGGCTGTGATGCTGTATTAGAAGTAGAGGCGGCGCCATAACTTGTCCAGGCATTGTTGTTTAGTTTGTGTTTGAATGAATAAAGCGTCTGGCTGTTTGTGCAGGTGGTCGTGGTACTGGCGGTAGCAACGACGTTCCCTCCGCTGAATGCGACAGCAATGGTCGGTTTGGCGGTTGTCTCGACTGCGGCTTAGTGCCTGCTTGTGAATGTTACAATTTGTCCAGTTCTTTCTTCGCGGTAACTAAGGGTGTAACCGCTTGAATTTCCGCTATAGGCAAAGTTTGTCGCGCCCGGTGCGTTGCAGTCAATGGAGTTCGTTCCAGATGTTGCCCCTGCCCGCGTGAGCGTGTTTGGGTCGAGCCCCTTTAAGACGGTAGATGTGACAGTGGCCGTATTTGCTTGTGTCACAAGCGCACAGCTAGGGTATTCGCCATTTGTTTCGTAGTAACGTTCCAGTCCTTCGGCAATCGCAACTCCCTTGGCGTCGGATGACGTATTGCGCGCGTCAGACTGAACCCGTCCGAAAGAGACGACAGTAACAGTAACAAGGATAGCAAGTACAACAATAACGACGGCCAGTTCAACAATAGTAAACCCTGAAGAGCGCTTCATGTTTTTAGTATATCACGCTTATACTTAGTTGCGGCCAGGTAATTTATCAAGAATAATCAGGTGCTCAATATGTGGGGTGCGCGGGAAAAAGTTATACCCACGGTGCGCGCGGATTCCGTAGCCCGCGGCAAGCATCGCAATATCGCGCGCCTGGGTAACGGGGTTGCAGCTAAGATAGATAATTCGTTGCGGTGCAGCCTCGAGTAGCTTCGCGATGACGTCTGCATGCAGGCCGGCACGTGGTGGATCGACGATAATGCAGCCCTCACTCGTAATATAGTCGAGGGCTTTTTCGCTTGCTGCGAGTACTGGTGTCGCCGATGATTCCCTGCCGAGTGCGGCAATGTTACGCTTCATTTCGCGAACGGCATCTTCGTTAATTTCAACCAATGTGACATGGTCGCCGCCGATGGTTAGCCCGATGCTCCCTACGCCGCTATACAGGTCAATTACGGGCTTGTTTTCCACCCATTGCTTCATATCGCGGAGCGCTTGCTCGTAAACTGGGACATTTACCTGGAAGAATCCCTCGGTTGCGTAGCGGAACGGCACGTCGAGGACGGTGTCGCATAGGACGACATTGCCAAACTTTGTAAGCCGTTGCGTGATGCGGCTGGCAGGGCTACGAGGGTCGCTATAGATGATTTCGCCACCCTGAGTGCCAAGCGTTGTCGCCTCACTAGCGCTGATAATATCGGCGAGATTCTCTTTCACGTAGAGCTGCCAGACGGTATTCCCTTGCTGGTCGCAGCGAATAAGGAGTGTTTTAAGGCTGCGGGCAGTAATGCCTTTAGTCCGTAGGATATCGCGGACTTTTAAGGCTGTTTGCATGATACTTTCGGGCAGCAATGAACATTCGGTAATCTTTATCTTCCCCTTGCTTCCGCGCCGGAAGAACGCTAGGTCTAGTGTTTCGGTACCAGTACTGGCGTCGGTGTCACTATACCAACTGAATTCAACTTTGTTGCGGTAGTGCGCCGTGCGGCCATCAGTATATACTTCGATTGTCTCCGGAAGCACGATATCGTGAAGCTCAAACGCTTCCTCGATGAGCGCGGCTTTATAGTGCTGTTCAGCGTCAAAGGTCATCATTTGCCACGGACTTGTGCTGAGGTAGCTGTCGGGGTCGTCAGGTGCGGTGCGTTCGGTGCTGGGGTTTTGGACTTCGGTGGCGATGCCTTCGACAAAATGCGACTTCTTTTTGGTGACTTGGAACGAAACGGTTTCTCCGGGAAGCCCATTCCAAACAAAGGCTTTTTTGCCAGTTTCAAGCGTGCCGATAGCCTGACCCCCGCCAACGATGCGGTCAAGTGTGATGGAGAGTACAGGGAGTGGTTTAAAGGCCATCTATCTATATTACCGCGGAATGAGCGAGGTGAAAAGTACGACTGTTGCGATGGCCATAAGGATGAATGCGGCCATGACGCCAACGTTGCTCCATCGATTGTTTTTGTACTGACCCATAACGTCCCGGTTATTGCCCACTTTATAAATCATGAACAGCAAGGGTACACTCGCGACTGCGTTGAAGACGGCGGTAAAGATGAGTGCTTGGATAGGGTCGATGCCGATAAAGTTGACGATAAGACCAGCCAGGGTGGCGAGCGCGATAATGCCGTAGAATGCTTTGGCTTTGCTGAATTTACGGTAATAACCCTCCTTCAGGCCGAGTGCTTCGCTGACCGCATAGCTTGAAGATCCGGCTAGAACTGGGACGGCGAGCAACCCAATGCCGACGATACCAACACTAAATAGCAGCTTAGCGATAAACCCAGAGTTTGGGAATCCTTGTACAAGCGGCTCAAGCGCGGCTGCGGCGTCCTGCGCGCTATTGATTTCGGTGATGCCATTAGCGTGGAGCACTGACGCACAGGCGATAACAATAAACCAGGCAGAGACACTTGCGAGCGTCATCCCTACGAGGTTGTCAATCCGAATGCTTTTAATGAACCGGGCACTAATGCGTGGTATGCCCGTCCCGGATGATGTTTTGATTCGATGCGTTTCGACTTCGTCTTCGGTGACTTCGCTTGTATTCCAGAAAAACAAATAGGGGCTAATAGTAGTGCCGAGGATACCGACCATAATGTAAATAGTGTCTTTGTTGATGATGCTAAAGTCGGGAATGAGTGTGCTGGCGAACACTTCTCCCCATGGTTGCCCTACAAGAAACGCCGTAACGGGATAGGCGAACAGCGCGATTGCAAGCCATTTAAGGATGCGCGCATACTGTTTGTAGGGTACGGCGATTTGCATGACGACACAGATGAGGGCGAACATAATCGCCAGCCCAGACACCGATGCACCCGGAACAAGCAGCTCGGTGGTTGCCGCCATTGCGGCAAGGTTTGCGCCAATGTTGACGGTATTCGCCACAACAACGAGCGTCACTGCTGAGTAAAGAATCTTCTTGCTGTAATGCTTTTTTAGAATGGCGGCAAGTCCGTCCCCGCTGACGGCGCCAATGCGCGCGCAGCTTTCCTGCACGGCCAGGAGCAGCGGGAACATGATTGGAAACAGCCACAGGAGGCCGTATCCGTAGGCCGCACCTGCTTGCGAGTACGTCGCAATGCCGCTTGGGTCGTCGTCTGCTGCGCCGGTAACAACACCCGGACCAAGAACACGGACGAACCTTCCAAATTTACCATAATGCTTGCGAGCACGACCAAGATTTTGTTCGTGCAGGCGTGCCTGCTTATTCGCTTCATGGTTCCCTACGAGGTCATTTATCCAGGAGTACAGGTTTGCCATTGCATGATTCCGTTTACGTTGTTGATGGTTATTGTACGTCTTTTGTGGCGCTAAGTACATGCTTAGCGATCTCGCGTGACTCGTTGGCGGGAATGACAAAGATAGGACGGGACTTCCCCTTTTGGTTGAGCGCCGTCATTCTGTCGGGGCTTGTGCACGCGTTGTTTAGTTCGCCGTCAAGAATGAAATCGGTAAACTCTAGGTGTGCCACGATTCTTTTGCGTAGGTTTGCGCTGCGCTCGCCGACGGTTCCTGTAAATACCAATAAATCGCACCCGTTCATAGCAACGAGCATGCTGCCAATGGCTTTATGGATAGTATGAATGAGCGTCGTCAGTGCGAGATGTGCGGCGTGGTCGCCATCGATTTCACGCTGAATTAACTGGCGAATATCATTACTCCCGCCGAGTCCGAGTAGGCCGGAATTGTTGTTTAGGTAGTTCTCTACCCCCTCCTCGTCAAGCTTTAGGCCGTGCTGTAGTGCGCGGACAGCGCCTGGATCAATCGAGCCGCTCCGCGTTGCCATAATGACACCATCAAGCGGCGTGAAACCCATGGTAGTGTCGATGCTGCGACCGTGGAATACTCCGGTAATCGATGAGCCGCTGCCAAGGTGGCAGACAATGACCTTTGGTGGGAGCTTGCCAGCATCCCAGAGCGCTTCGATGGCGCTAGAAACAGATAGACCATGATAGCCAAATCGCTTGATGTCGAGCCGGTCAGCGTCCTGTATATTGATGCCGTAATTCCAGGCATAGTTAGGCTTGGTCGCGTGGAACGCACTGTCGCTGACACCGACAATCTGTGCCGTTTGATTACTGTCGCGGAGTAGCTTGAGTTCGTTGAGAGTGGCGCTTATGTGCAGCGGCGCAAGCGACGAAACTTCTTCTAGTTTTGTAACGACGTCCTCGTTAATGATATGGTCCTTCATGAAGTAAGCACTAGGAGCAACCACCCGAAGCCCAATGCGATCGATTGTCTCGCCTTCTTGAACAATATTCTGGTCGCGTAGTATGGCGTCTATATGGCGACCCGCTTCGGCAATATCACTAAAACTCACTGGGATATCATGCGATTCATCACCACGGTGAAGTGTTGCATGAATGCCGGCGCCGACATGTTCGAAATGAAGCTGTGCCCGCTCAGTCAGTGCACCATCGTAGAGTGCATACTTGCGACTCGCACTACCTGGGTTGGCGACGAGTATAAGTGACTGAGCGGTATCGGCCATAGCTAGTTTGTCTGGCCGTGCCAGGCTTCTTCTTCTGTTTTAGTTAGTCCACGTGCATCTGGCCACACCCATGCGTCAAGCTCAGGTAAGTCGATGCCGTTTTCTTTGATGTAGGCGGTATTTGCTTCGAGCTTTCCGCGGTATTTTGCAGCTAAGTGCTCGGCTTCTTCGAATGGAATCGCACCGTCGTGACCAAGCTGCCTAAAGGCGGCAATAGCGAGGTCGTAGCGGCTTGTTTCGTTACGAACGTGCATGTCAAACGGCGTCGTCGTGCTTCCGATTTCTTTATAGCCACGAACGTCAAAGCGCGTACTGTCGACGGCATAATTAAACAGGACCGACTTGACCGTTTGCGGGTAGCCGTGGAAGTTGAACACCACAGGTTTGTCTTCGGTAAATATGTGGTCAAACATTTTTTGGTCGGCGGTATTGTTGAGCGTACCGAAGCCCATGGTTGTGAGGCTGCTTACATTGACGCAGCGTATGCGGACGTCGGGGCGCTCGGTGCGGATGATATCGATGGCGGCCATTGTTTCCTTTGTTGGGTAGTCGCCACAAGCGGCCATCACGATGTGTGGGTTTTCCTGGCTGGCAAAGTCCCACACCATTAAGCCTGCATCGATTTGCTGACGCGCTTTTTCGACGGTCAGCCAGCGCGGCTCGACGGTTTTGCCTGCGACGATCGCGTTAATTTGGCGGACGCTGGTCAGCATTTTTTCGAGCGCGACAAGGGTGCAGTTACCGTCTGCAGGGAAATAGACGTCGCTAAAGTTACTTTGGCGACGGAGCAAATCGTCGATGAAGCCAGGGTTCTGGTGGCTGAAGCCGTTGTGATCCTGGCGCCAACCACTGCTGGTGAGAATGTAGTTGATGCTTGGGATTGTGCCGCGCCATTCGACACCACGACTCTGCGTGAGGAACTTAGCGTACTGGTCAACCATACTGCTGACAACCTGTAGGAACGCTTCGTAACTAGCGAACATTGCGTGGCGGCCTGTGAGTACATAGCCCTGCATAAGGCCCTGCATGTTATGCTCGCTCAGCATTTCCATAACTCGCCCGTCTTGGCTGAGATCTTTGTCCCAGCTGGTGATTGGCCATTGCCAACTTCGGCTGGTAGCTTTGAAGATATCATCAAGTTTATTGGAGTAGGTCTCATCCGGGCTCATGAAGCGGAAGTTTTTGCTATCGGCGTTGCGACGGAATACTTCTTCAAGGTAAAGGCCGGTGCGGCGCATGCTGCTACTGCCCATGGTGCCTGGGGCTACGGCATCTTCTGCGAATTGCTCAACGGGTGGCAGGTTAAGCGGTTTGTAAACGGCATCGCCGCCATGCGCGTGTTTGCTCATGCCAAGGCGTTTTGCGGGATTTTCAGGGATGATGTCTTCGATAAAGTTACCGAAGCCATTTTCTTCGCTGAAAAGCTCTCCGAATTTGTAGTTGCCAAGCCATTCATTGAGGAGCGCCAATTGGGCTTCGTCGGTCTTAGCTTCACTCAGCACGACTTGGTGCGCAAGGCAGTTCCCTTCTACCCGGTCGCCGTTCAGTTCTTTTACGCCAGTCCAACCCTTCAGGGTTCGCATAATGATCATCGGCATACGTTGTGCGACAGTATCGGTGCTCTGTTTGATTTCTTCAATCAAGTCGTGTGCCCAGTCGAGGGCTTCTGCCATTTTGTCGTTCGCCTCGTTCATAGTGCTCGACGTTGTATCGACAATCCGTGGCTCATAGCCGTAGCCGCTAAAGAGTGTCATTAGTTCATAGTTACTCATGCGCCCAAAAATAGTTGGCGCGCTGATTTTGTAGCCATTGAGGTGAAGGATTGGTAGTACGACGCCGTCCTTACGTGGATTAACCAGTTTGTTGAGGTGCCATGCACCTGCGGTTGGTCCGGTCTCTGCCTCGCCATCACCGACTAGGCAAGCCACAACAAGGTTAGGGTTGTCCATGATGGCGCCATAACTTGTGCTCAGCGCGTAGCCAAGTTCACCGCCTTCCAAGATAACGCCTGGCGTTTCTGGGTTGGAGTGGCTTGGGTAGCCGTAGGGCCAACTAAATTGACGGCAAAGTCGCGCGACTCCGTCGAGGTTGAGCTGCAATGATGGATCAAAATGAGTCAGCGTGCCTTCAAGGAACAGGTTCGCCTGAAGCGCTGGGAAGCCGTGGCCCGGCCCGAGCACGAACATCATGTCTTGGTCATACTTTTTGGCGTAGCGGCTAAGGTGCGCGTAGGCAAAGTTGATGCCGGGTCCGCTGCCCCAGTGGCCGAGTAGGCGCGACTTTACATCATCGAACGTGATGCCGCGTTTCATCGTGTGATTGTCTGCTAAAAAGATTTGTGCTGCGGTCAAATAGTTGACAGCACGCAAGTACTGGCCCATCGAGTGTTTTTCGTGATTATTCATACTACGCCTAGTATACCTCATAACGCTTATGGGTAAAATACTCTTATGGCAATCTAATTCACAGGCAAAATGCGCGGCGGGGTGTATAATGACAACCATACAATGGTTTGAGGCAAGCGTGGAGGACCCTATGGCAAGCGTCAAAGATATTTACGGAATAAGTGAAGCGCAGGCAGAGGCTTTGGCGGAAGCAGGCGTGCGTACAACTAGCCAATTACTTGAGGCGGGGGCAACATCAACTGGGAGAATGCGGCTTGCCGATGAAGCCAGGCTTACCGATGAACTGGTGAAAAAATGGGTGCACCAGGCAGACTTAATGCGTATTGACGGCGTGGGCGCGGCGGTTGCTGGGCTCCTTTGTGCCGTGGGAGTTTGTACGGTTCCGAAGCTGGCATACCACGACAGCGATAGCTTGCGCCGCGATTTGCTGGCGTATGCCGAGCAAAACACAGGCGCCACTAAAGTCCCTAGCATTAGTACGCTCGAAGCATATATTGCCCAAGCGAAGAAATTACGAAAGATCGTTCATCACTAGTTACCTTAGCGTTATTCGTGCATCTCGGCAGCAGCATTAAGTGCTTTTTGCATGGTTGTGTGTACCTCGCGCCGTAGGTCATAGACTGCCCCAGGGTAGCGCGTAATGGGGTTGCCAAACGCCACAGCCGTATGGTGTGCTGGCATGACGAGACTGCGGGGATCCTCTGACCGATAATGGATGCCAAGTGGAATAATGAATGATGACGCATCGGTAGCGTACCGCGCAACCCGTGCGATGCCGCCACGGATGCTTTGGAATTTTAGATAGCGAAGTTCATCGGTTGATGAGCGTTTGCCTTCGGGCATGATTGCAACGTTTTTCCCCTGTCGAAGCCGGCTTGCCGTTACACGGAACAGTCGTTCGGTTATCTGCATCATTTCACGAGAATCGATATGGTCATGGGTGGTTGGCCGAAACACTGGGATTGCGCCCGTATACTCAAAGAATGGCAGAGTGATGCCATGGAATAGCGAGTCCTTTGCATAGGCGGTAAATTCACGAAGCTGTGGAATGCCTGTTTCCTGCATAGCAGCCGCAGCTACAAATGGGTCCTGGGCACTCGGGTGGTTAGATGCGATAATTGCACCTTTCCCAAGGGCTAGTTGTTCTTCGATCCGCTCCCTCGTTTCATCCGCGAGGAGCACGTCGGGTGCATACAACGCATGCGAGAGGTGAAAATACGCAGCATTGAATAACGGCTTGAGGCGGGGCGTTTCATAGTAGTCATATACTTCTTGATAGTTGTTCGGGGTGATTTCCGGTCGCTTCGTCATGGCCCTATAATACCACCGTGAAAGAAAAACATAGAATTGACAAAATCAAAACGAAGGTATATAATATAGTAATGAGTAAGCCTCCAGCCCGGAGGCTTCGTACATGAAAGGTTACAGCATGGACAGCTTCGGTAAGATGTTCGCCCGCCACGGCATGATCATGATCGGCATGATGGTCCTCTCGATCGTCGCCATCGTCGTCGCCATCGTCGTCGGGCTCAGCCACGGCTTCCTGTGGGGTGTCGCCTCGTTCTTCATCGTCGACATCGTCGGCGGTGCCGTTCTCGGCATCTTCATGATCGCCAACATGTTAGGCGGCGCCAAGGAGCTGCTCAACCACGACGCCAGCGGCCGCCCACTGCCGCCGCCGCTCTTCACGGAGACCCGTCACAGGCTCTGACGCTTCCCATCCGGCGTAGCCGGCGCCCCGCCCCTCGGCGACACGAGGGGCATTTTACTTGGTTAGGCGTGTGGCGGAACGATGTCGATAGCGCGAACGTCTTTTTTGATTGGCTTCGCAGCGCTCGGTTCGAAGTGATAAATCAGCAGCGTCCCAAACGGCATTTCAACTTCAGCCATGTCGTCTTCGTGAATGTCGTCGAGGTGCTTCATGAGAGCGCGGATAGTGTTGCCATGGCTCACCATCAGGATGTTCTCGCCAGCCTGGAGGCGTGGCAATATTTCGTCATCAAAGTATGGAATGGCGCGTCCATGGACGGCTTTGAGCGTTTCGCCACCTGGTACAGGGTGGTCCCACTTACGACGAATTGCCTGGAACTCCTCGTCGCCCACTTTGTCTTTTACTTCCCATTTGTTTAGTCCGGTGTAGTCCCCATAATCACGTTCGTTGAGTGCCGCGTGTTTGACGTGGGGTGGAGTATGCTCGCCTGGCTTGCCTTCCAAAATGCCTTCCAGCGTTTGGTGTGTGCGCTTTAGGTCGCTGGTGTACACGGCGTCAAAGTCAATGTCGTCGAGTAGCTCACCAAGTAGTGTCGATTCGTGTCGACCCTTGTCGGTGAGGTTGACGTCAGTCAGGCCGGTCCACTTACCGAGCAGGTTCCACTCGCTTTCGGCGTGGCGGCTAATAACAAGAATTCCTTTGTGAGTATGGGTGCTGTTCATAGTGTTTAGTATGGCGTAATTTGCCCCGAAAGACAAATTCGCGGTACAATATAGGGATGCAAGAATACATTATTTCATCTATCAAAGCACGACAAATTATAGACTCCCGCGGCAATCCAACGGTCGAAGCCGACGTTGTACTAACTGACGGCACGATGGGCCGCGCGGCTGTCCCAAGCGGCGCAAGTACCGGTGCCGGTGAAGCCTTGGAATTGCGTGACGGCGACGCTCATTGGGGCGGCAAGTCGGTTTATAAAGCAGTTGCAAATGTGAACAACGTCATTGCTCCTGCGCTTGTTGGTCACAATGCTGGCGACCAAAAAGCAATCGACGAAGCGATGTTTGCGCTTGATGGTACCGACAACAAAGCAAACCTTGGCGCGAATGCAATTTTGTCAGTTAGCTTGGCTGCTGCCAAAGCTGTGGCCGCCGCAAAGAATGTGCCGCTGTGGCGCTATGTTGCCGATATGACCGGTAGCGCCCCTAGTCTCCCACTCCCAATGATGAACGTGATGAATGGTGGTGCGCATGCCGCTGGTAGTACCGACATTCAGGAGTACATGATTATGCCAACCGGTGCCGCAACGTTTGAAGATACCTTGCGTATTGGTACAGAAGTCTTTCACGCCCTCAAAAAGATTCTCAGCAGCGCAGGTTATGCCACGACTGTTGGTGACGAAGGTGGCTATGCGCCAAAGGTGCAAAACGGCAATCGTGAGCCACTTGAGCTCATCAAGCAGGCAGTCGAAGCGGCTGGCTACACACTTGGTACCGACGTTGCGCTTGCGCTCGATGTTGCTGCGAGCGAGTTGTTTGAGAATGATACATATAACCTACGCACAGAAGGCCGCACCGTTAGCGCCCAGGAACTCAGCGCATGGTATGACCAAATTGCTGGCGAATTCCCACTCGTGTCGGTCGAAGATGGTCTGGACGAAAATGATTGGGCTAGCTGGACTGCACTCACCGAACGAGTTGGTTCGAAGCTTCAACTTGTGGGCGACGATTTGCTTGTGACGAACACAAAGCTATTGCAGCGCGCAATTGACGAAAAAGCTGCCAACGCAATTCTGATTAAGCCAAACCAAATCGGTTCCCTCACCGAAACAATTCAGGCAGTCAAAATGGCGCAGCAGGCCGGCTGGAACACGGTCATGAGCCACCGAAGCGGCGAAACTGAAGATGTGACAATCTCGCACCTGGCGGTTGGCCTGGGCTGTGGTCAGATTAAAACTGGCTCACTTAGCCGTACTGACCGTATCGCGAAGTACAACGAGTTGCTTCGTATTGCCGAGTCAGATGCTAGCTTGACGCTTGCCCGACCGTTTAGTCGTTAATTTTGTTGCTGCAGTTGTTGTAGCTGCCTGAGGCTGTCTCGCCTGGCCGCCAGGAACTCCTTGCGGATATCTGAGAGCTGTTTGTAATTGGCAAATTCTTCGTTAGCCGAAATTGTCGTCAAGATGTCATTACGTTGCTGGGTGATGAGCCGCAGGTAGGGTGCGCCAACGGTATCGGCTGTCGTTTCCAGAAATGCAGTAACGTCTCCATGCGGCAACATTCCCGGAAACGTTGGATAGGTGCCGCAGCTACTTCCGGGAATCTTCGGATAATCCTCTAACCGCGGAAAAGACTCATTCAATGAACGCAGTAAGGCGCTATATAGCGCAACTTGTTCGTTGTTGTAGCGGTATTGTTGCGCAGCGAATTCGCGCACCGCTGGTTCCACAGCGACGTCAAGTGTATGCTGGTCTAGCTGAGCGGCAAGCTCGTGGTACAGAACAAACTTTTTGGCGAGATCGCTGTCATAGACATTGTGCTCAGCGCTGACGTCCTGCTCTGTTGGCCCTTGTGGTGGCGTTGAAGTGGCGGGCGTGACGACGCGTGGAGCGGCCGGGAAAAACACCGAGCGGATGACGGGGGCGCTGGTCGCAACACCAGCACTAGTGACTACGAGTGCTAGCACCATAGTCCACCTCCGCATATTAGTTGCCCGCCTCCTTTTGCCATTGTTGCATATCGGCAATTTCTTTATTCTGCTCACGAATAACATCCTGAGCCAGGTTTTTCAGCTCTTGGTGTTTTGCATTGGTTGCGGCGTAGCGAGACATTTCAACTGCTTGTTGGTGATGGAGTATCATCACGCTCAAAAACTCCTCGTCAAACGCAGTCCCTGTCGTGTCGTAGAGTCGCGCTTCCATACTCGCCATGTCAGCGCTCATGCCACCACCCGCTTCCATTGCATGGCCAGCATGAGGGTCTGAGCCATCAATATACCCCCACTCTTTTTGCCATGCGAGCATTTGTTGGACTTCGGTGGTTTGGGATGCCAAAATACTTTCGCAAAGTGCTTTGATGCGGCCGCTGGTTGTTTCTGTGCGTGCGTAGCTTGCCATGTTTAGGGCGCCCTGATGATGTGCGATCATGTCAGATAAATATGCTTTGTCGAATTCATCACCCGATATGTTTGCATACATACTGTTCGTAGTGCCACTATTCGTAACCGGTTCGGCTACAGAGTTGCTTGAATTCCGAGTATTGCTGGACGATATGGCAATACCAGTTAGTATCATTAGACTTACTGTGATGGCTATGGTGATGAATATTTTTTTCATGATTCACGTTCTTTCCTGGATTATTTTTGGCGGCTTATTTATTACAGCCGCCTACTACGTAACAGCTGGGCGTTGACAGCGACGATAATGGTCGATAGCGACATAAGGATTGCTCCGACGGCAGGCGATAATATAACGCCGAGCCCAGAGGCAACGCCTGCCGCTAGGGGTATGGCGACAACATTGTAGCCAGTTGCCCATGCGAGGTTCTGGAGCATTTTTCGATACGTAGATCTAGACAGTTTGACCGTTTTTGCAACACCGCGAGGATCACTACTCATCAGCACAATTCCAGCGGACTCAATGGCAACATCCGTACCGGCCCCAATTGCTATGCCAACGTCTGCCTGTACCAGCGCGGGCGCGTCATTGACGCCATCTCCTACCATTGCGACCGTGCTTCCATCTTGCTGGAGTTGTTTGACTGTAGCTGCTTTATTCTCAGGTAGGACATTGGCAAAATATTCTGTAATTCCTAATTCATTTGCTACCCATTTTGCTACGCCTTCGTTATCACCGGTCAACATCGCGACGCGTTTGTTCATCGATTGTAGCGTTGCAACTGCTTCTCGGGATTCGTCCCGGATAATGTCTGTCAGCATGATTGCTCCGATTGCTTTCGTGTCCTCGATAATATAAATGACAGTTTTGCCATCAGCAGAGGCGACGTCAGCGGCCGACTGTATGTCAGTGGGAACTATCGCACTTAACTCTTCTAGTATCCGAGGTCCTCCCGCATACACAAATGTATCATTGATTTTGCCGCGGACACCACGGCCAGATAGTGCGGAAAAATCTGTAACCGGAATGCTTGGCAGACTTTGATTCGATACATACTCAACGATAGCTCGGGCAATGGGATGTTCAGAGTCGTGCTCAAGTGCGGCAGCGATACTTAGGACTCGAGCAGTATCAGTAGCGAACACATCTGCAACGCCCTGCTTTCCCTGGGTAAGCGTACCTGTCTTGTCAAATAATACTACGTCGATGTTACGAGCTGATTCGAGCGCCATGCGCTGTCGAACCAATAGGCCGTTTTTTGCTGCAAGCGTGGTAGATATGGCAGTAACGAGCGGAACCGCGAGGCCAAGTGCATGAGGGCAAGCTACGACAAGCACGGTGACGACGCGCTCTAATATGTATGCCGGTTCTGCCCCAACAGCCCACCACACGAGCCAGGTGGTGAGCGCCGCAGCTAGTGCAAGATAGGTTAGGTAGCCAGCTGCTTTATCGGCAAGGATTTGCGTGCTTGATTTGCTAGCCTGCGCATCGGTGACTAGCTTCATAATTCCAGCAAGTGTCGTATCTGAACCTATTTTCAATACCTTAACCGTCAGTGCGCCGCTACCGTTTATAGTCCCGCCAATCACCGCTGCGCCAATGTTTTTTGTGACTGGGTTTGATTCACCGGTGAGCATGGATTCATTAATATCAGATTTACCTTTAATAATTTCTCCATCAACCGGAACTTGCGAGCCGGGCCTGACTAGTACGAGATTGCCGATAGCCAATTCGCCTACTGGCATCTTCATAATTTCATCGCCATGAATCACCTCAGCCTCATCAGGCAAAAGCTTGGCGAGTTCCCCAAGAGCGCCTTGTGCATTTTGAACAGAGGCCATTTCTAACCAGTGCCCAAGGAGCATAATGGTGACCAATGTCGCCAGCTCCCACCAGAAATCCATTCCATCAACCAGCCGGAATGTCACTGCCACACTATAGGCAAATGCCACGCTTATCGCCATGGAGATAAGAGTCATCATGCCCGGACGTTTTATTGCTAGCTCAGTCCAGGCACCTTTTAGAAAAATAATCCCACCGTATATAAATATAGCTGTTCCGAGAACTGCGGGTATATAATCGCTGCCGTTAAATGACCAGTTGATGTTGATCCATTGCTGGACTGCAGGTGAAAAAAGTAATGTCGGGATTGTCAACGTAAGCGCAACCCAAAACTTGCGCCTGAAAAGACCGGGGCTATGCCCTTGGTGCTTGTTATGATTTGTATGTTCGCCGTATTGAGTATGGTCGTGCTGGTGCATTATTTATTCCCTATGTATTCACTGGTGAGAGGTTAGTCATTTCATACATCTGTTTGCAGCCTGATGCGCAAAAATAATGAGTCACGCCCTCACTGTCAGTTAAATGCTCTATCGACCGCGATGCACTGAAGCGCATGCCGCAAACTGGGTCTGTGACAATCGGGAATAGTGACTTACTATCGAGTGGCAGCATTATCCTGTGTTGGGTGCGCAATACTTCATGAATCGTCCGGATAGCCTTTGCGATTGATTGGTCGGTGAGCTTATAATATGATTCACGGCCATTTTTGCGCACCGAAACAAGTTTTTGCTGTCGCAGCAGGGTAAGGTGTTGGGAAAGGTTAGACTGGCGCAAGCCGAGCATCTGCGCCATCTGAGTGACGTTCAGCTCGCGGTTTTCGAGCAGCAATATAATCTCAAGCCGCTTTTGGTTGGCGAGTACTTTGAAGACTTCTTCCTCTATTGATAACAGTTCTGAGCTCATGTAAATAGTATAGCATAATAAATTAATACATGCGTACTATTGAATATATCTTCTCTATGCTGTATATTATCTGCAGGAACATAGATTCATGAATATATCACTGATAATTAAACGAATCCTCCTCTCGAGCGCAGTTGTCGCTAGCCTTTTGGCGCCCACCTTTTCAGCAACTACTGTTTCGGCCACGCAGACCATGGATGACATGGGACATGCAAAGGTAGATATCGCTAACTGCTTAGAACGCCACCAAACTCCTACGGCTCCGATCAATAAGGACACTAAGCAACTTGAAAACGAAGACAAGGATGAACCGACTCCACCAGAGGCCCCGTATTTTGTGGCCTTCCTAAAAACGCCAGTTGACCCCGAAAAGCCCAAGGTTAATCTTATAGAGTCATCGTCTTTCGTCCCGCCAGATATAGTCATACTGACGGTCAATCTCAGAATTTAAGCCATCCTTCTTTGTTAGTTATCTAATAGAACAAAGGAGTTTAATATGGAATTTTTACAAGACGACACTGTCTTTGATACGACTAGTAAACACGCCAACGTCGACGTGGTGTGCGGGATGGATATAATCGAGGAAAAGTGCAAGCACCGGAGTGAATATCGCGGGAGCACGTACTATTTTTGCTCAAGTCCATGTCAAAAGCACTTTGATGACTATCCTGAGCGCTATGTTTGGGATGAGGCATAGACCATGAACCACAAGAAGCACATGCTATGGATGATTATCGGCGTAGTCGCGATGCTTGCCATCACCTACTTTACCGATACAAAGTACCTATTCGTACTAGCCCCGCTTTTTTGCATCATCATGATGGTGTTAATGATGGTTGGAATGGGAGCAAGCCATGACAAAAAATAAGAAATCCCGAAAGGACCGAAACATGCAACACCCAAACGATAATGAAACAGCTCGTGCTCAAGAACGGACAGTCCCTATAAAAGGCATGCACTGTGCCTCTTGTGAACTGTTAATTGCGAGCGAATTAGAATCAATCCCCGGCGTAACCTCTGCAACTGCAAGCCTGAAGACTAACTCTGCGACGATTGCCAGTAATAGTAAGATCGATTACGATCAAATCGTAAATGCAGTCGAGGCTGCGGGGTATGAAGTCGGGGAGGAAGATGGAAAGAAGCCACTGCTCACCCGAAACGAGCGTATATGGAAAGACTTCCTTATAGGCCTCTTTGTCGTTACTGGGCTGGTCTTTCTATTTCAGGTCTTAGGACTGGATAAAATACTCTCTTCAGCCACGAGTGGCGGTGGTAGTAATGGAGCCATGGCGCTGATTATTGGTTTGACCGCTGGATTCTCAACGTGCATGGCGCTAATCGGCGGATTAGTACTCAGTGTCGCGTCAAAGTACGCAGAAAACCATCCAACACAAACGCCATTTGAAAAATTTAAACCGCACCTATTCTTTAACCTTGGACGAATACTATCGTTTATCGTGCTAGGGGCAGTCATAGGAGCGATTGGGTCGGCGTTTGCCCTCAAGGGGACGTTGCTTGGTTTTCTAACGATTGCGGTTGGGGCCGTCATGCTCGTGCTCGGGTTGCAGTTAACGGAGCTGTTCCCGCGGATTACTAAGGGCCTAACGCTACCAAGTGGCATTGCAAAAAGACTTGGCATCTCCTCGCGTAAGGAGCGAGAATACAGTCATAAAAATGCGTTCATGATGGGCGCGGCAACATTCTTTTTACCGTGCGGTTTCACGCAAGCGATGCAGCTTCTTGCTGTAAGCACCGGTAACCCGATTGAGGCTGCGATAATTATGGGTGCATTTGCAATCGGTACTGCACCTGGACTTTTAAGCCTGGGCGGCCTCACTTCGGTAGTCAAGGGTGCGTTTGCGCAACGGTTCTTCCGAATAGTCGGTGTCGTTGTCATAGCGATGGCCTTGCTTAATTTCTCGAACGGCTTCAACCTTGCTGGTATCAAACTGTCTTTGGACGATCTGATACCAAAAACCACATCTGCGTCGACGTCTAAAAAGGCCGCTTCATCAGAAGGATCGGTCATCCTTAACACCACATATAAATTGAAGTCCGATATTGTGCCAAGCACATTTACCGCAAAAGTTGGACAAAAGACGACGCTCGTTGTTGACGTTCAAGATAATGGTTCGGGGTGTATGAGTACGATCATGATCATTGGACTTGATGACACACCGCAGTACTTGCGTAAGGGTAAAAAGTTAGAGCTAACATTTACCGCTACCAAGCCCGGCACGTACACCATTGCCTGTGCTATGGGTATTCCACGTGGGTCTATAACGGTAACGACATAATGAAGGAGGAACTATGAGCGACCAGACATTTACTATAAACGGCATGCATTGTGAGGCTTGTACGAAATTATCTGCTAAACGTATCAAAAAGATTGAAGGCGTACTTGACGCCTCTGTCGATCTTGAAACAAAGATAGCGCTTGTACATGCCGCACGGCCAATCACCACTAACGAGATTAATGCGGTACTTGCAGACAGTGATTACCGCGCCGAGGAAAAACGATGATCAAAACAATCGAACTATCAATTCCAGGTATGCATTGTAGCTCCTGCGAAAAACTTATTGGCTCGGAGTTTGAAGACTTGCCAGGGATTAAGGACTTTGAAATATCCGAACCCAAGAAAGGTGGAACGGTCACATTCGATACGGAAGCAGTAGGCGAACAAGAGATACTGACTGCTGTAAAATCTGCTGGATACGATGCAACCTTTGTCGATGGGACTGACAAGGAAAAGGCCGTTATCAAGACAGCCAAAAATGCTAAAGAAACTGACAGTCCTAGTATGGTGCAGCACGTTCGAGTCGAGCTTCAGACCGTAGCCGACGGTAGCGTAAGTATCGATGCAAATGGCCGACCGACCTTTACTGGTACAATGAGCGACACGAAGTCGATTACTGTTGACGGAAAAGATCATAATATAAATGATTATGCATCTGCCAACCAAGCAGTGACCGCAACCAGTATCGTGCAGGCATTGTCATCTGTGTTTGTTCCCAAAAACAAGACTGAGAGCATCGCGTCTCCTGTACGCAACAATGATGCTGAGATGGTATCTAGCAAACAAGCTGCGACGACGCGTCTTGCAATTTATGGCATGCATTGTTCTTCGTGTGCTGGGTTAATCGAAAAACAACTCTCAAAAGTGCCGGGTGTCGAGAAGGCCAATGTAAACTTTTCTGCAGAGAAGGCGCTTGTTAATACGAACGGTAACGTGGAGACGACTGATCTGCTAAAGGCAGTGAAGCGGGCTGGTTACCGCGCAGAGGCGCTTGATAATGAAGAAGCCGAAGTGAATGAGAAAGCTAATCGAGCTAAAGCAATTACTAGCTTGCGTAACAGGTTCCTCGTCAGCCTTGGACTCAGCTTGCCTATGCTGTACTTTATGCTACTCGACTTTTTCCCATTCATGCCAGGCGGTAAGATACTTCCGCCGTACTTCGGTATTGTGTCATTGATACTCACGCTTCCTGTCCAATTCATTATCGGAGCAGGCTTCTATAAGGGCATGTGGTCGGGTATGAAGATGAAAACGTTCAATATGGATAGCTTGATAGCTATTGGTACGTCTACGGCGTTCCTGTATAGCATCGTGTACTATCTGATATTTGCTATCTCAAACCAGTCGTTAATTGGGCTGAATGGTTTAAAAATTCCAGAACTCTACTTTGAGACCGCTGCTTTCTTGATTACCTTCGTGATCTTAGGTAAGTGGCTTGAAGCACGGGCAAAAAATAAAACCTCAGATGCCATTAAAAAACTGATGGGCCTCCAGGCGAAAACAGCACGTGTTATACGCGGTGACGAAACATTAGACATCCCGATCGAACAGGTCGCCAATGGCGATACTATCTTAGTTCGGCCTGGTGAAAAGGTTCCTGTCGACGGTGTGATAAGCAAAGGATCATCCGCGCTTGACGAGTCTATGATCACCGGCGAAAGCTTGCCGGTAGAAAAGACCGTCGGAGCTACTGTCGTCGGAGCAACTATCAATAAGACGGGCAGTTTTGAATTCACCGCCACGCGCGTCGGTAGCGAAACGACACTGTCTCAAATTATCCGTCTTATCGAAAACGCCCAAGGATCGAAAGCACCTATTCAGGCTTTCGCCGACAGAATTTCTTCATGGTTCGTACCAGCGGTTATTGGGATAGCGTTCATTACATTCCTCGTCTGGTTCTTTATCTTAGGAGCGGGCTTAGCCTTCTCTGTAATGGCCTTTACGGCCGTTATCGTGATCGCCTGCCCATGCGCGCTTGGTCTCGCGACACCGACCGCACTGATGGTAGGAACTGGTAAAGCGGCTGAACACGGAATTCTTATTAAAGGTGGCGAGCCATTAGAAATCGCCTGTAAAGTCAATGCAATCGTATTTGATAAAACAGGGACGCTTACCAACGGCAAGCCTGAAGTTACCGACATCGTTGCCCTTGGAGCATATGACGAAGATGACGTTCTGCAAATCGCAGCGAGTATTGAGCGTGAGAGCGAACACCCACTTGCGGAGGCGATCTATCATTATGCCGACGAAGAGGGTGTGAAGCTGCAAGAAATTAATGGCTTTGAAGCGATTCCAGGGCATGGCGTTAAGGCGAGTGTCGATGGCAGGGTATATTACTTTGGAAACCGTCGGTTGATTGTTGAAAAACTCGGCATACAACTAGAGCGACTCGAAAAGAAGATTGAGCGCCTAGAAGCTGGTGGTAAGACCGCGATGATTTTATCGACTGAAACCGAAATCGTTGGAGTTATTGCCGTCGCCGATACCGTAAAGGCTACATCTAAAGAAGCAATTGACGCACTGCATGCACGTGGCATTGAAACGTGGATGATTACTGGCGACAATGAACGAACCGCCCGAGCGATTGCTGCTCAGGTTGGCATTACAAATGTTCTTGCAGAAGTGTTACCTGAAGACAAGGCTTCGAATGTTCAGCGCATCCAAGATTCGGGTAAAGTTGTCGCCATGGTTGGAGACGGCATCAATGACGCGCCAGCTCTCGCTCAGGCAGATCTGGGTATTGCGATGGGCAGTGGAACAGATGTTGCCATGGAAACGGGCGGTATCGTTATCATTAAGAACGATATGCGCGATGTGGTTGAAGCAATCCGCATTTCTAAAGCTACTGTCAGTAAAATACGTCAAAACATGTTCTTTGCTTTGTTTTATAACGTGGCCGGTATACCTATCGCAGCACGCGTCTTCGCGTTTGCTGGGTTGGTACTGCGGCCAGAACTTGCTGGCCTTGCGATGGCGCTCAGTTCAATCTCTGTTGTGACAAACTCGCTGACGCTTCGCGGCTATCGCCCCGGAAAACGTAACTGGGTATCAACGGTAACTCCTATCGCGATTGGCGTGTTATTTATCGGTTTGTTCGTATCGTTCGCTAAACTTAGCTCTCAAATGGAATCGCAGACAGCTATGGCGGGGGGCGTCCTTGTTTCTCAAGAGAGTGTCAAATTGATCAACAAAACCTTTGCTAGTGTAGATAATGCCGTAGCTTTTGCTGACGGCGGTACACCAAAGTTGTTTGCCGCTGTGAATACATTGCCAGCCGATTTTGCCATAGGTAGTGGCTCCGCTGATATGTCTAATCGAGGCGTGGTTATTGGCAGTGATGAAGCAAAAATGATGCAAGAAGAGGGGCTATTTAAGAACGTTGGTGATGTATTGTCGAGCTTTTTTGGCGCAAAAAATGTGACAGTGGTCGGTATACTGAAGCCAACTGGGACACTTGCTGACTCATACCACTTCTTGTCACCTAGCGTATTTGCTGAGTTGAATACGGCCGCTCGTTTGCAGGTTGTTGCAGAGGAGAATGGCAGCACGAAGCTGTTTTACTTCACCCAAAACGCTACACCAGAAAAGCTGGCTGGTAAGATTGAGTCGACATCGTCGGCGAAAATTGGTAACAGCACCTATTACCCTGTTTATATCGGTAGCAACGAAGCCGAAATGATGAAAGAGGCCAAACTTTTTAAGAAAGATGGCGACACCATCAAGGGCTTCTTTGGAAACAATGCGATTGTATATACGTTGCCAAAAACTGACACCGCATTAGATACTATGCACTTTATCGACGCGAGTTTCGTAGTTGCTGATTAGCTTGAGATAGGCTAGATCCTAGTGCTCTTAGCCGTATATATTATTACCAAACCACGGCTCCTGACGTGGTTTGGTAAGTTAGCTGAAGTAACCTTGCCCGTAAAATGAGAAGTTTGCTCAGACTATATAAGTGGAATTAGACTAGATGCCTATGAGCTCTTAATGACTTGGGTAAGTTTTTGTAGAATATCAGGGTCTTTATTGAGGTCGACAATGATAGGCTATTCGATTGCTTCGTGCTTCTCAAGTACCTTCAGTTCTTGCGGCCAAAGATCATCGTCAAACCATAGAAAATCGCTTTCAAAGTCAATTGCATCTGTTTTGAGGTCGTGCCATTCTGACGGCTTAACCTTAACGAGTAGCCCTACCACTGTTTCGGGTTTAAGGTGTGGCGCTGGTATATCCTTGTCTCTATCTTTACCCTGCCACTTATGGGGTGTAAGCCAATGAGTTGTGTACGAATATTTTCTAGGATGGCTTGCAGGAATTCATCTGTATAATTCGCTGCACTTAACTGATTCACTGGCAGTACGCTATCGATATCGAGATATATCTCCCTGGGAATGACGTTCCTTTGATCATCATACGCAATATCAGCCAAGAACGCCGGACCAAGCAGAAGTAATCGCGCACGAAAGATGATGGGTTTTTGTTATTGGACTTAAATGATAAAATCATCGAGCTCTCGTAATTTTTTTATTTGACGCATGAGTAGTTAGCTCTGCCACATAAAAGACAGAGCCTGGATTCATTGCTTCAGCGCTACAAGTGGTATGCCAATACGACAGTATTTGTTACGTATTGTCATGTCAACCACGTGGCGTTCTAGAAATTTCTACGCGAATAAACCGATCTAATTAGTTATTAGTGTCCCGATCTTAAGTCGGTCTAGTTGCTCGCGAGCCGCTTGGCTATGTGGCGCACCGGAACCGACAGGCTTACCATCTGTCGTCTGCCTGGCATCGAAAAGAGTAGTAGCCTCGGCTCCGCAGGCACGAAGAATCTCATCACTCCCGGGGTGGCGATTTATGTACTCGGTCAGATCGTATACTTGGCCGGATATGATTGTCCAGCAGTCGTTCTTTGAGTTGTGACTGGCAACTTCCTCTGCGGTGAACGTCTTTGTTGGTTGCGGTGCATCCTGCTGGGTGGTTTCTTGGTCTTGACGATTTAATCCGGCACTGACCCCAATTACTATAGCTATGCTCAGTATTAAGATGGTTGCTAATAATGCGACTGTTTTCCTATTCATAACGTTATACTCCTTTCTTCGGTATAATTAGTCATATGGCACAATACTTCACAAAACATTACTCGCACTGGGTTTTACTCGGGGGTGTCTATGCCATCAGTATTTCCCTCTGGCTGCTGACATCATCGAGCGAAATTAGTTCATTGTATCAGTTTTTCCCAATTCTCGGCATTCTTGCGTGGGTGACGATGTGGGTGCAATGCGTCACAGCGACTACTGTGAGATTCGGCGCGAGAAGTAACGCACGATTCTCTCGATGGACGGGGCGAGTTGTCCTTTCGCTTATCATACTACACCCTGGTATTTTTCTCACGCAGCGCTTTCTTGACACGGGGCTACTTCCTCCGGAAAGCTATGTGAGCTATGTCGGGCCGCTTCGTGCTTGGGCAATAGCACTTGCGATGGCCGCACTTGCGACATTCTTGCTTTACCCTGTTTTCCGACGTTTTCGACGTCAGCTCACTGCCCGCGGTGTGTGGCCATATATCGGCGTGTCACAAGCTATCGCCATGGTTGCGATATTCATACATGGCCTTGTCGTAGGAACTAGTATGGAAATTGGTTATTTTGCATTATGGTGGTGGCTACTAGGTATCGTTTTGGTACCGTGCCTTGTATTTCAGGTTGTCCGAGATTTCGAGAAGTCATCCGCAAGAGATGGTAAGGCTTAATATCCCCAATCTTTTTGCCACTGCTTCATCTGGTTTATTTCTGCTGTTTGGGCGCTTATAACTGCGCTTGCAAGGTCTTTGAGCTCTGGATGTAGCGCCTTGGTCGCTACGTAGCGCGACATTTCAACGGCCTGCTCATGGTGGATAATCATCTGTATCAAGAACTCCTTATCGTAAGCTTCTCCTGTCAAATCTCGCAATTTATTCTGCATTTCGACCATGTCGCCGGCCATATCGGCACCACCGCCCCCGTGACTCATATGTCCACCACTAGTGGTGGCTTCGTAGCCCCATTCTACTTGCCATGTCCGCATGTTCATCATCTCTTGGCTTTGGGTCTGAATGATATTGCCTGCGAGCGTGCGAATCTCGTTATGCGCCGTTACCGCTTGAGCCTGCTCCGCCATGTTGAGCGCTGCCTCGTGATGAGCAAGCATATCTGCAATGTACGCCTCATCAAGTGCGTCTCCCTCTAAGCTAGCGTATGTACTATTGTTTACGGCTGGTTCTTGTTTTGTCGCGGAGGGCGTGCCAAGCTGCGCTGTCTCAACCTGCTGTTGGTCGGGCGTCGCTACTAGATACCAAATAACACTTGCCGCCAGTGCAAGCACGACCATGATTGTAATTAAGATCTTATTCTTCATATGACCTTTCTTATTCTATATTAGCTTGCAGCTGCTTCATCGTCTGGATCTCTTCCGCCTGTCGCCTAAGTGTACTGGCCTTTAAATCGACCATCTGACCAAACTGCAAACTTTCAAATGCTACACTATTAGCCATTTCAGCAGCTCCCTCATGATGGACTATAGCCATCTGCAAGAACAGCTTGGCCGCCTCATTACCAGATGCGGTTGCAAGTACGCTCATCTGCTCGTAACTTGCCATACCGGAAAAAGTCGGATACATATCGTGGCCATCCATTTCGGGGAAATCTGAAAGATTAAAATACTTTTCGTCCCATTCTTTTAACCAGCTCGCGTATTGATCGGTGTCGCGGGATAACCCTTCGCTTATACGCATTGCGAGGATGCGCACCTCTTCATTCGCTGCGTTCCGCGTTGCTATATCTGCCATCTGGATGCCCTGCTGATCATGAACAATCATTTTCTGTGCAAAATCTATGTCAGTATAGCTATGCTCATCTGGATTAATTACCCTTTTACTACCATTAATTAACGAGGGTATCGCCTCAGGTGACGAAGGCGATTGATTTTGCAATAACCACACGCCTGAGACAACCCCGCCAAATGTCACTACGACGATTATCATTATTGCTATCTTCCGCATCTTTCTCCTTTTACTACTGTAGTCCGAACAGTTACATTACGACAGTACTAAACCCGTATTGTCTGTACGAATAACAAGGGCTTAGTTCTTATACCCCCATTCCTTTTGCCATTTCTTCATTTGCTGAATTTCTTTTGTTTGATTGGTGACAATAACGTTGGTTAGATCTTTTAGCTCTTGGTGTTCGGCGTTCTTTTCACCGGGGGCGGCCATATCGATAGCAGATTGGTGATGTGTAATCATCTGTTCGAGGAATGCTTTGTCGAAAGTATCGCCCGTCCTACCCGCAAGCTCGGCATTCATACTGTCCATGCTGTGCATCATGCCCATCGAGCTATGATCCATCATAGTATCACCCTCGGTGGATGGATAGCCCCACTTTTTTTGCCATGCCGTCATGCTTGTAATTTCTTTCTCTTGGGCTAGAATAATGGCCTCTGCCAGGTCTTTTAGCTCTTGGTGTTTGGCATTCTCAAGCGCCATCTTTGCCATATCGACTGCGCCTTGGTGATGGGTAATCATATTGGCGATAAACATACGATCGTACATCTCACCTGTCATCAACGCGTACTGCTTGTAGGTGTCGGAAGACCGATCTACCTGCGTCGTTTCGCGTACGAACTGTTCTGATACCCCTCTAAATAACCAGTCGCGTAGCACGAAAACCGCAACTCCTACAATGAGTAATGTTGCAACTACTGATACGATAAGTACCCGTTTGTTCTTATTATTCATACCCACTCCTTAATAAACTATTTACCGTTATCGAAAATAGCGAATTTCAGGTGCGGAATACTGCCAGTTTGATGTAGGCGGGTGTGCTGTTAGGCGGCGGATTTCGAGCGCTGGCAAATCGCGCCTCTTGATTATGTCGAATAAGAAGCGCCAAGAGAGGGGAATTCTGGATTCGAGCATGATACGGAGGTTGGGGCTCGTCATCCTCGTCTTCATCTGTCACTTTAATAGCCACTTCATCGGTAGGTGCAACTGAGTATAATACGGAACAGCTAGCGGGCGCCGCATGATGAGGGGTGTTCTGTGGATGCCTGGCGCTTACCGGAAGGGCCGCTGCCGCATGCATCCCTAACGACATCACATTTAATAATGCGAGTACGAGTATGGCTGCTGCTTTGTAGAAAACTCTTCCCATATTACTATTTTACCGTAAATAGGGTTGAAAGTCACTTTACTCTGTCTTGGTGCCGGTGCTTAGTACAGGCTACTTCGACGAGAGTTCTACGCGCCTCAAGAGCCGTGAGTTAATGGCTACAGTTATGGTCGACGGCAACATCAGGACTGCTCCGAGCGCCGGCGGGCTGGCAGGGCTAGCGATGGCGCTCAGTTCGATATCTGTCGTGACGAACTCCCTCACGCTACGTGCCTATCGTCCTGGTAGACGAAACTGGTTGTCGATGGCTGCGCCGATTGCGATGACGGTTGTATTTACGAGCCTGTTTGTCGTCTTCGCTCAGATTAGTTCGCAGATGGAGTAGCGAGCGGTTATCAAAAACCCTCTCAGCTAGTGAGAGGGTTTTTAGGTACAAGGGTTTGGTTAACGGTTTCGACCGTAACCACCCTGATGGTTGCCGTCACCGCTGCCGAACTCGTGATCGGCTGCGTTGGCAGTGTGGCGTGCTTCACGCTCAGCGATTCGCGTGGCGATTTCTTCGCTACTGAGCCCGCGTGCTTCCCACCTAGCTTTGGCTGCTTCGGTCATTTTTGCCCGGAACGTTTCCTCGGTGAGTCCACGCTCAACAGCAATCTGTGACATGGTTTTGGTTTCAAGGGCTTTTTCTAGGTCAGCTGCACTCATCCCGAGCACGGCGGCTCGTGATTCAAGTGACGATTGGCGACCATTCCCCTGCCCTGCGCCCATGCGAGCGCTGATGCTGTTGGCTGGGCTGTTCAGTGCGGAAACCGTCAGGCTGCTTGCGCCGGCGATGCCAGCCACCGCGAGCGTCGCGATTCCTAGTGTCAGTAATTTCTTCATAATGCAAATCTCCTTATTCGTTATGTTTGCATGTGTGATACAGCTAGGAGGGCAAAATTATTTCAACGATTCCGCTGCCACCCCTGGCCTGGGGTTGGTTTGTTGAAGGTATTTGGTGTGTGTGAGTTGCCAATGTTGAGGAGCGACAGCACAAAACCGAGGACAATCGCGCCCGCCACAATCACCGCAACGATGCTGCTGGTTTTGTGTTTGTACATGCGCCCTTGTTTGCGAACGAGCGAAACAGCGACGTAGAGCAAGATGGCTGCGGCAATGAGGGCCCACCATGGAAACGATGCGATTGCATCATTCAGGTTTGCTCGGGCGCCATAGGCCATCGTGTCTGCAGTCACGACACGCAGCCAAAAGAACACGATACTCGAAAGGTATGTCATGGTGATTCCGGCCAGAACGACTGCGCTAATAGTAACGAGACTCAGAAGCCAATAGTACGCGCGTGGTTTCATGTGTACTTTGCCACTCTTAATCTGATCCATCACGCTCCTGCCGATGGGGCTGCTGGTTGTCGTCGCTTGCTTTTTCATCGCTTTACTCCTTGCTGCCTACACAGTTCCTTTAGTTGTGCCTTTGCCCGCGACAGCCACACGCCGATTGTGGACGTCGGTACGCGTAGCACATCACTGGCTTCGTCATATTTCATGTGCTCAAAATAGATGAGTTGCACGACTTCACGATACTTGGGGTCCAGCTTGTCCAGGCAGCCGCGGACATGCTGTTTCAGTATATCGCTATCGATGAGCTCTTCGACACCCTGGTCGTAGTGCTGGTCTGGTAGTTCGTCGATGTCGTCTGTTGTATAGCGAATCTTTTTGATGGCGTTCATCGTTTCGTTATGCGCGATACGGTATATCCACGACGAGAACTTATAGTGCGGGTTGAACCCGTTCAAGTTCTGGTAGGCTTTAATCAGTGTATCCTGTACGACGTCATCTGCCATCGTGCGATTGTGGCATAGGTAGGTGACGTAACGGTGCAGTTTCGCTTCGTAGCGCTGTACGATTTCGGCGTAGGCGTCAATATCACCCGCTACCGTGCGCGTGACGATTGATTCGTCGGTGTCTTCAGAATTAGTGTATGGCATACAATATCTTCGTAGGTATCATTATATGTAGTACAACACAGTCCGTTGAATTATTTCAACAATATATTGTAGTTGCATGGGTCACTGGCCCCAGGTAGCTATGTGTATCACTAGCGGTTATCCTACTCTGGTAAAATCGTTCGAAGAATCTTGCTGGGATCAAAGTTTTGCCGATACGCTACCATTAAACCATCTGTCAGGAAATTGTTGCATGATTGCATCCATCTGTGCGGCGGTAGGCTCATTGCCTGCGCCAAAAGCTGTCGTCAGGTTGATTATCAAAAGGTTCTTGCATCTGACCTCTGTCCATGCACTTGCAAGGGTGCTGCGTACGCCAAAGGCCCGCGATGCTGTGACGGTCGCGACTTGCCGTGCGCTATAGCTACCCCATGTATTCGCAGCATTGCTTGGGTATGTGTAGGATGTAAGCGACATGCGTGCGCTCCCATATACGTCTGCGCGCAGGTAGTATACCTGTCCCGTTACTAGTGGAACACTCTTGTAGATATGATGGCTAGTCGTCGTTGATGCGGGGCTTCCTATCGGCGTGAATACTGCTGCACCGTCGACGACAGCTACTGGACCCGAATTACTCGTTGGCCAATCTGCCGCTCCGCCGCTAAAATCGCCATTCGATACAAGATTGGTGAGCGGTACATAGAGTCCGCCCGCCGTCGATCCGGCGCACGCACCTTCAGTCGCACTAGCTGAGCCACTTCTTATGGTGTAGGATGCCCTATTGTTGTATGCGGTTAAGCAAAATACCGGTTCTGTACCCGAATTGTCGTAGGTATAATCTAGCGTAACTCCCTGGTCGGTGGCAATTCCCGCTCCGTTATTGGCCGTTGCGAGCGAGCTTGGGTATATGTTGTTTACCGCACGGTCCGCTTCGAGTGCCTTGGCGGTCATAGACAATTTGGCGGTAAGCAAGCTCACGGTTGCGCGGTTTTGAATGCCGTTGTACGCCACAATTGTGATAACAGCCAGCACGGCGATTACGACAATCACTACGAGTAGCTCGACAATGGTGAACGCACGTTGTGATTGCTTTTTACTGAACATTGAGGCGCTTTTGCTTGCTAGGGTTTGTCTGTAGTATAGCGTAAGCACTAGGGCTATTCAATGAATGCGGTGGTCAGTCGTGGTGCGATATCATGATTGGCCACCAATCAGCGGGTTGGCCTATCGTAGCTTGAACCATTCCGCGAGCTCCATTTCGTCAAGCAGCGCAAGCGAGGCTGCGCCCGCCACTCGGGACACGTTGTTCGAACGATATGCTAATCCTCTCGCGCTATCAATTCCGTTGCTCACCTTTCGAGCCAAATCAGCATCATGAACAATACTCGCGAGCGACATAACAGATTGGAAGTATATTGAATCAAATGCCGCATCACCATAACCACTTCTGCCAAAGTAGTCCAGACTTGCATTGGCAAGCTCTACGGCCGTACTCAATGGGTACCTAGCTGGGTCTATCTTGTTTAGTGCAATTGTTGCCTCTATCATCTTGCCCTGGACATAGGTATGAAATGTCTCGTCAATCTCGCCATTCGACCAAAACTTATCAAAATAAAGACCCGTTTTAGGATCCTTTAGTTGCTGCAACCATTCGTATATTCTCTCGGCAGAATCAATATACTCATCGTTCGCGTAACCGCCAAGATACATGTCAACGAGCGGAGGGATAGCTGTTGCGTTCGAAACCACTACCCTATCCTGATTTTGCTCATCGGCGAATTGTGATTTCCAAAATACTCCACCATCAGCTTCTTGCTCATGTAGCGCGACGTCTACAGCTATTCTCGACTTGTTGATATAGGTGTCTTCGCGAGTTTCGGTATATCGATCCATATAGTGCTGGGCCAGCCATAAGTTGTCATCGACAAAGCGCTCTATGTCCGTCGTGCCAAAAATAGTGTAATGTGGATTGTAACCAGGAGGAAAATCGCCTGCATTGTCGTCCATGTAGTACCCAAGGGCGTCCTCTGCCTTGTCGCGCAGGTCGGTGTAATGGGTGTCGGTTTCGTCTTGCGTTAAGGCAGCAATGTTCAGCATGTCTAGGACGCGACTATGGTGCCAAACCGTAGCGAACCACGTCGCACCGTCGAGACTATCAGCGTACAAACCATCAGTAACGTGAAACATTTCTTGAGTCATATCTACGGCTTCTTTAGCGCTGAACGATTCAAAATCTGGTGGCGTTTGGGGGTTAACAAATGATTTAACATTATGTGCAAGTAAAAACGATACATTTTTTGTATCATCTGCAACATGTTTCACCTCTTCTACGTACGTCGATGGTATAGCAACCGCCAACGTCGTCAACAAACCAAGAGCCTTGCGTACCCATAGCTGGACTTCACCTCTAATGTTTTGTTCGGACTCAAACATACTGGGGTTATCCTCAGCGGCAAATAGTTGTTATGAAAAACTAGTTGACGCTTATAAGTATGCCGAATCGTGGCAGTATTGGCAACACGAATTAGGCCGATCGTTCCTTGAGCGGAATCGGGAAGCGGTTCTATCGTCTGTCGGTAGTCTTTAGGCTAGACGCAGTAGTGAGGGTGGCGATGCCAAAGTTATCGAGCATGTTTTCTGCCGCGACTGGATCGATCGCCCCGTCAAGAACAAGTCGTTCCAGCGCCTCACCCGTGTGGTCTTGGACCTCGAACCTTCCGATCCTGAGCCTATCTGCTTCTGTTCCCATGTCAGATAAATCGCTCTCCGCTTGTAGAGGGTCGATTGATCCTCGTTCTACGCGCAAGGCAAGTCGCACAGCATTCTTTTCAAATACCCTACCGGCTCGCTCTCTTCTTTTTTCGGCTGAAGCGACTGTTACGCCTAAGCCAATGACATCCATTGCACTTTTTAAACCTGCCATAATTTAAAACTCCTTGAATAAAAGTAACTACTATGTATTGATTTTACCACATTATGATATATTTGTCAATTACGTACTGCATGGCCGAGCCTAAGTAAGCGGAGTAGCTAAGACTGTCTAGTCTTTAATCTTAACAACAAAGCCATTAATCGCGATGATTGCTTCATCGAGCTCGGTATAGTTGAATACTTCGGTTTGTGGCGAGCCGTCGATCATAGCAGAAAGCCGGCGTGTTCCGTCCTGGCGAAACAGTGCAAGTACGGGCTTGCCCCATTCTTCGGCTTTTGCAATCTCGTACCCAACGCCGAGGCTTGGATTGGTTACTTCGGCGATCACTGCGTCTGCACGTCGAATCCAGTCAATATCGGTCTTCCATATTTCGTCATTTGGCTTGTTCATTCCAGCGGAAGTTAACTTGCCATCCGCAAAGATTTCGGTGAGCACCGTCGCTCGGGTCTTTATATGGTTCACTAATTGAGCGTATGAATCAGCGTCATCGCGTCCCCCGCGTATCGAGCAGGCAAAGTATATCTCAGGATATTCTTTAGTCATCTTTGTTTATTAGACCACACCGTTAAAACCGAAACAAGCAAAAGCCGCCTGGGATAATACGCCATTTCGCGACAATTAGCTGTGCTTTGGAAAGCTATATATACTCAGGTAGCGCACGGAGGTCTTCGACATTGTTGCTCTTTTCTATTTCCTTTGGAAGGTAGCGGCCCATTGGTGAATCTAGTAACTGCTTTGCTTCGTCAAACTCTAAAAGTTTGATGCTTACCCTCTCTCCTGCATCGAGCCGCTGCTCTACTTGGTTAATTAGGCCCGAAGCTACGAAAATATATACAAACTGCTCTATTTTATTGTGGGGCTGGTAAATATTTACAAGTTTCCAATCGCTAAACTTCATGCCGGTTTCTTCGAATAGCTCACGTTGTGCGGCGACAAGCTCATCTTCTTCCTCGTGATCGTGAATACCGCCAGGAATGTCGTAGAACAGGCTTTGATTTGGCTGCTCTTGCTCTAGTATGACAATCTTTTGTCCATGAATAGCAATGACTTTCACCGTGTCGGGCCGCTTGAGCATCTCAAAAGTAGCTGTGCTTCCATCGTATAGTTCCTGTGTCCAGTGGTAGGTATCATAAATAATTCCCTTAAACACTTTCTCTGCATGATCAGGGATTAGTACTGCTCGCCGTGGAAGGACTGTACGCATATTATTACTATAGCAAAAGATTTCTCTAGGTGGGCAGTAACTATGCGCGCAAGCATGTCTGCGCCTACTTGATACAAAAAAACGGTCATATGACCGAATGCTGTTGAAAATACGAATGATACCAAAGGGGTGATTTGAGTTGGGGTGCTACGCGAACGTAGCACCCCTCTCTCATGTTGTCAGAGCTCAGTCAGCCGGCCATAGCCGGTAACGGCGCCAGGGAATGGGTTCGGCCCGGCCGGTGCGATGATCCCTCGTGCCCGAAGGACTTCCTCGGTGTCGTAGTAGACCGCCATGATGACCGGATCGCCGTTGCGGATGAACGCAGTGGCGCCAACGTAATTGGACTGGATTGTCCCCATGCCCGTACCGACGCTGCCGCCACGGGTTGCCCCGCCGCCCTTGTACACCGGTCCGCCCAGGTTGCCACCGTCACGGTAGACCGTCATTGCGCGTTCACGGTAAGCCGCGATCCCGATCACGCCGACGTTCGATGTGTCGTCGGTCGTCAGCGCTGCGACGCTGCTCGCAGGATCGCCGAACACGAACTCGCCGACCCTGAAGTCATCCAGTCGCCAACCGACGAAGTTGTACCTGTCGAATGGGCCGATGACCAGCCCGTGGTTGGCCTGGCTGTCGCCGGGCTCGTTCTTGAGCGTGTTCCGCCCATCGACGGTGGTGATGACCTCCAGGCGTCCGCCGGTGCTGTTGTCGACGACGAACGAGTACGACTGCCCTGGGCGGGCTGCGACGTAGGTCCGGCCGTTGTGCCGGTAGAGCGGTTGGCGCGCGTCGCCGATCAAGATGCCGACCTGGATCGCTCCGTCGTCCGACTTGACCACTGTGCCGATGTGCATGTGCTTCTCCTTGGCTCGTGAGGCATTCGCCTCAGGTTTACTGAGCTCAACAGGTCGCTGCCAATTACAGTAGGCAGTAACGTGAGAGTAATGTAATTATAATATATTATTACATATTAATCAATGGGGTGGAGCTTGGGGAGCATGGGGATACCCCGACTTATTTTGCGAAGATTACTATTGACTAAATTAGTACACCATTGTAAAATATAAATTAAGTAATCCCCTATCAAAGTGAGGTGTCATTGTGGGTCAACTGGGACAGCCCTGGTGGGTTTACGGAGCCGTCGCCCTTGGTTGCACGGCTGTGTTCCTGGCGATGAAGATCATCGAGAGCAAGTTCATGAGGAAGGAAGACGACCTGTTCTTCCCTTCCATCATCACGGGAGGCATCGGACTCCTCGCCGCTTATCGCGCGGCTGAGGCGCTCGGTCTCTTCGGATAGTATCGCCCGTTCCGTGCGTAGAGCAAACGCCCGCTCCGCATGGACCGGGCGTTTGTCATAATTATGTGTGGAAGTAGTAGGGCGATCGGAGCCATTTGACTTGTTTTTTGCGTTCAGGCCAAGCCACGAGAACAGCCGGTCATGAGACCGACTGTTTTCTTGGCTGGGGTTAGTGGATGTGTTTCAAGAAGAAATTGGCACTAATGCGTACATGGCTTTTCCAGGTAATTCTTTCCTAAATCCTGATTTTGCTTTAAGAATATCTTTCGTTTGAGGTAGATTTATCCACGGATCCATCCATCCCTTGGAGGTCAAAGTCAAGTAATGGCCTACTGGGTAGTTCGCAGATTTCTCTATTAGTACAATCGAGCCTAGGGGAAAGTCATATTCCGACCTCTTACGCACGTAACAGTTCTTATAACTGAGTCCAAATCGATTTAACTCAGCCGTTAAATCGCTCGGCCTCCATCCGGTATGTACACTGTATTCTCTCCCGAGAAATGTAATTGCGTCCTTGAAACTCATGTTGCAGACAAATGCAAAACAAGCCACGCCGCAACCATACTCTAACTCTTGTGTGATACTTTTCATCGTAATGCTCATTCTAGAATTTATAATTTTATTAACAAGCACCAAATGAAAAGAACTCCGAAATGGAGCTCTAAGCATAAGCATCTTGGCTGGGGTGGAGGGATTCGACCAGCGTTCCGCTGGCGCGAAAGTCAGTCAAATGAGCATAGCTCATTTGTAACGTTTCCTTGCGGACTGCCACTGGCAATCCTCACCCCGAATGTTCTCGGCAGTGCCGAGTCATTCGGGAGTTCAAATCGCCCACACCCACAAGATATAGAAAATGTCCCAGATCATAAAGACCTAGGACATTTTCTATGGCTGGGAATAATGGATGTATTCCAGAAGGATAATACTATAAATTATTCAAAACTTCTTTTGCATATAGTTCAGTTTTGACGCTATATATATATGAATCCGTGGTTTTGCTTAATAATAGACTAGCGTAAGTATAAAGCACCTGACAACAACAAGGACCAGCATTTATGCTATTATCGGTACATGATTATATACATACTTAT
>DIRZ01000002.1 GCA_002421785.1 Candidatus Saccharibacteria bacterium UBA6223 | reverse complement strand
GTTGCTCCATCAGGGTTGCCCCCATTGTGGAAGATTCCTCACTGCTGCCTCCCGTAGGAGTCTGGACCGTGTCTCAGTTCCAGTCTGGCTGGTCATCCTCTCAGACCAGCTACGGATCGTCGGCTTGGTGAGCCATTACCTCACCAACAACCTAATCCGACGCGGGCCGCTCCCAAAGCGTATAAATACTTTAATCCGAAGATCATATGCGGCATTAGACACCGTTTCCGGTGCTTATTCCTCACTTTGGGGCACGTTCCCACGCGTTACTCAGCCGTCCGCCACTCGCCAGCACTTTCACTCTCTATTCCTCGGGGTCAACTAGAAACTAGTTGCGAGGAACGGACAGTGAAAGCCTGGTACCGTTCGACTTGCATGTGTTAGGCACGCCGCCAGCGTTCATCCTGAGCCAGGATCAAACTCTCCATAAAAATGGTTATCTACTTCCAAGTGTATTGCTACACGAGTGTTAGTACGTTTTCCATAAAAGATGTTCTGTTACCAGAACTCTACTCAAAATAGACTGACGATGATTATTGCACAACCAAATTGTTAAATTACATAAAAAGTCTAACGTTCGAACAGATACAAATTTCTACCAACTCGCAATCAGACTTCAACTATCATATCGCAACCAGCCAGGTAGGTCAATACTATTTATCTGTTATTTCGTAGCAATAAACACAACGCAGCCGATAAGCACACCAATAAACGCTCCGACCAGTACTTCCATGGGCGTGTGACCTTTGGCAGAACGAGGTATAGCTACCCTGTCGTTGTGTTGAGCAGCCTTAATCAGCTCTTGGATAGCTAACCCCTGTTCTCCAACCGATCGCCGCACCATAATCGCATCATACATAACCACAGCCGCTACCATAAGAGCAATGCCGAACAACGCTGAGTCAAACCCATTAATGAGGCCGACAATCGTTGCCATCGACATAACCGTTGCACTATGTGCACTTGGCATATTCCCTGATAGATAGAGCTGTCGAAAGTTCGCCAGGTTACGATTCTTAATCGCCACGACCAAGTATTTAGCACCTTGCGCAATAACCCAACTCACAATGATAGTTAGTAGGTATGGCGAAATGCGCATACTATTCGGCCTTTTCCTTTGCAGGGGCCTCGTCTTCTACTGCTGCCGGTGCTTCCATGAGCCCAATCGACGATACGGCATCACCCTCGGCGAGCCTCATAATCGTCACACCCTGGGTTGTGCGGCCCAATAATTTGATATCATCCAGCCCAAGTCGAATAGTTTGACCGTTCTTGGAAACTAGCAATGCTTCAACCATAGATGGATCGATGGTTTGTACAGATATGATCGGACCAGTCTTTGCCGTCACAACTGCCGCTTTTATGCCGACTCCGCCGCGCTTATGACCCGGGAAATTAGCCACCTTCGTCTTTTTGCCAAAGCCTTTTTCGCTAATGACAAGGAGCGTCTGGTCGTCACTCACCACCACGTCCATACCTACTACCCAGTCATTTGGACGGAGGCGCACGCCACGCACGCCGCGAGCTGCGCGTCCCATCGGGCGAGTCTCTGACTCATTAAAGCGCACTGCCTGCCCTGCTGATGTAGAGATAATCACATCATTCTTCCCTGTTGTACGCTTAATCCATCGTAGCTCATCGCCATCATCCAAGTTAATCGTAATCAAGCCGTTCGTACGAATATTTGCATAGTCCGTCAATGGAGTCTTCTTTACCGTACCCTTTGTCGTAGCCATAAAGAGGTACCCGTCATCACCAGCGTCTTTCTCGTGGTTAATAATTGAGGTAATCTTTTCCTCTGGCTGCAATTGGAGCAAGTTTACCGCCGCGACACCCTTTGCCGCCAAGCTAGCAGCAGGGACTTCGTAGGCTTTCAGCCGGAAAACACGACCCTTATTCGTGAAGAAGAGCAGCCAATCATGCGTATTCGCAGGAATAATCTGGTCAATAACGTCCTCTTCTTTGGTCGTCATCCCCCGTTTACCCTTACCGCCACGATTCTGTCGTCGGTAATCACTCACGAGCGTACGCTTAATATAGTTTTCTGTTGTAAGAAGAACTACGGTTTCCTCTTCGGGAATAAGCTCTTCGTCGCTAAATTTACCAAGCTCATGGTTGATAATTTTACTACGTCGTTCATCGCCGTAACGCTCTTTAATCTCGACAAGCTCTGTCCGAATAATCGAAAGGATTTCTTGTTCGTCTGCCAGAATTCCCTCAAGCTTCGCTATCAGTGTCAACAATTCAGCAAGTTCATTTTCGATAGCTTCGCGCTCAAGACCAGTCAAACGACGGAGCTGCATGGCAAGAATTGCCTTAGCCTGAATCTCACTCAATGCGAACTTCGCAATCAATGCGACTTCAGCTTCTTCTTGCGTCTTACTTGCGCGAATCGTTTTAATCACTTCATCGATATGATCAAGTGCGATTTTATATCCTTCAAGGATATGCGCACGTTCTTTTGCCTTTCGCAACTCATATTCCGTACGACGACGTACGACTTGCTGGCGATGCTTGATAAATTCCTGCAGAATATCCTGGAGCCCAAGAATACGTGGCTGAATACCATCTACCAGTGCGAGCATATTATAGTGAAAGGCGGTCTGGAGTGAAGTCATCTTGTAAAGTTGATTAAGAACTTTCTTTGGATATGCATCCTTCTTTAGCTCGATAACGATCCGCACGTTACCGCGCGCACTCTCGTCACGAAGGTCGCTGATAGTCGTCAGCTTCTTCTCTTTAACTAGATCGGCTATCTTTTCGATGAGTGTCGCCTTATTCACGGCGTATGGCATTTCCGTGACGACGATTTGGTGACGACCTTTTTTCGTTTCTTCAATATTTGCGACCGCTCGAATCACGACGCTACCCCGACCAGTTTGGTAGGCTTGACGCATCAACGCGCCACCATAGACCACGGCACCCGTTGGAAAATCAGGGCCCTTTACATGCTTCAAAAGATCATCGACGGTTGCATCAGGCTTATCAATTAAATGGACTGTCGCATCTACAAGCTCGCCCAGGTTGTGCGTAGGTATGCTCGTTGCCATACCGACAGCAATACCCACCTGACCGTTAAGGAGCAGGTTAGGCAACCGAGCAGGAAGTACAACCGGCTCCTGTTCACTTCCATCGTAATTATCGCGAAAATCAACAGTTTCTTTATCGAGGTCGGTAAGGAGTTCGTTGCCGGCGCGACCCAGTCGAGCTTCAGTATAACGACTCGCCGCAGCCGGGTCGCCGTCCATGGAACCAAAGTTACCCTGTCCCTGCACGAGGGGATATCGCATTACCCAATCCTGAGCTAGTCGCACCATAGCATCATAAATACTCGAGTCACCGTGGGGGTGATACTTGCCCATAACGTCGCCGGCTATACGCGCCGATTTGTTGAACTTTCCGCCGGGACGTAACCCCTGTTCGCCCATCGTATATAGAATGCGTCGATGCACAGGCTTCAGCCCGTCGCGAACATCAGGAAGCGCACGATCAATAATCACGCTCATTGAATAACGCAGGAAACTATCTTCCATCACGTCTTCAATTGTGCGGTGTTCCAGCGTTTTTGAGTGCGTCTGTTCTGGCTCTACAATTTCGCCCTCAAGCGGTGTATTCATTTCATCTTCATTCATACTAGACATCCAATTCCTCTAACTTAACGTCTTTTGCTCGTGTCTGGATAAAGTTTTTACGGAGGGCAACTTCATCACCCATAAGCTTTGTAAAGATCGCGTCTGCACGCTCGGCATCCTGAACTTTTACCTGCGTCAATACGCGGTTCTCGGGGTTCATTGTCGTGTCCCATAGCTGGATAGCATCCATCTCACCAAGACCCTTGTAGCGCTGNNTCTTCGATGAGCTGCTTAAGTCGTGTATCGAGCTCCTCTTCGTTATAGGCGTATTCGCGGCGGTTGCCCGCCAGCTTAATAAGGAAGAGCGGCGGTTTCGCTAAGTAAATATGCCCCTTTTCTACTACTTCCCGCATATAACGGAAGAAAAATGTCATCAGAAGGGTCGCAATATGACTACCGTCAACATCGGCATCTGTCATGATAATGATTCGGTCGTATCGGAGGCCACTGATGTCAAACTGATCACCAATACCGACACCCATGCCTTTAATCAGGCTAACAATCTCGTTATTGCCATACATGCGGTCAAGGCGTGCGCGCTCAGTATTAAGCACCTTACCGCGCAGCGGCAAAATTGCCTGCGTACGGCTGTCGCGTCCAGACTTCGCTGAACCACCCGCTGAGTCACCCTCTACTATATATAGCTCACATTCTGCGGGATTTTTGCTTGAACAATCCGCCAGCTTTCCAGGAAGGCTAGCGCCGTCAAGCACGCCCTTACGAATAACGTTGTCGCGTGCGGCGCGAGCAGCCTTACGGGCACGCGCAGCTAACAGAGACTTGCCAACAATTTTCTTAGCAGTGTTCGGGTTCTCTTCAAGGAAATAAGCGAAGTACTCGTTCATCACCTGCTCTACATAGCGTCGTACTTCAGGGTTACCCAGCTTGTTCTTTGTCTGTCCTTCAAACTGCGGATCTGGGAGTTTTACCAGGATGACCGCAGTCAATCCTTCACGGATATCATCACCTGAGAGATTCTCTTCCTTTTCCTTTAGCAGCCCGCTTTTCCGGGCATAATCATTGATGACGCGCGTAAGGGCAGCGCGGAACCCAATCAGATGCGTACCACCGTCAGGTGTTAAGACGTTATTAGCAAAAGGCCGGACAGTCTCGACATACGTGTCGTTGTATTGAATCGCGACTTCAATCATAGACTCTTCAACCTGTCGCTCAACGTAAAAGATTTCGTCACCGAGTATCTCTTTGCCGATATTAAGATTTTTTACGTAGCTTTTAATGCCACCCTCAAAATAGAACGCTTGTCGCTGCTTTGTTCGTTCGTCGTAAACCGTCACATACACACCCTTAGTTAGGTATGCTTGGTGTCGTAAATAGCTCACCACCCACTTAAAATCAAACTCGACTGTTTCTTTAAAGATTTCAGGGTCCGGATAAAAAGTAATGGCCGTTCCCTGTGGACGATCGGTTTTACCCATTTTTTTGAGCGGATAAACGGTTCGCCCACGCTCAAATTCAATGGCATACAGTTCACCTTTTTGCACAACCTCAGCCACGAGTTTGGTCGAAAGCGCGTTAACAACGCTTGAGCCAACACCGTGAAGACCAGATGAAACCTTATAGCCACCCCCACCAAACTTACCGCCGGCATGAAGTACCGTCAATACAGTTTCAAGTGTACTCACCCCCGTTTTGGGATGTTTATCGACAGGAATACCGCGTCCATCATCAGTAATAGTAATACCACCATCTTCAAGAATACGAATATCGACGCGAGTCGCATACCCTGCGATTGCCTCGTCTATTGAGTTATCGGCAATTTCTTTGATAAGATGGTGCACCCCGTCATAGCCGGTACTACCAATATACATGCCTGGTCGTTTACGAACTGGCTCGAGCCCCTCAAGGACCTGAATTTGCGAGCCATCGTAAGAGCCATCGTCTTTTTGTTTAGCCATTATCCCTCACTTTGCGGTCATTTCAGATGTTTAACAATGTGCTCCATTATACCATAAAAAAGATTGTTCATTCAAGTCATTGCACTGAACATATTTGTTATGCTAATATATCGGCGAGAGGTATACATAAACAAAAATAACAGGTAGCACCATGTTCAGAAAAATAGTATCGAACCTTGCATTTAGCCCAGCTCTTGTTGGGCAACTTGGCTTTTACGCCAAACGGCTCAAAAAAGAAGAAGCCACCCGTCGCGTCGGCCTTATATTCACTGCACTTGCGCTCATCGTACAATCTTTTGCGGTATTTTCGCCCCCCGAACCAGTCAATGCGTCAAGTCCTTCGGATTTTATCCCCGGAGGCGTGAGCACTCTCTCGGGCTACCTTTCCCATTACGACGCCAACACGAATAATATTAAAGACCTGTTTACTACTCTGGGAATCACCCGTACCAACGTTGTGAATGCACGTGCTGGTGAAATTAACTCCAAAGGTGTTTACTCTTGGGGCCTTACCTCTCGGTTTAGCGCAGCACAAGGTGAACGATCGTATACCATCAAAACAGCGAACGGAGGGACTCGAACCTTCTATATGCGCCCGCTTTCGAACTGGGATACGGGAGCAAACGTGGCAGGTGGATCATACTACCAAGCATATATAGGAACAGCCTCCAACGGAACATGGTTTGCTCTTACGAAGATTTGTGGCAACCTTGTACTTAAAGTCATCCCTCCTGCCCCCAAATGTCCCACCGGCACGGTTGGTACCTATCCAGACTGTACTGTACCTAAATGTCCCACTAGCACAATCGGTACCTATCCAAACTGCACCACTCCCAAATGCCCCACAGGCACGACAGGAACTTATCCAAACTGCGTCACCCCTCAGCCAACCGCCAAGTGCGAGAGCTTGAAGATTACGAGGCTCATCAACAACTACCAGCTCGACGCCACAAGCTCTACGGCAAACGGCGCGACAATCACCGGCTATACATATGTAGTCAAGCGTGACGGCAAAGTAGTGGAAACTATTACCAAGTCATCTTCTAGTACATCCTACACGGCAGTCACTACGCAAACCATACAGGGTGCCTACACCGTCGAGTTGACAGTCAAAACATCCCTAGGCGATAGAGCAGGGCCAGATTGTGTAAAGACATTCAATATACCCGCACCAGAGATGTGCCCACAGAATCCAAGCCTCCTTAAGAGTAGCCCCGAGTGCCAGCCCTGCCCTGGTGACACAACCCTATGGATAAAAGACGAGCAATGCAGGGCAAGCGTAGTGCTCACAAAGACTGCCTCAAACATCACTCAGGATGAAGTTGACGCAACCAAGACGACAGCTCAAGCATCGGATAAGATTATCTATACGCTTGAAATTGCCAACCATGGTAAGGCGCCTGCGGATGTAACACCAACAGAACTTCTCGATGATATCGTAGAATACGCGACAGTCGCGGATGCTGGCGGCGGTACTTACAATAGCGCAACCAAAACTCTCACTTGGCCAACCGTCACATTAAAACCGGGCGAGAAACAAACGCGCCTCTTTACTGTCCAAATGGTGAAGGAAATCCCTGCGATGGGCACGGGTACGAGCGATCGAACATCATATGATTGTAAAATGATTAATGTCTTTGGCAACGCAGTTGAAATTAACGTAGACTGCCCTATTCAGAAACAGATTGTCGAGCAAACAGTTGCACAGCTGCCACGCACCGGACCACGTGAGAATATGCTGTTTGCTGGGGTGGTCTTCGCAGTCGTTGCCTATTTCTACGCGCGCACGCGACAAATCAAAAAAGAGGTGCGACTCATCCGTCGAGATCTCAACGCGGGCACAATCTAATAGAAAAGTTTTCAAATAAGGGGTGGTCATGAGTAACGAAAAAAACATAAATAGTAGTCACGAAAAGGTATTTGATAGCGAGTCCTTGATGCAAGAGGCGCACGAGCGTAACCGCGAGCTCGCCGCTGAGCGTGAGCAAAACGCAGCCGAAAAGAATTCCGAGAATCTTGAAAGTGCTCGTCGTGAAGCACTCGAGCGCGCCTCGTCATCTGAAAAGGAATCAGCGAAACCCGAGAAATCGGTCGAGACCTCGCCCGCGCAACGACGCGGTCCAGCCTCCAAGCGCGAAAGAGATGCGAGCTTCAACGCTACAATGGCTGAGGTGCGCTCACAAATGTCCGCCCCAAGCCGCATGTTCAGTAATATCATTCACCACCCAGCTATTGAAAAAACAAGTGATGTCGTTGGCAGCACCATCGCTCGCCCGAACGCTATCGCATCAGGAGCGGTATTTTCATTCATATTTACCCTGGCCATTTACCTTGTCGCACGGTTCAACGGATATCCCCTATCGGGAACCGAAACAATCGCCTCGTTCCTCATCGGTTGGGTACTCGGTCTCATCTTTGATTATTTACGACTTCTCGTCCTTGGCAAGAAATAACATTCCTTGCGACCACCCCTGGCTCTACATAACTGCGCCTAGCGCAGTTTTATAGATACTTCGCCCGGCTTGTTGTCGTGTGCGCTCAAATGCGAGTCATCCTGTGCGATACTATCATTATTACTGAGTTCATCTGAAAGTTGCGTTTGAATAGACTTTAGTTCGACGGGGGCTGCGGGCTGCTCTGCTTCAGTTTTGGCAACACCCTCCGCCCTTAGCTCACCATTGAAAACGGGGTTAGGCGCTACGGCTAGACTAGGCTGCGAGGCGTTCTGAGGCGATACAGGCCATTTAGGCACTGCAGGCGGCATAGCTGGTAATTGAGCCGCTGGAGCTCCTGGTGCATGCTTTTGGCCACCCTGACCACCACCCATTTGCTTCCGCTTAGCCAGCCACTCGTCAAGGAATGAAGAGCCCGACGTCGCCGAGGCACCAGTGCTACTTGTACCAATCGCTGGTCGGTTTCCCCCTGGCCCAACCGGCATGCCAGGAGCAGCGGGCTCTTTCTTCACTGTCAGCCGCGCAAAAATCTCCTGTTCTACCTGGCCACGAGGACGACCGTACTTAGCGGAAGAAAGTCGCTTGAGCGCATCACTCAGCTGCTGGTTTGCCTGTCCCATCGGAGGAATCCAATTCATGCTAAACGGAGCTGACGGCACACCCTGAATTTGCGCAACAACAACAGATTGATAATTAGGCAGCTTCGTAAGGTCTTCGGCATCAAAGGCGGGAGCATAGCGCTTAACCATGATTTCGGCATCAGTGATACCGATTCGTCCAGTTATCGTGGTGCCCACGTTACCAATGATCGCTTCGCGCAGCTCTTCTTTTAGTTGTGTCATAAACTGATTACCAAGCACAAGACTCAGACGGTACTTACGCGCTTCCGACAGAATCGTCTCAAAACTATCTGTTGCAAAATTCTGGAACTCGTCGACATAAAGAGTGAAGTCAAGACGTTCGTCTTCGGCAATATTTGCCCGCGCCATAGCCGCTGCCTGAAACTTCATGACGAAGATAATACCCAGCAGCTTCGAGTTAAGATCCCCCATCTTTCCTTTACTCAAATTCACCAACAGAATTTTTTTGTTATTCATTATATCGGCGATACTAAAGCCGCTCTTCGTCTGCCCGATAATATTTCGCATCGCATCGTTACTTATGAAGGGCCCAAACTTGCTTACTACCCAACTAATGACTTCACCTGCCTCGCTCGAACGTTGAGAAGCCGGAAACTCCTTCGTCCAGAAATCAAGCACTTGCTGATCAGTGACAAATTTTAGTTTGCTCTTCATAAATTCTTCGTCTATAAGGAGTTTCGGAATATCGATAAACGTTCCGCCCGCAGGGTCAGACATTAATAAGAGCGCGCAGTTTCGAAATATATGCTCGAGCCTTGGACCCACGATTCCGGTATGGCCTGGGTCATAAAGACCATACAACATACTGATTGCTTCCTGCACCAGAAAGTCTTTTTGATCAGGATGGTCAAATTCAAACATGTTCAGTCCAATTGGATTGGTCATGTCGCTGGGGTTGAAGTACACAACGTCCTCGACGCGCTCTTTCGGCACCTTACTCAACAAGGCTTCGACAGAATCACCATGTGGATCAACAAACGCAAACCCTCGGCCATCCATCATATCCTGATACGCAAGGTTCTCCTGCAAGATAGACTTACCAACACCGGTCTGCCCAATAATATGTATGTGTCGTCTACGATCTTTGTCGCCGAGTCGAATTGGTTTTTTTACACCTCGGAACTCGTTGTAACCGAGCAATAGACCCTCGTCCATTACCTGCGTTGGTCCATCCACCTGCTTACTCATTTGACGCTGGACTTGAGAAGTAGGAATGCTATTTTGATCTGGTAAATGAAATACTGTTGCAAGTTCTACACTGTTTAAAATACTCTGGTTAACTTGTTGTGGGAAAAACCTAAATATAAATGCTGTTGTAAGTTCCTCTACATTCTTCGAGAGATTAAACTTAAAGCCGTTATATGATGGCGAATCAAACAGTGAGAATGCCGCGACGATGTTCTTTAAAAGTGCCTGCGAACGAGCAGTTGTGTTCGAAGATACAACAACACGGACCAGCACTTCGTACCCAGGATATCGAGTCTTCTCCTGAATCGCTTCTACAGCGCTCTGCTCCACCGCATTTAGCTGTTTTTCCGTAGGCTTTCCGTCAGCACCAGTCTCTGGCGGTTTCCATAGCGCTTCCATCACTTCCTTCGGCGCGAACAAACTTGCGAGTCCAGTCTTTTTAAAACCTTTGTCTTTCACTATTTTATCTGCCAGTGAAATAGCAGCCTTCGTCCAACCTTCGTTGGCAGGACGAACGAGAATCTGCACGCCCACGCCATCCTCACGGCCCGCTGCAGAAATTGCATTAAGCAATGCGCGCGACGCATCCCTCTTAGACTCTACGTATGTCGCGATGGGATAGGCAAACGTTTTTTTCAGCGTAAACTCACCGCCAATTGTGCCACTTCCCTTGCCGACCTTACTAAACACATTGTGCTCAGTCACTTCCTCGAGCCGCGCAGACGGGTATGCGGCGGCAATTGCCTGGCTCACTACGTCAGTTAATACCGTCGGGACAACCGCATAGTAATAAACCAGTCCATCACGAGCCACGATTTCAAACGACAGATGGCGCTGTCCGTAGATTTTGCTTTTAAAACCCTTGGTCGCAGTACTGGATATAATGTTATACATTACCTGAGCCTGAGAAAGCACCTCCTCGGTCAAGTCGCGCTTATCTCTATTTTCACCGACCACGTCCTCACTTGCTGGAGGTAAATGTATAAGAATCGGTACCATCTTCAATCCACGTTCGTAATTTTTTGCTTCCCGAAGTGTCTTGCGATAGATTATAAATGCCGCGACCGCCCCTGAAATAATAAGAACGGTAATGACAAACAGTACAACGAATACCCCTACTTCACTCATTCTTCGCTTGCCGCACCGATCTCGCGTCCGTAGCGTTTACGAATATACTCAATCTGAAGCTTGCTCACCTCGCTCTCCCTCCGGTACGGGTCGTCTCGTGTTTCGGCAAGAATTTTTTTCGCCTTATCAACCCACTCTTTTTCAATCAGATCATCGTCGTTTGCCGTTATCGGCACCGTGTCATCAATAGGCACACCTGCCGCCTGCTGGCTAGTGGAGGGTGCAGTGGTGAGAATAGGCACTGGTAGTGCGGGCATCGCGATCTGCGCCACCTCTGCTTGTACTACCCCAACCTCGTTCCGATGTTCGGGCCGAGTCTCATTACCACCCTCCACTCGTCGTTCTGCAATTGGTAATGACTCGAATGCACCCGATAGTGCAGGCACGCTCTCGATTCCCCCGCCTGATCCAGTTTGCCTTGGTTCCATATCTGTAAATTATAGCATAACGACATTCAAAAAAATACACCGCTAATTATCGTTTTGCGATGTAAAAACAAGCGACAAATTCGAAAATAGCGATGAGAACCAATTCATATATTCCAGTATGTCCAATTGAACGAACTCCAATATACATGACGGGAGCGAGCGCAAGTACCGACGCAAAATAGTATGCTCGATGAAGTGTCATCTTGTGCGCAGCGCGCGCATGTTTTGTTGCGCCTGTCACTATTTTCCCAACCACAAAAAGCAAAAAAGTTAGCACGCCAAGCGCTAACACGTAAAAAAGAATGAAGATTATTAGTATTCCCACAGGGTGAATAGTCGAGGGTGATGTCGACTGAAGTAGCGCTGATAATAGTACAAACGCGGCAAGCGTTGCAAGTGCCAAAACTTTCCCAAGCATAGCATTATCATATCACTAATTAAGACAAGGGAGCCAGAGTGGCGGTGCGTAATATAAGCGAAACACCTGTATAAATAACTATTAGGGTCGCCCGCGATGCCACTCATGGCCACTGACCGCTCCGCATGTGCGGAGCATGGGGTCCTTGCGATAGGTTCCACTTCACGCTTGGTGGTTGCGCTGCTACTTTTGTATGTAACAAGGTTTAACCAAGCGTGAGGTACTTCTTTCGCGCGCTACGACGCCAAGATTACTATCAAAGACAGTGATCAATCGGCGGAGCATAGGCAGCGCCACATATGGTACTAGTAAAGGTGCTTGACCAATAAATTGCTCAGTGTACTTATACCGGTGCCGATGCCTAGTTTCCGTCAACTACTTATCTGCGCGATATTGCGGTGAGGTTGAATTGTTAAGGATTTGTGGTGGCTTTTTTTGTGTTTGTAAAAGCTGTTTTTACATTAGCATAAACAGTAAGAATGGTCAACTGTTGTGTTATATTTTATGTAGTAATAATAACAATGATACAAAACAAAAGTCGCCCGCTTATCTGTTAGCATGAAGGCAGCACTAGTCAAAGGAAGGAGCAAAAATAACAACACTTGTGTACCTCCCTGCTGTGCAGCCTGCTCTTCCGGTACAACAATGCACGTCGCTGATGGCCCAAAAAGCAGCCGTTACTACACCACATCTCGGCCTCCGAGACATACCATTCAGCTCATTACTCTGCTCGCCTAGGCACATGACTCTATGCCGAGTTACGGCTCATTCATAATGCAAAAAAGCGCGATGATCGTTTGAACCACGCCGTGTCCTTACGACTAAATTTTGTTATACCCGCGACACATTCGCAGGCTACGAAGAGCTGCTTCAAGAACGAACAATACACCATCTCAATCCACGCCACTCGGCGCTAACTATAACGCGCCGATCGCCCTACCTTTACACAACTAATTCACATAAGCCTGAGCTATTGTTGCCTGGTGTGGCGAGCCATGTGTTGAATAGATTATTTCCCATAATAAATCTCCCCTTTCATGAGAGGAGAGATTCGATAGACTAAGCTAGTTATTTAGCGATGCAGAAGTGCTGGACGGTGTAATATTTATCAGCGCTGTTTGATACTGCAATGCCTGTGAGCGTGTAGCCAGCCTTGCGTATCGCTGCGATGTGCTGCGGTGAATTGTACCAGTCATCGTATACCACTCGTGATGTAGAGGCTGCTAGTGGTGTCCAGCGTATATTCTCGCTGGGCACTTTACAGCTCGCACTGTACTCACAAGCATACTCATAGCCGTGCTTACCATTCGCGTCAACATGCCCGAAGTAGTTATTGTTGTCCATATCGTCGGCTTTTATCTGAGCAGACGCATTCAACCCCTCATCTATCACTAACGGTGCAACCCCGACCCTCGCACGTTCTGCGTTCACCAACTCTAGCAACTCTTGTGCATCTGGCGGGCCAACTTCGTATTTGCTCAATACCTGCGCTGTGGCTTGCGTAGACGGTACTGTGGCTTGTCGTTTGTCTAAACTGGCATAACTTACCGTGCCGAGTGTTAGGACGGCGAGTGTAACTAGGATTAGCACAGTTCGTTTCATACTCTACCTTATACCAAAATAGGAGCTACTTGTCTGTAGCTGGCATCGATCGGGCGAGGCCTTCATCACAAACGACATCACTCATTTACTTCGCAAGACACAACTATTGGCCGCGCTAGACGCAAAAGGATACACGAGCCTTCTAGTTATTTGCCAATCCGCAGCCTGGAAACATTTTTTTACCAAAATGAACTGTAAACGTGTAGTATTTTTTACGCATTGATTTTAGTAAAATGTTATTGACATTAGCAGTTTGGCATCATATTATAGGGGTAGTCTTGAGCAAATAAATTGTGCAAGACCAAAAATAAAAATCATTCGAAAAAACTCCACATAAAAACAACCACTACTCGCAGGTGGTTGTTTTTTTATGGGCCCATTCCCTTCATTCGCTAAGATTTCAGTACATCAAAAATACCCGACATGACTGTCGGGTATTTTTGATGGTGGAGCTGCCGGGCACTGCCCCCGGGTCCATTAGGAAACCTACTGTCCGTCTACACACATAGTCATATTCATGGGTTTAGCCATCCCTACTGCTCAAAATATGACAAACATACAGCGGAATGGGTCGAGATAACGTTTAACCAGTGATCGTCCCGATAGCGATTGTTGGCGATTCTACGAAATATGACGCACGCACCTATAGTAGAAATCTAGGTTCGTACGGCTTGGTGATTAAACCAGAGCTGGCGCGAATGAAGGAACTTGGAAAAAGCTCTTCACTCGCTGTGCAAATGTGTTTGCAACTATTGATTCTGATTACGTCAGAGGTCGGTGTGCGGGTGCAGTCTGTTAAAGTCCCAATGTCGAAAGCTGAAGTCAGCCCCATACTTACGAGCCTATTATATCAGAGTTTACAGATACACACCAGCTGTGGTTAACTACTGACACTATGGGAACTGTCTCACGCATTATGTCTGTTGCGCCTGTTGGATTCGATGGCCATATCGTTGAAGTAGAGAGCGATATGACAAAAGGACTGCCAGGGCTGCAAATCGTTGGCCTCGGCAATAAGGCCATCGACGAAGCGAAAGAGCGAGTAAAAAGCGCGATATGCAATTCCCTGCTTGAGTACCCTGCCAAAAAAATCACCGTCAATCTTGCGCCAGCAGAGCTGCCCAAGGACGGTACATCGTACGACCTACCAATCGCACTGGCTATTTTAGCGAGTAGCGGCCAATTACGGCCTCAGGACGTAGCAAATGCTGTCTTTGCAGGTGAACTCGCCCTAGACGGGCGGCTACGGCCAATCAGCGGCGCAATTAGCGTGGCAGAGACCGCACGACGCGAAGGCTACTCTACAGTTTATCTCCCTACTGATAACGTTGCACAAGCCCTCTTAGTAGATGGCATAACGGTCATTGGAGTGGATCATCTTTCAAAACTTTTCCTTCACCTAAAAAAAGAATCTCTGATTGAGCCCGCGATTCGGAGCAACCACCGACCGGGCGGTAGAAAATTAGAGCATAACAGTACATTAGACGACATCTATGGCCAAGAGCAGGCAAAACGAGCCTTAATTATCGCCGCCGCAGGCCATCACAACATCCTGTTTACAGGGCCACCCGGCGCCGGCAAGACTATGCTGGCGAAAACACTTGCGGCACTCCTTCCTGAGCTGACGCCGTCGGAAACGCTCGAAGTAACCAAGATACATAGCCTCGCGGCCTTACTAACTGATGGTATTGTCACTGGTCGACCCTTTCGTGCTCCTCACCACACATCAAGCCAAATTTCGCTGATAGGCGGTGGAACTCGCCCACGTCCAGGTGAAGTAAGCCTGGCCCATCAAGGAGTGCTCTTTCTGGATGAAATACCTGAGTACCCACGATCGGTACTCGAAGCGCTGCGACAGCCCCTGGAGGATAAAACAATCGCCGTGACAAGAGCGAATGGACGCGCCGTCTACCCCGCCAACTTCATGCTCGTGGCCACGATGAATCCTTGTCCTTGCGGATATTATGGAGACCAAACACACGAATGCACCTGCAGCACGATGCAAATCCTCAACTATCAACGCAAACTCTCGGGGCCTCTCCTCGATCGCATCGACATGTCGGTGACCGTAACGCGCATACCTAATGATCAACTACTCACGCAGTCATCGATGTCTTCAAAACAACATATATCGGCGAAAACCGCTATTGTTAATGCTATGCATAAACAATTTAACAGATACGAAAGCAGTAACAAATACAACAGTTCTTTAACCAGTAGCGACGTAAAAAAGCACATCCACCTGACGCCAGACGTGCGCGCTATGCTTACTACCGCCGCAGATAAGCTAGGCTTAAGCCCTCGTAGTTACTTTAAAGTCCTCAAGGTAGCCCAAACAATTGCAGATATCGATAACGCTCCCCAGGTAACAGTCCAGCACCTCGCCGAAGCGCTTCAATACCGCCACACCTCTTGATATCTGTTAGCTAATCTGTTAGAATAATTGACGAGATAAACGCTTTTAAGCACTCGAGTAAAGGAGAGTAGCGATCAATACATCAATTCGCATTAACGAAGGCATCCGCGCGAAGGAACTTCGTGTCATTGGTACAAGTGGTGAGCAGCTTGGTATCATGTCGAGACAAGAGGCGCTCAAGGTAGCTGAAGAGGCCGGAGTAGATTTGGTAGAGATATCACCAAATGCCGACCCACCTGTAGCTAAAGTCGTCGACTGGGGCAAGTACCAGTACCAAAAAATTAAAGAAATGCAAAAGAACCGTCGCTCTAATAAAGCGACCGAACTAAAGCAGATGCGATTCGGTCTAAAGATTGGCGCTAACGACCTAGAGATTAAGCTTCGCAAGATCCGTGAGTTCTTGTCCGAAGGCCACAAGGTAAAGATTCTCATCTTTTATCGCGGCCGAGAGATGGCACACAAGGAACTTGGGTACGTACTAATCGATCGCGTCGTTTCACTACTCGAAAACGAAGCCGTTCTCGAACAGAAACCAATGATGGCAGGTCGCAACCTGAGCATCGTAATAAGGAGTAAGTAATGCCAAAAATGAAGACCCATAAGGGCACTGCTAAGCGCATTAAGCTAACCAGTACCGGCAAACTCACGCGCCGACGCGCGTTCGGCAATCACATGCTTTCAAAGAAGAGCAAGAGCCGCAAACGAAATATTAACACCCCTGCTATCGTTACTGGTAGCATGGCTAAAAACGTCCGACGAGCGCTAGGAGTTTAATTATGCGAGTAAAACGAGGTGTCCCCGCACGAGCACGCCACAATAAGGTGCTTAAAGCCGCTAAAGGCATGCAACACAACCGCACTCGCAGCTTCCGTCTTGCTAAGCAAGCGGTTGTTCGAGCACTCCAATATGCATATCGCGACCGACGTAATCGTCGCCGTGACCTACGTGGTCTTTGGATCACTCGCATCAACGCAGCTGCGCGCGAAAACGGCACAACCTACGGCAAGCTAATCGCTAACCTTAAGGCAGCAGGCGTCGAGCTTGACCGTAAGGTACTAGCTGAGCTAGCAGTCAATGACCCTAAGGCATTTACGGCTGTCGTAAAAAACGTGACAAAGTAGCCATACGTTACTGCCAATAAAATACCCCGCTAACGCGGGGTATTTTATTGGCAGTAAGTCTGTAAGCCGGGTTCTGTCGAGAGTAATCATCTATCTAGACTATACATTGCTGCATAGTTCAAGCGGATATTGACCGACGCGAACGGATCGCTCTTAATGCGTCAATCCCTTGCAGCCGACAGGGTTTACCTCTCTCCCATGTCACCATGGTCGACTGTGAGCTCTTACCTCACTCCTTTCACCCTTACCCCTGCGCGCCTTTCGACACATAGTGGCGGTATCGTTTCTGTGGCACTTTCCCTAGGGTCGCCCCCGGTTGCCGTTAGCAACTGTCGTATCCTGTGCTGCCCGGACTTTCCTCCTGCCTACAAGAGGCAGGCGATTACTCAACATACTGCCTTAATTATTATAGCGTATCTCCTCCGCTCGCCCACACTGAAATAGCAAAGCAGGACATAATGGTTAAGAGCGAGGCGTTAAGCATAGAGGAGCGAATCTGGTCGGGATGACAAGACTTGAACTTGCGGCCTCACGGCCCCCAGCCGTGCGCGCTACCAACTGCGCCACATCCCGTTAACATGAAAGTCCCAGAAATCGTCAGCGCTTGACATTCCCCGCATAAATGCAGAGTGGGTTCTCTCACATCACCCCCACAGGAGTGATAAATATTGAAATCCCTTGTCAATGATGTTAGGAAAATCATCACGCCTAGATTGCTCTGGGACTATCTCTATTATACTCCCTTTTATAGCTATGCAACACCAAAAATACGCGCGAACACCTCAAGAATAATAGAGATGACAGCGCGCATATAGCTATCGAGAAGCGGGCTCGCTACCAGCACGATAACTAGTACGAGCATAATACCATATCGTTCAACCGCGTCCATACCTCTTCGCACAAAATCGGGTGCAAGTGCATAAATAACTCGCGAGCCGTCTAGAGGAGGTATCGGAAGTATATTGAAGGCGAAAAACCCAAGGTTTACGGCCGTACTTATGCTAAACACTTGCCCCGCGATCGTCGTGGGGTCGCCACCAACACTAACATAGCAACCAAAACTAATAAATGCGAGCACGAAATTTGTCAGCGGTCCGGCAAGTGCCATCAAGGCAACCCCCCATTCGTCATACTTAATACGCGCGGGATTAAACGGTACTGGCTTGGCGCCTCCAAACACCGGCGCATTTGCTCCCGTTAGCATATTGGTCACAACAATAAACAACGGGAGCAGTACTGTCAAAAAGGGATCAACATGTTTTAGCGGGTTAAGCGTTAGCCGTCCCAATAGCCGTGCCGTATCATCACCAAGCCAATTAGCAACCAGTCCATGCATCAGTTCATGAAATGTCATCGAGACAAAAATAACAGCAATAACAGTGAGAATATACCCTATGTCCATGCAGTGTATTATACCACGCTTACCCTTGACTGATGACCCCTTCTAGCGTATACTAGAACAGATTGTTAAATAGTAAGTGGAAGTAATAATTATGGCAGCACGCTGTGAACTCACCGGTAAAGGCAAACAATTTGGCCACAATGTCAGCTTCTCTTTGCGTCGCACAAAACGCGTCTTCAAACCTAACCTACAAAAGAAAACGTTTGTAGTTGACGGCCAGAAAGTCACGATGACCCTCTCGACTCAGGCAATTCGTACGCTAAAGAAAAAGGGCATTCTCGCTACGGCCAAGTAGCCTATCCAAACAAAAAACACCCTACAGGGTGTTTTTTGTTTGCCGTATTAGGGGGCTTAGCTACGCGCCACTTCGACAACAGTCAACACTGCAGGCAGCGCAGCACTAGACTTAATCTTTAATTTCGAAACTTGCTCTACAGGGACCCCAAGTTCTTTTATAAATACCTCGAGTGAATCTTGTGGCACTTCATACCGTAAACCGGTATCTGCATAGTGGACGGGAACAACAACCTTTGGCTCAATCTGTCGCACAAGGCTACTTGCACTTGTCGCATCAAGCGTGTACCCACCCCCGCCGACTGGTATAACAAGCACATCAAGCACACCAAGCGCTTCAAGCTGCTCATCGGTAAGCTTGGAATCTATGTTGCCGATGATGCCGATACGGATATCTCCGCATTCAAGACGATAGATTGTGGATAGCTTTTCTTGATCGAGTGTGTCTATATGGCGCGTTGCTGCGGCTGCTCGAATGGTGAAATCTCCCACTTCATACTCACCTGGACTATCAATGATAATACGCGCGTCAGAGTTCTCGACTCTAAACCTTGATTCGGTTGCAAGTTCGATTTCATCCTTTGTCCTTATGTCCTTCAGCCCAACAAGTGAAAGCTTTGGATCAACAACGATTGTCGTTTTTTTACTGGCAAGAATAACACCATTGCCACCTTTATACTCTAATTCAAACATATTATCTCCTTTATCATTGTCATTTCAGAATGTTATCAGTATCGACGATGACGTCGTGTTTATTTGTCAGGACCGCCGTAATAAATTTATCTCGTACACTCAAACGATAATAAAATTCATCATAAGAGAGAACGCTATAACTGAGCTCTCGACCCTCTCCTTTTTCGATCGCACTTGTAAGTGCTTTGACTTTTGCAGCCGATAAATCACCGACCAGCAATAGATCAACCTGGCTAGCAGAACCCTTTACAAGTATTCCAGCAGCCACCGCCACCCGTATGCCGGACAATTTACTTATTACTTTGTGCCACTCGGGAACGGTTGTTTTGGGCTGGTGAGGAGTGCCAGCTTGTTTTGCATCACCGAACATCGCGCGAAAAGGAGCATAATGTTCGTAGCGCTGATTCACTTCATAGTACAACTTATTGTCAGCACTATCGCTTGTGATGACACCCACCTCGAGCATATTCGCAAGCTCGCGACGCACGGAATTAATCTGTTCATCAATTAATCGAGTAATCTCTCGCACATAAAATGCCTTGCCAGGATTATTCAAAAAAAGATGAAGAAGTTTCACTCGTGTCTTTGAACCAAATAATGCGTCAATCATACTTCCCCTGCTTTGTTCATTACTCATATAGTATCACGAGTTATTCAGATTTGCGAGTACGCGAGCACAATAGGTGTACGCGTCATCGAGTGGCAGCCATCTAATGTGTTCGGAGCGCTTTAACCAAGTCATCTGACGTTTTGCCAGGTGCCAATCGAGTGTAATAAATGCCCGCTTCGCATCGTCAATGCTAAGTTCGCCCGCCATGTGACGCCTCAGTAATGGGTAGATATTTCCCGTCATCGCTTCATTGTCCCATCCATGCGTACGGGCCGCATCTTCGGCCTCGTCAATGACTTTTTGGCTAAAGATATCTTCGGCGCGATTCTCTATTCTCGTACGTAAAGTCGTTTTGTCTGTTGCGATTCCTACAATAAAGCAATTTTCTACCGGCTGCGTCCGCCTCCTTAATGCTTGTCCTTTTCGAAGTATTGTATTAATCACATAGCGTTTATTCTTATAGTTCTCGGGCAAATTTATGTTGTTTTTCATACAATAATCGTAAAGTTCGTCTAGATTCATAGCATCAAGCGAATTGCGCTCCGAAAGCTCCTGATTTGTGTCCGGAAATTCATAATCATACACCACGCTATCTACATAAAGCCCCGTACCGCCTACTAGCAATGGTATGTGGCCCCGGCTGCGAATTTCTGCAATCTTCTGCACTGCATAGTGCTTGAAATCTGCCGCGGTGAATCGTTCCGAGGGGAGAGCAATATCAATGCCCCAGTGTGGCGCTAACTGCTGTTCTTCCTTCGTGGGCTTAGCCGTGCCGATATCAAGACCTGAGTACACTGCTCGTGAATCTGCTGAAATAATTTCACCACCAAACTCACGTGCGAGTCGAATTGCAAGGCCAGTCTTCCCGCTTGCTGTTGGACCGACAATAACAATAAGCGGTAATTGTGACTTTCTCGTCATGGTCGCCACCGTATCGTTTCAAAGTTATTGACATACAAATTAGTACAGCGGATGCCATCGTGCTCTAGCAATTGACGCTGTACATCTGGACCACCAGGATACCCCGATGCCAGACCTCCGTGCGAATTCACAAGCCTATGCCATGGTAGCTCTTCGTGACCGTAGTGTGCGATACCCCCAACCACGCGCGCTGCGCCTGGACTACCAGCCATCGCAGCCAAATCCCCATAGGTCGTTACGCACCCCCGAGGAAGTTGCGCCATAAGCGCATATACCGCCTCCCGTAGATTATGAACTTTTTGCAATTCGCATAACCTCCAGGTAGGTGGACGCCCACGATGCACATCGCGCCATCCCCGCCTCTAACGATTCAGAGATATTCCACGGATAATCACCGAAAATAACGACATTTTCCACACCATGACGAAGGACTTCCCTGCCATGGAAAACGTGATCATCCACCAGCACATCTGCCCCAAGCATGCGGCATACCGCTCCTTTGCTCCGCCTCAATGCTGCTGCGTGGCCCGATGCATACATATTTGTATGTTCAACAGAAGCAAATACATTCGGAAAATGCTCAGCGAGCATACGATGCGTCTCGGCTTCTTGATAGCTCTGTCGACCAGTGACGATATGAAGTTCATGGCCGTCCTGGCTCAAACGATGAATATACTCCACTGCTTCAGGCGTGGGGAAAACTTTCGCAGTGATGCCCTCTTTGAGGAGCTGGTCGACGCGCCGAGTTCCCTTTTCGGGCGTGTCAGCTCCCCAAAGCGAATCACTATAAAACGATTCTAAGCCTATCTTTGTTCCATGGCGCCTATTATAAGCATTCAGCAGTACGCTGGACGTTGGTACGATCACATCATCACAGTCAATGGCGATTGTCAGCTTTCGAAGATTCTCTGGCATTATTTTGACTCGAGATACGCTCGCAAATCTGCCAGCGCGACTTTCTCCTCACCCGATTGCATACGGACGCTCACCTCGCGCGACTCAGCATCTTTCGGACCAATAATCAACTGGACGGGCACCTTCCAGCTTGTGGCTTCACGAATCTTCTTTCCAAGGCTTTCGTTACGGTCATCAACCGTATAGCGTAACTCGTTGTATTTTACCGGCTGCATAAGGACAACCTGATTGAGTACTTGCTGAACTTCAGACACATACTCCATTACTTGGTCATTAATTGTCAGAATCCTGACTTGCTCTGGAGCAATCCAAAGCGGAAACCAGCCGCCGGTGTGTTCGATGTAAACGCTCAGGAATCGCTCAATTGACCCGAGCAATGCGGAGTGGACCATGATAGGTTGTCGAGAACTTCCTTCTTCGTCCGTATACTCAAGCCCAAAGCGTTGTGGCTGGACAAAGTCGAGCTGGACAGTCGCGAGCTGGTGTTCGCGCCCAATTGCGTCTGTTGCCATGAAGTCGATTTTGGGGCCATAAAACGCAGCCTCGCCGTCTTCCTCAAAAAAATCGAGACCATTGGCGACAACCGCCGCCTTCAGCTGTGCCTGCGCCGACTCCCAAAGTGATCGATCACCCAAATACGCCTCGCTGTCATCACGGTAGCTCAAGCGTACGCGTAATTTCATACCGAGCGTCGCGTATAATTCACGGGCACTATCCATCAAACCATGCACTTCCTGCTCAATCTGATCAGAGCGACAAAATACGTGGCTATCGTCCTGAGTGAGCGATCGAACTCGGTTAAGCCCGCCCAGTTCACCAGTTTTTTCGTCGCGGTAGTCGGTGGTTGTTTCCAGGAATCGGAGCGGCATATCCCTATAGCTGCGCGGTCGACTAGCAAATATCTGAGCATGGTGTGGGCAGTTCATAGGTTTGAGAGCCATTTTATCGCTCGTTTCCTGGCTCGTCACTAAGAACAGCTCATCGCCAAACTTTGCCCAGTGCCCCGATGCTTCGTACAGATCTTTTTTTGTAATGTGCGGCGTCCAAACCTTTGCGAATCCATGCACTTCGCGCAGTTGATTAGACAACTGAGCTGCTTTATCGCGGAGAATCGTCCCACGAGGCGTGAACATCGGAAGCCCCACCCCCACGAGTGGTGAGGTAGTGTAAAGGTCGAGCTCCTTGCCGAGTTTGCGATGATCGCGCTTTTTCGCCTCTTCAAGCATCATTAAGTGAGCGTCTAGTTCTTGCTGGGTAGCGAATGCGACACCGTACAGTCGCTGCATCTGAGGATTAGTTTCCCTGCCGCGCCAATAGGCTCCGGCGACACGCATCAACTTAAACGCGCCTACTTTACCCGTGCTGTCTGCGTGCGGACCACGACACAAATCAGTGAAATCACCGTCCGTATAAAATGACACATTTTCGATGGCGGCATCACCATCTGTAGCCAAGCCTAATTCCGACACATCCAGATCTTTGGCTATTGTCGTTCCTGCTCTGCGCAAGTCATTTAGCAGCTCTTCCTTATACGGCTGACCCTGTTGTTGCGCCCACCCAATCGCTTCGTCAACTGGCTTTTCGCTCCGGTCGAACGAATAATCCGCAGCAATGACTTTACGCATTTCTTTTTCGATTTTTTTAAAATCGTCTTCACTAATTTTGACGCCCTCTACGTCAATATCGTAATAGAAGCCGTTCTCAACGACAGGCCCCACGCCAAACTTAGCACCTGGCCATAAACGCTGTACGGCCTGCGCAGTAATGTGCGCAAGACTGTGACGCATTGCATAAAGTTGATCTTCATTCATATATGTACTCCTTTCGTACAAATAAAAACATGCGATCTATAGATTCTCTGTATTAAAATCTAGTAATCGCATGTCTCGGACCCCTTTGTATGCTATAGACGGGGCGGTTCCACCGGACTTCTTGGGATTCCCAAGCACTTATAGTGTTACGTTACGCACGTGACAATACCCCGCGGAACTCGAGAGATGGTTAGGCTCCGTCGCTGTTCACCTTCATTCTACCCCATTAACCCCTGTTATTGCAATACCGCCCCTGTTTTGATATGATAATCAATGCTAAGTGAGGGCGATTAGCTCATTTGGCTAGAGCGCCACATTGACGTTGTGGAGGTGATAGGTTCGAATCCTATATCGCCCACCAAGATTAGAATCCAACCCGAGCGGTTGGTTTTTAATTTGGCTCATTCCTTCTTACCCACACTTTCCGCACCTTTTCCACACGGATTACTAGACACATCATCGTCCGCTTATATCGCTCATGATATAAACGATACATCACGGATACTTGACAAATTATATCGCTTGTGCTAATATGATTATATGACTACGAATACTAGCCACAAACCATCAGCCCTCGATACCTTCAATCTCTCATTTGAGTATGATGTGACCTGGAGCGAAGCAAAGAAACAGACCAAAGACCGCACAGTCTAATCCCTCCCTTTGATTACTACCTAGCACCCCTCTTTCGAGGGGTGCTTTTTTGCTTTTCCACTTATACGACTCGCTTATCCACTAGCATTTTTAATAGCGATATGACAATATATGGCTATGATATGCGTATATTGCGGACATAAATCAACTGACGTAACGAGCTCAAGACCCCGCTCTGGAAGCTCTGGCGTTTGGCGGCGCCGTCAGTGCGGCTCATGTAAGCGCAGTTTTACTACTGACGAGGTGGCCAGAAACATCACGAAGGTCATCCAAAACGACACACGCGCCCACTCCGCAAACTTAAGCATGAGTCGGCTCACTATCAGTATATGGAAGTCATTCCAGCATGACCCCGATCAGGGCAGCATAGTCGCCGGTGATCTTGCACAGACTGTCATCTCGGCGCTTACTCCGGCTACTACCGTCACTCCACAAGAAGTAGCAGAAACTACCTACCAGACTATTCGTCGCTACGATGAGAGCGCGGGTATGGCCTACGCTCTCCAGCATCATTTGCTCACGAGCGTGAAGCGCCGCGGTCGCCCTTCGCTTGCTTCGCCTGGCGCTTCTCGTGACGAGCACGCTGCTGTGAAGCCAACGTCGCCTTATCAGTCACATCAAACTTATCGAGATACTTTCCGAGCGCCAGATGAGTCTGCGCGTTAAATGATGCCACAGAGTTGTAACATACAGATGTCACCGGCATGAGAAGCCACTGTAATACCATAAAGATAGTGCGGTGCCGCTTATAGCGCGCCGGACGAGGTGGAAGCATTTTGAGCATGAGAAGAATGGTAATGAATAACCCTATAAGCGCCACCTGCTGGATGCTGCTCACGATGACGGGAAGATTATGGGCAGCGATGTCCTGCGAGGCATGCGGATTGATGAGCAGCGGTATCCACCCCCCAAAGGTGATGAGTATCGCCATTGTTGCTAACGTGACATGGCTATCCACCAGGCGCGCGAAACGAGCGAAGCCCTCCCAAAAAGGAACATTCCTTGAACGCGTGAAAAGCCGAGTTGCGACATACGGAATATCAGATACTCCGTACCCCCATCGACGTAGTTGCTTAAACTGAGTAACCAACGTCTTTTTAAGCGTATCCGCCATTACTGCATCTTGGTAGATGGGTACGTGGATAGGCAGCACGCTATACTTACCGGCGAAGTAGAAATAACTCCGCCAATACTGGTGACCGTCTTCGACAATGCTGCGCTTACTCCAAAAGTCCATTTCGACCAGCGCATCAAGCGGTTGCGAGTGAGCAGCGAAATTGCGCAAAGTGTGCGGGCGCATGCTGCTGATAATTGTCCAAAAAGAGTTACCGGTTGCGATTACGCGCATAGGTGCTGGTGCATCCCATATGTTTCCGAAGTAAAGCGCGATCGGCTGATACGAAAGGTGTTTTCGATCATCCTGAGCAATGTATTCATACGCAACATAGTCAAAATAGGTTGGATGCGGCCGATTATCGCTATCGAGTGTCGTTACTATGACGTTGTTATAGGCGATACCCTGGCGTTTGCACCACTTCTGCAGCTCATACCCCGCATAGGTTATGTTCGGCCCCTTGCCCACGAGTTCATCTGGCAAATCCTTCGGATGCTGGACAATCTGGAAGGTGTAGAAGACATCACTATATTCATCCTGAAGACGCTTTACTGTCGCATGAATCCCTTCACCTCCGCGCTCTTCATAGGCGATGTACAAAATAATCCGCTTGTTGTCGTACGTTGTATTGCGGACAGACTCAAGCGTCGGTTGGATAACATCATATTCTTCGTTGTAGGCTGCAATAATAACGGCATGATAAAGGTCGGATGGCTTCGGACGGTTCTCTGGGTCAGCGCTAATAAGACGCAGGTTCTCCTGGTGCTCACGGTACCCGAACCCAGGCGACACAACCTGCTGCACCCGGCGATAGGCATCCGCTGGATGCTCTAAATCCATAAGTCGCGCATGCCAGTCAATACGCTGGGCATTCATAAGCTTGTTATGGCCACGGATTGTATGGTACGCAATTCCGATAGATTTAATAAAGACGGTAATAATGATCAATAACAGATACACTGCCGCGGCGAGTGGCCACAGCACTGAAAGGATAATAAATACAATAATCATGCCGTAGCTGATAGCAGCAGGAATAATTTCAAAAAATCGATAGAGTTTAGTGCGTTTCCCTAGGGGCAACTCCAGGCTTGTCATGAAATGCGTCCGAGATTCATTACGGCAAGTGCATAGGCTGCCGATATAATGAGGATAAAAATCCCCGCCCAGCCTACAAACAATGCCGTTTGTCGTCGACCCAGGTTATGAAATTTAATCATTAGCGCAATATGCGTCACCGCAGCCACGAGACCAAAGATAAGAAACGTAAAGTGATATGCCCAGTGACTCTTAGAGAAACCGTAGAAACCATTCTCACCAAACCTCGTAAAGCGTATGTACACCGTAACATCACTGGGCCGAATATTGAATCCAACCAACAACATGTAGATAACGCCCGCTAGCGCCACACCGGCAATCATCCACAAGAATGGTCGGTCGGTGAATACTCGCTTGATTGATAGTTTGATATCTTCTGTGTCCATGTATTGCTCTCTTATGGAGCCGCTGACCGGATTTGAACCGGTGACCTACGCTTTACGAAAGCGCCGCTCTACCAGCTGAGCTACAGCGGCACATTGGTGCTTGATTCATTATATCACCTAACCTCTGTAAAAATAAATGCCGCATCCCTGTTGATTAACAGAGAAAAAACTGCTATCATACACAAGAGTAAGCGCTCGTAGTGAAGCTGGTCTATCACGCCTCCCTGTCACGGAGGAGATCGCCGGTTCGAATCCGGTCGGGCGCGCCACAATAAGTCACTCACCTTCTGGTGGGTTATTTATTTGGTCGCATTCCGTTACAGGTCGGCGATGGTAGCGAACCGTTCTTCTATAAATGTCCAGTTAACGACGCTCCACCACTGTTTGATGTATTCGTCACGTTTACTCGTGTAGTCAAGGTAATACGCGTGCTCCCAAACATCCAACCCCATGAGCGGCTCACCCTTTCCTTCCGCCATAGGGGTGTCCTGATTTGGCAGCGCTACAATATCGAGATCATAGGTAAGCCATACCCAGCCACTTCCAAACAAACCAAGTGCTTTTGTATTAAATTCTTCGATAAACGCATCGAAGCTTCCCCACTTTGCACGTATTGCGTCGCCAAGTGGCCCCTGAGGCTCGCCCCCGCCATTAGGGGACATACACTGCCAGAATAAACTATGATTATAGTGACCACCACCGTGATTGCGCACTGCCGTGCGAATCGCCTCAGGTACCGAGGCTAAATCTCCAAGCAAAACACGCAAAGGCGTCGACTCAAGCTCTGGTACTTGCTGGAGTGCAGCGTTAAGCTTATCGACGTATGTCTGATGGTGCTTGCTATGATGCAACCTCATTATCTGTTCGCTGATAGTAGGCGCAAGCGCGTTATAGTCGTAGGGTAATTGTGGCAGCGTATGCATATGCCTCCTTTTTATTAAGACTGTTTCTGCTCGGCAACTTTGATATATTCAGTAATCTTGCCATCCTTTTTCAGTTTGGACAGACTTTCGCTAAACATTGTCAAAGGAATATGCAAGTAGCTAAAACTCACTTGGGTATCGGTCTTGTCTATGACCTTTACAAAATAATAACCGTCATCAGTACTGCTCTTGATAACACTAGACACCTGTCCTTTTTCGAGCTTTGCCACTTCGGACACCTGCAGCCCACCAAACGTACTTACGGTATTAACGAGATCAGAGTTTCTTGCTGTCATTTTTGCACCCGGAAGCGACGCAAGCTGCTCTGCTACTTTAGGAAAATCACCGTTGGTCGATGCGACTAATTTTGCCGCTTCTTCCGCCTGCTTGGACGCCTTCGTATCAATAGCAAACGCAACCTTGTTGCGCAGCAACGTTCGACGCAACGACGTCACCAGGTCGTCTTTCGACCAACCGTTCGTCATTTGAAGCGCCGAGTAGTACGTTTCTTCAGAAATTTGGCCACTTGCTGTATATCGTTGCTGTAAAATTGTGTCATCAATTTCTTTATCGCTCACGGTAACACCGTGTTGCGGGGCAAGCTTCTTGGCATACGCATCCTGTATCGCCGTATTCAGAACTTGTCGTTTAATATAAGCGAGCTGCGTTTGACCATCCTTGGAATCAAGCTTTACATCGCCATACTTACGGAGCCAGAACTCATTGAAGCGCAGTCGCGATAGATAATCGTTATAGGGGACCATTTCGCCATCGACATTTGCAACCGGCACAGGGATAAGCCGCGTCACCCGATACATAAGTGTGCTGGAGTTCTGCGCGATATAGAGCTGATGCCATGCGACAATAAATAACAGCGTAAACGAAACTAGTGTCACGAGTAGCGCGTTAATCACAAGCTTGTGGCGCGCATACTGGATGGGATATTTAAATTTACGACCACCCGCCAAGATTTTCTCACGATGCTCGGCCACTGTTTCATTCGTAATACGCGACGGCGCCTCAGGCTGCTTGCGGCGTAACTTATTGATCCGTAACTTCTTCATATCCATTTTCTTGTGGCGAATCCTTGGTTGCCTGGTGAACAGCATCCTGTAGTTTGTTATATATCTCACTCGGGTGCTCGACATTATGAATGACGAGGTCTCCTACGAACGTCTGTATGACAATCGTACCAAACTTGAAGATTTCACCTGTGAATCCTGGTATATTATAGCTTATGTTTTGGATTTTTGATAGGCGCAGCTCAACAACGTCCTTCCCAAATATCCCCCGCTGAGTAACCTGACGTATGCGCTCATTCGACACAATGTACACGGTGAAATACCACATGATGAAGTGGTATGAAAAAAGGAGTAATCCGATAGTAAGGCCTGCTATAGGAAGCAAAAAAAGCTCAAGGTTTGTCTGCCAAATAAGCGGAGGGATGGAACTGAGAGCAAATGGGATCAGTAAAGAATAAAATCCTTTACGCATCGCAATGATATGGCGACGGAACACGAATAGGAGCGCCTCACCCTCGTGCTGTCCTTCAAACTCTTGTTGCTGCTTTTCTTCTGTATTGCTCATATTTTGGTACCCCGGGCAGGAGTTGAACCTACAACCTTATCCTTAGGACGGATCTGCTCTATCCAGTTGAGCTACCGAGGCATATGCCCCAGTATACCACAGTTACCCCTGTTAACGAGTAAACTTCTCATTCAATACATTGTAGTCATAGAGTTCATCGTCACTGAACCAGTGGCTGATTTCCTGCTCTGCCTCTTTGGCATCGCCGCTTGCATGAATTAAGTTTGGAATGCCTTTGCTTTCATTATCTGCATAACCAAAGCTCATGTGGGAGAAATCACCCCTAATGGTACCAGGCAGGGCGCTTTTGGGCTCAGTCGTGCCAACGAGCTTGCGAACTAACGCCACTGCTTCGACACCTTCAAGCACCATCGCGATAACAGGACCCTGCACCATCATTTCTAACGTAATGTCGAAGGTAGACTTGCCTCGTCGCGTAATCATTTTGCCAATCTCTTCATAGTGCCTGTAGTAATGGTCCTTGGTCGGAGCAATCATTTTTGTTGCGACAATTTTTAATCCAACTTTCTCGAATCGCGATAAAATCTCACCAACAATCCCTCGCTGAACTGCGTCGGGTTTGAATACGATGAGAGTTCGTTCTACTGATGTTTGCATGGCACTCCTCTACTGTTATGGTTTTATTGTAACAAATATTGCACAAGAAGAACGACAGACACTATACCAGCGAGCCCAAGCCGATACCATCCGAACAACCCCAGTCCGTGCTTACTCAGATAATTCAGCAAGAATCGTATAGCCAGGAGCCCCGCAATAAAAGCGACAAGGTTCCCGAGAAGCAGCATTGGCGCATTTTCCACAAAGTACAGCCTGTCGTCTGAAGATATAAGCAGCTTGAGAGTAACTGCTATCATAATCGGCAACGAAGCTAGGAAGCTATACTCTGCCGCATCACGATGAGATAATCCTGCGATTCTTCCGGCGATGATGGTTGAGCCGGAACGCGAAACACCTGGCACAAGCGCGCACATTTGTGCAATACCGATTCCCAAAGCTCGCTTCCATGACAGTGATTCACCGGACGCAACCTTTGACAATCTGGGTAGCTTGTCCAGGATTATCATCAATACACCAACAACAGTCAAAGTGATAAGTACGACGGTCAGACTTCCGAAGAATCTGCTGTTTTCAATGGCATCCGCTAAAAAGAATCCTGCAAGGCCAGCAGGGATAGAGGTTAAAATAATATTAATGAATAGTGAATAATTTTTGTGTTCGAAAATATCACGCAGAATATCGACAATTCTATGACGATAGTGCACTATGAGCGCGAGCAACGTTCCGATATTTATGTACTCAAGGAATAGATGGTCAGATGCCCCCGACATAACATGCTGTATGATGACAAGATGGCCGGAACTACTGACGGGTATAAACTCGGTTAGGCCCTGAGCCAGGCCAAGAAGAACGGTTTGTGCACTAGCCATATCCATTAGCAACATTATACCCTTTTTGCGCCGCGTACGCTATGCTAGGAGTATGGATATGTCCGAACTCATCATCGATTACGTCGAACACATTGAAGTCGAGCGCGGACGCTCTGCGAAAACGGCCGAAAACTATCGTCGCTACCTCGAACGTTTTATTGAGTTTGCAGGACTTATTACTGTTGATAAAATAACGAGCGAATTGATTCGTAAATACCGTCTGTGGCTCAACCGCTACACTAGTGAGTACGGCGATGAGCTTGCACTTATCACTCAGAACTACCACCTTATTGCGATGCGTGGGTTCCTCGGGTACTTATCAAAGCGAGACATACCGTCACTCAGCCCAGATAAAATCGACCTACCGAAAACTCATCGCAAACAAGTGACCTTCCTGCATTTCGACGAAGTTGAGCAAATGCTTGATGCGGTGCCAGCCGATGACACTCCCCAGCATCTCCGCGATAGGGCCATCCTAGAGTTACTTTTTTCTAGTGGGCTGCGCGTGTCTGAACTTGTGAACCTTGATCGCGGCCACATCAATACAAAACGGCGCGAGTTCATGGTTCGCGGAAAAGGTCAAAAAGATAGGCCGATTTTCATTAGTGAATCGGCTGCCGACCACGTAGAGGCGTACCTTGCAGCACGCAGTGACTCACTTGCGCCCCTCTTTCTGAACTATAGTCGCAATAACATTGCAGATTCCTCAGGAGACTACCGTAGGCTCACGCCGCGCAGTATCCAGCGACTTATCAGCAAATACGCTAAGCTAGCGGGTATTACCAAGCACGTAAGCCCTCACACCATGCGCCACAGCTTTGCCACTGACCTCCTTATGAATGGGGCAGATATCCGAAGCGTGCAATCGATGCTCGGGCACAGCAACATCAGTACCACTCAAGTCTATACCCATGTCACTGACGCACACTTACGCGAAGTCTACGAAAAGTTTCATTCTTAGGAGATAACTAGAGAGCGGGGTTGCAGACACCAGTGCCAGCGTCATAATCACTCGCATTATTCGTGACAAAGAGTACTTTGCAAAAATTATTTGTGAGGTCAACTGTAGCCCGAGGATACAGATTAGCGTCGGCCATCGGATCGGCCAGTTCAACATGTGCGAGCACACGACGGAAGACGTCGCCCGCCCGGCCGGTTGCATCGATTGTGGGCTGAACCCCGTAAAATTCGACGAGGTCAGGGCCTTTATATAATTTGATTCGGAAATCTGTCGCGCCATACATCGTGGTGAGTCGTAAATACGCAAGCTTATCTGTATTAGAAAGACTAGGATTCGACCGTAGCGCATCAGGGACAGTGATCCTCACATGACAATAGTATGAATCGATTGGAGCGACAGGGCTAGCAGCAGGAGACGTCGTGCAAGGAGCACCGACAGGCACCTGCGAACCGGTTCGACGGCCATCACCGGCGAAAGACACCGTAGGAGAGGCGGCGGTTGAAGGATAAAGGTACAACGTATGGGCGTTCGCGTTCTCGTCGAAATCACGGAGTTTGACGTTATCTTTAGTGAACTGCATTAACTGGGCACGCATAACAGGTGGCCGCGTATTAGGGCTCGCTCCACCCCAGCCCGCAAGCGTTGTGAATCGACGATCGGCTGCCGCAGCGCCGGTAGGAAGTGTGACGACACGCGCAGCCTGCCCTGTTGCTGGCGCGTACCAAGAAAGTTCAATTGTATCGAAAGATGCAGTACTCTGAACACGGAGCGGAATTATCCGTGAGTTATCTGCACCAATAGTGCCTACGTAGTCAGCAGTATTGCGAGATACCTTCACGCAAGTATATGCTTGTTGGTAATCCGAACCAGCAGAGCCCGATGCGGTTGAGGTCTTTACTATCGTCTCACCGCCCGTTACGTTTACAATGCCCGCATCGCTCACGGTCGTACACTCTTTGGCGTCCAACGTGTCGCAAGCCGCCTGATTACCCTGCTGCACGCAAAGCGCCAGCGCACGCTTGCCGTCCTCAATACCGGCCAGCGCAGAGTCGTATGCGCCTTGGGATAATTCTGAATCAGTGGATTCTTGCTGGTCCTGAACCATTGTGCGCATGAATCCAACCGATACGACAATAAAGAGGAGAACCGAGAAGATAACAATAAGCAGTGCCGTAGCGCCTTGTTCTGCCCGCCTAGTGTGTGGTATATACGTCATTGTTTTTCGCCTCCTACGCGTACAAATGTATCAAAATCCGCAACCGAACAATACTCAAAGTTTGAACCAGCCGTCGTCGGTGGTCGGCACTCGACAACACCACCAACAGTACTCGTGGTATTCGGGTCGTAGGTACCGATAGTAAACTTCACTCGATAAATTCCGTTATCGCCCACTACCGCCGCAGGGGTTATGGTAAAATCATAGATTGCATAATCTCTTTTGTATGCCGTATCCCCCCCGCTCAGCAAGTCTGACGCAGTTGCGGTTGAAGGAATAGTAGATGGATATCGCCCACTCGTCATAACACAGTAGCTTTTTGTTGTATCGACAACGCGCGCTAGTTTTACCTTAGATGTGCCCATCGTCACCGCACTTGTTGTCGCATCTGAGCCGTTTAGTAACCCCACCGTATTCCATACATACGACACGTTACCTAGGCAAACTCGCCCCCGGCGATTTGTCGACCCCTCCAGCAGTACACTCGATGTAGACGTGCCTGAAATGCGAGTTGCGTCCGCGGCGGCAAAATCTCGTCGAAGTGTGTCAGTAACATCCCTGCCTATCGAATTGAGAGATTTATTCGTCATGCCTTTCGTATAGAGTTTGCCTATATGGAGCGTCACCGTTAAAATTCCCATGAGTAATATAGAGAAGAATGCCATGACGAGAGACAACTCTACGAGCGTAAATCCATAACGGCGTTTATTTACCATATAACCTCACAATCGTACCGAGCGTCATCGGTAATGTTTGACCTGCGGTTGCCCAACAGCCATGAACATACACATCATAGGCGGGTAGTGTACCATTCTGGTCCTCGGCGAGTGCAATTTGCAGCCATACTCCCTGCGACACGGGTGTCGGCGCAGCTGTCGTTGGATAGACGACCTTTGCGTAAGTGCTCGCTGGGGTGTAGCTCGTGGCATTGAGCGAAGATACCGTGAACGTACCAGGTGCTGCTGGATTCGGCGTAATAAAGAAGGGGCGATAGGCGGCAGACACAAACGTCGCCAAGGTGGGGCATGTCGTACCTGTTAACGGCATAATGTTGGTTGTAATCCTGTCATCCCCATTCCCCGGCGTGGCATCAGTGCCTACAAGTGCTGTCCACGCCACATTACGCGTATCATGGATATATCGGACCAACTCAGCCTGACTATCCATCTGCTGTCGAACTTGCGATACCTCGAGGCTCTGCTGCGATAAAGCAATTCCCTTATTCATAAGACTCATAGTCACGACTACCGCAAAACTAAAAATTGCAAAGGCCATGACCATTTCGACGATTGTGTCACCAGATTCAGCGCGACGATACATACTAGCAATCCCCCGCCATCACAAACTTGACTCCGCCACTATTTGCAGCATTGGCCCCAATGATGACACCTGTGTACTGCTGAGTAGATTTGATTAAACCACCTGGCTCAATACATGTTTTTAGATCAGCCGTAGGCTCTGCCGGCGATGTCGTTGAATTCAGTACTTCAACCGGTGAGTTACCGGCAGCATTCGTCACGTACGTATGCACGACACCGCTCGTTGGCATGCGAACGATGAGCAAGCTAAAGGTTGTTGGCCCAGCTGTTTCAGTTGACGGCCTGACGAGTGCGGTATCCCATTCAAGCGTATAAGTGTCAACCGCATCGCCGACAATTAAGTCAGAGTCTTTGAGTATATCAATATCACTAGGTGGCGTTAACCCAGAGACATCATCTGGCGTAACCTCCGTCGTGGCGAATACCGAACGCGACTGAATTGATTTGACGAGCGGATTACCCCCTGCGTCCGTCGTTACTACCGATGTGAGTAGCTTTCCCACAATAAAACAATCGCTCGTCCCGCGACCGGCATCCGCCGGACCGCCGGAAATACATGGCTCATACTGGGATCGGCTATTGCTGACGTTCACTACGTCACTGTACTGACCCTTAAAATAGCTAAGGAGCGAGGTCGAAGCGTCTCGATACCGCTCTTGATTAAGGCCATTGGCTATACCGACAAGCATCACTGACATAATAAGCCCGGTCACAGCCAAAAAAAGGATGACTTCGATAATTGTGAACCCCTGTGCTGCACCCTTTTTCATATCTACAACGATTATAGCATAAGCTGTGTTATCAATACGTCACTCGCTTGCATGCCGAACAATATGATATTGTCGCCCCACAGCACCGCGATGATAGTTCCAAGGATAAGAAACGGCCCGAAGGGTATGTGCAACTTACGGTGTAATTTACCCTGTAGTGCTAACGGGATAATCAATATGCATCCCAGCAAATTCGCCAAAAACACTGCGAGGAACGCAAGCTGCCACTCCACCAGAAACAAAGCGAGGCTTATCCCTAATATACTATCCCCTAGCCCAGACCAGCCCATTAGGGAAAAGAGGTAGTACAACCCCGCGATAATACCAAGAGCTAACAGGGTTGACCACAAGGGTACGCCAGCACTTCCGCCACTCAGGGCGAATAGCGCAAAGAACACGACCCCGACCACAATGAGCAATATATTGATTGCAAAAGGCAATAAAAACCACTTTGCGTCATACGCAAAAAGGATTGCCATCAGTACGCAGGCGATGAGCCACATCGCAAACGCCGCAATCGAAAGCGGCGAAGTTAACTGCTGAGGCCAGGCGAGGTACGAAGTGACAAATACCACAGCCACTCCGAGTTCCATGAGCGGCTCCATGCGCCCAATGCTATGCGAGCAGTACCGGCACCGCCCACGGAGCGCCGCCCAGCTGGCGAGTGGCACAAGATCATACCAAGCAAGCGCATGATGGCAGTGCAAACACTCCGACCTATCCGATATGGCCGGTCGTAATAAACCCTTAAGCTGCTTGAGCTCTTGCGCGTTTACTGACTCGCCATTACGCCTATCTTCTACCAACTGCTTTGCGCGCAACCGCCACACCTGGGCACCCGCAAAACTACCAAACATCGTTCCCAGCCATGCAAGCACTACAGACACTATGAGTTGTTCCATATGCACCAGTATAGCAAAAAGGTTACGCTTGTGCGCAACCTTTTATACTTTGCTTGTTCGTGTACTAGACTTCTTGGCAAACGACAGCGTTACCGTTTTCGAGTCCAATCAAGACAGCAGCTTGCTTGGCGGTACCTACGACGGAGAATGCACCGGTTGGGTCACACTTTGCGCCCGTATAAACCTGAATGGTCGACTGGTTAGCTGCACCAACAGTGGCACCCGCAGCCCATGCGCTCACGACGAGCGTGTATGATCCATTTTCAAGGCTACCGTTCGTGCCTGACGCAACACCATCGGCATATGGTGCAAGCAATGCCCCAGTCGTTGGCTGTTGGCTACGACGATTTGACTGATATGTCGTTACCGCTGAAGCGACCTTACCCACAACTGTTCGGCGGGCTTGATCACGCTGATTGCGCTGCAGTGCAGGCAATGCGATAAAGACCATGAGGAAAATAAGGGCTGCAATTGCCAGCACCAATACAACCTCGATGATTGTAAATCCTTTTTGCTTTAGTTCTTGTTTGCTCATTGACGAAATTCCACCTTCCTTAATAGCTGAGCTGTTTGCTACATAACATCATACTGCATAAGCTTGGCTACTGTCTAGCCTAATTTATTATTGAATACCCCCGACCAGGCTGTAGATTGGGAACAAAATCGCCCCCACCATCCCGCCGGCGAACACCGCGAGCACAACCATCAGCACTGGTTCAATCGCTGTAGAGATTGCTTTAATCTCCTCGTCAAGCTCATCCTCGAACACCTGCGCTGTTTTGCCCATCATTTCATCGATCTTACCCGATTGCTCACCAATTCGTATCATCTGGGGCACCATCGGCAAGATGTAGTCCTCGGGCTGAAGCGACAGGCTCAGCGCTTTACCGCCCTTCACCTTTTCGGCTGCACGATCGATGCTTTTACTAATGATGACGTTGTTCGTGCTCTCGCTACTGATACGGAGCATGTCGAGCATTGCCACGCCAGTCGCCAGCAGTGTTTGCCCTGTTCGCGTGAAGCGCGCCATGTACAGTTTGCGGAACATTCCCTTGAATAGCGGGATGTTAAGTTTCATAGTATCTTTGAAATGAATACCACTATCAGTCCTAAAGTATTGCATCACAAAGTAGATAATGACGCCAATCACCGCGATAGCGATAAACCAGAAGTGGATAATAAAATCCGCCACCGCAATCATTATCGCTGTCAAAAATGGCAGTTCTTTATGCATATCGTCATACAGTTTTGCCACCTGCGGCACGACTGCCACGAGCATGAATGTCATCACTCCCAAAATAACAAGCAGAACAATTCCAGGATACACCATAGCGCCCTTGATTTTGCCCATCATCGCCGCGTCCTTTTCTTTTTGCGTCGCGACGCGCTTCAATGCCTCATCGAGCGTTCCCGATGCCTCACCCGCCGCCACAAGCGCCAGCACAATTTTGTCAAAAACCTGGGGATGCTTACCAAACGCATCGGACAGCGTTCGACCGCCTTCGATATCCGCTATCACTTCCTCGATAACGCGTTGCATCTGCTTGTTCTGTGTCTGTTCGAGCACGGTATGAATACTCTGAGCCAGGGGCAACCCCGCACCAATCAGTGTTGAGAGCTGACGAAGAAATAGAATCTTATCTTTAGTGGTGATGCGGCCAGATAGCTTGGCAAAAAACGAACCATCCTCGTCAATTTCCTTAATTCCGAGCGGCATCAGTCCCTGTTCAATCAATACCCTAGCAGCAGCCGACTCTGAATCAGCCTGCACCATCGATTTGACGACCTGGCTACTCGCTTTATCGCGCGCTTCATAGGTAAACTTTTTCATGCGCTACCCCCTCATTAGCCTCTCGAATTCAGTCAAATCGACAGCATAATCACGCGCGTTGTCATAGGTAATAGTGCCACTCTGTACAAGCCCCACAAGGGTTCGATCCATGGTCTGCATTCCTTGATCGGCGCCAGTCTGGATAATCGCATCCAGCTGATGGCTCTTACCCTCACGGATAACGTTACGGACTGCAGGGTTAGCGATTAATATCTCCGCGGCAACGACTCGCCCGCCACCGATTGCCGGTACCAAGCGTTGACTACAAATTGCCATAAGGATATTCGCGAGCTGAGAACGGATTTGTGGCTGCTGATGAGGTGGGAAGACGTCGATCATACGGTCGATACTCTGGGCTGCACTGTTGGTGTGGAGCGTCGCAAATACTAAGTGGCCAGTTTCGGCAATCGTAATCGCGGCGCTAATCGTTTCAAGGTCGCGCATCTCACCAATCAGCACGACATCAGGGTCCTGACGCAGGCTGGAGCGAAGGGCCGCAGAGAATGAGTAGGTGTCGTAGTGCACTTCGCGCTGCACAACGACTGATTTCTTAGATTTGTGCGTGAACTCAATTGGGTCCTCGATTGTGATGATGTGCTGTGCTTTTTCGGTATTAATTTTGTCGACGAGTGCCGCCAACGTCGTAGACTTGCCACTACCAGTCGGTCCAGTTACCAGCACGAGGCCTCGGGGATAGTCTGCAAAGCCCATCACTACCTGTGGCATGCCTAGTTCTGTGACTGATTTTATTTCGTTAGGAATCAGGCGAAGCGCAGCAGCTAAGTTGCCTCGCTCATGAAACGCGTTGACACGAAAGCGACCCAACACGCCAAAGGCGAAGCTGAAGTCGAATTCTTTGTCTTTCATCAAAATCTGCTGCTGGTCTTGGTCAAGGATAGCAAAAATGAGGCTTTCCACTTGCTGCTCATCCATGGGATTAAACCCAGCAATTGGCATGAGCGCGCCATCGACGCGAAGCATTGGCGGGAGTCCGACCTGAAGATGAAGGTCGCTTGCGCGCTTCTTCACGACTTCTTCGAGTAAAATTTCAATTCGTAGTTCTTGATTTTGCATAGTATCCCCTTTTTGCCTTATGCCGTGTCCGACGTTACCCTATTTACTTCTTCGAGCGTCGTTATCCCCTGAAGTGCCTTCAGATAACCGTCCTGTCGCATCGTAATCATTCCCTGCTCAATTGCCTTGCGTTGAATATCGGCACTAATCGCACGCTTCACAATCAGTTGCTGAATCTCTTCAGTGACGTCCATCACTTCGTATAGGCCTGCACGGCCGCTATAGCCCCGTGGCGTCGCTGGCGTATCGTGCCCCTTCACTAGAGTATAAGCGGTTTGGTTCGCAAGCGGCAAGTCCTTATAGCCAAGATCGGCCGAAACTCGCGCAACATCTTCCTTGGTCTTGGGGAGCAAATGCCCAACATTTTCAAGAATGCTCTTCGTCTCGAGCGGACTAGACCAGTAGGCATCACGCTTTGGCCCTACCCTGCGCACCAGGCGCTGACCAATAATGGTATTCACCGTACTTGCAATCAAGAACGGCTCGATTTCCATGTCGAGCAAGCGCGGCAGCACTCCGGCGGCACTATTGGTGTGAAGCGTGCTAAAGACAAGGTGTCCCGTTAGCGCGGCCTGCACACCAAGGTTCGCTGTTTCTGCATCGCGCATCTCCCCCACCATCACAACATCAGGGTCCTGGCGCAAAATCGAACGTAATCCATTAGCGAATGTCAGCCCAACTTCTGAATTTACTTGAATCTGATTGACGCCGTCCATTTTGTACTCAACCGGGTCCTCAAGTGTCACGATGTTCACTGTGTCATCCTTGATTTCTTTAATCAACGCGTAAAGACTCGTCGACTTACCGCTACCAGTCGGTCCACTTGTCAGCACCATACCATTCGGGCGTTTAATGCCTTTTTGGATCGTGCGGAGTGCCCGTCCAGCATAGCCCATTTCTTCGAGATTAAAGCTATTCCCTGTCTTATCAAGCAAACGAATCACCACTTGCTCTCCCCACACCACTGGACTGACAGCAATACGGAGGTCGACTTCTTTGTTGCCTACTTTCACTGCAAACTGTCCGTCCTGCGGCACGCGGTGTTCGTCGATTTTCAGATTGGATAAAATCTTTATGCGACTGACGAGCGCGGGTTCGATACTCTTAGGCAGCTGCATCACTTCTCGCAGTACGCCGTCAATTCGACATCGTATTTTAAGCGCTTTTTCAAGAGGCTCAATGTGAATATCGCTCGCACGCGCCTTGACTGCATATTCAAGAATAGTGCTCAATGCACGGCTAATTGGCGAGTCCTGAACAATTGTTTTTATGTCGCCACTCGCTTCAGCGGCGGCCTCGTTTTGCGAAACCTGCGCGGCAACATCAACGCTTGAAAGGTCAGTCTTGTACTGGTCGAGTACGTGGCGAACACCTGCTTCAGATGCCATAAATACCTTTAGGGGGCGCTGTATGCGATTTGCAAGGTAATCGACTGCTTGAACATTGTTGGCATCAATCATTGCCACAGCCAGGCGATTTTGTACCTCTGCCAGTGGCACGGCCATAAATCGCTCAGCGATATCTGATGGAAGAAGCGAAAGAATCGATTGATCGACGATAGTAGTCGTGAGATTGACGTAAGGCACTCCAGACACCTGCGCAATCGCGTGCGTCATAAGCTCGGTGTCAATAATCGACTGTTCCGTCAGTATAGTCAGGAGTGGTTTGCCGCTTTTCGTGGATTCTTCACCCGCGCCCTTTAACACATCGGCACTCACCAACCCCTCATCTTGAAGGAGCTTCACGAGTTTCTGCTGTATGTCATCGGTCATCAATGCCATAACAGCCCCTTATTGTGCAGTGCCTGACCCACCACCGATGACGGTTTGAACTGTTGGGTTTATCGCGTCTTTGTTAAATACTTTTGGATCGGGTTTATCGACTGTTGCGCTGATTGCTTCAGCGGTTGGCACCTTCACGCCCTTACTATCGGGCTTAAGGAACGGCAACTGACCAGCAACGATAAAGGCAATAAAAGCACAGATGCTAGCGATGAGGATAATCATTGCGATATCACTTTTTTTCATTATGGCTTCTCTACCTTATCCTTTAGTTGAACTGTTTTACCCAGCTGGTAATATGCGTGTGCGGTCATAGTGAGCGTATACTTGTTGTCCGTTTTTTCGAGCGACATGGTATCGATATCGACAGTGCGAATCGAACGTTCCAGGCGCAGCAACATATCCTTTAGCGCGTTCGCATCGGCAGATGATGCCGTCAGCATGAATGGAATCGTCCCAAGACCCTCCGTAGCTTCACCTGTCGTTGCTTCGGTGCTTGCTCCTTCGAGTGTCAAACTTTCAATCTTTACTCCCGCTGTCTCGCCGATAAGCTTTTGCTGAAGGGATGAACCAAGTGCAAGCGTGTTAAGGTCTGCGGGGAGTGCATCAAGTACAACCTGGAGTGCCCTATCGTCGGGCCGCGCCTTGATTGAATTCAGCGCGCTATCCGTACCGAGTACTCGGACGTTCTCGATAAGTAATTTGGCAGATTCATTATTTTTGCGGAGGATGGTTGCCGTTTCTTCAGCCCTTGCCGCTACGCGGCCACGGAACATAATTTGCTGAACCATGAAGTAGCCGACGACAAGGCACACGCCAACGATAGCCGAAGCAAGTGCTATCCACACAAACATCGTTCGGTTTGAGTTTGCGATGACCTGACGCTTTTTCATTCCAACTTGTGGTGTCGCCATACTAGTTACCCTCCTGTACATCTGCCGGTTGCTGACTAAATAGGCTGTCCGGCACCCTCGTACGAGAGTCGGTCACATCAACCTGCGCTGTAGGAGATATCATACGAGATACCTTAAGGGTGTTGTCGAACAGCCCTGCAGGATAAACAAACTGCACGGTAAAGCGAAGCACCCTGCTACCATCGGCGCTTTCGCCGTAGCTTGTTTCGCCGATTGTTACTTCATCGGCTAATGGCATCGTCGACGCTTGCCCATCGACAACTGTCTCGATGCTAGTGTTAAGGATAGTCTTCCGGAAGGTTTCGGTTGCGGCAAACGCATTCTCTGCCGACCCCTCAATAACAACGAGATTCGTCTTGGGATCGAGCGTCACTGTCGAAATCTTCACGTTATTTGGTGCAGGCGGATTAACTGCCGTCAAAACATCGAATAAACGAGAATTAATCGTCTTTTTGTCGTGAATAGCGGTAATCTTTGACATCTGATTCTGGATTGTCAATACATCATCAATGTTTTCGACCGACTGAAGCTCCTTGTACTGCTTATTGATTTCGGTCCTGGCGAGCGATTCCCTTACAGCCTGGCCGCCATACACAATCCCTAGTACCGCAAGGAGTGCCATTGCAACACCGCAAATAAGAATAGCGAATGTAATGACAGCGTTACGCATTTTTTGTGCGCGAATGAACTCTTGTTTGACATCCGGAATGAGGTTAATCTGGATCATGATTCCGCGCTCCTCTTTGCGAGTCCAATGACGGTCGCGAACTCGGTAGCAACTGGACCAAGCTGCTTTTGGTCGTTTTCTGACATTTGAATGTTCTGCCATGGATTAGCAACATGGACCGGCTTACCAACCTTGCCTGCAAGGTAGTTGTCGAACTGTGGGATTGCCGCTGCAAAGCCTGCGATTAATGCGCCCTCAATGGCGACGCTCGGGTACCTAGTCTCAAAAAATTTAATCGACTTTGTCACTTCGGCAGCAAAGTTATCCAGAGTTGCTTCGAGTGCGCGAAGCACCTGTCCTTCAAGGCGGTCCGGAGCAAGTCCAAACTTCAAAATGAACTGACGCGCTTGGTCTTCCTGTACATTAAGGTTAGAGACGGTGGCTTTGACCAGTGAACTGACACCCGTTGGAATAGTTCGAATCAATCGTGGCGCATCACCATAAACAATAGCGATGTCGGTTGAGTTCTCACCCATATCAAGTTGGACAACAGCGCCTTTGGTCCCAGCTACCGTCAGCGCGCGTACCATCGCGATGGGGTCCGGCTCTGCAACAATCACGTTAAGGCCTAGCGATTCAACAAGCTCGAGTCGCTCCTCGCTATATGCCTTTGAAACACTAGAAAGAAGCACTTCCTGCTGGTTCTGGCCAATAAGCGAGGCTCCAAGCGGTGCCCAATCGACTTTTGCTTCGTCGATAGACATAGGAATATACTGGTCGATTTGGTACTTCATGGTAGAGCGTAGCTCTGCTTCACTTGACATTGGTACGTCGATGACCGTAGTGAAGGTTTTGCTGGACGGTAGTCCAATCACAACATTCTTGGTTTTGATACCACTTTGCCCCACGGCAGTCATAATAACCTCTGCCACTTTACGTCGCGCTTCTTCGGAGTCGCTACTCGTCAACCGGCTATCAATCGGCGCGTATCCGTAGTGCTCAAGAGACCAGCCGCCGCCAGCTTTCCGAAGTTCTACGACACGAATTGCATTGGTACCGATATCCAGTGCAAAAAAGTCGCCCATCCCTTTTAATATATTCATGCTGCTTCCTAGTATACATAAGCGGCATCGATTGATGCAAGTACTTTTACAGGGAAACTTATCTAGTAGCGAGGTGGTAGCTCGGACGAACTGGTTGTCACCCAATTACTATTGAGTGAACTGATGTAGTTCGCCCATAAGTAGGCGTCCGATCGCAAGTTTACAATCTCTGCTGGCGTGCCTAAATCACCAGCCGTTCGGCGCAGTAAGAGCTGTTTTGCAATCATAGGGCCATTCACGACGAGCGGTGTGTCGCATATGGCACTTGTCAGTGTCGCAGGCTGGTTCGAGCAGGTATTAATAACACCCCCTACACCCCCCGCGTCTGCCTTAGCGATGAGCCATGCGTCCAAGCGGCTGACATTACTATGGATATTAATATTATTTGCAATAATCACGATTTGCGGAAAGAGACTATTGTCTTGAAGGTTCGTATCGTCATCAAGCGTGATATTGTCCGTAATCGTCACCGTTCCCGTTAGGCGTACATACACACGACTATTGGCCTTTGTTACGTTAAGCATATTCCCTAGTGAAAGATTACCGGGAGCGTTGTCGACAGTAATTCCTTTTAGTCCCGGCTGCAAGAAATACGCTGCGATATCAGGCTGAAGCCCAAGGCTCGCCGCTGTCGGCACAAAGTTACCGTATACCGCGGTAGTGTTTGCTGCCGTCAGTTTGCTCCATTCAGCCTGTGCCGCCAGTGCGCCCGACCGGGCCAGTCCAGACCCGGAAGACAAAAACGTTACTGCCCTTGGAGCCAATACGCCATATTCCACCCACGTCCCCTTGTAGCCAGTCGGTGCAGCGATGAGCGCGCCTACCGCCTTTGCGTTAGAGTTACCAGTGCCTGTAAAGGCGCTTCCTGTTCGTAGGTCGTTACCCCATAGTTGCGCTGTAGGCTGCTTACCCACCACGGTGCATTGTGGCACACTATGGCGCCATTCATTAACGTCAAACTTATACGGGTTAACCGACGTGGCATAGCATATCTTGGTGCCGATTGCATATGCGCCAATCGCATCATCAAATGCCGCAAGACTGGTAGTCCCGCGCGCAAAACGCCGTGTCCCGGTCGCAATGGTTTGGCATGTCGCGCCTTGATATCCCGTAAAATACGTACAAGGGACGTTTGACCCAGGCGAGGTACCATAGTTCCTATTTGGCGCTAACACAAATCGCGTGACGCGCCACTCGATATCACGGTCTGCTGCCAGCGTCCCCGAGTTAACAACTGACGGACTCACCCTTTCGGTTCCACCCACAGTCGAGATATGAGGCGCACTAATGCTAATCTGTGGCGAAAGGTTAAAGTCGCTGGCGAGCACAAGGCGGATATAGAGGTGCGCCTCCTGAATACCACAGTCATCGACGTTCAGCCATCCATTTGTGACGGATGATGGACCACTCGCCTGACACCCCTTGGTTGCGCTATATTCATTCGTTGTATGATAGGCGGAAAACTTTTTGTAGCGCATAACGATATGGATCCTGCCGCTCGCGTTGATAGGACTAGCAGCATTAAAGTTTACGTTAATCGGTGTGGCAAACCAATAGCGACTTGTTTCGTTACGAAACGTATTGAACACACTACCCGCACCGCCAGACACGGTGCCCGGAATCGTCGAATCACCTGCTACCGAAAGGCTAACAATCTTCGTACGCTCAAACGCTTTTGCGGGGTACATACACCCAGAACCAAACGCATTTGGAGCGCGGTCATTCGCATTCCAGTCGTTAACAATCCAACGCGAGGCAGGTGTGCCACCCGTACTGTTGGCGTATAGGATGTGCCTTCCATAGATACTCGTACTACACGGTGGTGAACCGTCAAGGTTTGGGCTGACGAGTGGCCCACACAAAAAGAGTACGTCGTTTATCTGCAAAGGCAGCAGCGTCGTACCTGCGTTCACCGTCACGGGTACGGCAGCATTCCCCCGCCCCCGCTTTGAGAGCCATGTCGCGTAGTCATAGGATGAGCCGCTATTAATAACATTGCGCAAGTCACCACCACCGGTCGAAGTAAAGTTGCTGCTGTATGCTCGACTGCGCATGTTGTCAAAACAATATGCATCCATCCCATGAGCCGTCGCAACACCATTTTCGAGCATATCTTCGATTTGCGCGCTGCTATACGCCGCCCCTGCGGGCTGCGCTGGCGCAATCACGACTAAACCGGCCCCCAGTGCCAACGCAATACTAAGGCGAATTACAAATTTGTTCATTGCTGTGGCGCGACCTTGTCCATTTCATTTAGCTCCTCGGCCGTTGTCTTACTCATGCCGTTATCCTTCTTCAGCCCAATGTCTGCAATGACTTGCTCAAGCACCTCTGTCGGCTGAGCGGGTGGCGCAAAGTTCATGCTAACAGTTCCACCTGCGCTAATGGCATATTTGAGAGCATTCAAGCTGGTCTTTGCCTCGTCGACATTACCAATCGCGATGAAGTAGCGCGTTGCAATATAGTTGCAGGTTGCGTCGCCAGTGTAGGCTGTGTTGTCTTTAAATTCATCGTACACAGCCCGAATCGCGGCAATATCAGAATCAGCGATTGGCTGACCAACGCGCCGCACCATGTCGTCTGTACATACCTGTGAAAGTGGAACGGGGATAATTGGTTTTTCGTCACTCACGTTCGGCTGATTAGCCATGAGCAAAAAGACAATGTAAATAATCGCCCCGACGAGCAACGCTCCTAAAACGACAAACAGGAGAATAAATGTGCGCCGACCCATGCGTTTCATATCACTTATGGTATCACGCGCCCTGCCCCACCGCAACTATTCCGCACGATTACCACTACCCCTGTACTGCTTGATATGAAGGCCCACTACCTCTATACTATAACTATGAGTTTATCCATCGGCATAGCGAGGACTTAGCTATACCTTTCGCAATCACCTTCATGATGCCAAAACCCGACAGTGGACGCGGCTATTCATCTCAATACATACAGAATAATATCCTATCTCTAGATCACTCCTAGTATAATTTGACTATGGCAGATAAAAACTATCCGAAAGACGACAAGTTGCGAGCACTGCATCACTTTGTGCCTCAAAGTTATTTACGTAGGTTTGCGATTGACGGCAAGCCAGATCAGATTTACGCATACGAACTGGACAAGGAACCCTACCCGAGCAATGTTAAGAATGTGGCAGCCCAAAGAGATTTATATACTTATACTGAACAATCAACCGGAGATGAGAATGCCGCACTTGAAAATGTATTTGCAGAAATCGATGATAAAGGCGCAAACCTTCTTCACAAGCTAGATAGTATGCCTGATGGCTATTTCACTTTGCCGGAAAAAGAACAGGCAGATCTCCTCACGTATATTGCCTACTTACATACACGCAACATTCAGGAGCGTAAGCACCGAGCAACATCAATGGGGCAAATGTCTCTCGTCTACTTAAAAACTCTGGCATCAAATAAAGACAAATTCCACCAAGATACATTTAAGGTATTTGGCGAAAAGTACGACCAAGAAAAAATTGAACAAACGAGGCTCTCTGTACTAGACGACAAGTTCGAAATTGAGTATGACTATATGGATCAACACTTTCTCGGTGATACTTTATCTATCACCAAAGATCTTTATCTAATACTTATGGAACGCAAACAGGCCGTTTTAGTAAGTACTAAGGGCACTTCGAAAGTCTTTGTAACATCAGACAATCCCGTCACTCACTACGGCCTCCCCGAGCAAAAAGCACTAGGTCTGGGCTATATTAATGCCATCTTCCAAATTCCGATCACACCAACTCGTTGTATACTGCTAATCAATAAAAATATGGAGATGAGTACTTTTGATTACGGTGGCAACGACGTTGATCACATAAATTTCTTCACCTACTACTACGCGGACAGGTGGATATTTAGTAACATAAAGTCGAAACGGATAAGCCAAATGTTCAAAGACCATAGGGCAACAAAGCCGCACACCAGAATCAGCTCACCTTTCAACCGAAAAACAAAGGATGATGAGCTTTAAACAGTCAACAGAGGTAGTTATCCTCAGGACTTGCTCCTTCTCTACGTGTGTAAGTTCTCCCCCCCCCTCTAGTTCTCAGAAATAAACATACCCCTACCTTCCCTTTTACATTTCGTTTTTCCGTACTTGGTCCATGCGCAAAAAAAATTAAAAATCGAACTGGTCAAAATCCTCAACAGAAACTTCCCGGTCTTCAACAAATGTTTGAAGTTTAACTCGCAAGCCATATCCGCCTCCGTTTCTTGGAAATAGAGTTGCTTTATATGGCAATCCACTCTGAAGAATCTCCTCCATATCAAGATATAGTCGTAAAGGCATATCACAAGTCATGCTGCCCTGTCTGATACCAAGTCTGTGCATGATAGTATCGCCGTCTAAATATGCAAATTCGACATCTCCCACCAGCTCGCTATCCGAAGATATTCTGTAATCCAATTCAACAGCTTCTCCTGATATAAAGTCAGCCAAAACATTACTATCCTTTGGTCTTAGATACGCTAATAACTCTCGTGCTTCCGTTTCGTTAACACCAAACGAATCAACGAAGCCACTAATCTTCATGCGCTGTAACCACTTCGAAAGGTCTAATGAATCGTCATCCACAAAAACCCTATTAACCTCTAGGGCGAGTTGCCTGGAGATTACACCATTCATCATTAGTTGCAGTGCGTAAGGGCTATCCACGCCATACCTGACAAATGAAGCAATTTGGGGGTTTATAAGTGGCTTACCCTCCATTACTTCATCAGAGTTAATATTCACCCAGTCAATTAGCACGCCTAGCGTCCAAGGCAGATAGTGCTGAAAAACGTTTGTAATATAGTCTCCTAATATCTCGTAAGCATATTCTCTATCTTCAATACTCGATAAGTGCGTTTCGACAAGCTGTGTCAAATCCACTCCGTTAATCCAGTCCTTAACAAGCTGTCGATGACTCACTTGTATGCTATTGTCTGCACTGGCCGATCTAAAAGGTCTGAAATCCGTCTTCGGAGCTTCAGGTAGCGTGAAGAGAAGATCTAGTGTGTCATCGGTCAAAAGTAAGTCAGCATCCTGATTAGGATCTAGGTTGCCATCCGCATCGATTGAGGCAATTAAAAAACGACCCAATATATCGTCAGACAATTCCTCCAGCTTACGAGCAGAAGAGACACTAATACCAGATTGTGCCCACCTTTTCCTCTTAGCAGCGGGCGTTGCTTCATATATAGCAAAGGATTCGCGTGCAATGTCTTTCCAACGAGTACGCAGATCTTCATCCATCTGCCGCCATGCTAATGTCGACTCCAGGAACGAATCGATATCTTCGACAACAACTGCATCTTTAACTTCCAGAAGCGTGTTCGCTACGATCCAAATATAACTTGCGAAATCACTTGCAAAAGCGTCATTAAAATCAAACAGTTCACGCTCACCGCCCCTTATCGAGGCTTCCATATTTGATAATGATAGTAACGCAATCTCACTAGTCAACCGAGAAACAAGAGCACTCTCTGATGGATTAGCCATCTCGAGTCGACTAAAGTTTTGTTCATTATATTGACTGTCAGCAAGAATAATCCAGCCCTCAGTCTCCCTGCCCGCTCTTCCTGCTCTTCCGATTGCATTAACCAACTTTGCACCAGAAATATAGTCGTTAAAACCTTCCGCTCCATAGGCGCCTGTACTCCCAATGATCACAGTTTTTACCGGTAAGTTAACACCATCAGCAAGTGTCGTAGTTGACACTAATATATTTATCTTTCCACTTCTTACGGCCTGTTCAATCGCAACCTGTAAGTCAACTGGTAACGCCGCATGATGGAAAGCAACGCCTTTTCTTAGCATTTTCGTAATTAGGTGCTCTGAACCCACCCTGGCTTCAGCAAGTTCAACCAGCTCATCCATTTGGTCATCTACCGGCCTAGCCTCCGCTATTGCACGGGTTAAACCTTGAGCCATCACCCTTGTAGGCATAATAACTAGAACGGGGCCAGACTTCGCCACACTATCTACAAGAGGAACTAGGGTTTTGTAAAACGGTGTCGATTTTTCGGAATAAACTTTATAAGCCCCTTCGTTATTTCCTCGAGTTCTTGGTCGAGTACGAGTAACTCCTACATCACGAGCAATAAGGGATCTATGAATTTGCGGGGTATCCGCCAGTTTCAGTGCGATCACGCCATTGTTCTTGTACAGAAAATGTCTCTCGCTCACGCCTCGGTGCTCATGCTCAATAACTTGCGGCTCAGTATCGCTACGTTCAACGCTATACAATCCGTATAGCCTTCTAGGCCCTCGCCATTCTGAGTGGAACGTTCTGTTGGATCCTTCAACACCCATCCAGTCCACCACGTGTCCACCCTCGCCCAGTGATGAGGACATAAGAATAATTCTATGTTCGCTGTCTTTAGTGAGCATCTGCAAAAGACTTAACGTCGACTCTAGAGCCAAGCCTCTGGAGTCTTCAGCTATTAGATGTGCCTCATCAATAATAAAAAGCTTAAATTTATCGAGGGTTTCTTTCGGCCGGTACCTTAGCATGAAGGCTAATCTTTCAGGAGTTACCACCTCAACTGGTGACGATTCATTCCCCTCGATCTCATCATCGAAAAAACTTAAAAAACCAACAGGAACTTCCGGAGCAACCTCTTGCCTAAGAAGACGAAGTCGATCACTTAAAGACTTTCTGATCTCTCTACACAAGCTATGCGTAGGCGCTACAAAGCAAATTCCCCCACCATTTTGTGCTAAGTGCGCTACAGCGATATACTGTGCGAGAAGCGTCTTACCTGCACTCGTTGGAATGGATAAGAACAACCTTTTAGTAGTCAGCAGTAATGGATTGTTCGTATCGTCGCTTCGTATAAGCCTTGCCTGTGGCGGCCATAGATTAAGTACAGGCGGTGACCCTAGGGTCATGGCTCGAGCCGCTTCAGGAGGTACATCGGGTGGCAGCATCGACCAAACTGATGAATTGCCAAAGTCTTCCGCAATATCCAATAGGTGCGCAGCGACCCATCTCATATCTACATCATCCAAGCCTACATCAGACCTAACAATATTTTCTAATGAAGTTAGTGAGTTAATATACGCTTCATTATCTCCGTAAGAAACATACCGGAGTAAGTCCCAACATGCATCGAGTAACAGACTTAACACGCCCAGTCGTCCTTCTGTCGAGGACTCAAAGCTTGCAACTTTCTGTCTTAAGAATGGCAATACTCTAAAAAGTCTCGACCTATCCATAGCCAAAAACATAGTGCCTATAATCAACGGTAAATTCTCGTCCTCAATGTCGGCAACACCGTCGGCATATCCAAACCTCCTATAAATAGCAGCAGCATTAGGATTGAGATCACCCTTCATATACCCGACTTGCGCGGCAAACACCAAGCTTAATTGATCGTTTGCGCTATCCCTATTAATTTGAAGTGCTAAATCAAATATATGCGCCGATACTTGGTATGCCCGACGTTGCCTGTCAACACTATATAACTCGAGGCTCTTGCGGGCCGCCGCGACACTGTACAAATACCATGCAGATTTTAACAAGTCCTCTGATATAATTCCTTGTTCGGTAAAAAGGTCAGACTCCGCTTTAGATAATGCAACCTGAAGTTCTTCTGCGGTAGGCAAATTAGCCTGACCGCCAAGTGCCATCTCTATATTCTCAAGCTTTAAATATCTTTCCATAAAGATCTTTGTACTTTTTTAGTAAATTCAGCAAAATCGGGCATTGATATAATAATTGCCGATAGCTGCTTATCGCCGTTTAAGCCCGGTAGATAAGTCTTCATAATTCCTATCGGGTTCGTCGTCACCGTGCTTACGTCGTCTTTTGATAACGAAACCCCCGCGTGCGCATCGCTTGAAGATTCTAACCACTTAGGCACAAGCTCTGCGTAATATTGAGAAAGTCCCGGATATTCACGATCACGCTCTTGTTCAACCTTGCTTAATTTCGCAAGATACTCCGCCCCGTTATCTTTCAGCTGCTTACTAGCTTTGGTGATTTTACTCGTAGCCGAGACATCAGTGACATGCTTCTTAACCTCCCACAAACGGAAAATATACGATTCATAATCAGCCTGATAAATCACCAACCCATCGCCACCCGGCTCTGTCACCCTGAGGCTTGGCTTATGGATATCCACCAAATCTTCAGGCTCTTCCCTACTTTTCACAATCTCATACCAGAAATACTCTGCAACTACCGCTTGTAACTCATTATCCGTTGCCGACTTACCGGGTAACCCTATGCTCGGCTTGATATATATACGAAGCGCCTCCTTTTGAATATCGGATAAGGTCACCGCCTCTGCATGCGCATCAACCCATTGATTGTAAATTACAGCAGGGCATCTTGTTTCGATTATCAACTCGGCTATTTTATCGGCCAACATGTCTACCGTTGCATCCGCAGCGTAAACAACCTGGTATTTAAGCCATAGGCAATTGTCCTCTTGTACTTCTTCAAGCGTTACGTAGTTATCTAAAAAACTCATGACTCTTAAAGATAATTATCGCACACTGAACGGTTATTCGTCTCTGTTAATTCTCTGTTCGGTTTCAATTTCTATTAAAAGTTTAAAATAGTCCACTAAAACTGCTATATCAGCATCACTTAACTGCTTTGAGTTGATCATTTACATACCTCTTAATTGCAGCCGAGAGATCGCCAAACTGCTCACCAAGTATTCTGTTTGAAGAGTCTTTGTAGGTCTCCGGAAAATCATCTACGCTCAGATTATTAATAAAACTTTCGGCAACTTTAGTATGATCCATCGTTTGATACTGAGATACCCGCTCATAAAACAATTTGCGTTCCTGTACTGGTAGTTCAAAATTCTCGAAGACAGCTTCAGTAGCCGTGTTGCACATATTTGGTTCGACGCCTATGCGAATAAGCTCCTATCGGATCCTAAAATGATCCGTGAGCATGCTGAAAGATGGCAAGAGCAGCGAATCATACAGAAGACGAACGCGAACTCACAATCATATGATGAGTCTCTTAGATCGCTTAAGAACGAGCAGAAACGGTACTTGGATGCATATGGCAAAGGTCTGATCGACGAAGAGTTATTCAGCTCGCAGATGTCCGAAACCAACAAGCAAATAAATACTCTGTCCACACAATTGGCCAATAGTTCGAAAAACAGAGGTATTATTGATAAAATAGACATTGAAGAGCTCATTCTTAAAGCAACCCGGAAAATTGGCATGCTAGAGTTTGAGCAAAAGAAATTTATAATAGAGCGCGTCATCGATAAAATCGTTGCAAGTCCAAAGGAGATCACAATATGGGGACACATTCCCTTACCATCACTAACGCCAGCCTACGAAAAGGTCAACCATGTCTCTCAGTATAGGCATCGTTGGCCTACCAAATGTAGGCAAATCTACCCTGTTTAACGCCCTGACAAATAACGACATTTTGGCGGCTAATTACCCATTCGCCACCATTGAGCCTAACACCGGTATCGTGCCAGTACCCGACAAGCGACTTGGCATGCTAGCACGGCTCTATAATGCCGAGAAAATCATCCCCGCAACCGTTACCTTTGTAGATATCGCTGGCCTCGTCGCTGGCGCTAGCAAAGGTGAAGGCCTGGGCAACAAGTTCCTGGCCAACATTCGCCAATGCGACGCCATCGTGCATATTGTTCGGGCGTTCGAGAATTCAGACATATTACATGTCGAAGATGGCGTTGACCCCAAGCGTGACATCGAAACAATCAATACCGAGCTTGCGCTAGCCGACCTGCAGACCATTGAGACCCGATTACTACGCCTGCACAAAGAAGCAAAAGCCGACCCAAAGGCAAAAAGTGTGGCCGAATACCTTGCATCACTCAAAACCCACCTTGAAAGTGGCGTCCTGCTTACCCATGTGAGTGATTTGCAGACAGAACTCATTCAGGACTTACACCTGCTGACAGCCAAACCCGTCATTTACGTGTTCAATGTAAATGAAGAAACGCTAGGAGATGACGCCAAAAAAGCCGAGCTAAAAGAACTCGCCGAGGGGAGCCATGCGCTATTCATTTGCGCAAAGCTTGAGGACGAAATTAAAGGGTTAAACCCTTCTGACGCAGCCGAGCTATTGGCTGCATACGACATTCCCGAAGCGGGCCTGACGCAAATGATTCATGCTGCCTACGACATCCTCGGCCTCCAAAGCTACCTGACCGCAGGGCCCAAAGAAGTTCGCGCCTGGACGATTAAACAAGGTTTTACCGCTCCCCAAGCTGCCGGAGTGATTCACACTGATTTCGAGCGCGGCTTCATTGCAGCGCAAATCGTCGATTATTACGACCTGGTGAGCGCAGGCTCAGAAGCCGCCGCCAAAGCTGCGGGCAAAGTCCGCACCGAGGGCCGCGAGTATGTCATGAAACCCGACGACGTGGTCGAATTCCGCTTTAACGTGTCCAAATAAAGAAGCCCCCGCTCCACACCTTTCGGCATGGATTGGGGGCGTATTCGATTCCTGGCAGACTTGCTAGCCCTGAACACGGGTAAACTGGGCGTTTACCACAATGTTGTTGGTGGACTTGGTGCCATCGGTCTTCTGCTGACACCCGACAAGTTTGAGCTGGCCAGGCACCGGTTGCTCCTGAAAACCCCACAAGTTGTCGTTGCCGACAGTCTTGGTGGGCTCGTCGAAGCCTGTGACGGTGTACACCAGCCAGCGACTACCGCTTGCCTCCGTGCGCACCCACACTTCATCACCTACCCTCAGGGTGTATTCCCCTGCGTCTCCCTTGTCCCAGTTGTACAGGGCGTTGAAAGCAGCAGAGTCGACACTTGCCTGCCAGGTGGGCTTAGCGTGCCAGGTGTGCCCCACGATCATCGTGGTGTTTGGCGCTGACGTACCAGGCAATTCGGTGCGAAGGCCCGCCCCACGTACTGCACACGTGCGCATGTAGTCGTCGCGAGCAGGATCGATCTTGCCGTTGACTATCGGGCAGGGCGCCTTGGCCACATCACGTTTGATGTCCAATGATGGCACATACAGCTCCTCGGGCATCGACTGCTCGATTAGCACGGGTGGTGATACCGTCGGACTGGGCGTGGGTGATGGCGTAGGTGTGGACGTCGGGCTGACTGCAACTGGCGGCGGCGTTGAACGCGTGGCAACTGGTGCGGTGACTACCGGCGTCGGCTGGGGTGGCTGACTGAAAAGTACGTAGACCAGCGTTGCGACGAGCGTACTTGCAGCGAGGGCGATCATCCAGAACACCCAGGCTTTCATTCGCGATGCGTGACGCATAGTCACCTCCTTCACCTGTCTTGGAATCGAATTGTCGAACATCTGGATAAACCAGATACATGCCCTCACGACGAGAGCTTATTATAAACTATAGCATAAATATGATATTTTGTAAATCGACTCATGGATATTAAAGAGGGGGCCGCCCCCGGAACGCACGAAGCGAACCGGGAACGACCCCAAAGTGCCCTACTTCCTAGGAAGCGGAGCGAGGGTGGCCATTACCGCCGGGTGAACACCGCGGCGAGCTTGCTGCGCTGACGCCAGGCCAGAGCCACGCTCAGCATGAGCAGCAGGGTTGCCACAGCGATGCCGGTAGCGGTGGTGTTGAACACCGAGCCGCCGACCAGCGAGGTCACCGTTGCCGGCGTGTCGATGCCCGCGTCGATCACGGGCTTCACCAGCTTCTCGGTGTCGACCCATTCGCTCTGCGGAGCCGGCGGCTGAGGCTTGGTGACAACCGGAGGCTCCGGCTTGACCGGGGGCTTGGGATCGACCGGTGTGGCGCACTTCTGCTCCACGGCCACGTTCTCGAACAGCTGATCGTAGTACCCCTCGGCGAAGACGATGCCGTCCAGCGAAGTCCGTTCGGTCTTCACCTTCACCGACTTGCCGGGCTTCACGACCACTGAACCATCCGGCGCACCCAGCATGAAGTCACCGTAGTACACGGTGACCGCAGGGTTGCCGGTCGGATTCGCGAACGTCACGGCGCCACAGGTGGCGGTGACGGTCACAGGAGTGAAGTCCAGGTACACGACCTCGCAGTCAGCTGCCGGCGTGTCGGTGTTAACCCACTCGCCGTAGCTGGACACAGGGTCGCCCAGTACCCAACCGTCGGTTCCCTGCCACGTGTAGGAACGCGTGGTGGTGACCGTCCGGGTCTGGACGTAGCCGAGCTCGCAGTTGTCCCGGGACTCGGTCGTGACAGTCACGACAGGGTCCGGGGTCTCGGGCGGAGCCGGGCAGGCGGAAATCGGCATGTCCGGATCGCCCGGGTTGCCGAAACCGATGACGACGCTGCGGTTCTGCGCGTCGCCGAAGAACGAACCGATGACCATGTCGTCCTTGCGGTCGATCATGATCGGGTTGTTCCCCGTCTGCAGACGCTCGTTCTCGCCCGTGCCCACGTACTTGCACACGAATGCCTTGGTCTGAACGATGGGAACCTCGCAGGCGACGCCGGAATCAGCCGGCAGCGTGAAGGTCAGGGGTGCGACGGAACCGTCGTCCCAGGTGGTCTTCTCGGTGTCGACCAGCGCAGCGGTACGGACGGTGCCCGCGGCGTTCTCGGTCCAGTTGATCTGGGCCGTGTCGGCCGGAAGCGGGTCCTTCCACTTGATGTTGCTCGTGACGCCGACGGGGTTGCACTCGTCGAGGGGCAACGGAGCCGAGGGCTTCGTGACCTTGACGATGGGAACCTCGCAGGCGACGCCGGAATCGACGAGACGGTAGGGCTTGGGGCTCACCGTGCCGTCGGACCAGACCGTGTTGGCCGTGTCGATGAGCGACGCCGTGCGGACATCACCCTTGGCGTTCTCGATCCACAGGATCTCGTCGGTGGAGGCCGGAAGCGGCCCTGTCCAGTCGATGTTGCTCGTGACACCCACAGGGTTGCAGGGGTCATCGAACGGGGGCTTCTCGGGGATGATCACTTCCGTGATCGTCGCGGTGGCGCTCGGAGGCGGGGTGGTTTCCGCATGCGCGGCACCAGCTCCCAGGCTGCCCACGAGAGCCACGGTCATGAAGACCGTGAGTGACTTCTTGAGCCACGACGTGATGCGAGGCATCTACGTCTCCCTTCTTTGTTGGTAATGACCAGATTTTTAACTACTCGCACCAGACGAGCAGCTAAAACTACGCGTTCTGGTCGAACACAACACTGGCTTGCCATGAAAGACAAGCCACCGTTACGTTTTATAATATCATATTTTGCATTAAATGCAAGTATTTACCCCTACTTCACCAGGGTTCGTAGCACATAAAAACGCTCTTGATTACCGCGAGAGCCCTTTACTTCACTATCGGCTTTGTCTTGTATCATAAAATACGTTCGCGACCACTGTTCAAAATCGCGCAAAATAGTACGTCGAACAGTGTCGTTTTTGATAACCCCGCTACTCCCCACCTGGGCACGATTGGCTTCAAATTGTGGCTTGACCATGGCCAGAATGAGTGTCTGCGGGCCTGTGATAGTCGCAACATGAGGGAGGATATCCCGTAGACTCACGAATGACACATCAATCACTACGACGTCGGGTACCTCAGCTGGCCGAAATGAACGGATATCCGTCTTTTCGTGGAGTTCAATGCGCTCGTGACCATGCAGGCTCGGGTGAAGCTGGTCGGTACCCACATCAACCGCATACACCAGCTTGGCGCCATGCTGCAGCGCATAGTCGGTAAATCCGCCCGTACTGCTGCCAACGTCGAGCACTACCTTACCCTCAAACGTCACACGGAACTTGCCTGCCACACTCGCCAGCTTCAGCCCCGCTCGGCTAACATACTGTTCAGTGGCGGTCAGTGCAATCATAGCTGCTTCATCCACAAAATGCCCCGGTTTTGTGACAACCCGTCCATCTACCGTTACCTTGCCAAGCTTAATCCAGCTCTCTGCCTGAGAGCGTGTCGGCGTGAGCCCTTGCCGCGCGAGGGCTTGGTCAAGTCGTATCTTCATATATCTATTCTACCCTAGCTAAGGGTACATTATCGATTCAATTTGGCGGGCGACGTTCGCAATATAGGCATAGGAATAGCCTTTGGTCATGATCACCAACACATATGTCCCCTTCGGCCCGTAAACGATTGCCGAATCATGCACGTAATCCCACAAGAAGCCAACCTTGTCGTACACCGTTCCTTTTACCCCAGTAGGTATGCCATTCCGGTACGGGTGCGACGACAGCGACTGATACAACCGGTTACGATAATCCCCGCCTATCAGGCTGCCGTTTTCTAGGCCAATCATGAACTTTGCCAAATCGCCCGCAGTCGTGTGCACGGCTGTAGGGTGAGTAAACGATGTTCCCCCGCTGAACCCGAGGGAGTGCACGTAATCATTCATGTTGTCGCGGCCAAACTGCTGCAGCCACTCAACAGCACAGGGGTTCGTACTGGCTATCGTCATGCGATCAAAACAGCCGCTCACATTCGTATCAAGAATAGGGTCATCCCAGTGAATTGCGCCCTCGTCCATCTTCTTGAACAGCATCTTTGCCACAAATAGCTTATAGGTACTGGCACTTGGCAGGCTTTCATCCGCTCGCCCGCTCGCACCCCACCCCGGCCCATCGAGCTGCTGCACGACGATGCGGACATTTTGCGTGCTCGTCGCATAGGCAACATACGCTCGCAGTCCCTCCTGACTGTTTGTATAGCTCCTCGCATATATGATTCCGGGTGCCACTGGCTGCATCGCAGCTGTCACGGTAGCGGGCTTCGCCCCATCGATTAGGGCTACCGACAGTTCGTCTGTGACGGCGGCCGTATCGAGAGCGCTGCCATTTGTGCCACCGCTTCGCCCTGTTTCGTTACCGTCAACAACTGTCACCGTCATACTTTGCGGCGCTACGGCAACTTTGCCATTAACGCCGTTGACGTACTGCAGCACCTTATCGCGGTCAACGGTCAGTGTGGCGGGTGTAACGTCAAGCTTAATGACAAGCCAGCTTGCACGCGTCGCGACGTCAGGAGTAAACTCCCCCTTACCCTGAATATTCAGGGTAATAGTCCGTGACAGCGCCAGCTCAGCCTGAGCTTTTGCCGTTGCGATATCTGTATCTGCCCGCGCCGGGGGCGCATTTACTGCCTTTACGGTCATCTTCGTGATACCCGCCGTGTACTGCGTCGTAATCAGCGCGCTTCTCACGTCTTTTGCGGTGACGGTTTTTCCGTTACGTGCAGCCACGACCGCTAGCTTACCGTCATTGATAGCGAGCGTCGCATCGGTAGGACTGTACGAAAGCTCGGTCGCGATACTTGCAGTGTTCTCCTGCAGCTTTGTACCGGCTAGTTCGACATCGAGTGTCTTTACCTGAGGCTGCATAATAATCGCGGAAAATGGAATAAATCGCAGCCATAAAGGGTAGGCGGTCAGAGTATCGGCCATCCGGTCCGCATTGAGCGTCGCTCCGAGCGCGGAAAGTTTTCTAGTCGCCGTACGATCACCATTTGCAACCGCAACCGAGGCGGATTCAAATTGCTGTTGGAACTGTGCAGCCAGCTCGTTACGTGTTCGGAACCCGACCACACTCCCCTGTGAACGCGCCAGTGGCAACGCCATGTCATACGGGTACAGTAGCTGCGCACAAATAGCGGCAATCAGGATTCCCCCTGCCACAAAAAATAGGCGCTTGTGCTTCCACATACGCCTATTTTATCACTAAACCGCTTATCGTTACTTCTTACGTTCGCGGTATTCACCTGTGCCGGTGTCAACACTGATGACGTCACCCGTCTTGATGAATGACGGCACCTTCACAGTTAGACCGGTCTCAAGGGTAGCGTCCTTAAGCACGCTGCTAGTGGTGTCGCCTTTGACCACGTCTTCGGTGTAGGTAACTTCCAAAAACAAGTTCTTTGGTAGCTCGACATTGATGATGCGCTCACCAAAGAACTGCAGCGTCAGGCTATCCCCTTCTTTTAGGTAGCTTTTTGCGTCGTCAACAGTGTCGCTCGAAAGCTCAAACTGCTCAAAGGTTTCTGGATCCATGAAGTAGTACGTATCGCCGTCACTGTACAAGTACTGGACGGTTTTGTTACTTACTTCAGCGGTTTCAATCTTGTCCTGCCCCTTGAATGTTTTGGGAATAACACTTCCGTCAATCAGGTTTTTGAGCTTCACATTCACGATACTACCGCCACGCCCCATAACCTTCTGGCCATAGTCAATCACGCGGTAAGGCTTACCGTCAATCTGGCAAACCACGCCTTTTTTCAAATCAGTTGGCTGATACATCGACTAGCCCTGCGCTACGAATGGCATCAACGCAAGGTGACGTGCGCGCTTAATCGCGACTGCAAGCTGGCGCTGCTGCTTAGCGCTTAGACCAGTTTTGCTGATTGGCTCAATCTGACCATACACATTGATATAGCGCATGAGTGTTTTCGCATCTTTGTAGTCGAAAAACGCAGGTGCGTCTTTTTTAAATCGTTTCATCATAATTCTTATCTCCTAGAATGGGATTTCGCTGAGGTCGATTGGCTTATCGTCAATATCCTCAATCACGACATCTTTACTTTTACTGCTTGATGGGCTGCTGGCTGGTGCGCTGGCATTGTCGCCACCACGGTTACCGCCAACGAAATTGAAGTCTTCGACGTTCACTTCGATAGTTGAGCGCTTCTGCCCTGACTCTTTGTCATCCCAACTACGTTGGTCTAGGCGGCCACTCACGAGGAGTGCATCACCTTTTTTGACGTACTGAGCGATAATCTCGCCGGCTTTGCCCCAGGCAACACAGTTAATGAAACTGGTCTGCTCCTGAGTTTGGCCGTCCTGGCCTTTCCAGCTTCGGCTAACTGCCAAGCTGAAATTCGCCACAGACTGACCACTAGGCGTCGTACGCATTTCAACGTCGCGGGTTAAATTACCCATCAATGTTACTTTATTGAATCCCTTTGCCATACCCTACTCTCCTTTACGCCTACCCTGGTTACTATTTACTCTTCGCTGTCGTCTTCGGCGTTATCGTTATTCTTCGCTCGTTCTTTTGCTTCAGCAAGCAATGCGCGGCCCTTTTCGTCAACTTTGACGAGCAGGTAGCGAAGTACTTCGTCGGTGATATTAAGCGTGTTGCTAATTTTTAGCAGTGCTTCAGCAGGAAGTTCAACGTCCATGTATACATAAACGGCAAAATCTTCGCCCTTGATTCGGTATGCCAAGCGCTTTTTGCCCTGGTTGTCTTCTTTAATAACGTTACCGCCGTTCGCAGTAACAAGTGTGCGCACTTTTTCGAGTGGCGCTTCGAGATCTGTTTCCAGATCGGGGTGGATAAGAACAGTTAGTTCATATTCCTTCATATAGATACCTCCTTTGGAATCCGTATGGATGGTTACCTCACATGTGGGCAACCTTAGGTTAATAACCTTATAAGTATACCAGATTATGGCAGAATTGACTAGTGTTTATTGTGTTGAAGCACCCCACGCGTTTACAGCTGGTAGCCGCCCATCGTATACCAGGCTTCTGACGCCCAGTTACGACCACTACAGCTAAACCCCGGTGACTGCGGCGACTGTCCCCCGCCCGGCTTAATGATTTGGAACACATAAAAATCGCCCTTGGTCGCATCGCAACTATAATTACCGGCCGTATAACGGTAGTAACGATAGTAGCCACCACTGAGTGTGTTGACCTTGTCGACCGGTACCGCGTTGACAGTGTCACTAGCTACGAGCGCGGAAATGAACGTTGTGGGATAGTTATAGCTATATTCCCAGTCCGAGCTCTGCTCATTAGGGTAGTTCCCATTACGGGCATTGTATGCCTGTAGTGCTTTATTAATCATCGCTGCGTCCTGGACCCGCACGGCGTCTTTTGCTCGGTCCTGCACGCCACGGTACGTCACTGCCGTCGCCACAGCCAGAACAGCAATTATCACAATGACCATCAGTAACTCAATTACCGTAAACCCTCGGTCAATCCATCGTCTTTTCATAGTTGTATCATAGCGTAAGCATGAAACATCTTCAACCTCGCACCATCTTACAGGGCCGGGCCTGTTGAGGTTGACGCATGGGTCGCACCATTCCAAACCCAGTTTGAAGACGCCCCATCGGCGTAAGGATGAAGCGTGGTTCCTTCTGTTAGCATAGCTGCATCTGCCCACATGCTATTCCCCGGCACAAAGTTCACGTATGAACCACCAGTAGCTACCTCCACAACACATTGCAAACGAACGGTATTAGCTGGCACGGTCCCCGTCACATTCATACGGGTCAGCGTATTCGCCGATACCGACATTGTGCCGCCATTTGCATTAGCAAAGCGCGTGTTGGCTATATCATAAAATTCAAGCCGTGCATGCATCTGTTGATTCACAGAAGCCGTCGCATATGCCGAGCAGGTGTAGGTTTGACCAACCGTCGGTGCTGAATACGCCCACTGAAATCCTGCATCCGCTGAAGTACCTGGCGACACGGACCACGTTTTTCGCACCGCATATCCCCCATTTAACCCTATAGAAGCGACCCGCTCATTGATGCCCGCACCCGGGCTGCTACCGAACCATCGATACAGCCCAGCATCACTCAATTCCACGCTTGGGTTACTAAGCAAGTTAGTGACCGCAGCAGTCCCACCTTGCCCATGACCAGGACAACCGCCGGCGGTAGGCGTCTGCTGGGTTGTACTGACATACAGGCTCGTGCTCCCCTGCGTTCCGGTTATGCAGTACGTACTTGTCGTGCTAGCGTATTGGTACGTTACCGCATCATCGGTAACGCCCGCATCAGCCAAAGTCGGTGGGTACACTCCATTATCAACTTGATAGAGCCTGAGCTTTTTCGCAACATGATTCAGCGAGCTGCTCACCGCAGCGGCCTGCGCACGTCGCTGTATCCCGTTAAACGCCACGATTGTTATCACTGCAAGAATAGCAATAACGACAATAACAATCAGTAATTCCACAACCGTAAACCCCTGTTTTTGCATCGATTGCTTACGCATTTGCCTAGTACGCCTGAATTTCTACCCAGTGATTACCTGTATTGCTTGTCGAACCGTTAATCCAATCGCGAATGTACCTGACAGGTTGTGCCGAAAATGTATGGGTCTTGCCGGCAGAGGTTTCGACATACGTACCGCTCGATGCGCTGTCGAATATAGTGGTCCACGTCACGTTATCTGCGCTGACTTCTGTTCGCGTTGCGTTGTAACGGCGCCCGTCCGCATAGTAATGCCACACCTTCACCGTCGAAATTGTGTGCGTCGCAGGGAGCGTAACAGTGACAGATACCAGCCCTACCGCACCGCTATGGTACGGGCTCGAAGTCGTGATGCCATCAGTTAGCAGTGCATTCGGGCTTGTTGAGCCCAGCGCCACGTTCACACAGCCACCTTCGCTTGCAACCCCGGCCTCACCCACCATGTAGCTCAGCTTTCCATCGGTTGCCGTCACACAAAACGTCTGGGGATTCGTTGCGTTATTCACCGAATACCGGAGCGTTAACCCAGCATTGGTTTTAACGCCGGCGCCGCCATTCGCATCGGCAAGCGTCGCCGGGTAAGCAGCATTAATTGCCTGGTCTTGACGAAGCTGTTTAGCGATTGCAACCACTTCTGACGACAGCGCCGTCCGCCGCGCTCTGTCTTGGACGCCATTAAACGCAACAACCGTAACAACCGCCAGAATAGCAATAACCACAATAACAATTAATAGCTCAACGATCGTGAACCCCTGGCGGATTGCTCGTCCTCTCATTAGCAGCCCGCCGTTACGTACGGAACGTCAATCCTAGTTCCCGACATCTGAGCCCAGCTGGATTGCGTTCGCGGCAACGGATACGCTCCCAGGACATCCCGGCCGTTACCGCAAAATGTCACGCCTTCTTTTTCGTTCTCATCAATAAAGTACGGTCGGCCCCATGGATCCACAAGGTTACGGATATTAATGTTCGATGCCGTGCTGATAGCGTTCAGCGCATTAGTATACGAAGTCCAGCAGTTTGCTGCCACAACCTTGTCAGATAGATCTGCGTCAGATGGTAACGAAACACACAGCGATGCTGTCCCTGTTGACCCTGTGACATAGCGTGTGGCAACTTCCCCCGAATTCACCCGCGCCGCCTGTATGGCCTTACTAAACAGCGCGACGTCGCTGCGTATTTTGCTCATCTGTGCGCGTTGCTGCATCCCGTTGTAGGCCACAACGGTTACCGCCGCTAACACCGCGATAACGACAATAACAACAAGCAGCTCCACGATAGTAAACCCTTTTTGTTTTGATGCCCTCATTTGCATAAGCTTATTTAATCATACCCCTGTAGCGCACACAAGCTGATACAATGTACCTATGCGAATTGCGATTCAGGGCCAAGCAGGCTCATTCCACGAACAAGTCGCTCGGCAATGGTATGGACCACAGGCTGAGTGCATCCCCTGCACCACCTTTACCGAAGTGTTTGACACCTACGAAGCCGGCGAAGCAGACGCTATCGTCACCGCTGTCGAAAACACGCTCTATGGTTCCATCAACGAAGTTTACCAACGCATCGAAGAGTGCTCGGCGCCCATTATTGGCGAGGTGAAGCTATCGATTGATCAAATGCTCATCACGCAGCCTGGTGTGGCCCTCAAGGATATTACTGAAGTATATTCACACCCCGTTGCCCTTGCCCAGTGCCGCAAGTTCCTCAAGACTCACCTCCCAAACGCCGAAATTATCGAGTTTTTCGATACGGCGGGTGCCGTTGAGTTCATTAAGGCAGAAGGTGACGTCCACATGGCCGCGATTGCCGGCGAGCAAGCCGCGCGCCTTCACAGCCTCCCGATTCTGCGTCGTTCCATTCAGGACAGCGGCAATAACCTCACACGCTTTCTGGTGCTCGAAGCGACAGATACATCCCCCCAGGCCAATCGCGCGTCACTTGTTATCACGACTACCCACAAACCAGGCGCGCTGGTCGAGGTGCTACAGGTATTCGCCGATGCGGGCGTCAACCTCGTCAAATTGCAATCGCAGCCCATCATCGGCTCACCGTGGCAATACAAATTCTTCATTGTTGTCGACTGCGCTGGCGACACGCTCTACCAGCTCGTCGAACGTATCGAAAAAAGTGACCACGAGGTCACTCTTCTCGGTGAATACGTCAGCGCACCCGATTTACGATAGCTCGTCTTCAGACATGTCACCGTCCAGGTCAGACATGCTGCTAATCAGCACTTCACGTGGCCTCGCGCCGTCTGCGGGGCCGATAATCCCCTGCTCCTCCATTTCTTCCATAATACGCGCGGCACGCGAGTAGCCTACGCGGAGCTTACGCTGCAACAGGCTCGTGCTGGCTTTATGATTCTGCAATACGACCTGCACAGCATCGCGGAACATATCATCCCCGCCTTCGTGATCAAAGTCCATCACCACGCCGCCCTTACCGTTCAAATGAACAGGCTGGCTAATGATTTCATCGTTATACTGCGGCGCACTCTGCATGCGCAGATGATCGGTAATTTTGGCGACTTCCTGGTCCATTACCCATGCACCCTGGATGCGCTTTGGCTTTGGCATTGTGGCCGTCTTCATCAGCATGTCACCTTGACCCAGCAGCTTTTCGGCGCCAATCTGGTCCAGAATAGTACGCGAGTCAACCTGGCTCGCTACCGTAAAGGCAATACGAGCAGGAATATTCGCTTTAATCAGTCCGGTGATGACATCAACGCTTGGGCGCTGCGTGGCCAGCACCAAGTGGATGCCGACTGCGCGGGCCTTCTGCGCAATGCGTACAATCAGAGCTTCAACGTCTCGCGCTGCGACCATCATCAGGTCTGCCAGCTCGTCAATCACAATCACGACGTATGGCATTCGTCCTTCGTCGACTTCCTGCATATTGCCGTCGTCATCTTCAACGCTGACATGCTTGTCCTTCACCTTGTCGTTATAACTCTTGATGTCACGGACCTTTTCTTCCGCAAGTAGCGTATAGCGGCGCTCCATTTCGTTCACGGCCCACTTGAGGGCGCTGATGGTCTTTTCGGGTTCGACGATCACGGGTGTTAGCAGGTGCGGAATGTCCGCGTACGGCGCCATTTCTACCTGCTTAGGGTCAACCAGAATCAGCTTCATATCACTCGGCGCGTTGCGGTACAGCAAGCTACAAAGCAGCGTATTAATCATCACCGACTTACCACTACCCGTCTGTCCAGCAATCAACACGTGGGGCATTTTGTTCAGCTCACCCACAACAGGTGCGCCAGAAATATCCTTACCCACAGCGAACCCGAGTGGCTCTTCAACGCTTCGCCACTCTTTGCTATCCAAAATACCGCGAATGCGCACATCGGCAGCTTTGCGGTTTGGCACTTCGATACCGACGGCCTTTTGCCCAGGAATTGGCGCTTCCATGCGCAGGCTGCTGGCCGCAAGGTTGAGTGCGATGTTGGTTTCAAGCGCCGTGATGCGGCTCAACTTGATGCCTGCCGGCGGCTTCAGGGTATACTGCGTTACCTTCGGCCCAATGTTGGCGCCTTCCATTTCCACGTCGATACTAAATTCGCGTAGCGTGTCCTGAATAATATGTGCATTCTGCTGAATATCGCCCGCGTCGGCTGGGCTTTGCTTCTTTTCCAGCAGTTCAAGGCTTGGAAATCGCCAGTTCGGATCACTCACCGCCAGCATGGCGGCCTTTTCTTCGGCATCTTTGTCTGGCTGTACGCTGTTTTTTAGGCTCGCCAGGCGCGCGCGCTTTTGCTCGGCAGGCGTCAGCATGGGCACGCCGGCATTCAGCTTGAAATCAGCAATCGGCGCGCTCGATTTCATGTCAGCAACCGCTGCTTTACGCATGACCGCTACATTAGCGTCATCTTCGGAACGGTCACGTTTAAACAACTGTACGAACGCCATCAACACGTCGCCAATGTTCTTTTGCAGTACGAACAGCGACGTAATAATAATCAGCAAAAAGTAAATAAACGCGCCTACCGGGATGTTCACGAGCGATAGCATCAGGCTGTTCATGGTATCACCAATCACGCCACCCGTACTCGCCTGCCCATCCTGGCGCAGCAGCCCAAACAGCGATGCAAACCACACTACAAGAAGCAGTGAAGCAAATTTCATGACTGCAGGAAGCTTGTTTTTTTCGACACGGAACACTGCCACGGCAACATACACGCTGATAATTGGCAGCACGTAGGTCGCGTAGCCAATGGTGTCAATCGATGCGTCACGAATCCAGTTAAACGCGGGACCACCCGCTCCAAACCACGACACAACGAGCAGCAACGAAAATGCGATCAGAACAAACGCAGCGACTTGCGACCAAAACCCCGTAGGAAGTGTGTGCTGAACGGCTTCAGACTTGCGGGATGATTTGCGGGAACGAGTAGATTTCTTTTTTGCCATAACTGTTATTTATTGTACCCTGTTTGTTATCTGATAGATATGCTCTTATTGTAGCATAAATTACCACAAAATGCAATACCGGTTATGCTTTTTGTTCCCGCCAGCTATTCCCTATGACGGGACGTCAGTGGTATCGACCCGAGCAACCTGTGGCCGAACTCGTAGCCGGGTAAACGGCGACTTGAAGTACTGAGGCCAGCGGTAATACGCGATAAAGGTCATCATAATCATATAGTACAGCGTCCACAGCGCCGACATTGACATCAACACGAACTCACCCGTGCTGATGGTATAGGCCAGGCATACAAACTGTGTGATAGACCAAGAGCCCCACGACGTGAGGCTCAGTTCTTTCGAGCTCTTGGCACGAATAACTTTGGTTATGTGTGGAACCCCAGCCACTATTTGTGACGTTGAGGCGACCATATACGCGATACCGAGAATGTCCATGATAGTGTTATTTGTTATTTGTTTATGTTGGTACGATGTACGTACTTGTACATTAGCATAAACTTTACAAAAAGTCAATAATCATGATGGTGCGGCATTCGCCGACTAGTACGACTGGTTCGGACGTTCCCGTGGTGCAGTGACTTCGGTGTCAGGGTACTGCTTTGGTGGGAAGGTTTTGCCAGATGGTGCAGGCATTGGCGCGCGGTCAGGGCGCTGCTGTTGACGCTGTGGCTGGTCGGTACCTTGTGGTGCCCTACCCTGTGGCTTAGGGCCAGAGGTACCAATTTCGTTAATCACAGGGATAACAATTGGCGTGCGGCGAGTCTGGTCGTACAAAATGTGCGTGACTTCGTCTTTGATTTCTTTCTTGATGACATCGAGGTCATAGCGGCCACTAAATGCACGTGCTGCCTTCTGCTTGAGGTACTGGCGAATCATGCCCATCAGCTCTTCGCTATCGCGCAGGTAGATGAACCCACGGCTAATGATGTCGGGGCTGGTGAGAAGTCGGCCATTGCCACGACCAATGGTCAGCACAACGACAAACATACCTTCTTGGCTCATGTGGATACGGTCTTTGAGCACAACTTCGCTCACGATTGCGCCACTATCGTCGTACATGATGCCACCAACAGGGACACGACCAACTTTGCGTGCGCCCTCGTGATCAAACTCAACCACGTCACCCGCATCACAAACAAAAATGTTATCGCGCGGGATACCGCATTCTTTTTCGGCAAGTCGTGCGTTGTGCACGAGCATATGGAATTCACCGTGATTTGGCAAATAGTACTTAGGATTGACAGCGTTAATTACGCGGATGTGATCTTCATAGTAACCGTGACCGCTGAGGTGAAGTGGACCAACGCCTGTGAGGTGAGTTTTGCCATTCTGGATGATCTCACCGCCTTCGCGCATCAGCCCATCAACGGTGCGAACAACGTACTTTTCGTTACCTGGAATTGGGTTACTACTGAACACAACAACATCGGTGTTTTTAATCTTGATGTATTTGTGAGCACCCGTTGCCATGCGGTTAAGCACAGCGCTAAATTCGCCCTGACTTCCGGTACAAACGATAGCAATTTTGCTGTCGGGAAGCTTGATGATATCCTCCATTTTGACGACGGTGTCTTTAGGAACTTTAATCGCCCCGGTGCGCAGTGCGACTTCAAGGTTTTGGATCATGCTGTACCCAGCAAACGCCACCTTGCGCCCATGCTTTTGGGCTTCGTCGAGAATCAACTGCATACGGTGCAACTGGCTCGAGAAGCTCGAAATAATCACGCGACCGTTTGGATATTTATCCATCACTTCACCCATACTGCGTTGGATGTCGAATTCACCGTGCTCGTGCGTACCGTCGCTTTCACAGTTGGTGCTTTCGTTCATGAAGAGCAAGAAGCCTTCTTTGCTCGCAACTTCGGTAATGCGGTTAAAGTCGAATTTTTTATCGTCGACAGGGTTTTCTTCAATACGCCAGTCACCACTGCTTAAAATGTTGCCAAGTGGCGTACGAATGATAACAGCCGTAGCGTCAGGAATACTGTGGTTCACACGAACAAGTTCGATGCTAAATGAATCACATACCTGTACAACTTCGTGCGCTTCAGGGTTCATTTCGTTGTAGTTTGGCTCGTAGCTGCCATCGGTTTCTTCCATTTGTCGCTGAAGCATACCGATGGTGAAGCGGCTCGCATAAACAGGTGCAGGAATCTTGGCAGCAAGGTGGCGGAATGCCCCGATGTGGTCAAGGTGCCCGTGGGTAAAGACCTGTGCGCGGATTTTGTGCTTGTTCTGCTCAAGCCAAGTAATATCTGGCGTGATGTAGTTGATACCAGGGTAATCGCTCCCTGGGAACAAAAAGCCCATGTCGATTACAATAATGTCGTTGTCGTATTCAATGGCGGTCATGTTCTTCCCGATACCCATTTCGCCCACACCACCAATAGGAATAACCTTCAGTGTTGGACGTGGCGCGCGTGGGCGCTTCGGCTGGTCGGCCAGACTAAACTGTCGGCCACCATAGCCGTTATAGATGCTTTTGTTTACCGGCACGTTAATGATGTGCTGGCTCGCCTGCATATTCACACCTTCGCTGGTGCGACGCTGCGCGCGGAACACTTCGCCCTTGCGAGTCGTCGTGGCGTTCAGGATGGTGTTATTTGATTTTTGCTTCGCCTGCATAGGACGTTTGTTAGTATCGTCACCTTGTGGCTTTGAGAGTCTTCGTTGACCCATAAATTATTTTTCTCCTTATTTGATGTGTATAAATAATTTCTAAATTGATTGAGACAAAAGAGGCTGTAAAGGTAAAAGACAGAATGCCCTCTCTTTGCTAGTAACTGAATTATAGCAAATTTCGGTTGCAAAAGCAATAGCGTGGCGCCCCGCTCGCCCTTTTTGCTCGTTCTTCACCATTTTGTGAAATTTATTGCTTCGGGCGGAGCCTCTTCTCGCTATACTCGGAAATGTACAAACTAATAAGGAGAACCTATGGCTGATACAATCATCGAGAAAGAGAATCACAGTAATACCGGGACCATTGTCACTGTTATTGCAATCGTACTCCTCGTTCTCGCAGCAATCTTTGTGCTCCCTGGACTCTTCAACGGGTCAACGGGCGACAGCACGAACACAGGCACCTCAACAAGCGTGCCAACCCCAACTACAAACACTGCGCCTACAACAGGCGAATAGCACCTGATCCACCCCTCTACTAATAAAAATGCCGCTCCTACCCCTGCGGCATTTTTGTTAAGCGTTAAACGGAGCTAACTGTGCCGGCAAGTGGGTAAAATCGTCCATCAGTGTTTGGCGAAGACTCCCGTTATACAGAGCGGCCGCCGGGTGGTACAACGGAACAATCGTGAGCTGGTGATCCCCCACCATGACACGCTGCGGTTGGCCGTGCACCTCACTGATACTGGCCCCGGGCAAAAAATACTCCATACTATGACGCCCCAACGTCACGATAGCTTGGGGTTGAATAATGGCAAGTTCACGGAGCAAAAAAGGCCAAAACGCCTGTTTCTCCGCAGGAAGCGGGTCGCGGTTATTAGGGGGACGATACTTGACGATATTCGTAATGTAAACATCTTCGCGGTTCATGCCAGCCGCAGCCAGCATTTCATCTAAAAACTTCCCCGCCGCACCTATAAACGGTTTTCCCTGCAAGTCCTCCTGTTTACCAGGAGCTTCGCCGATAAACACGTATGCCGCCTCTACGCTTCCGCTGCCCATCACTAGCTGGGTCGCCTGCTGTCGCAGCTGTGGGCAGGTATCCTGCCGGATTATCTGCTGTTCAAGCATGCGGAGCTGTTGGAGTTTGGACTTTGTCATGTTCCTATGGTAGCAAACTGCCGCAACGAACAAAACGGCCACCCTGGGGTAGCCGTTTACGGACACGAAAACCTAGCGAGGTTTTTTGTCGAGCTTACTCAGAATCCAACCGAACAATACGGGAAGTCCCCACGCAAGAATGCGCTGGACGGTTGGGTTGCGGAGTGCGGTGCCGAGTTTCTGAACAGATTTATTCATACTCTCAGCGTACCGCACTTACTCCGCGCGCCCAGTGAAAAACTTCACTACTTCTGTTCAACGCCCTTCATAGTCAGGCTTAGTCGTCCACGCTCATCGATACCAGTCAACAGCACTTTTACTGTTTGACCTTCCTCGAGGACGTCTTCGACACGCTCGACACGAGCATCTGACAGCTGGCTAATGTGCACCATGCCATCAGTGCCAGGCATGATGTTCACGAATGCACCAAAGTCTTTAATGGTTACAACAGTACCAGTGTACACTTTGCCAACTTCTGGTTCTTCGGTAAGACCGCGAATCCATTCCAGCGCACGCTCGATACTTGCGGTATCGTTCGAAGCGACTGTGATAAGCCCGTCGTCCTTGATGTCGATCATGGCACCAGTTTCGGCTGTAATCTTATTAATCACTTCCCCGCCCTTACCAATGACTGCACCAATTTTTTCAGGGTTGATTTTAATCTTTTCGATACGTGGTGCATATGGGCTGAGTGCTTCCCGTGGCGCAGCCAGTGTGGTGAGCATGTGCTCCAGAATGTGCATGCGGCCTGGGGTGCTTTTTTTGATTGCTTCGGCGAGCACATCAACAGGAAGACCATGGAGCTTCATATCCATTTGCACAGCGGTAATACCCTTGGCGGTACCGGTGACCTTAAAGTCCATGTCGCCTGCGAAGTCTTCGGCGTCAGCGATGTCACTCAGTACATAGGCGGTGTCGCCGTCCATCATGAGGCCCATGGCAATACCAGATACAGGGGCCTTGAGTGGCACGCCGGCGTCCATCAGAGCCAAGGTTGAGCTACACGTAGCCGCCATACTGGTGCTTCCGTTCTGGCTCATGATTTCGGTCACGCTACGGATAGCATACGGAAACTCTTCAGGACTAGGCAGGACCGGCATCAGCGCGCGCTCTGCAAGGTAGCCGTGGCCGATTTCGCGGCGACCAGGGCCGCTGAGGCGGCGAACTTCACCGACAGTGTAGCCTGGCGCGTTGTAATGGTGCATGTAGCTGCGTTCACCGTCGTTGACTTCCATTGTGTCAACCATCTGAGCGTAGCTGAGTGGTGCGAGGGTCACGATGTTCATACCCTGGGTAACACCACGGGTAAAGAGGCTGCTTCCGTGAGCACGTGGCAAAAAGCCGACTTCACTGCTAAGAACACGGATTTCATCGAGCTTACGACCATCTGGGCGCAAACCATCTTTTACAATGCCTGCACGAACATCTTTGTGAATCGCCATCGTGAAGGCTTCGTCATATTCATCATGAACGGCATCGTATTCGTCACCGAGTTTTTCGGCCATTGCTTCGTGGAATGCCCAGCGAAGTTCGTTGACCATTTCGTTGCGCTCAGGGTAAGGCTTGCGGAGTTTTTCGCCGATCTTCCCTTCGACCCATGCGTCCACGGCTGTCTGAATTTCTTCGTTTGGCAAAATAAGTGTGTAGTCCTGAACTGCTGGGGCAATTTTTTGTTCAAGCTCTTTTTGTAGCTTGATTGCCGGCTGAATCGCTTCGAATGCCCACTTCATTGCATCGATAAGCACATCTTCAGCAACTTCGTTCGCGCCGGCTTCGACCATGGTGATACCGCTTTCAATACCTGCAACGACAAGGTCGAGATCGCTCGCATCACGGTCTTCGCTGTTCATAAACGCCTGGAATTCACCATTGACGCGGCCCACACGGACGCCAGCCACAGGACCGTCAAACGGCGTACCTGTTAGCATCAGCGCGCTACTGGCAGCAATCATTGCAACCATGTCAGGGCGGAAGCTTGGGTCCATTGAAAGGACCGATGAAACGACCTGGACTTCTTGGCGATAGCCTTTTGGAAAGAGTGGACGAATTGGACGGTCGATTAAACGACCAATCAAGATTGCTTCATCGCTTGGGCGACCTTCACGCTTGATAAAGCGGCTGCCGCTGATTTTACCAGCTGCATACATTTTTTCTTCGTAGTCGATACTGAGGGGAAAATAATCCATCTGCACCGGGCGACTGCCCACCATTGCTGAACCGAGCACCACGGTGTCACCGTAGGTGACCAGAACGCTCGCGGTAGTACGGAAACCGACGCGGTTTACTTCGAGTGTGAGTGGCTTGCCACAAAATTCAGTGGTAACAGAAATAATATCCTTGCCACTTGGGTTAATAATAGACATATATGTCCTCCTTCTTATTGTTCACTCGCCTTCTGAGTGCGAGTAAGTAACGGGTATAATAATTTGTTCACTAGGAGTACAACAAGTTATTCTATCCACCACCTACCGCGGGAGTGCTGTGGCTATTATACCGCAACCGGCGAACGAAAGATAGCTGCGTGCTCTGGACCATCAACATAGATAGACCATATTTGACAAAGACGCAACTTATATTTATCATACACACTGGTCGCCCCCTAGTGAAAGGAATGGCCATGTCCGAGACGCAGAACACCGCCGTCGATCCGAGGCAGTTCAACGACGATGAGCTCGTGAAGCGCATCGCCGATGGCAAGGCCCGGTTGAGAGAGCTCAAGGCCGTCCAGACCGCCGAGCGCAAGCAGCAGCGCACCATCCAGCGCGGTGAGCGCGACGACCTGAAGGACGTCCATCGCAGGGAGCGGCAAGCACTGGCCGACGAAATCATCAAGCCCTACCGCGATGAGCGGGAGGTCCGCCGCGCCGAGATGCACGCCGCAGCCCAGGGATCACCCCTGCCGCCTCCGGGCAACTAAGCGAAGCCACCCTTCGCAAACCCTACGCCTTGAGTGCTCACGCGCTCAAGGCTTTTTTCAATTCCACAACAAAAGCATCGATGTACACTTTTGTATGAGCGTGGCTTACTCCTATGTAAAGATATACTCGACTGAATCGTCACCATAACGGCTCCCGAGGTCAGCGAGTATTTGTTTGTTCACGTCCGAATTCCCACCAGAATTGTCTTGTGAATTCATAATACTGATGGTTATTATACCAAATAAGTCTACTTTTGTAAATAGCTGGTTTGATTCTTTCCCTGTGGTACACTAAGTAAAGTTACGAACATCATGCGTGTTCCGCTTACTGTCGCGCACGTAGGGACGAGCCCTACCTCTAGCTTCATTCAATAATGTAACTATAGGAGATACCGTGTCACTACAAACAGTACCAAAACAGCGCGTTAACGTTCGCGCAATCATTTACCGTGACGGCAAACTACTTGTCGTGCAGCACAAAATGGCCGATGGGAGCGCCTCGGAGTACTATGCGGCGCCGGGTGGCGGGCTGGACCCTCACGAGTCACTCGCCGACGGCCTAAAGCGCGAGGTCATGGAAGAAACAGGCGTGCAAGCAGAGGTTGGCAAGCTGCTGTTCGTGCAACAGTTCTATTCACACCGCGAGGGGTACACCGAGGAGCTGGAGTTCTTCTTCGAAGTCACAAACACGCAGGACTTTTTGAACATTGACGTGTCATCCACCACTCATGGCAATGAGGAGCTGGCGTTTTGCGGGTTCATGGACCCGTCAACCATACTCATCTACCCCGCCTTGCTGCAAACGGCTGATTTGCGCTCATACATCGAAACACCTCAGCCAACTGTTGTCCTGGATAACTTTAACGATTAGTCGGCGGATACGAAAAGGGCCTAGAGTTGTTTCGACTGGTACACTATAGTGTTCGGTCATTTATAACGCGCTATACGCCGACGGCGTGAGCCTGTTCTGCGCGATGAGCGATTGTACGACGAACGCGGTTTCGACGTTCACGACGCGCACGTTCATCCGCAAAGGCTTCGGGTGTGAGGCTTGCTAGTTCATCGACTCGCTTCTGCAGTGCGTCCATTCCACCAGTATGATTAATGCTCAGCGCCCCTGTCTCGGTTTTAAACCGACCCTTTGTCATGCCATCGGCACTCGCCAATGCATCGGCTTTACCACAGCGAGGATCACGTGACACATAGGTCGCGTTACCGTATTCGTACTCAATCGGTTCTGCAATCATCGTAGGGCCGTCTTCAGAAAGAGTCAGGGCGATCATATAGCAACCGACAGAGATGCTTTCACCGCTTCGACTGTTTGTTCCCCGTACCCGCTCAGGGGCATCATCGGACTGTTCACTCTCATCAGCTGCAAACATTACAGGAAAAATGCGCGTGTCATCGCCCAGTTCGCTCGCTTCGCCAATCGCGAGTTGACGAACGCGGGTATAGGCGTCTTGGAGCTGTGGCTCGTCGAACCTATCACCAAATACCTGCTGTGCTTCGCCGAGTGCGTTGCGAAACTCAACCAGCTGCTTTAGCTGAGTCGGGTCAATAGTAGCAGCTACAGAGTTATCAGTAAAAGCGCCGGTAACATAGGGGTTATCTAAATTACGGTTACTTTCTGTGCGCTGTTTACGAGCGTAAAATTTAGCGAGGTCTGCTGGCGTTGGCATTGAGGTAGTGGTCCTGTTTGTGTTGAATTATCTGCATGTATACTAGCATAAACGGTATGATATGTCAAGGTATGCCCCTCGCAAAACAGTCCTATGAAAGGGGGCGCTGATACAACGTACCAGCGCCCCTAACGGATTGAAGCTAGAGCAACGTGACGTTTGCCCGTGCCCAGTCAAGCGTAACCTGCGTGCGTACGCGAGCGCGCTTAGCTGCGGCAGTTGGACGTTCGCCGTTCCACCACTGGCTCCATGCCCACTCGGCAGGGTTCAGGCACTCCAGGTTGTCCATGTGTCGCAACTTACCCCCGGCAAACCGATGGTTGCGCTCCACGTAGACCAGCTCGTACCCCGAGCGCTCGAGTGCCGTACGGCTCCCGATGTTGCCCTGAATGACAGCCGAACGCAGCCGGTGCAGTCCCAATTTCTCGAAACCATACCAGGTGCGAGCTTTGTGGGCTGCGCTGGCGATTCCTCGCCCCCAGTACTGCTGCTCGGTAATTGCCGAGCCAGTCGTCCCCTGGTGAATATGGGCGCGCTCCAGGTGATGAATCGCGCTGTTACCAATGAGCTTTCGCTCACCGTCTTCGATCACCCAGATGCCCCACGTTACACTCGAAGGGTCACTTTGCACCTTGTCGAACCACGCATGCTCCGACTCAATGGTCTGTGGACCGATTTCCAGGAACCGTGTCACCGATTCCCGCTGTAAGCCGGCAATGAACGCCTGCGTTTCATCCCGCGTAAACGGCGCGAGTTGGACCGTGAGGTTTCCTACCTCAAATTGCATGATTGGCCCGAATGCCATCATAGCTCCTTTCCGTTATAGCTCCGGTATTTCCGAAGCCAGACAGACTACCGAGGAAGAAAAATAGGCCTTTACTCTTCGGTGGCCTATCTTGCTTCGTAATATATAAGGAAAGATTAAGCCATATCAAACGCGCCATTCACCATTGCAGTGAAAGGCTTAGCAATCGTCTGATATGAACATAACCGTATCATACCCCTACTCTACCCTATTTTTTTGTATTTGACAATAGCATTATTTAAGGATGTAGTAGACTACTGTTTTGTGATTGCATGAATGGCAGTATCCAGCCGCGCCACCTTGACTTCGTCACCAACTTTTTTACCAAGTAACGCTTTTGCGATAGGCGTATGGCAACTCACCGTATGCGTCCCGTCCTGGTGATGCCCCGCCTGATGGGTCCAGTCGCCCGCGATGCGGTAGCGATGACCGTCGGCCAGCTCGACCGTATGGCCAACGCCCACGGTACCACGCTTTGCTTTGGGTGGTGTCAGCGTCGCCTGACGCACCAGCGTGCGGAGTTTGTGGAGTTCAGCGGCAAGCATGGACTGCTTATCGCGCACCGCTTCAAAGGGCGAATTATCGTGCCATGTTTCGCTACTTTGCGTAAACGCATCGTTAAAATCAGGGCCGAGGTCCTGAATTTCCTTTTCGAGCACTGTGATTCGTGCTTCGGCGTAGGCTCGGTCAATGGGTAATAAATAAATATCGTGCGGCATAGGGCTCACAGTCCTTGATTATGATTACTAGAATGCCATTGATCCGGCTCGTCCGGATGTGCGCGATAAGATGAAGGTTAGTATACCACCCCTAGCGTCACCGGTCTAGGAGGCGCCTACCAAAAACCCCCCTTTCGGGGAGCGTTTGCTGGCTACTTGCGTAGACCGAGTTTGTCTAGTACTGCCCTGTAGGCTTCAAAGTCCGTATTTTCGAGGTATTTGAGGAGTCGTTTACGTCGTCCTACCATCTGAATCAAACCGCGGCGGGCCATATGGTCCTGCTTGTTGGCTTTGAGATGTTCAGTCACCTCTTTGATACGAGCAGTCAAAATTGACACCTGAGCTTGTGGGCTCCCGACGTCGTTTTTGGCAACCTGAGTCAAAGCAATAGCTTTCGCTTTCTCGTCTTTTGTTATCATAGCTAGCAATTATAGCAGCTACAGAGGTAATTTTCAAGCCCTACCATGCAATGGCAAACTGGTAAGCTCGCTCACCACTGGGCGACAATGTATCGGCTCGTGACACGTCTTCAAGGAATGCGTTTCCGCTCTGAGTAGGCTCCACGCACACATAGTCCCCAAGTTGATCGGTCCACAGTGCATAGCGTGGCAGACCCTGCGATTCCAACTGCACATGGCGACCTGCAGTAACAATGTACTGGGAAGGACCGTCGATAAATCTGACTTCTGAAAATGCTGATAGATCTTCGTGCACCGCGCCTTCAATAGTAGGCGCCTGCTTACCGCGGTAAAAATACGGATGGAAGCCAGGTGACACAATAAGGGGTACTGTCCCCTTGTTTTTTAGTGTTAATTGCAGCGTAAAGCGGCCTTCAGCCACTTCGTAGCGCAAAAACGACTCCATATCCGCGTACTCGCCCTCGCCTGCTAGCACAAGCTCTACGGAGCTTGGCGACTGGGTGACGACGCGCCATTCGCGCACGCGGCCAAACCCATGCTGCTCCAGCCCTGAGTCTCCACCAGGACCAAAGTTAGGAAGGCACACGTGGCAACCACCCCTCGTTTTTTCACTCCCATCAGCCGCCGTTAGCACACGCTTCGGGAACAGCACATCGCCCTTATCGTCGGAAAGGTTCGTCACGTACCCCCCCTTGGTCGAAATAATCGCTTTGGTTGCGCCGCTATATAGCTCGATATCCATATTCCTCCTAGTTTTCTATACCAAAATCACCTAGTTGTTGCGCATCGTTAACATCCCACTCAGCGATGCGGGTTCGTCGGAGCTGCGTGCAGTACGCACCGGTAGCCAGCGCCTCACCGATATCGACGCACAGGCTACGGATGTATGTGCCGCTGCTCACATGGGTGCGAATGGTGAGCTCGGGGTAGGTGTACTGCATGATTTCCAGTGAGAATACCTCGACCTGGCGCTCAGGAATCTCTACCTCTTTGCCGTCGCGCGCTAGTTTGTAGGCGCGCTGGCCATTGATTTTGATCGCGCTAAAAATGGGCGGGCGCTGCATAATCTTGCCTACGTAGCGAGCAGCAACCTGCTCAACCTCTTCGCGCGTCGGCCGCCTGTCTGAAACACCTGTCAGCTCGCCCTCAGGGTCGCCAGTGGTACTCACCTGGCCTAGGCGGAACGTCGCTTCATACACTTTGTCGAGCTTACTGTAATTTCCGGCATTTCGGCATTCTTTACCCACGACGAGTATCATTAGCCCCGTCGCAAACGGGTCGAGCGTGCCGGTGTGGCCCACCTTTACCTTTTTACCCGCATCACAGCTCAGCACACGGCGAATCCGCGCCACGACGCCAAAACTCGTCACGCCCGCCGGTTTATCAATCAATATAGTGCCGTCTGTCATTGCACCCATTATACTAAAGATATGTCGAAGCTATTGTATGCAATCTTTGCCCACCCGGATGATGAAGCTTTTGGCGTGAGTCCCACGCTTATCAAAGAGCGCCACGAAGGTGCCGAAATCCACCTGATTGCCCTAACAGCGGGCGACGCGGGCGTCAACCCAGATAACGTGGCCGACCTAGGGGCTTTACGACTCGAAGAATGGCAGCAAAGTGCGGGAATCATTGGCGCTACCAGCAACTCGTACCTGGGCTACCGCGACGGCACCCTCTGCAATACCGACATCGACCCCATCGTTGACTCGATTATTGCGACGATTGCTGCTCGGCTGCAAAACGATACTTCTGTAGCAACTCTCGACTTCATTACGTTTGACCCCAATGGCTGGAGCGGCCATATTGATCATATCGTCGCTAGTCATGCGACGCTGCTTGCCTACCATCGGCTGGCCGCGCGGTTCCCCGCTATCGCAATGCGTGTCCGAATGTTATGCATAACAAAAGAACAGCAGCCGCTACCGAACACCGATTGGCGCTATGCGCCGGCGGGTCGTGAGTTAGGCGAAATTGACGAAACCATCGATGCAAGTGAGTATCGTGACGTCGTCGTTCGCTGCATGCGCGCGCACCATAGCCAGCGCCAAGACTGCGAATCACACCTAAAAAACCGTGGCGATACGCTGTGCATCAATCATTACGTCGTTATCGAGTAGATAGGCCTACTGGCCAGGGATTTTGAACTGTGCAGGATCAACAGGGTTTGAACCAATAACTGGCTGTTCCGCAGGAAGTGGAGGCAATAGATTGCCGAGTTCTTCGTGCACCGACACAGGGGTTGCCGCAAGCTCAGGAGCAGGCGCGCCAGGAAGCGGAGGAAGCGTTGAGAAATCAGGCATTGGAGGAAGCGGAGGAAGCTCCGGAGAAACTGATTGCCCAAACGGTGCGGCAGGGGTGGGTGCAGGACTGTCAAATGCAGCGTTCACTGCACTCATGGCATCGCTATGGTGACGGTTCTGTTGATCAATTTCGGCAAGTGTTGGCGCAGGGACAGTCGGCATCGGTGGTTGGATTGCGTTGACGTGGGACGTCGCTTCGGTCTGAGCTCCGCTCGCAAAGATATCCCGTACTTCAGGCTCCTTGTTGGCGTCATCCATAGCAGCGTTTAACGGCGCTTGGTACGTTGGCTCACCAGCAACATATCCGCCGCCGCCGTGGCTTAAAATAGTTCGATTCCGATCGTCAGCAAGTTCCTGGCGTTTGGCTTCTTCGGCTTGCTCAGTGGTAGCGTTCAAGGTGCCGCCTAGCGTTGGCTCCCCTGCTTCAGTATCAGCATGAGCACGCCACTGATGCGATGGCACTGCGCCACGGAGTGGTTCGATAGCAGGGCCGGGTGCCGCAAAGTCAGCAGCGGTCGGTAGTGGTGGCACAACTGGTGCGGTTGCTGCGAGTTGTTCGGCAAATTTCTGTTCTGCTGCTTCCACGGCATCATCATGCGTATCCACAGCAGCTGTGTGCTTAGCAAGTTCTTCTTCGGCGCGGTTGGCTGCCTGCTGGGAATTGTCCGCAGCCACTTGTGCTGCAACTTCGTCCACGTCGCCCTCTGGGTAGTGTGAAATCGTCAGCGCTCCTGAACCATCGCTTGCCTTCGCGGGCTTTAGCGGAACACTTTCCTCGACTCGATTCACCTTGGTTGACTCGCCTTCCCGAAGTTCACCGTCACTTGACGGAGCAGGTGCAGAAGCGCTAATCGAATTCCCCTCTTCGAGTTTAATGGCAATTAATTGCTGGTTTGCCCCGGCGGCCATTAGCTCAGCAGCAACGGTCATGACGTTCGCCGATGTTTTCTCGTTGCTGAATCGGTCGGTTGCCGCCACAATGCCCGTCAAAAATGCCGTTGAAATTTGCTCATCAATCAGGCGCTTGTCATTCTTGAGCGCGTCAGCAAGAGCAACCAGCATTTCGCTGTAACTACTCGCTTTGCTATCTACCCACTCAATGCCGCCCAGGTTGCTAGGCGTATCGAGCGATATTGCCGCCACAGTGGCGTCATGAAGAATACGACCATGGCTTTCAAGTGCCTTGTCCAGGTCTTCTTCCTTTTTGACACCAATGGCAAGTACCATTTCGACGTTGTAATCGCCTTGGCTAAAATCAAGATCATTCTCATTGATAGTCGTGCGGTACGGCGTAATAAATATCTTCACCATGTCGTCCACTACTTTATAGCGTAAGTGGTCGGCCTTTTCCTTGTCGAGGGCAATGATGAAATCTCGCAGGCTATTTACCGTATTTTCAAACGTCTTTTCTGGTTCCAAAAACTCGATAGCAGATGGAATGGCCCCACTAAACACTGCTGTGGCGTGTTTGTTGAGCTTGTTAATGAGCAGCGTAATACCAAGCGCAGCGCTGAGTTCGTCAACCGAAGGATTGCTATTAACCGTCACCAACACGTTGTTGCTGTCTTTTATCTTGTCGACAATCTGTTGTTTGACGCTGGTGTCTGCCATTCGTTTATCCTGTTTTTCTTTTATCAGAGTTTGGCCTCACTATACCATAAGTGGTTTCCCTCCGTCAACAATTCACGACCACTTTACAAACAGAGGTATTTCGTCTATAATCAACCGTTGATTGAAATAGCAAGCTAGTAACCAAAGAAGGACATATATGCCAATCATCAAATCAGCTATCAAACGAATGAAGCAGACCGCAAAGCGCCGCGAGCGCAATGTTGGTATCAAACGCGATATCAAAGGCGCGGTAAAGGCGTTCACCACTAAGCCAAGCGCTGCCGGCCTGAGTGCTGCGCAAAGCGAAATCGATACTGCTGTTAAAAAAGGATTGCTAAAAAAAGCGACTGCTAGCCGCCGCAAAGCCGGTCTTGCAAAGCTTGCAAAAGCATCTGGCGTTACCTTCGAAGCGAAAGCCGCAAAAGCAAAAGCACCTGCAAAAGCTGCTCCTGCTAAAAAAGCCGTCGCCGCTAAGCCTGCTGCCGCCAAAAAACCAGCTGCGGCTAAAAAGCCAGTTGCGAAAAAAGCACCTGCTGCCAAAAAGCCTGCTGCAAAGAAATAGTCCCCCGCGACTACCGCATACCTTATGCCCCACTTTCACCTAGGAAGTGGGGTTTTGCGCACTAACGGAGCGCGATACCAAGTAAAAATCGCTCGACGCCGTCCCAGGGCTCAAACTGCGAAAGCTTCATGCCAGCATCGATGTCGGCGCATAGTTGCGTGAGGTCGCGCAGCTGCGCACGATTCACCTGGCGCACCAGGCCTGAAAGCGAACGAGCCGCGTATGGTTTAATTCCCAGACTTTCCGCACTTCCCGCTGGCACCAGCGCGAGCGACATCAGCTGAAACCACTGCCCCGCAATCAGCGCAAAGGTTCGGTGCGCGTCGTCCGTGGCGCGGAGTTCCGCAATCATGCGCTGCACCGCAGCCACATCACGCTCCACGGCGTAGGTCAGCAAATGAAAGATATTCTCCGCCGGAAGAGCCGGCATAGTAGCTGTAATGGCATCGTCGGTAATATCATCGACGACCGAAAGTGCTGTCAGCGCATTATGGAGCTGTCGCTGATCAATAACCGAAATACCCGGCGCATCGGTCGGACGAGTCGCACGGCTCACCATGCTTGCCACCTGACCAGGCGATAGTTTCACTCCACTCTCGCGGGCGCGTTTGGCGAGCCATTCACGAGCAAGCCCATCCTGCCTGTCGGTCCATGACGGACAAGTGTGTACCTGGGCATGGGCCGCTAGCGACTTATAGGCACGCGTGCGTTTGTCGGGCTTTGGTTCCCAGACAATAATTGTTTTGCCTGGGTCCACGCGCTCCGCCCACTCGCCCAGTTTCTCCCAGATTGCCGGCGTATCACCTACATGCGTCAGGACGGTCACTTCGCTGCTTGCAAACAGCGAAACACCCATCAGGATATCTGCTAGTCCGTCTAGGGTCAACGTGTCGCCACTCACCCACCGTACTTCACCCTTGCTTGCACGCGCAATTGACCGAACTTCCTGTTCGGCCTGATAGGTATTCTCTCCCGTGACTAGATGTAACACTAGTCTTATTGTATCACCTGACAAACGGGGCAGATATGCGTCCCACGGCCCGCAACCTTCAGTTTTTCTACCAGTACATCAGGGTGCCGAGGACAGCTCAGCCCTTCGCGGCGGAACACGCGCGCAAAATCGATGTAGCTGCCACGCTTGCCCTCGGCATTCACGTAGTTACGATCGGTGCTTCCGCCCTTTGCAATGCTGAGGTTCATAACGTATTTTACTTCGTGTAAGAGTGACGCTAACTGTTCGTCACTTACCTCCCGTACTTTTTGTGCAGGGTGGATGCCTGCACCCCACAGACTTTCGTCGGCATAAATGTTCCCGACCCCCGCAAAGACTGTCTGGTCAAGTAGCGCGGCTTTGATTGAAGTATTGTTCCGCCTGCGCACGCGTGGAATGAATTCCTGCGCGGTAAAACTATCTTCCAATGGCTCGGGCCCTACTTTTTTCATAAAATCTAGGTTCGGTATCTCAATCGTTGGCATGAGCTTCATCCATCCAAACTTACGCTGGTCGTTAAAGAACAAATGCGACCCATCGCTGAAGGTCAGCGTCACGCGTGTCGAGCGGTCGGGCAGCTCCCCTATCAAACTATCCGTCGGGTGACCGCCGCCAAACACTTCAGTGCCCCGGTACACCAGCTGCCCCGTCATTTTTAAGTGTACAACCAGACTGTACTGCGATGACAGGTCGATAATGAGCACTTTTGCCCGGCGACGTACGGCTACAACCTTAGCGGCATACAAAAATTGTTCAATCGACGCGATGTCATTCGGAAAACTCTTGGGCGAATCATGGACTATCGCACGAGCAATGACTTTATCAATAAGCAGAGAGCTAAGCCCTCTGCGAATCGTTTCAACTTCTGGTAGCTCTGGCATATGTGCAACAGTAGCCTTTGGCTACTTAACACTTTTGTCTTTTAGGTAATCAGTGATGGCCTGCGTTACCTTGCCGTCAGTCTTGAGGTTTTCGATGAACACAACTTTAGATCGCGTAATCCGCATCGTGTCATCTGGCGCATGGAGTTCGTTGCCTGGTTTGATGAGGCGAATGTCAGCTGCGGTAGCCGCGCCCTCACCCTCGGCTGCCGTGGCCTCACCTGCTTGTACACGGAATACATCATCAAGCAACACGTCACCGTTCAGCATGTACTGTACTTTGCCAAAATAAACATTCTCGTTGTCCAGGTATACGGCCTGGTAACGACTAGTATCGATACCCCTGTAGGTGTAGTACTGCACCGCAAACCAACCGCCCACCACTAGCAACAGTGCTACGATGATACCGATAAACACCATCGGCTTCTTTGTCCGAGGCTTCTTCCTGGCCCGTACAGGCTCGCCCGTATCATGCTGTGCTAAGCGTGCTGCTTGCACTGGTTTTGCAGTATGTTGCACCGGTCGTCCAATTCCTTCCATCATACCCCCATACATCACTAATTAACTCTGTTAATCATACCACGAGCGTGATAACCGCGACAAGCACGCTAGTTCCCTGTTGTTAGCTCTGACCCACCATAGATAGTCACACCGCCACCCGATATGGATATATCCGTCGGCGTGGTGGATCTGAGCGTTGTAAATGTAGATATAGGAGAGTAAACGCTCCACGTGTTTGAGCCGGCTTCATCGATAGCAGCCGCTCGCCACCAGTACTGCGTTGTTTCGTTGAGTGCGGGTGCTACAAGAGTATAGGTAGCCGTTGCGCCACTCGCATAGCTGGCTGCCGACCAACCCGTTGCTGAAACAGTTTGATCGATACTGCGCACGACAGATGCACAGTCGCTCACGCTGCAGATGTCGATTTTGTATTTGATGGTATCGCCATCTCCGTCTGTAGTAGACAAGCTGAACTCGGGGGATAAACTAACGTCCAGCGCCGCGTCAGCTGGGCTGATGAGAGTCGGCGCAGTTGGGGCTGAAATGTACGCGACAGCGATACTCGTAACGCTCGCACTACCACCACAGGAGGCACCCTGCAACTCAACGGTGATATGGATATACTTTTTAACAATATCACCGAGCGACTGTGCGGCACCAGGTATAACATTGTCTAGTCTTGTCACCGACCCAAACACCCCATCATCGCCAGCAGTTTTATAGACTACGACATACCGACAAGTAGCGTCGCCGCTAACCGTAAATGAACTCAACTTAGTTTCTGACTCACCTATCTTGATCAGGCGCTCATAACGAGCATCGTCTGTTATATTGCCGACCGAAACTCGTTGGATATCAGAACAATACACCGAGGAACTTGCATTACAGGCAATGTTGGCCGTCGCCTGCTCACCCCCAATAATGTAGATACGTCCACTATACACAACCGAGCTATGCCCCGAACGAGCCGGGCTAAAACCGCTCCCAAGCACCACGCATGACTCCACGACGCCGTCGGCTCTCACGGGGCAATACTGGATATCACCGAGTTTCGTCCCATTAGTGCCGCCCATCACGTACAGATAGCCATTGTAAAAAACAGTTGAGTGGTCGGAGCGCGGAGTAACGAACGCGCCTGACAGCGTAAGACACGCACCGACGGTACCGTTCGTGTTGAGTTGACAATATTGAATATCCGAGCAGTAATTGGAACTCGTCGTCGGGCTACATAGCGTGTCACTAGTGTCGTGATAGCCACCCGTAATATACAGATACCCGTTATACGCTTGTGAGGTATGTGCGTAGCGAGCCGTCGCAAAAGCACTCGTTTGCTGCGTGCACGTGCCTACAGTATGGTCAGCGTTAATCGCGCAATACTGAATGTCGTTCTGCGCAGTACCGTTGGTGCCCCCGATAATATACAAATAGCCATCATAGACGACAGAACTGTGTTCTGTACGCGCGGTTGTAAACGCGCCAGTTTGCTGGGTACAGGTGTCGACTGAACCATTGCTCAGTATCTGACAGCGCTGGATATCATTTTCGTATGCCGATGCCCCACTCTGCCCCCCGATAATATACAAATAGCCATCATACACCACACTCGTATGCCCGTCGCGAGGCGTGGTAAACGCGCCTGATTGCAAGGTGCATGCCCCCACCAGCCCGTCTGCACCCATCGCACAGTATTGGATGTCGTTGCGCCGGGTGCCATCCGTACCACCGATGATATACAAATAGCCACCTGCGACCACCGAGCTTTGTCCCTGACGCGCCGTGGCAAATGCGCTCGTTTGCTGCGTAGCTGCGCCCGCCACACCGTTTGGGCGACCTATTTGCATACGCTGTATATCGCCGAGGTGACTACCGCCATACCCTCCTATGATGTACATGAAGCCATTCCAGAGCACGGTCGCTTGGTTCTGACGAGCCGTCGTAAATACGGCGGTCTGGGTGGTACAGGCACCGATCGAGCCGTCACTATTGAACGGGCAATACTCGACAGTGTTAAGGTAGTTGCCCGAGGAATACGTACCACCGACAGAGTAGAGGTACCCGTTGTGAACAAAAGCGCTGAAATCACCGTGACCCTGGTTTAGTATATTGGCTTGCTGAGTACAGTCGTTGTTCACGGCGTGGGTCGACAGGTTGATTGAGCAACGGATAACGTCGCGCAAATAGCCAGTCAGGCCACCAATGATATAGATGTAGTTGTTATATATCACCGTGGAGTGACCGCGTCTGGCAGTTGTAAACATAGCAGTCTGCTGCGTGCAAACATCCACTGTTCCATCAGTATTTATTTTGCAATGCTGAATGTCATTTTGCAGCGAATCGGTATTGCCACCCGTAAGATATAGGTACCCGTCACTAACTGCGACCGCTTCACCCACCCCATCACGTGCCGTCACTACGCGATTTGTTTGTTGACTGCATGAAGCAATAGTGCCGTCTGCGGCAATATTGCAGTTTTGTATATCTGATTGCCTCGTACCAGTAGTACCTGCGATGATATATAGGTAGCCGTTATAGATAATCGAGCCATGACCTTCGCGAGCCCCGGTTATGGTTGCCGTCTGGTTCACGCACGTCCCCACTGAGCCGTCGGCGTTGAGCGGACAGCGCTGAATGTCGCTACGATAGCCGTTACAGGTAATAAAGACTGATGAGCAACCGCCAGCGATGTAGATTGCACCGTTATAGGCAACTGCCGTGTGCCCCTGGCGAGCAGTAAGGATAGTACCTTGGGAGATCGAGCCGCCTACTACGAGTGGGTTGACCTTGAGGCGCTGAATGTCATTTTGGTCAGCCCCTCCGTCAGTTCCACCTATTATGTACATGTATCCATTATGCGAAACGGAGGCGTGAAACCCTCGCCCAGTAGTGAAGACATTGCCGAGATTCCAGTCACCGATAGTACCGTTAGCCCTTAGCGGAGCACCTACCACTGTGTCCTCAAGACCAAGACCATTGTGTCCGCCCGATACGTACAGATAGCCATTAGCGATTGTTGATGCATGCCCGCTTCTGACCTTGTCAAGACTTGTCGTAGCAGTCCACGTACCGATTGTGCCGTTGGCGTTGACGGGAGCATACTGGATATTAGTAATATCTGAGATGTCTCTACCACCTATAACATAGAAGTAACCATTATAGGCGACGGAGGTATGCTCGGAGCGAGCGGTAGTAAAACTAGTGGTGGCAGTCCAGGTACCGAGCGTGCCATCGGCATTAAAGGGAGCATACTGAACATCGGAGCAATAAACAGAGGCAGCCCCATTACAAGCAGTATCAGAAGCGGCGTGCACTCCTCCGATCACATACAAATAGCCGTTGTAGGCGACGGATGTATGGCTAGAACGGGCAGTTGTGAAGCTAGTTGTCGACGCGCACGCACCGACAGTGCCATCGGAGTTTAAAGGGCAATACTGCACATCGTTAAGATTTGAGCCACCATCACCTCCAATGATGTACAGGTAGCCGTTGTAGGCGACGGAAGTATGAAGCTCGCGGGCGGTCGTAAAAGCGTTAGCTTGTTGCGTACAGCTACCGACCGCACCGTCTGATCCAAGTGAGCAGTACTGGATGTCATTCTGGCGCGTACCATTTGTCCCTCCGATAATGTACAGGTAGCCGTTGTAGGCGACGGAAGTGTGGCCACTCCGCGCCGGCGAAAATATGCCGTTCTGCTGGACAGCAGTAGCAAGTGCACCCGAGCCACCAGCTCCCCTCCTAATCTCCCCATCCGTCCCGAAGTCCACATTGCCCGTATCGCCGGTGTTTTGGCGGAAGTCCGCGGTGGTGGTGACTGTAATGGTTGGGTCGATGCTGAGTGGATAGGCTTGCTGTTTGAGGTTGGCGGCTGTCAGAGTGAGGGTGGTGGCGTTGTTTTTGTTGCCTTTGTCGTCGGCTTTGTCGTTGGTCAGGCCGTAGCTCACACCAGTGTAAATCTGTTTGTTGTTGGCGTCGAGAATGAAGGGACGTGGCAGCTCGAAGACCAAGGTGTTCTTTTGGGCATTGGTGCGTGCTTTGTCGACGAGCTCTTGGCTCTTTTGGTCAGAGATTTGGAGGTTGCTGTAGAGAGTTGGGTCAGCTGAGTAGATACCCACTCCCCCGTCAGGCAGCATACGGGCTTCAAGAGTACTGTCTAGACCAAGGTCCCAACTGTAGGTTTTGGTGTTAGTGCCGGGCGCTTGGGTGAGCAAGATGTCACTCTTGATGCCGTTGTTCTTAAAGCTGTAGATGTGCTTTTCGGTGGTGCTGGCCGGGTAGACCACGCGGTTGTCCTGCAGGCGAGCTTCGCCTACGGTAAAGGTAGGCGTTAAGGTGACGCTGCGGTCACCTTCGCTGTCACTAAAGGTAATGCCTTGTTTGGCGTTTTTGGAAAGTTCGGCTTGGTAGGGTTTTTTGCCAGTGGCGTCTTCTTTGTTGGCAGCGAGCGTCAGGACGGTTTGGAGGTCTTTGTCTCCTGCTGCTTCGTCCGCGCGGTTGTAGGTAATGGCGGTGTCGGATTGTTTAATGAAGTCGCTATCCACGGTCGAGGCGCTGACGAGGGCGGATTCTTTGTCGGATATGCGGTAGCTGATGTCTTTCAGGACGTAATCTAACACAGCATAGAGTGGTGAGATGATGAGCAGGATGACCGAGAGGTGCAAGATGGTACGGAACCAGAGGGTGCGCATAAACGCGTGCTTAACCATAAGATGCTGGTGTCGCGTTTGTAATGGCGCAGCCACTGCATTATAAAAGTTTGCGACCATATGAAATACTCGATCTATAACGCGCCTTCCGCGCTTAGTATTGTACCGTATCCGATTCCCAGCTTGCCGCTTCACAGGCCTCAACATCAGTTTAAACACAAGTCGCTCTACCCCTATATCTATATGCAAGTAGTATAGCAAAAAGCACATGCATATAACAGGTTGTTGTGCGCTACAATAAAAACATGTCCAAGAAAAAGCAACTATTTTTTGCCGCAGTAGCCGTGTTATCCATTGCGATTTTAGCTGGAGCGGCACTGACAAATAGGGTTTTTATTAAACCCCAAGTAGTACAAAACGCTCAGTCCACCCAAGCTGCCGTTTATTACCCTTCTGCCTTGCCGAGTGGCTACACCGTAGACCAAAGTAGCCTCAGCCAAACAAGCTCAGCGACCGTATATATTATTAAAACAGCCTCCGAACTGTTAAATGTTAGTATTCAACCCCAACCCGACCGCGCGATTATAGAGAAGTTCGAAAAAGAACAGCTCGGCCTACCGGAAACCATCAATAATGCCACTATCGGTCAGATCAGGGGTAGACTTACGGCCAGCATGCAGATTGACGACAACTGGATTATATTGACCGGCCCTACAACTATGAAGTATGCCGATTTCGTAGCCATTGCCACTTCTTTCAAAAAATAGCCCGGTGTTATCGCTCTAGCTGCACCATCACATCACCAAACAATGGGTCATCCGCTGTCACTGAAGAAGCCGCCGTAAAGCTTAGCCGTTTAATACCCGTCAGCGAAACCGCAGCCGACGCCTCGCGAGTTGAAACTGTTGTATCGCTAAAGGTGCCTGTAATTAAGTCGGTACTATCCGTGATGTTCCTAATTTTATACGTTACCGTACCTGACTGTCTACCTGCATTAGCTCCACGGAATATTACCCTTATTGTAGTGTAGCCATCCATTTTTGCTAAGATTGGTGCGCCAAAGTATTTAGCCGTAGTTCCCAAGTTTGTAGCAGCTACAGTATCGGCAGGTACGGCAGTTGTGCCAACCGTGTTAGGGGCGACAGTAGCAAACAACCTGTATGTCACAACGTCATTCAAACAATTTTCCCAGGTGCTACCGTTTACACTACAACGGAATGTGCCCCCGCCAATATTACTGTTATAGTACATACCACCTGCTACAGCCGTAGGCTCAGAAGCATCTGTCTTTGTGTCGAGCACCAGCAATGTACCCGTCGTGTCTGATGTTCCGATTGCGACCCTGCTATTGGTGCTGTCGAGTACGATGCGAGCGGCGGTGCTCGCAGAAAGCGTAAGGTTCGTCCCGGCGGCAGACGACACTGTGACAGCACCGGCACCTGTATACGAAGCTCCTGCTGCAATCGACACATTGCCGCCAACCGTTGCCGTGCCTGCAGTGGTCATGTTACCTGCAACATCAACCTTAAATTTGTCTGCTGCTCCGCCCGTCCGGGCCAAAATAAGATTGCCTGTCGCACCGGTGTTGTTCTGGTTGATATACAGCAAGTTTGGCGCGCTAGAGCCGCCCGTGAACGTACTCGTGTCTTCTATCTTCATGAGATTTCCCGTCAACGCATATGCCGTACCTGTGAAGTTGCGAGTAAAGTTGAAATCCGAGCCTGAGTAGCCACTCGTAGGTGTAAATGTTTTATTTGCATTGAGCTTATCATTGGTTGATCCAGTGAGAGAAAGGTTGATGTCGCCACCCGTTCCCGAGTTGCCAATCTGTGTGGCGCCGCTACTCGCCCCAAAGATTGCGGTGTTGGTTGCGGTATCATAGTACACCTTGGCATAACGTGTTGGTGAAGCCACGTTTTCATAAACCCGGAGTTCGCTCGTGGTTGAGTCAAATAGTAATCCGCTGTTCCCTGCGGCGTCCTGCATGACCACGCCAGTTGATGATGCGCTGAAGTAGGTGGCGGTACCGCCGTTGCTTTGCACCGCAAATGCAGTCGCAAGCGGCGTGGCTGCGTCTTGCAGGAGTATGCCACCGTCTGTTGCCGTGAGGGCGATGATGGCGTCACTACCGTCGGCATCAGCTGCGTATGATGCCTGTAAACTGCCGCCACATGCAATCCATGCTGCAGTCGTGCCGTTCGACGTTAAGCAAGTGCCATTACCTCCAATAGTAAGCTTGTTCCATGTATTTCCTGCGGCACCAATGAGCAAATCACCTACTGCAGTCGTTGTTTGGCCAGTGCCGCCGCTTGTCGCCCCAAGTGTGCCGCTTACCTCAGCAGAGCCCAAGTCTACACCATCAGTAGTCGATCCGCTACCGATAAACTTCGATGATGTTAACGTATCAGAGATATATCCATCTGTAATTTGTGATCCCTGCCAGGTGCCAACCGAAATCGTTCCAGAAGATACCGTTAGCCCGTTGATTGCGCCACTTGCAATAATCGCGCCCCCGACTTCAACCTCACTATTAGCCGTATCAACAGTCATGACACTGACGCCACCAGCAGTCTGCACGCTAAAAGCAGCTGCATCATTATTGGTACGATTAGCAATTTGACCGCCATTTTCTGCGAGTGGTTGATTTGATAATTTCGTGGTTGTACTCTGGTTATTTATTGTCGCATTCGCAGGTGTCGTGCTAAAGCGGTTACTCGCCAAGTAGTTGTTATCAGAGCCTGCGTCGCTAATGTTTATTGGATGATTCGACCCAGAAGCCGCGCCATCAGTAATATCATTGTTGCTAATGCTGTTCAGGTCAGATGCGGCCAAGTATATGCCGTTATTACCAGTCGAGCCACCTGTACCATCCACCTTGTTGCTCGCGATAGCATTGCTGTTTGATGATGCAGCGAGCGATACTCCCGCCACTGTATTGCCGACAAAGTTGTTACCAGTGATTCCGTTATTTGAAGCGCCCGTCAAGTAAAGGCCAGTCGCCCCTGTTCGTATAGTGTTGCCCGTAACTGTATTGTTAGATGTTGCAAGGTAAGCGCCGTATGTAGAGTTTCCTGTTAGGGTGTTTGAAGAAATTGTATTATTCGCCGATGACGATGCAATATATATACCCGAGTTCGTATTTCCCTGAACAGTATTTGACGAAATTGCATTACCGGTTGAAGATGTTGCCAAATGAATTCCATACGTGTTCCCCTGAACTACGTTACCGGCGAGCGTATTATCCAGTGACGAGACCAGGTATATTCCGTAGGTGCCATTCCCCTGAACAGTATTGTTCGTGACAGATGTATTCGAAGTTACCTGCAACCATATAGCAGTATCACTTCCTTGAACTGTATTGTTGGCCAATTTGTTATTTGCACCGCCAACATATACCCCGGTATTTTTTAAGTCCCTGGCATAGATATTGGTAACAGTAGCCCCACTCCTCGCGCTCGGCCCACTATTCGCACCCATACCTGTAAAATATATGCCGTTTTGCGTGCCGTTTGTATTGATGCCATCACGCCCATCTAGGCGGATATCCCGCACTATAACACCGGTTCCTGTGCTCGTATCGAAGTTTGTGACCATGTTTACATTCGTGGCTGTTGCGCCAAAGTTACCGAACTGAATCACCGTCCCCATGCCCGATCCCGCCAATGTAATATTATTCTTTATCACAATCGGCCCATCCAACGTATAGACACCTTCTGAGAGATACACGGTACCGCCAGCAGGACTTGCGGCAGCGGCAGCATTAATCGCATCGTTAATCTGCACCTGATCACCGTCGAGCGTCCCAATACCCGAACCCACGCTATCCTCCCCATTTGCGACATAGTCGGCCGAGTCCTTAACTGCCTGAGGAGAGTTATTTGCGGCTACAATAAAAGTTGTAGATTTACTGTCGGCTTGCCATCTTCCGTTGCTATAAATCACGAGGCTGTCGGTATCGGTATCGTAATACATCATGCCTTCGCTGGGGCTTGCGGGGCGGCTAGCGGTAGTACCACTAGGAGCCCCCCCACAGTTACCTAGTGCCTGCAAACAAACAGTATCGTTTCCAGTGATAGTCGGGATAGTGACCGTGTAGTTGCCGGCTAAGGCTGCGACACTCAAGGTAAGTGTGTTTGAGGTGCCATCAGACACTACAAGTTTTCCAGCAAGCGACGCCGAGCCAAGTTCGATCTCACCGTTAGCTGTATCGGCAGTTAGCAGGTTGGCGCCAGAGGCGTTTTGAATAACGAATGCTTCAGTGTTGTTGGTGGTGCGAGTGGTAAGCCTGGTGCCATTCTCTGCTCGCGGCTGGTTGGCGTAGGTGGTACCAGTGCCGAGATCTTCAATGGTCGCTGTGCCAGGGGTACTACTAAAAACGTTGTCAGCAAGGTAGTTTTTGTCGGAGGTGGAATTAGCGATACTAATGGCATAGTTAGTGGTTGCAGCAGTATCGGTAATGGTGTTTCCGGTAATTGTGTTAGAATCCGCAGCATCCGCCATAACTCCAAAGTTATTTCCCGCTCCCGCGCTATCATGTATCGCATTACCACTCACGGTGTTGTTATGCGCAGTAAAAAGATATATACCCCGCGAGACACTACTTTGAATCGTGTTTCCGGTAATTGTGTTTTTTGAACTCAAGCTAACCGCAATGCCATTTGAAGCGCTATTTACTACCGTATTGCCCGTTACAGTATTGCCGTCCGCGCTATTAGACACAGTAATCCCATTTGACGTGCCCGACTGAACCGTATTGCCCGTTACAGTATTGGAGGTGCTTGTGATCAAGGATATGCTTGAAGAGTTGCCCTGCAGCATATTCGTATCGATTGTGTTGTTGTGGGCGCTCTGTAGGCTGATGCCATATCCAGTGTTACCGCTAAACTGATTTGCACTGATTGTATTGTTATTGGAATTGCTGAATACAGCTATACCATAGACGTTTCCCTGTACTATGTTATTGCTGACCGTGTTAACCGTCGACGACGTAGTTAACATAATACCAGCGACACTGCCACGTGACGTATTCCCAGTCATAAGAGAGTTGTTGGAATTCGAGAGCGCTATCCCGTAATTATTAAAGTCACTAGCGCTGATGTTAATAACAGATGCTCCATTTCGAGTGCCCGTACCATCCCCAACTCCGTTCAAATAAATACCGTTTTGTATTCCCACCGTGTTCAAAGCTTTTTGCCCGTCTATCATCAGTTCACGTATGACAATGCCCGCACCAGTCGTGGTGTCGCTGTTTTCAATCAAGTTCTCAGTGACATCAATATCGGCTAGCTTGATTAAGGTCCCTTTGCCTACCCCAGCCAGCGTCGTATTGTTCGGAATAAGGATGGACGCGTCGGCAGTATAGGTTCCGGCCAGCAAGACAACCTTTTTACCCGCTGCTGCGGTCAGCGCGTTATTGATCTGCACCTGATCACCATCTGCAGCGGCAGCAGTGTTGCCGTCTGCTACGTAGTCGGCACTTGCCTTGTCGGCATCGCTAGAGTTACTTGCTGCCACAATGATGGCTTCTTTGCCATCCGCCTGCCACTTCCCATTCGCATACGTCAGGAGTTGTTTGGTGTCGGTGTCGTAGTAGATCATGCCTTCGGTTGGCGTGCCTGGGCGGCTGGCGGTGGTGCCACCGGCGAGGGTGAGGCTCTTGCCTGCGGCGACGGCGACGTCTTTGTTGAGGTTGATGAGGGTGGCATTGGTAGTACCGATGTTAAGGGCGGTCGCAGTGGCAGTGTCGATGAGGGGAGCTTGGAGGGCGGTGTCAGCACGGCCTGTGCCGCTAATCCAGAAGTTGCTGGCAGTTTGCTGGGCGGAGTTTTGGTTACGGACGAGATCAGTGCTATCCAACCCATCCAGCGTATCGCTATTGAACGCATAGGCGCTGGTAGCCAGGGGGCTACGAGGCGTCATGGCGCCTTCTGTCCAGCTTGGGGAGCTGGAGGTAGCAGTCGCGGGGGTTGGCAGCTCAACTTCAAGGGTCATGCCGTTTTGGTTGGTGGTAGCTGTGTTAAAGAGTGCGGGGTCGAGAGGAGTAATACTCCCGAGCTGGACGGTAAATAGGCCACCCGTGACTTGGACACCTTGGCTGGCAGAGACTAAACGGTCTTCCGTCCAAACGGCAGTGTTGGCGGCGTTGTAGATGCGGAATTTAATGTTGTAGATACCATCAGGTTTTGGCGTGCCAACGGCATCAGTTAGGCGGCCTTGGAAGTTCATTTTATAGGGGACGGTCTGCACTGCCTGGGCAGTTTGACCAAAGCAAACAAGTGCTACTGCAGTGGCTAACGCCGGTAGCACGAAGAATAACAACACGGACTTTTTAAGCGTGTTTATTATTGTTTACCTCTTTTTATGTTTTTTAATTTCTCCACACGCCTACACATTGGTACACGGTGGCTCACTATAAATTATATTGCGTACCTAGTATAAACGCAAGCGTTATCTACCCCTGTTATAAACAGTTCGCATACGGAATATCGCAAAGATTGTTGCAACAATGCCAAGCAGCAGCGGAAACAGCCACTGCCAGAAACCTGTTATAGCAAAAATCCACGCCGATTTTTGGCCGCCATCAACACTTACCGTTACCTTAACGGGGCCTAAATAATCACCTGGTTTTACATAGCTAATGGTTCGCTGACGCCCCGACGTCACCAATGGGCCTTCTACAACCTGCTTCCCATAGGGCGCAGTGCTCACGGTAATCTGTGGGAAGAACGCGTTGACAGGTGGAGAATCATTCCGCAAAGCAAACTCGGCCTGGAGGGCCGAACCAAACTGCAACGGGCTTGCCGACAGTTCCGCCACTGCGAGCTGGCGCTTGGGCGTACTAGTATTCTGCAACACCAGCAAGGTACCGACGCGCACCGCTTGGGCAGCCGGCGCATCCTTAACGGGCTTCACCGTAGCAAAGATAGCCGCGAGTACGTCCCCGGCCGGTAGTAGCGCTGCATCCGCCTGGTAATAAAGCCTGAGTGCCTCGTGACCGCCTAGCTCCACTTCGTTAAAATCGAGTAATAGGCCCCGGCTCAGCTGCGCATCCTCATAGAACTCAACCGCCCCACTGTCGTCCTTTTGCCGAAATGCCTGCACACTAAACGACACGACAATCTTTGAGGAATCAGGGTTAATGACGTCAATATAGCCTTTTTGTTTTTCGCCACCCTCAAGCTCGCCACGAACAATTGCGGGCTGGAGGCGGATTGATGAGGCGGCTGCGGGTGAACTGTTACATAAAAAGGTCAAACCCAGCGCAAAAATGATGGCCAACCAATAGCGACTCACGGTGTAATTGTCCCTGTTATCGTTAGCTGATTGGTATACTGGCCAGCTGGAGTGCTGAGTGTTGTGTCGGCTTTAAGTCGCATTGCCACCACGTCTTTCACAGAGTTGCTCGCCCCAGTCCGGGTATAGAACGTCGTTGCCGAGCCAGGTGCCGCCGCGTAATTAGCCCCACTTCCCCACTTGCCGTCCAGCCCCGGCGCAGAAACCAGCGTGAAACCAAACCCCTTAGTGATGCCATTCGACCATGCCGCCGGCGATGCAATCGAACCGCTAATCGCCGCGATAGTGTTGCCGCCATTTTGCAAATCGTGATCTTGATTGATGGTGAGCGTGTAATTTGGTACGTTTACTGTTTCTACAATTGCATCCGCCGTTACGCTTGCCGGACTGCCTGGAATGATATTACTGATAGCAACGCCGGCCGGGAACCCAGCGACGCCCGCCGATCGTTCTGCCGCAACTTCGTCTGCGCTGAGCACGCGACTAAACAACTTTACTTCGTCAATCGTTCCATCAAAGTAGTCACTATACGAACCGGAGTACGCCGCCCCAATAACCAGGCTCCCCGTTTGGCTAACGGGCGTCCACGTGCATGTTTTTACTGCTGCGCCATCAACATACAGGGTAGTGCCATTCGATACCCCGCTTTGCAGCGTCATTGCCACATGATGCCAGTTGCCATCCGTAGAGCTAGCAGTCGCCGCACAGGTGGTTGCCCCCGTCCAATCGTACAGTGCAACTTTACCAGCACTAAACTGGAGATAATAGCTATTTAGTTTGTGCACAATGGCGCGAGTACCAGTGCTGGCCGTCGACTTAACCCACGCGGAAACAGTGCCGTTCGTTAGCTGTGTTTGTGAGTTATTCCCCACCGATACCGCTTGTGACGAACCGTTGAATGTCAACGCAGAGCCCACTTGTCCCGTTGCCCAGGTTGGTGAACCGACAAGTGTGCCGTGAGCAGCGTTAGAAGAGTCATCACCCGCTACCGTACCTGTATTTTCGTCCAGCGGATAATACCCGACAAGCCCGCTCGGCTGCACCGCAAGTGTCATCGACTGCGGAGCAGCCTGCTGCAGTTGCGCGACGTAGCCTGCGCTCATTTTGTAGCTACCGCTTGCTCCATCTCCGATTACGCTCTCGCCCGCGCTACTCACTAGCTTGTAGCTCGTCGATGTGCCCAGGCCACCGGTGCTGTTCATGACACTCGCATTAATCACGTAGTTTGTCGAGCTAAAGGTATCTGCCGAAACCTCGTAGAATCCGCCCAAAATGGCGATCGCGCCGCCAGCTAGTACTATGCGCCTAACAATACCCCTCATGGTATTTCTAGTATAGCAGGAATCCCTAGCCAAGGAACAAGAATGGGATAGCGATAAGCACGATACCAAGTAGTCGTAGTACAAGTGTCGCATGGTGATGCACTAGCTCAGGGAGCGCATGAATATTCCACTGAAGAATCTTATACCGCACCCAGTGGTACAGTGATATGAACGGGCTCGCGAACAGCAAAAGTGCCGTTCCAGTTACAATCAGAACCATACGAAGCAGCATACGGTTCATTTGTTCTTGCGGCGCGTTCTTCGGAGCGATATCAAGCGCTACGAGCGCTTCGTATAATGCCCCACTAAATGACTGTGCAGGCGTGGTCTGTGATGCCACGTCTATCTGCTCTTGCAGGTATGCTGATGAATCAACTACCGCCTGGACGGGCCGAGGGAGCGTTCCAGGGGGCTTCGGCTGGACAGTCGGCTGAGCCCCGGGCGCATAAATCATCGTCCAAGTAGCCTCTGGGTTGGCCGGAGAGCAAAAATCAATACCAACGAGTTTTACGCTATTTGTACCCTGATAAAGGTATACCTCGGTCGTAAATGTTGTTGCTCCGCTATCTAGCGGGACTGTCGCAACGTAATTGTCATTCAAGTAAAGTTGTACTTGCGTAAGACGATAAACAGTACCCGTGAGGGTGACTGCAGGCTGGTCGAACACGCTATTGTTTAATGGTGTAGAAATAGCAATTGTTGCCGGAGCTACATCGCACAAGGGCACAGAGACTGTCGTCCCTTGTGCAGATGCAGATGTAGGGATACAAGCTAAGAGAACGCCGATACTGATACCGACGATAAGGTATCTAGAAGCGCTTCGTACGGCGCTGCTTAGTCTGGCGACGACGAATCGCATTTATTCCCCCTATAAGTATGGCGATAAGCGCGGTGAATAGTAGCCAGTTTGGTGCAATCACTACGTATGAATCGCGAACGGTGCGCTTACCAAGCACGGTCACTTCGGCATGGACTTTGTAAAGGCCAAACCATGGTGATTTATCCCAGGTAAATTCAATATCCCTTGTAGTCGCAGGGAAAATAGTATGCGTCCCTGCGGTTCTGTACTTCACCCCGCCAAATACGTCAGAAACTTCAAATACAGAAGTAGCTTCGTAGTCAACATTGCCGGTATTCTCGATGCTTGCGCTCGCACGCAAGGGCGCAACAGGCTGATAGCTATTGATAGTGAGCCCTGTGGCTTTTCCCTCGGTTTTTACATCACCACTCACTGTGACATACAGCACCATACCAAGCCGCTTTTTGCGCGTAATGCCACTATCACTAGGTGCAGGCTGAGTCTCGGCAAATATCACCCCGTAGTGGCCGCCAGGTGAGGCATTCTCGCTAATACGCAGTGTAAATGGTATCGTGACCGTTTCACGCGCCTCTGCGTGCCAGTTTGATTGGCTAAATTGTGCCCATCGGTAGGCGTCGGAACGCGGCTTGCTCTCTTCGTATACTGTATTGTACGCCCTATCGGTCACACCATAAGGAGCGCCGTAGACCGTAAAGTTGTATGCGGTCTGACCATCGTTAAGAATCTGAAATGAATCCGTAATTGTGTCACCAGGATTAGCCTTGTAGCGCCTCTCGGTCGGTGATATCGTCATCCCCTCGCGTAAATCCTCTGCCGCACCGACAGGTACTGTAGTGCCCGCGACGAATACTAGGGCTGTTGCCAGCCCTAGTAGTAATCGGTGATAGTTCACTTGAATCATGCGTCTAATGTGCCTATGGGTTTGTTACTGCTGTATAAGTGACAACGGCCGCGTAGTTACCCGCAGGCTTTGCAGTGGTTGCACCAGCACCAAACCAGACAGATGTTGAGTCTGAAGCAGTAGCTGTCGCAACAGTTTTAATATCAACCGCCGTGCCAGTCACGCCTGCCCAAGTACCCGCAAGGCTTGCCTGGTTAGTAACAGCTGCGCCGCTTCCTGCAAAGTTGTATTGACCATCAACATGGTAGCCCCAGGTGTTTGGTGCAAGAGCGATAGCAGCTGTAGGAGTACCAGATGATGCAGCAATAGTATCGGCACCCTTGGTCAATGCTGTTGGCGTACCACTAATTTGTAGCTTATAACCTGTTGGGTTGTTTGTACCCGCAACAACTGTGTCAGCAGCAGCCGTAAACGATCCGCTCACTGTTGGGGTGATTGGAAGTGATACTGTTGTGCCTGTCGATGAGACAGATGCGCTTCCCGAAAGAACCGCCGTCACAGTAGTTGTGCTTGCAGCGTCTGCGGCGACTGGCGCAAGAACAAGTCCAACGACAGCGACAACTGCGCTACTCAGTGCAAGAGCTGATTTTATTGGTTGTTTCATGGTTGTTTGTTTCCTTTTTGTTACTATCTGCCCAAATTATCCCACTCCGCTTATGCTATGTCAAGCACCTTCTTTCAGTATTCTTGCAAGTTCACGCCGCGTGGTGTCATTAGTGATGTGCAGTATGCTTTGCATCCCTGCGATCTCGGCTCCATCACAGTTGGGCTCCAGGTCGTCTATCATCACGCATTCACTCGCATTCAGTCCCATGCGCTCCGCTGCAAGCGTGTAGATTCCTGGGTTAGGTTTAGCCAGACTCTCCTGATACGACAGCACGACGCTATCGAATAATTGCCGTAGATCATCACCGAATAACTGCTCTACCGTACCGCTCCCCACATTGCTGAGGAGACCGATTTTATAAGCGCCATCCGCTCGTAGCGCTCGCACAAACTCCACAAGCTCCTCGTTGCGGTGATGCTTCCGGGCCATCACCTGAGCCACATCGCCATACGACATCCCTAGAACTTCAGACAGTCCCTGTATATAGTCCTCGCCACTAATAAAGCCGTAGTCCGCCTGCTTATTGAGGCTCCGTAGCTCTTCGTAACGCTCCGGCGGGCACAGAGATGTGAGCGTCGAAAGGCTCCCGCCATATAGCACGCCAAAGCAATCAAAAATTATTCCCTTTATCATATAGTTCTATTGTACTAGTAAATCTGGGTAAAGACTGGTTTAAAATCGGGAATCTGATTTACAAACAATGCATGAACCTGTGTTGTATTCGCAGCTAATGTCCCCTTCGAGCCTTTGCAGGTCGTTGTCCACAGCATGTGATCGGGCAGCTCGTCGCTGAGCGTCTCGAACTTGTAAGCAAATCCTTGGGTTGCACAGACCCCTCGGAAATCTTCGTCACTTGCTTCCCTAGTCGTGCCAGCATTGGCTTTATCCAGGGCGTACACAAACTGCTCATACGCTTCGGTGTTGTTAGAGTACGACTTGACGTCAACGATTTGATCGAGGTAGCCAGCGTACGTGACGAACTTACGTTCAGTTGGTGTCACAGTAATCTGGTAACTCCTAAAGTCTTCATCGGCAACAATTGGTCCACGAACCGTCCAGCGGACCCCGCGCGAATCATTGATATTCTGCAGCGCTGCCACAACGTTAGCCGTGGACTCACCACTTGATGACTCAGACGAATCGCCGCCGCTAAAAATCATGCGCCCTACTGACACGAGCGCGGCAATAACAAGGGCTATCACTAAAATAACGACAATTATCGGGAATATACGTGGACCTGATCCTCTATACATACCCCTATCTTGCCACTAGTGTCACAAATAGTCAATCAGGCGACGGCGAGCTTATTCGCCCAAGTTTGCGCCGGCCACGCCAGCGTCACCGAGGTATCGTGCAATGATTTGTTGACGACTCCGCTCTGTGTCACTTGTCAGCCTATCAATATCCGCCTGCATGTCATCTAACATAGAAACAGCTGCCATGACCATTTCAGGTGAATAAAGCTTCGTATCGGTATTCGTTACGCTATCATGCAGAACACCTTCGATGTGCCCATCTTCAAACTTTTTTAACGACAAGCTATCGCGATCGGATGCTACCCACTCCTTGTGGCGCGGCGCAACCGGATCACGGCCTTCACGGTGTAGTAATGCGGCTTCTTCGGGCGTGTTTTGTGGCGCACAGCGATGCTTTCCGTTTACAAAATCAAATCGCATTGAAATGCTATGCGGGCCAGTATAACCGTCGTACGTATACGGCTGAATACACGGGAGACCACTCCCCCGACCATCAACGGCTGACATAAACATCTGCCTGTTAATGTCGTAGTCATCGGTGCGTGGTTGATAAATTGAGCCATCCGGTGCAACAAAAGTACCGTGATCGTGCCAATAAACAATAGGCGGCTCATTATGGCCGCGCTGCGTAACAATGGAACCGCCGAATTGTTCGTGAATCTCGCCACTCATGAACTGCGCGAGTATTTCACGCTGCCGAGGGTGGTTAATCATGTACTGTGCCGCGTCGAGCAGCCCTTCATCAAGAAGTGTCTCATGATGCACGTCGGTGCACATCTCGTGCGATACAGCGGTCATAGCAGTCCTTTCACGGATTGTGTGTTTTATGTTAGCTACACTTTATGTAATACACCTAGTACGCCATAAACGCAAGTATTTTATGAAGAAGTTGGAACACCGTACAAACCGTCGCTCAACCCATGCTCTCGTATGAGCTGGTTGAGCTTATCTCGCATGGGAGCTTCATCAACAAAGCGAAACGCCGCGAAGTCCCCAAAAATATCAGGCAAGATACACAGCAAAATAATCGTGGCATGGTTTGTCCCGTGGCCATTATGTTCAACCGCATAACTTCGTTCATCTGCTTCGTACAGTTCGTGTTCGCTCAGGCGATTTTCCTGGACTAGCTTTTCAAGCCTATACCGAAAGCTCGACGGCGTTTTTACATCGATATTAATATACCGTTTTGTTTCGGGGTCTTGCACCTGAATGTCAATGCCCAATGCATCCTGCGCGCGGCTCGTCATCGTCGCGTTCAAGCCATTGTTCACCGCTGCCCAATACACGGCGACTTCCCTCGTGAGCCCACGAATGATTGCTCGCCACTGATCATCCGTAAAACATGGAGCACCTACGCGCTTACATACACGATCGGCAGCTACTTTAGTCGCCTCGCCAAACCGCTCGCGGTCATGCTCGCCAACTTGCTGCACCGTGTCGACAAGCGTGTCGTTAAAATCGATCAGTTCATACAATCGTTCTTTTTTGTTGCGATACCCATGAGGGTGCTGATCCATTTGGATTTGCGCCAGACTTGCCCTCGGCGCCTGTGCTAGTAGGGCCACCATGCCGTCATGCGCTAACTTTGTGCGAGCAAATCTTTTGCGCAACCTATCGATATCGCGGTCGAGGTCGTGCACCTCAGGGCGTCGCTGCAGCATGCTGACTACTTCTTCTTCGGCGCAGTCAAAAAAATCCGTACTATTGCAAACAAACTGCACATCTTCACGCGGAACCAAGTGTGGTTCATCGTGCCGAACGTCGCGATATTTATATTGATGATTGCCGTAACGGCGATTCCTCCGGAAGTGCGGACGGAAGTGTCGCCAGTATTTCCTAAACCGATGTTGCATGTACTACAGGTCCTTTACGTCGATGTTTGTTTTAATACGTTTTCCCGTATTATACCATGCCTCATATATCTCAGCGCTGTACAAAGCAAAGCCACCAGGTAACGTGAGCTGTTTTTTGGCATGGGCTCGTGCGCACACGCCATAGGTCGGGTCCGCCATATAGGCTGTCACTGCAACCTCAGGGTTCCGCGCAATCGCTCTGCTGTGCACGGTGTCTACGGCACTAAACCACTGGAAGGTACGGTGTTTGTAGCTCTTCAGTCCCAATGGCACCGCCCAGGGCTTTCCTTCATCATCAACAACCGCCACGATAATATGCGTGGCCTGCTGCAAAAATTCCTTTGGGCTAGTTGGTTCCAGTGCTGCCATAGCCACCCGTACCGCGCTTGGACTCGGTGAGTACTTCCACTTCATCCCATTCAACCGTTTCATAGGTCGTCACCACCATCTGCGCAATCCTCATGCCCGGCTCGACAGTAAATGCTTCATTGCTGGTGTTGAGCAGAATCACTCCCACTTCCCCGCGATAATCAGCGTCAATCGTTCCCACACCATTAGCGGGCATAATGCCGTACTTCGCCGCCATCCCACTTCGTGCGCGAATTTGTGCCTCATAACCTGGCGGCAACGCAATCGCAAAACCCGTCGGAATAACCGCCCGCTCGTGTGGCGCAATAGTTAGTGGCTGATCGATGCACGCTGTCACATCCATGCCAGCCGCATATTCAGTCTGGTACAGCGGATGCTCAGCCTTGCTATGGAGCCTGGTAATCGCAACCTTCACTACACCTCTCCCCAATTATTACCAGTGTGCACGTCCACCTGCAGATTCACGCCAAGCTCTGGGTAAATCTGCTCCATCGCTTCTACGAGCATCGTACTTACCCGTTCGGCGTTCTCGCGAGGACATTCAATCAGTATGCTGTCATGAATTTGCAGCAGTTGCTCACCCATACCGTCCAAACGCTCGTCAACGCGCAGCATTGCCATCTTCATTAGGTCGGCTTCTGTCCCCTGAATCGGCATATTAGCTGCGGCGCGCTCGGCGCTCGAGCGAACAACAAAATTACTCGATTTTACATCTGGCGTAGGGCGGCGGCGGCCGAAAAGCGTCTCCACAAAACCTTCGTCATGCGCCTTCTTAATCGTGGCGTCGATGTATTGGCGGATGCGAGGACGAATACGGAAGTATTCGTCAATAAAGTTTTTTGCATCGATAAAACTCATCCCGGCAGCCGCAGCTAACCCATGCTGGCTCATGCCATACAGCACGCCAAAATTAATCACCTTGGCAGCGCGGCGCATGTCTTTAGTCACATCATCAAGCGGAATATGATACACTTCGCTCGCTGTTTTGGAATGAATATCCGTGCCAGCGTTAAAGTCATTTATCATTTTTTCTTCGCCCGCCAGTACCGCAGCCAGGCGTAATTCGAACTGGCTATAGTCTGCGCTCACAAATACATTCCCCTTTTCCGGCACAAACGCATCGCGAATTTTACGCCCCAGCTCGGTGCGAATGGGGATGTTTTGCAAGTTAGGATCAGTGCTGCTCAGTCGTCCTGTTGCCGCCACGTCTTGGTTGAATACAGTATGGATGCGACCATGCTCGTCTGCCTGCGCTGGCAGCGTTTCCACATAGGTATTTTGCAGCTTGGTGAGTTCACGGAATTGTTCAATCAATTCAATTATCGGGTGCTGGCCACGAAGCTTGTCGAGCTCTTTTTGCCCCGTACTAAACCCTGTTTTGCCGCGCTTCACTCCGACAGTCGGTAGTTGTAGTTTTGTGAACAAGACTTCGGCCAGCTGGGCAGGGCTCGCGATGTTAAATTCATACCCAACCATATCAAACATTTCCTGCTGAATACGAGCAATGTTGCTTGTTAGTTCCACGTTCATGGCATCTAGGTGGCTGACGTCCAGCTTGATACCGCGGTGTTCCATGCGTGCCAGTACCCGAATGAGCGGAAAGTCGATAGCACGCGCCACGTGAGCAAGCTTTGGTAGTTCGTCGAGCGCTTTTGCCTGCTCCTCATACAGCGCCCATACCGCACTAATGCCAAGTTTGGGGTCATCAATCGATTCCATGCCCACAAGATCGGCTAGCTCGCGAGATTTGCGCAGTGGGTTTAGTAGGAACGAACCCTGGGCTGTATCATGATGTATTTCTGGAAGCGTGTCGTAACCCGCACTCAGCATACGCTTCAAAAATACTTTGGTGTCGTGCCCTACGAGTGGCACATGCGCCAGCAACTCAGCCGCTTCCGCCATGCTCACTTTGGCAACTTTTCCCCGCTCGTGGCTCAACCACACATCATCATCAACAGAATAAACCACAAGTTCTTTCGCCATCAGCAACAGTGCTTTCGCACTATTCCCGCTCACATCCTCGCTCGCCTCCACCGACACCATGTCTGGTGTGCCCACGCTAGAACTAGCGTCGCTTTGCATATGCTGGGGCAGGTTGCGTAGCAATGACCGAAACTCCAATTTGTTGAGTAATTCTTTTAGCTTGCCCGTATCGAGCTCGTTTACGTCCATTTCCTCGAGGTTTAGGGCAATTGGTGCATCGAACCACAGCTCCCCTACTTTTTTACTCATGTCCGCCATTTCACGACCGGCTTCCAGCTTACGCCGAACACTGTCTTTTACCTGCCACAAATTCTCGTAAATATTGTCCAGTGTATCAAATTGCTGCAGTAGGCCAACGGCTGTTTTCTCGCCGATACCCGCCACACCCGGAATATTATCGCTACTATCACCTTTGAGCGCTTTGAGGTCCAGGAACTGGTCCACGCGTATGCCATACTTTTCCGTAAAGCTTTCGGGGCTAAACAAGTCGATGTTGGTCAGACCTTTTTTGAGCGCGTACACATGCGTGAGCGGACTAATCGCCTGTAGTGCATCCAGGTCGCTGGTGATTAAGCAAGTTTCCACCCCCTGCTCTGCCGCTTTTTTCGCAAGCGTCGCCATGATATCATCGGCTTCATAATCATCCAGCTCGTACAGTGGCCATCCGAACGCGTCTAGTAATTCATGCAAAATAGGAATCTGCGCGTAAAAATCAGCTGGCGCTGGTTTGCGGCCGGCTTTGTATTCCGGCCAGATTTCAAGTCGTTTGCGAATGTTAGTTTTTGGCTTGTCCCATGCCACGCACACATAGTCGGGCTTGAGCTTTTTAAACAGCTCTAGACTAAGTGCTGCAAACCCGTACACGCCACCTGTTGGTGTCCCGTCCGCAGTGCTTAGGTTCGGCATTGCATAATACCCGCGGTAAAACACGGACTTGCCATCGATAATCACTAACCTCTTTGCCATGACTCTATTGTAGCGCATCTGTTACACTAGTTACATGAGTGAGCACCAAAACGTAAAAATTGTCGCACTTGTCGGCCTCACTGGTTCGGGCAAAAGCGAAGCCGTCGGCTACCTGACTGAGCAAGGACACCCGAAGGTATACTTCGGCGGTGTCGTCCTGGACGCTATGACACAGGCAGGCCTAGAGCATACCGAACAAAATGAAAAGCAATTTCGCGAGGAGCTTCGTGAGCGGGAAGGCAAAGATTTCGTGGTCAAGCGAATTATTGACCAAATTCATAGTCTCATTAGTGCTGGCCAACACCGTATCGTTGCCGATGGCCTGTACACCTGGACCGAATACAAAGCGCTTAAACACGCATTCCCGGGTGAGCTAACTGTCGTTGCGGTCGTTGCCCCCAAGCACATTCGCCATCACCGACTAACCCTACGCCCCATCCGCCCACTCACCATCGAGGAAGCAAATCACCGCGACTGGGCGGAAATTGAGAACCTCGAAAAAGGTGGTCCGATTGCCATTGCCGACTACTATGTCGACAATAGCGGCAGCCGTGACTCGCTGCATATAGCACTTGATGATGTGCTAAAGCATATCGATTTTTAGTAAGCTACTGCGCAGCCCAGCTCGGTGTCCAATAACCCCATGAGGGTGACGCAGCCGTATAGCGCGTATCACGCATTGCCGCAGGCGGCTGGCCCGACAATGACGCACTTGGTCGTATGTGAAGCAACTTATACCCCGCTCCATCAGAAGCATAGAGCCATGTATCATTATTCGTTGCACCACCATTGCAAGGAGCCTGCGGAGGCGTATTAATATGGGTACTAATTCCCGTAATAAAGTTGGCGATTCCTGTTGCGCACGAGTAACGCCATCCTGGTGCGCCAAATGTTCCCGTCACTGGGTAGGCACCATTTTCGGCGTGATAGAGCGCAAGTGCTTTGTTAATAAGGCCCAGCTCACTACTCAGCCGCGTAAATTGCGCTCGGGATTGCATGCCGTTATACGCCACCACCGTCACCGTTGCTAACACCGCAATAATAACGATGACAATCAGTAGCTCGACGATAGTAAAGCCTTGGCGAGAATTCTGTTTATGCGGCAACACTAGATACATGCGGGCTGAATATTCCTTACGGTGGTATGTTTTGTCATTGTCTGCCCAGTTGTGAATGGGTTCGAGTAGTAGCCAATCCAGTCATCTCCACACGCATTAGGCGGGTCTGCACCCTCACCTTCGTTCTCGTCAATATAGTAGGGACGGCCCCACGGATCAACAAGGCCCCGAACATTCACGCCGCTCGCATTGCTGATGGCATTAAGAGCACTCACATACGATGTCCAGCACCCATCCGTGAGCAGCAGCGTTGCTAAATTGGTCCCCGAAGCCTTACCCCAGCATATCGAGCCCGTTGCAGTAGACCCCGTTACATATCGTAGCGCAACTCCACCCTGATTTATCCGAGCCATCGTTATGGCTTGATTCAGGCTTCGCATATCACTATCAATTTTTGACAAACGTGCTCGCTGCTGCGTGCCATTAAATGCTACCACGGTAACAGTCGCCAAAATAGCAATCACCACAATGACAATCAATAGCTCTACAATCGTAAAACCTGTCTGTTTTTGTGCCCGCCTTTTCATACCTGCATCATATCACAGAGAGAATGCCGCCGCCAAGCACACGTCATGACACATGCTATACTACAAATAAGATAACCGTAGAGGATACAATGCAAGACAATAACACGCCAACCACAACCACAACCACAACCACAACAACCCGCCTACGCGCCACAGCCAATGCCACAACAGATGGGCCATCCTGTTCAGCTTGCTGAAAATCCCGGACACACACTAGGTATCGTCGGCCTCGTCCTTAACTTTTTTGGTATCAACATCGGTGGCATCATCCTCGGTGTCATGTCACGCAACAAATCACGTCAGGTTGGTATGTCGCCAACCATGGGAACTATTAGCCTCGTCTGGGGAATTATCGGCACTGTAATCGGCTTCCTGCTCGTGATTTTCTTTATTTTCCTCATGTTTGTTGGGGCTCTTGCATCAACCAGCACGAGCTCGTCGAGTTCGTATAGTGACTATTCAAGCGAGCAAGGGTTCTAACTACTATGCAAGAAAATACACCTCAACCCCAACCACAGCCTGCGTACGTGCCGCAGCAGCCACAACCCACACAACCGAGCGCACAACCAAACGATGGACACGTCGTGGGTATCATCGGCCTGGTCATGGCCTTTGTCTTCCTTTGGCCAGTAGGTATTGTTCTTAGTATCATTTCTATCGTTCAAGCCAGCAAAGCGCGCGCATCAAAAATACTCGGTATCGTTGGCCTTGTGCTCAATATTCTCGGTATCCTTACTTCAATCATTCTCGTAGCGATTACCGTCGTTGCCTATAATGGCATTCAAGACCGAGCGCAAACCAGCCAAGACCACGCCACCGCAAACTTGGTTGCAAGTCATGCCGAAGCCTACTATGTCATCGAGGAGCCAGTGCAGTATCCTTCTAACCTCGCCGCCTTCGAACAGTACACCGATACCTCACTGTCCGAGCTGCCGTCTGATTCCGTTACCGTTCAGGATGGGACCGACCCCACACCTGGTGTCGTAACGTACAAGCGTTGCAACCCAGAAAGCGCATGGGTAAGCTACTATGACAGGTCGACGTCCCAAGCGGTTGTCATTCCGCTCGGTAACGCGACCGGCCTTGCCACCTGCTAACAAAAATGCCCCTTTCGGGGCATTTTTTTATTGGAGATATTCGTACAGTTTTTTGGCGTCTTTATGCTTTCGCAGTTTCGCCAATGCTTTTGCTTCAATCTGACGAATGCGCTCGCGAGTAACGGCAAACTCTTGCCCAACTTCTTCAAGCGTATGGCTCTTGGTATTGTCCAGACCAAATCGCATGGTGATAATTTTTTGTTCACGCTCGCTGAGAGTACCAAGCACAGACTGCACCTGTTCTTTCAGTAGCTGACTACTTGCAGATTCCTCTGGTGTCGCACCGTCTTCGTCTTCAATAAAGTCACCGAGTACGCTGTCCTCGTCTTCACCATCACGGCCCACGCCGGCATCAAGCGAACTGATATCCTGCTTGATTTTAATGACGTATTCAACCTTCTCCGGTTCCATTTCCAGCTCTTTTGCTAGCTCTTCAATGCTTGGTTCGCGGTTCAGCTCCTGCGTCATACGGCGCTGTGTGCGAAGTAGCTTATTGATAGTCTCGACCATATGCACAGGGATACGAATGGTACGCGCCTGGTCGGCAATCGCACGAGTAATCGCCTGGCGAATCCACCATGTGGCATAGGTACTGAACTTGAAGCCTTTATCGGGGTCGAATTTTTCAACCGCGCGCAAAAGGCCCGTGTGCCCCTCCTGAATAAGGTCCAAAAAATCGAGGCCGCGGCCGCTATATCGCTTGGCAATACTTACCACGAGGCGCATGTTGGCTTCGGCCATTTTGTCTTTAGCTCGCTTATCGCCAGCAACTACGCGCTGCGCAAGCTCCAGCTCTTCTTCGGCAGAAAGCAGGGGAATTTTACCGATTTCGCGTAGGTGCAAGCGAACACTGTCGTCGCTAATATCATCAAAATACTGGCCGCTGTTGAGTACGTCTTCAGGGGTATCTTCGTCCTCATCAATCAGTTCATCAAGCGCTGGTTCTTCGATATCGGGTATCACCAGTTCTTCTGTTTCTTTGGCTTCATCGTCTATTGGTACTTGGTCATCGTTTGCCACGCGGCATCTCCTTGATTAGTGTGTTCAGAGTAATGCGTAGTTGTGCTGCTTTTTCCTCGTCACCCGAGCTTTCGGCACTACGCAACTCTTCAATTAGTTCTAGCTGTCTTTGTTTCTTGTGTTCATATTCTATTTGCCGCAAAAGGCGAGCTGTTTCGTAGACCCGTTCTGTTGGGTTCATGTCAGCATACCGCGCTTCGGCACGTAATAGTAATATTTTTACATAGGTGTCGTATTTTTGCAACTCTCTTGGGGTATCCTGCAACGCTTTCCCGGCGTGGGTCGACAAATAACTTGCCACCGCGTAGCGCTCTTCCCCCACAAAGATATCGAGTTTCATGTGCGCCAAGGCTTCCTGGCTTTGCGAATCCAAACACGCCGCCGCCAAGGCATCATCCTGATGCACAAGCTGCTCAACTGGGGGTTCGATGTGCTGGGGCTTCACCGGCTTCAGGCGATGTTGTTCTTCGGCAGGCTCCTGGGCAGACTTTGCGCGCACCGCTTCAAGGCTTGTGCTGGTCAACTCAGCAATCTTTTGTTCGTAATGCTCTTGCTCTACTGGGTCGCTCAGCGTTCGAACAACGGCCAGTCCAGCTGTGGTAAATTTACGCTTCCCGGCAGCTGTCTTCATATCGACGCGCGCTTTATATTGTTCAAGTACCCAGTCAACGGCTGGTTTGGCGTCGTCGATTGCTTGCTGCCACTTGCTGGGATCATCCTGGATTAATTCATCGGGGTCTTTTGCGCCTTCGGGCAGCGAAATAACCGTCAGTTCCACACCCACCCTACTGCCGATGGCGATTGCACGCTCGGTGGCGGCGATACCCGCTTTGTCGGCATCAAACGCTAGTCGGACATCACCCACCAAACGTTTTAGCGCGCGCAAATGGTGATCGGTAAGCGCCGTACCCGCTGTTGCCACAACCTGCTTCATCATTACCTGGTGACTACTCACAACGTCCAAGTTACCTTCCACAATGACCGCATAATTCTGCTCGCGGATTGCTTGCTTCGCCTGACTTAGTCCGAACACGTGCCGGCTTTTGTCATACAGTATTGTTTGGCCCGTATTTAGGTACTTAGGCGCACCTTCCACGTCTTTAATGATTCGTCCAGTAAACCCAATCACCTGCCCGGCTGGGTCCATCAATGGCACCGTCATTCGTCCACGGAACATATCACCACCAAATCGATTCACGAGTCCGGCATCCGCGAGTTCCTGGGCGGTAAAGCCTTTACGCGTGAGCGCGCTCACAAGCGCCTTGCCCGTGTCTGGCGCGTAGCCGAGCAAAAATTCCTGCACGATGTGCTTGCTTAGACCGCGCTTTTTGAACACGTATTCCATGGCGTGCTGATTCCCCAGCAAACACTGTTGGTAGTACTGCGCCGCAAGCCGATTAGCTTCGAGCAGCCGCTTTTTGCGCTGTGCGAGTACCTGGGTGCTTTTATTGTCGTAAAGGCTTAGGTCCACGCCAGCTTTTCGTGCCAAATGCTCAAGTGCTTGCCTGAAGTCCATACCCTCGACTTCCATCACAAATGCAAACACGTCACCGCCCTTGTTGCTACTAAAATCATGCCAAATTTGCTTATCGGGACTCACGAAAAAACTTGGTGTCTTCTCGCCACTAAACGGGCTCAGGCCTTTAAAGCTGCGGCCGGCACGCTTGAGGGGAACGTATTCTCCAATCACGTCCTCGATGTTCAGCTTTGCCCTCACCTCCTCTTTGGCGTCCATAGATTCATTATATCACTCTTTACCTCTGTTATCGCTTGTGGTTAAATAGGGATAGAATGTATCCACAGAACCCCTATGAACCAGGCCGTACGCCGCAGCAGCCACCAGCGCCGGCCGAGCCACCAACGTTGAGCCACTCGGGGCCTGTTATACCGCCATATCCTACGCCACCCCAGCCATCAGCGTATCCACAGCAACCCTCCCAACAACCTCCGGCACCAGTACCGGCCCCTACTGATACTCCCGTTGCTCAGCCAGCACCGCTTTCATCGGCGCCGCATCCTGGCTATGAGCCACGCGACGAATACTCGATTGATTATTTAAATCAAATTGCACCGACCCAGCAAAAACCCGTCAATCGTCTTGCCGTATTTGGCCTCATCGGTGGAATTTTAGCTGCAGCAGCAATTGCCGTTGTTCTCCTGACAAGTTCTGGCGGCGCACCGCCATCAACGCAGATGCAGCAAACTCTCGCACGAATCGGTACGCTGCAAACGGTTGCCGATGCGCAGCAAAAGCATCTCGCTGAAAACGACATCAATCAAGCAAACGCCACTCTCAGCTCCGCCCTTTCATCAATGAAAACAGACCTCACGGCAATCATGAAGACCAAGGGTATCAAAGTTGCCGACAAAAAATCAGCCAGCACGACAACAGAAAGCGCATACTTAACAAAGCTCCAAAAGAAGCTCGACGATTCCTACCAGCGCGGCACCCTCGACCGCACCTATACATCGCAAATGACCTACGAACTCACCTTGCTGCGCAGCAAGCTTAAAAAACTACAAAATAGCGGGGACAGCAAATCACTCACAACATTTTGTACAGGTGCGATTGAAAATATCGACGCTATCCTGAAGGCATATGCGAATGCCGCCCAGGCAGAGTAGCTACTGAGTCACAAGATTATAGCTAAGGCGTGCGAGGTCTTTGATTTCTTCATCGTCCAGCTGCCCCGTGCAAAGAATCGTATTCCAATGTTTTTTATTTAGGTGATACCCCGGTAAAACCGACTCATATTTATCACGTAGTGTCTTCGCGAGCAACGGATCGCATTTTAGACTGAGGCGTAACGGCTTGCTGTTGTCAGCAATAATTGCAAACAACTTGCCTTCACCCGCTTCTTTATTGCCGACTTTGTAGACGCTGGTTCCTTCACCAAACGGAAAATCAAGCCAGGTGTCTGGCATGCTCAGTAAATAGTCTTCGATTTCCTTGTGTGTCATATAATTATCGTATCATTTTTTAAGTGCCCCATGCTACCAACCTGGTAGCATGGGGCGTCGTATCAGCGACCAGGAGCCTTGTAGCTCTCGGTGCCAGGGACGATTGGCTCAACTCCCCATACAAACGCGTGACGGTTCCAGAAATGGTGAGGGCCCGGCTTCACCCGGTTGCTCCATGGCTCACGCGGGGCTGGCTCACCGAAGTAAGCCGTCATCACCTGGTAATCGCCTCTTTCAGTTCGTCGCAGGATGACCGTCACAAACTGCGTTGGCTCCGACCGTCGATTCTTGACAAATCGGCTAATGCCACGACGATTTACCCGACGAGCAAAGACAATCTTATCACCAGGACGTGTGGTTACGCAGGTGCTGTGGCCGACAACGTGATCATACCTCACCTTCTCCACGATAACCTGACGTCGTCGGCTGTTGATGCGGGCAAGGATGCCCTTCAGGAATGGACGAACTCCGGGATGGATGTGCGATGGCGAACGGTCAAAGACCCGTTCTCCAGTGGCCAATTGCCAATGGGTTTTGGGCACGGTTCCCACACTTCCTCTCTGACGTTTGTTAGGAGTGGATTCTACCGGATATTATTATATCATTTTTTGTAGCAAAATCAATCGGTCTACTTGTCGCGTACTTTTTTCAGGTAGTACTGCAGTTCTTCGATACTACCCCGAATGTCGTCCAAGGCTCGATGCGCCTCGGGCTTTGCAAATTTCTTTTTGTATTTACCTTCAAACACTACTTTCCACGCGCTCACATCGAGCATTCGATAATGCAATCGTTCGTCCAAACGCGGCCATTCATTCGTGATAAAACGTCTGTCCTGATGAATCGAATTGCCCGCGAGCAAAACCTTTGCTTCTCCAGTAAAATGCTCATCAATAAATGCAAGGAGTTCATTTTCTACCGTTCGTCCATTTACTCCTGTTTGGTTCTGCGCAATCAGCTGGTCGCGAACTTCTGTGAACTCGTCCCAGAAGGCACCCACCATGCGTTTTTTCATCAACCGCGGCCCCACCTGCTTCACTGCGGTATAGCTCGCAATCTCATTAAACTCCCAGTCGGTCACAATACATGCGACTTCCAAAATCCTATCTTTCACGGGGTCAAGTCCGGTCATTTCAAGGTCCATCCACAAAATGCGTTTTGGTTTAAATACAGGTTTTGTCATGCCTCTAGTATATCAGAGGTTAGGACTGGAGCTTTCCGACCATCGCAAAGTGCAGGGCTTGCTGATACACCGCATCTTCAAGCGCATTGTGCGTGAACTCACCATCGGGAATCACTTCCAGGGGGAGCTTTGACTTACTTGTTGCGCGCCAATCATACGCGCCACCCAGTGCCATTGCGAGACTCTTCACGCAGTACCCCGCAACACCAAATGGGTTATCGATTGCCGCACGTTTGTATTCGAGGTCAATCAGCGGGAAATCATAGCTCGCATTAAATGCAACGAGAACTGATTTGCCTGTTTTTTCATAGCGTTCACGAAGTGCTTGCTGCCATTGAGCCAAATCACTCACTGCCTCGCGCGGCGCCACACCGTCTCTCATCAGCCGCTCGCGGATAAGTCCATGTTGCTCACAAAACTCTTTGTTACCTTCGATATACCGCACATCCGTCGGCACAAGCTCTCGGTAAAATGTCTCACCCCAGGGACTCACCGCCCCGATGCTGAGGAGTGATCCGAATCCCGCAATGCCGTCAGATTCAACGTCCAAGTCAATATACAGATTATCTGACGCCTGGACAATCTCTCGCCCCCGCTCCACCAGTGCCCTATGTTGCTCGTGTGCCATATGCTTCCTTTCGTTACCCTCCTATCCTATCGACCGCTGCGCAACTGGGCAGTGAAACAATTTTTACTTGGTACAATAAGGGTGATGAGTGATACCTATTTTCTCGACCACCACATTCAAACAGCCATCGTCGAAACATTACACCTACGTGGGGAGCAGTCGTTTTCTTCGCTAAAGCCTCGTGGTATTGAAAACAGCTTGTTTATGTACCATATCCGCAAACTCATTACGCGGGGTATCGTCGAAAAGACTACCACCGGATTTGCGCTCACAGCCAACGGCGCACGCTGGGCAAACCAAACAGACCACCGCTACCGACATCCAAAGGCCCCGCGGCTGCTAATTCAGTTCATCGTTATTCGCGACAACGCTATCCTGGTATCAGAGCGCGCCGCTCACATGGCAGAGCACCTGAACCATTACATGCTCCCTGGCGGGCTTCATTCGTTTGGATCTGAGGGCACCGCAGCCGCCTCGTCAATCGCGCAAAACTTTCAGCTCACGCTAACCGGCGACAGGCTTGGCAGCGCAGAAATTATTCTCCCCGGCAGTGACTACCATGCATTGGTCGACTACTACCCCGCTTCCGCGCCAACTGGGCCTTACCGTTACGATGATGGCATCTTTTCCATGGGCTTCATGCCGCTTGCTGACGCACTCCAGCTGCCACACGAAAGTGCGAATTTTATGCCCGATATTATTGCCCTCTATCAGCAAGGTGAGCTCCATGATCGCCACCTGTTTATTGGCCCGCATACTGAAACGACACCCCGTTAGTAAGAGGTGTCGAATACAGCAACGTAGTCGTCGTGCTACTTTTTCTTGTCGAGCTTATCAAGCTTCATCAAATGAATAATCAGGTAAACAACGAGTGCGGTGGCCAGCAGACTAATCAGCGAGCTCACAAACGCGCCCCACTTAAAGTCCCCCACGCGGTCACCAATTTGCGCCGTCCAAGTAGCGGCTTCTAGTCCTTTTTGCGAACCGACAAGCAGCTGCACTAACGGGTTGATGAAGGCTTCAACAAGCTTTTTAACCGTGTCGCCCGCGGCAGTTCCTATAGCCAAACCAACCGCCAGTCCTACTACGCCCTGTTCACGAATAAATCCCATGAATCCTGATGTGTGGCCGGTTGATTCTTTGCGGGGTTCTTCTTTTTTCGTAACCATGTACTTCTCCTTATTGCGCTTATTACATGCGTTCAGGTGCGGTAATACCCAGAATGCCCAGACCCTTTGCTAGTGTGTCACGATAGAGTGTGACCAATCCCAAGCGAATCGCTTCGCGTTCATGGCCCACAATATGTGATGATTCATAAAATCGGTTGAACTCCTGCGCGAGTTCGTAAAGGTAGGTGCAAATACCATGGGGCATATACTCAGCAGCGGCTTTTTCGACCACTTCGTTATAGCCGGTTAATTTTACCAGCAGCGATCGCTCACTTGCATCGTACTCGTCGCTATATTCCGGTGTCGCCGTTGCTTTAGCAATAATGCTACAGGCCCTGGCGTGTGCATACTGAATGTACGGGCCACTGTTCCCTGCCAGACTGACGGTCTCATCAATGTCAAATGCAATGTCGCCACCCGCACGGTACTTAGCAAACACGTATTTAATGGCACCGAGCGTGACGCCTTCCACGAGTGATTCATCCTGCACCAGTTCGCGTACTTTTTCCCGCACCACGTTTACCACGTCAATGGCTCGTGATACGTTACCGAGTCGCGAGCTCATTTTTTTACCATCAGCAAACCGCACGGTTCCGTTCGTAATGTGTGTCATCCTCGCCGCCAGACCCGGCTGGAACGTTTCGGCTGCTGCAAACACCACGCGCATGTATTCTTTTTGGTCGTTACCCGTAATCAGTACACGGCGCGTGAATGAATAATCTTGTTGCTCAAGCCAGATCACCCCGATGTCTTTGGTCTCATACGTCGGCAAGCCCTTGCTGGTCACAAACACGCGAGTGTGCAAGTGCTGGCTCTCGTCACCTTCGAACACCACTGCGCCTTCCGACTCTTTCAAGTTACCACGCGCAAGTTGCTCGCGAACAACCTCCATACCCACAGGAGCAGTTGCACTTTCAGGGTAATAGCGCATCTTGTCGACTTGGATTAATGCGTAAAACGCATCGAAATAATCATAGCTCCACTGGCGCGTTGTCCAATATATTTGCGCAAGCGGCGACTCGTGATCACCCGTTTCGTGAAACCCATAAATCGTTTTGTTCAGTTCATCAATTTCTTGTTTGGCTTCGTCATTTTCTTCATAGGCTCCGGCGCCACGAACATAGCAGCTACTCACCCAGTTTGCGCGTGCGAATGCATCTGCCGGTACGTCGGCCAACTTTTCTGGGTAAATTCCCTCAAACGTCGCGACCATACCCCACAAACATTTTGCCACGTGCAACCCCACGTCGCCACCAAAGCTCGTGCGATGCACGCTAGCACCCGTTTGCTCGAGTAAGCGCGCTAAAATATCGCCGAGGATGGTTTGGTACAAATGCCCCGTATGAAGTTCTTTGAAAGCATTCGGGCAGCTATACTCCACCACAACCTGCTCACCGTCAGCCGTTCGCGCCACTGCGCTCTGCGCCTGCTCAAGCAAACTTACATCGCCCATGAACACATTTATAAATCCAGGACCCGCCACTGTAACGTCGCGATAATCACCGGTATTACGAAGCTTGCTCGCAAGCTCTTCGGCTACATCGCGCGGGCTTCTGCCGAGTGGTTTTGCGAGTTGCAGGGCAATATTCGTGGCGTAATCACCAAACCGTGCCTCTGGGCGATCCAGGCGCACATCAACATCTTGCCCATACAGCTCGTGGACAATTGTAGCTATCTGACTCGCAAGGCGTTCCATACGCCTATTGTATCAGAGATAATTATGATTCGTCTGTATCGACAAAGTCTGCTTGGTTGTAAACCGACACGGGCGTTATACCGCGTGAGTGGCTGTCTTCGAGCACGGCACGAAGCATGTCCATGTCGTCCATCGTGAGCGTGTCGTTGATTTCAGGTATTTGTGTTTCTTCTGCCATACGTACACTATAGCATAAGCGTTACAAAATGTCAATTACAGGTAGATGAAGGCGCGCTATTTGCGGGTTTTGAGCGCGCTTTGGATAAGCCCCACGAACAATGGGTGCGCCCGTGTAGGGCGGCTGCGGAATTCGGGGTGTGCCTGCGTCGCAATAAAGTAGTCGCATGCTGGCGCCTCTACATATTCAACGAGTTTTTTGTCGGGCGACAACCCGCTAATTCGCAGTCCGCCCCGCTCGATTGCCTCGCGGAAGTGCTGATTCACCTCGTAGCGGTGACGGTGACGCTCCACAATGTCCTGCGCTTGGTAAAGTTTGTACGCCAAAGAATCAATGTCGAGGTGTGCTGGGTAATCACCCAGGCGCAATGTCCCACCAGTACTCTCCTTGCCCTGCTGGCCCTCCATAATGTATACGACATCTTCTGGGGTATTTGGTGCAAATTCAGTACTATTGGCATCTTTTAGCCCGGCCTTGCGAGCAGCAGCAATCACCGCCACCTGTAAACCTAAGCAAATACCCAGGTATGGCACGTTGTGGTCGAGTGCGTAGCGAGCGGCAGCTACCTTTCCCTCTATCCCACGACTCCCAAATCCACCCGGTACCAATAAGCCGTCCACGCCACTAAAATCAGCCTCGTTAGCTGTTTCGGCATTAATCCACTTCGTGTTTAGGCCTACACCTTCATGCCAGGCAGCGGCTTTGAGTGCTTCGAGTACACTTATGTAGGTATCCTCGTTATCCAGATACTTCGCAACCAAGCCAATGGTCACAGACTGTTCTTTGTCCGCCTGCTGACGCTTCACCAGATCAGTCCACTTGCTCAAGTCTGGCTTGTTGTGATAACCCGAAAACTTTTCGAGTATCGGCGCCAGAGTACTCTGGGCAATCCTCGCAGGAATTTTAAACACACTATCAAGATTTGGCATCATTAATACCGCGTCATCACTCACGCCACCAAACATTGCAATTTTGTGCGCGATTGATTCAGGGGCTGGATCATCGGTGCGCACAATCACGACATCGGGCACAATTCCAAAACCGCGTAGATCATTTAGGGCATTCTGCGCTGGCTTACTCTTAAATTCTTTGCTGGTGCCAATGAACGGCACGTACACCACATGGATATACAGTGCATTGTCGCGGCCGACCTTGCGGCCAAACTCACGAATTGCCTCTACGAAGCTGAGGCCCTCGTAATCCCCTACTGTGCCACCAATTTCGACAATGTGAATATCGCTTCCTTCGCTCGCCAGCGTAATGGCATCTTGGATTGCGCCTGTCAGGTGGGGTACCAGCTGAATTGTTTTGCCGCCAAATTTCCCTGCGCGCTCGTCTGCAATCAGATTGCTAAACAATCGGCCTGCTAGCGTTGCGCTTTTTTGGGTCACCTCAATGTCTAAAAATCGCTCATAATGCCCGAGGTCTAGGTCGGTCTCCGCGCCATCTTTTGTGACAAAACACTCGCCGTGTTCTGCGGGATTAAGCAAACCCGCATCTACATTCAGATACGGGTCGCACTTTTGAATTGAAACGGTTGCTCCCTTAGCTTGCAAAACGGCACCAATGCTCGCTGCAGTAATTCCTTTCCCTACCCCGGAAAGGACTCCCCCCGTTACGAAAATATATTTTGTCTGTTTACCCACGTTCGATTGCTCTTCCATGGGATTTCATTGTAACACGCAAATCACTATGTACGCTATATGTAGTGTGCCTTGTTGTTTATTCTACGCTGCATGTAGTGGTGAGTCGATAACTAGCGCACATCATGTGCCTGTCGTTTTGTAATTGTTTTCATTATGGCGATACGCCTCCAATAAATCAAGTATTATCGCACAGGTAGTTGCGTCGCCACACGGTACGCAGCTTCTTCGAGCAGTTCGGCGCGCGTCAGCTTACCACCGGACAGGTATGGGTACGGGTCTTTCAGCGTACTGCCAAACTTTTGCTGCATCAGCACACCATAGTCCCGATACTGCGACGGCACGAGCGCGGCAAAATCAGCCGGAAACTCAATATCGACATCCAGCCCGTGCCTTAGAGCACCACCCGCTTGCTCGATAATCGTCACCGAGAGGCCGCGGAAGCCAAGCGCCGCAGTGAACGCCTGGTTACCGCTCTCAATGGTGGCAAAGTAATCCCCCACTCCCGCTTCTACGAACGTGTGCAGGTGAGCGTGCCGGTTGGTAGCGCCCTGCAATGTTTCTTCAATCGTCATTGGTTGCTCGTTGACGCCACTCTGGGTTTTGTAGCCCACCGGCACCACAGGCCGGCCCGCACGGCGCATTGCCGCGCCAAGCGCTTGCAACTTCACAGGACTTTTACTACTCACGTGCATTCGGGGCAGCGAATCGAAATAATCGTCGATACCAGCAACATCGCCGTTTAGTACTCGCGGGTTCATCGCAGCAAGCTCATCTGTATACGACATATTAGGTAGTGGATGAAGAGCAAATATCTCCACGCCTTTACTGAACGCGTGCGACGCCTCCACGAGCGTATTGCCGCCAATATATCCAGCAATCCCCTTCTTGGCGACGTTGTACAGCAGCACCGCATCACTCTGATCAATAAACTCAAAGTACTCGCGCATCACCCGCCCCTTTATGGCAGGGTCGCGCGCAATCCGCCCTTCATCTGCTGGTGCCGGGCGGTAGGTTTCGTACCCCATCGTTTCCAGCGTGTCAGCTGTTTCGTTCATTCCATCGGCAAATTCCATCGAGCCACATAGTGCAATCTTCATACTGTCACTATACCCGTATTCTATCGGGTGCGTCTAGGGGTGGAGGCTCAGGGAATTTTGAGCAGTTGATTGACTTTTTATATCTTTTATGCTAATATACCTCTAGTGCATAAACGAAAAACAAAAAAACATGCCGCTCAAACTCAAGCCCGAAAATTTCAGAAACACCAAATCGGTTAAAGAACTCACGCCTGCCCAGCAGCGCTTTCTCGAAATTGGCGCACAGCTCCACGATAGCGAGCTAACTCCTCAGCTCGCCCGCATGATACTCCAGGATGCTCGCACTAAACACGCCTATAGCGTCACGGATACCGATGCCCCTGAGGGCACCGACCCTGTCGTCGGCATCGTTACGCTAGAAACTCCTGACGACGATGTCCATATCGATACATTGGTAATAGATGAACAGCGCCGTGGTCAACGCCTTGGCGCTGGTACACTTCGGCTCATAGAAGCCCTTGCCCGCAACAACAACGCCGAGCGCATTACGCTCAACCCCGTGAGTGACGATGCCGGACGGTTCTACGAAGCCCACGGCTACCAGCCAGATGGCGACTCAGGCGATGGCATGCTGTCGAAGCGGCTATAGCTCCCCTCCACCACAAAGCGTTCGTACATGCAAAAGCAATCAATGCTCAGTCGCAGCGGCAAGTACTCGCGATGTATAATCCCGCCACAGGTAAGCCTGTGTCAGTTTAGGGTATACCTACAAATGGCCGAGTTAACCGTTGGGCTTTTTTGGGGGGGTATATCGCGTAACATGCGGCAAGCACTCCGGAGCCACGAATAGTTTGTGTTTTATCCGCTTCGGTCACAATTGATTTTGTGAGCTTATTGCTACACCCAATATGCACGGCCTCCCCCGTCAGTACCCCGTACTGTCTCTATCGTAGGAATTAAATCTGCGTCAGAACTAATGAGCACTTGCAGCACTGCTTCGTCGGGGCTATTTAGAATCTTATCGACAACCAGATCAACGGCAATACCAACATCTACGCCCCTTCCCGATAACAGCAATCTACAACACCGATTATGTTAATATAGTGTCATGACCAGGAATGGACGGCATGGCTTCACAATCATAGAGCTACTTATTATCATCGTACTTGTCGCAATACTCGCCTCAATAACCGTTGTTTCTTATGGTGGCATCCAGGGTCGCGCCGAAAAGGTGCGGACCGAATCTGTTGTTAAAACATACATGAAAGCACTCGAGATGCATTATTCAGAGTTCGGTCGCTACCCAGTCGTGGCGTATTCCTATGCGGCAATTTGTCTCGGCACACTGGAAGACTACCCGGCTGCCGATGGGTTTGCTGCGGGTCAATGTAGAAAAAATGCTACAGATTTAACCTTGTTCGGAAGTGCAGACAACGAACTAAATTCAAGGATCAGCCGATACGGCTCAACCTTGCGAAGTAACGTTCCGCTGCAACCAAAAACGTTATGGTGGGGTGGTGGAAACCTAAGTCAACGCGGTATCGCTTTTTCAAACCTAGATCCAACATGGTATTCAATTGTTTATCTTCTGCCTGGCAATCAAACATGCACAAACATGGGGTCGGGCATAGTAACCCAGTACATGGCAAGCCAGAACACGACTGGTTGCGCCGTCACCGTATGGCACTAGAGCTAATTCATTCAGCCTTTTTTCTAGGTTTAGTGCGTAGTGGTTAGCTCGTGGTGATATTTTACGTTACAGTAGATGAAGCATGAAGAACACAAACAAAATCGTCATTCTGTCCCTAAACACCTGGTACGGCGAGCTGCAGCAAGAGCTGCGAGCCTACATCGCCCAGCACAAAGCCACCGTGTCGGTATTTTGCTTCCAAGAAACCGACACCCCTACACTGGCTATGCTTGATGCACTACTAAAGCCAGGCTTTACGCGCTATTCCATGTGCAGGAGCATTGTCGGTGAGGCTGATGAGTTTTACGCCACCACTTACGTACGCGAAGATGTTACTGTTACAGGCACCGCCGAACTCCTGTGCGACATCCCCCACGCGGGCGTAGGCCTCGTGTGCGAATTGCAAGTATCGCCCAAACACAGGTTGCGAGTCGTGAATGTTCACGGTCAACCGCAGCCTGGTCACAAGCTCGACACACCCGAACGTATCGCCCAGTCAAAAGGACTGCTGCGTTATGCGGCACATGACGATATTCCCACGGTGTTTATGGGCGATTTTAACCTGCTACCCGAGGCCCACTCCGTGAAGCTGTTTACCGCCGCTGGCTACCGCGATCTCATTAGCGACTATGCCATCGCGACCACGCGCAACCAACACGCCTGGCAACGCTACCCTGACAACAAGCAGCTCTATGCGGACTACGCCTTCACCAGACTAAACAACCTGTTCAACTACGACTTTTCTGTGGACGACGTGCCGGTGTCTGACCATCTGCCGCTCATGCTCACGCTCCGCCACGCACCACCACTTCATCATGTACGCGTGCTAGAATAGCAGTATGAAGCAGCGCATACTCCATGATCTTATTGTCATTACCCTCACTCTCATGCTGGTCGTATCACTGCTCTATACGTCACTGATGGCGATAATGCTTTATCAAGCATCTTCACCAGATTGCAACAGTACCGGCAACAGTATGGTCGCCTGCGAACCATCCCGCTATATTCCACCACTCCTCCTGTGGGGCGGACTGTCAGCGCTCTTTATCGTTGTCGCCATAGTGTTTACTCGGGCGCAGCATACGCCTCGCAAGAAATAATAAATATACTGTCGCTCAGAGTGCAAAGGCAAATACTAAAAATTATTTAATCAGAGTATTGACATTAATACTTTTTTATGCTAATATATGCAAGTTACCGTGTGTCAGGGTCATAATTCACCGACTCCACGCGGAGCACATTGACAAGCTAGGAATAATTTATTCAGTTAAAATTCCGTCAGGAGCTGCTCGTGTATTTCGGTCGCTGTATGTTCATATACTCATATGACCGTACAGCGACCGAAAGGAGCCAAATGACTCGAGTACTTGCCATAGTGGCAGTCCTCGTGGTCGTCGTCATCATCGTGGGAGCATTCGTGCTCATCTCAAAGAGCATTCAGAGCAAGAAGATTGCCGAGATTGCCAGACGCGACCCCAAGCAACTTGCCTACACCGAAGTCGACCCTGCCGTCCGCACTATTCTCATCGAAAGGTGGGAGTGGATGGAGAAAACCGCCGAAGTGCTCGACCGAGCACTGGAGGATCCGGTCGTCCAGAGCTCGCTTCCGGGCGAGTACTACAACCCCCTCGAACAAGCCCTCAAGCAGTACCACCGCATGGAAGGAAACTGATCAAATGAACAAGACCATCCGCAACATCGTCCTCGCAGCCGCTGCAGTCGGTGTCGGCCTGACCACCACCGGATGCTCCATGGTGAGCACCCCCCCGGACATGGTGGCCGTGCACTACGACGCCGGCGCCTTCTCGTCCACGACGTTCAAGGAGTGCATCCCCGTGTCGACCCGCAAGGTCGACAACCCGGGCAACCTGTTCTACACCTACCCGACCAACAACCGGACCTACGACGCCAGCCTCACGGAAGGCGCCGAGACGGGCCCCATTCGCGTTCTCTCCAAGGACAACGCCGAGATGGACGTGCCGGTCGCGATCACCTTCAACATGGTGACCGACTGCACCGCCCTGCGCAAGTTCCACGAGAACATGGGGCTCCGTGACCGCGCGTTCTGGTCGGGCGGAGACTTCAACGACGACATCGACGACAAGAACCGCGACAAGACGCCCGACGGGTGGATCAAGGTCCTCAACATGTACGTCGGAAAGTCGCTGGACGCCACGCTGGACCGCACGGCCCAGCAGTACAACTGGCGCGACCTCTGGAACAACGCAGAGGTCAAGGTAAAGCTCGACCAGGCAGTCGAGACCGAACTCCAGAAGATGATCGATGACCGCATGGGCGGCCACTACTTCACGGTCAACACCACCTTGGTGTTGAAGCCGGAACCGGTCGATCCCGAGCTCAAGGCTGCGATCAGCCGAGAGCAGTCGTCCGTTGCGAACGCCAACGCTGTCGCCGAAGAGGCAAAGGCGAAGGAGATCGCAGCGAAGGCTGAGGAGCGCGCAGCACTCGCCGATGTCGCAGTCGCCGAGGCCAAGGCTCGAGCGACCCAGGCCGAGGTCGATGTCATCGGCTCCGAAGCCTGGCTGAAGAAGTACGGCATCGACAAGGGTGTCAACCCGTGGCCGGCGCCCATCGTGGCCGGCGGCGGAGTGGTGCAGCCCGCCAAGTAGTACAGCGAGTGGTGGGGGCCCAGTCCCCCACCACTCGACACATTTTTCCTAGCAGTCACGCTCTTTACCCCGCCCATCCAGGGCGGGGTTTTTCCTATACTAGAGCACTCCGTAGCGAACACTGAACGCGTTGAAGTTCTGCAAAATTTCCGCCTGTGACAGAGCTCGGTTATACACCAGCACGACGCCCAGCTTGCCCATCAGCAATTCGCCATTACTGTAGCGGCTCATGACATTAACAGTCGAGGTATACTGCAGGGTTGTGTTGGTATAAAAGCCTACCCACCTACCCTTAGGTATGCTCGCCCAGTTCGTAGCAACAGGCTGGGCATCCGCATAAAAGTTTAGCCAGTTGCCCACGCCGTTGTTGTAGATATACCCCGCGGAATTACCCGTACGCGAGTCCAGCAGGTAACGTGAAGTGACTTGGCTCGGGTCAATGTAGACCATCATAAACACGGACTGCGTTGCGCCACTCGCAACTCGTGCATACGAACTTGTGCCGTTAAATACGAGCACGCCGCCGTGTTCGTTACCGTATGAAACATTTGTCAGCGTCGCATTGCGGCCAGTACCAGAAATATCGCTCCATAGCGTACCCGTGCCCGAATAGGAAGCGCTATTGGACGCATCAAGATGTAATGACAAGCCATCGGTTACCACGCCTGCCAGCTGCTCGGCCGAAGTGCGCTGCGTAGCCTGGTAGGTCGTGGTGCCGCTGCTCGCTGTCAAACCGAAGCGCGGCGGGTTGGTCGCGTTCGTCGCACTATATGTATACGTATTCGACCCTGACGGCTCCACGCAAATTTCAGTATCACTCGGATTTGTACAATTAATCGCCGTTGGGTAGGTGCCTTTTTCGGCCTGATACAGCATCACTTTTTTCTTAGCATTGTCGACATCTGCTTGCAAACTAGACTGAATCGCCCGCTACTGAAGCCCGTTAAACGCCACCACCATACATAACGATAATCCTACTTTTCGCTATCAGTTACTTCATTTTCGCCACGGTCAGCTGATGGGCTTTGCCCTTCTTCGGGGCCGATGCCTTGTAGCTTACTTTCGGCATTACCGGCATTCACTTCGTAACTTGTGTTGGTGCTTTCAAAGAAGTTCACCAGCTCGTACGTATCGTTGGCTGTCGCCATCCACTTGGCAGGGTTGCTCACGTTGTAGTGAGGTTCAAAGCCAAGCTCTTCCAGGCGGCGGTCGGTCAGGTACTTGACGTACTGGTTGATATAGTCGGCGTTCAGGCCAAGAATACCATTTGGCAACAGCGCCTTGTTGTATTCTTCTTCCATCTCAACGGCGTCTAAAATCATTTGTTTAATTTCTTCGGCAAATTCTGGATCTTGCAGCTCTTCGTTTTCTTCGATCACCGTCAAAATCAGGTTGATACCAAACTTCAGGTGCAGGCTTTCGTCGCGCACAACCCAGTCGATCAGGCTTCCGAAGTTACGCAGCAGGTTTCGTTGCCTAAATGACAACGCTACCATAAAGCCGCTATAGAACCAGATGCCCTCGAGGATGATATTGTACGCAATCAAGTTACGAATGAAGTCTTTTTTACCATCAATCGTCGTGATATCCATCGTGTCTTCAGTCATCCGCTTGATGTACTTAGTTTCAAACGCTTCCTTTTTCGCCATGGTTTCTTCGTCGACGTGTGCGGCATACGCAACGTCGCGGTCAATTGGGAACGTTTCGAGCACATACTCAAATGCCATACAGTGGTTCGCTTCTTCCCACATCTGCTTGGCAAGGTATAGGTGGGCTTCTGCTGCATTGACATACGGGTACACACCAAACGCCAAGGCTTTGTTCACGAGGAGCTCATTTGGGTTGAAATAGCTCATCAGGAATGTCACTGCGTGGCGCTCTTCGTCACTCATTTTTTCCCAGTCAGCAAGGTCCTGAGCTAACTGAATTTCGTTGGGGAACCATGTATTCGCTACAGCCTGGTCATACAAGTCCATTGCCCACTGATAATTAATTGGTTTTAGGAGCAACCCGTCCTGAATACCGCTGCCTAGAATCTTTCCCATACTATTCTCCTCAAAAATTAGTTAGTCTTTCCTACTATCATTCTAGCCGGCTACGTGACGAGTCGGTGTGAAATAAATCGCACAAACTAGAATGTAAACACTGCTTCAGTTGCGCCGTAGCCAACCTTTGCTTCACGGAGCGCGCGTAAATCAGCCTGCTCCTGGAGCGCTTCCGCGCGCGAAAGCTCCGCGGTTGGCTCGCGGTACGATTCGACAATTACATTGCCGGGGCCAGCAGTAAACACCTTGTCTGGGTGCTGTGCATTCAACGAATCCAGAATTTGTCGTGTCGTTGGCTTGTTACCTGGAGTATATTCAATCCGGACCGACACTACTGGCACCCCTCACACATAGTTAGGTCTGCAGGATCGATAGGTGCCGCAACTTCACCGCGACGGGCGGCTGCTTCGTTGGCGGTTGATTGTGCTTGCTCCATGGCGTCGCTAATTGCCTGGAGTTTTTCCTCGAGTGTCATTTCGTCATTGATGATTTGTGATGCATTCATAGTAGATTCCCTTTGCTTGTGTTATTTTGTTGTGCAGCTTTTGCAGTCTTTGCAGCAGTCGCAGGTGCAGGTACAGTTGTTTGATTCATTCATATGCATAGCTCCTTATACTGATTGTTTCTTCGCGAATCCAAATCCAGCTTTTCGTGCGCCGCCGCCTGGGGCGGTTTCGGCTTTGTTTACACGAGTCGTGCTCTGTTCGGCCTGGTGACGTGGCTTCATGTGCAAGTAGTAGGTAGTCTTAAGGCCGCGCTTCCATGCTTCCATGTACACTTTTTCCATGTCATCAATGCTGCGGGTTTCCAGGTACATATTGCGGCTAATTGCCTGGTCGACCCATTTTTGGGCGCGACCGGCGACTTCGATGAACGCAAATGGCGACAACTGGAAGCAGGTTTTGTATACATCCTTGAGTGCCTGTGGAATGACATCGATGTTCGTCAGGTCGCCCTGCTCCACAAGCAATTGTTCCTTCACTTCGTCCCAAAGGCCCAGTTTTTTAAGGTCACGAACCAGATTACCGTTTACTTCGAGGAATTTGCCGTTCAGCGTGCTGCGGCTGAAGATCTGGCCGAATTGTGGATCAATACCTGGGGTCGTACCGGCAACATGTGCAATGTTTGCGGTTGGCGCGATTGCCATCAAGGTTGCGTTGCGCATGCCTTTAGTAGTCTTTGCACGAAGTGCTTCCCAGTCCAGGCGAGTCTTGCGGGTCATGTCGACCTTGACTTTACGGTCCTTGGCAAGCAAATCAACGGTGTCGATTGGCAGCAAGCCTTTGCTCCAACCACTTCCCTTGAAATCTGGATAACTTCCCTTTACCTTAGCCAGCTCGGCGCTTTCGTCAATAGCGTAGTAGCTAATAAACTCCGTCAACTGATCCATCGTATCGTAGGCACTTTCGCTTTCGTAACTGTACCCAAGCTTTTCGATGACATCAGTAAAGCCCATAATACCGAGGCCGAGTGCACGAGTGGTGCGGATACTATTGATAGCTTCTGGAATTGGCGTATCAGTCACGTCGCAAAGGTTATCGAGCTGGCGAATAGCACTTCGGCTGGCGGACTCTAGGCGGTCCCAGTCCCACTGCTTCGTTTCGATGTCCAGGAAGGCGCTTAGGTTGATGCTCACGAGATTACACACGCTGATGTTTTTCGCATCATTTGGCAGTGTAATTTCAGTACACAAGTTGCTACTGTGGATGGTGCTTGTATTGTTGTTCAGCGCGCGGGTATTAATGGTGTCTTTCCAGGTAATCCACGGGTGACTACTTGCCTGTAGTGTCGTCAGAATCTGTCGCCATTGCTGACGAGCGGGCACTTTTTTGAATTCACGGAGCTTTCCTGCTTCGGCTAGTTTTACATATTCTGCATAGCGTTTACTAAATGCTTCGCCGTAGAGTTCTGACAAATCAGCGGTTTCTGCTGGGTCGAACATGTACCAATCTTGCTCCTTAGCAACACGTTTCATAAACTCATCGCTAATATACACGGCAATGTTCGCAAAACGAGTGCGGAAGTATGGGTCACCGCTGTTTTGGCGAAGTTCCATAAACTGCGGGAAGTTGAGGTGCCAGTTTTCCATATAAATGGCGGCTGCCCCTGCTTTTTTACCCTTACGGCTGACGGCAAAGAGTGCCGTATCAATCATTTTCATAAATGGCAGCGGTCCAGTGCTGACGGTGTTGGTCGTTTTAACAGGACTCCCTGCGGCGCGCAGTTTGTTCATGCTAATACCAATACCGCCTGTACCCTTAGCAATCCACATAGTGTCGCGGACGCTTTTTGCGATGCTTTCCATGTCGTCTTCGACATCAATCACAAAACAGTTAGAAAGTTGCGGGAATGACCCACCGGCGTTAACTCGAGTACTGCCGCCAGGCAAGTAATCCAGGTTGCTCATGTGTCGGTAGAAGTCGAGTGCTGCAGCGGTTGGGTCTTTTTCGTTGAAGCTCAACCCCATTGCAATGCGCATATGAGTGAACTGTGGCGTTTCAATCGGGTCACCGTTTTGCTTGCGGAGCGCGTAGCGGTTTTTGTTCGTAATAACACCCAGGTATTTACTCAGTCCATCTCGGCTAGGGTCGAGCGCTTCGGCAAGTTTCTTCAGGTCGAACAGTTTGCTGTCCGCCATCCTTTTGTCGAGTAGGCCTTCCTTTACCCCAAATTTCAAATACTCAGGGAATTTTTTGGTGTGAAGTTTTTTTAGTTCAGCATCATCAGCATAGTCACCAAGGATATTTTTGTATATGTTCTTCAGCAACAGGCGCGCAGCGATGGTATCGAAATCTGGATCATCTTTTACGTTCTGTAGCGCGGTATGAATCACCGCCTCATCAAGCTCTTCGGTGGTAATTCCATCAAACAACGTTAATTGTAGCTCGGTAGCAACCTGCACTACTTTTTGAATCTGATCTGGCAGGCCTTCGCTTGCCTTTACGAGCGCCAGGTTAATCTTGTTGGCGTCGAACGGCTCACGGGTGCCGTCGCGTTTTACGACTTGGATATTCGTCATCTACCCTATCCCTTTTATATGTTATGGTTAGTACCTTCGCTTACACACACCACCTCCCAAAGGCTACACAAGAAAACCGCCACTAGAGTGGTGACTGCTAGCTTTACAACTTCCTTGCGTGTGTGTCTATTTTGCTGAACTACTACATATGTAGTGTCTGTCTATAAATATAAACGCTATATATAGCATTTTCAAGCGTTTTCACCATGTATTTTTGGCAACGCCCGCTCTAACACTTCATGACCCCTATTGTAGTATTTACTACAAAAATAAACTTCCGTTAACGGCGCTCGCACGCAAACTGGACACGCATCGTGGGGTTGTAATCGTCTGTATAGATTGGCCCCGTCGCGGGCCCTGTGGGGATGTAGTTTGACGGCACCTTCGGGTGAGAGCCGAATACCGCGGTGATGTTTGAACGACCCCCGTCGTTGATACGTGGCAAATAATATCCGGTCGCAAAATTATCGAGGTAGGGGCGGCTCACAGCCTGGAACAGCTCGAGGCATGTCCCCCCAGTGCCAGCTATCGCGTTAATGATAACCACACCACCGGGAGTAACCGCACGCTTCAGCGCGCGCCCATACTCTGCCGTCATGAGGCTCTCGGGGATGCTGTCGTCGCCAAACACGTCGACCACCACAATATCGTAGGGCAGCTTCACGCCGTTAATAAACGTTCGAGCATCCATCGCAATATGACCCACGTTTTTCGCAGGGCTATACTCAAAGTACTCCTGGGCAATGGGAAGTAATTTGGGATCAATTTCGACTGCGTCAATCTGTGAGTCAGGGTACTTCTGGGCAAGATACGCAGGCAGCGTGTAAGCGCCGCCGCCAAGCACAGCAATGCGCTGCTTGGCTGGCTGTAGGTCGATGACCGTAGCAATCTCGCGCGTATACCAGAAGGCTAATTCCGTCGGGCTACCTACAATAATGCCGGATTGCTTGCCACCCGGGCCAGTGGCGAGCGTCCGCACCGTATGACCACTACTTAGTGTCGCATCTTCGATGGTATAGTGCGCACTCGGTGTGTCGATTGCTAATACCCCCGAACCTGGCCACGCAAGCATAGCTAGCACCAGCGCCGCAACCATCAACAAGGTTTCACGGCGGTTTCGCCCTCCCCGAGCCCACCAACTAACCACGAGCGCGCCTATAGCAAGCACCGCCATTACGTCACGCACGCCCATAAAGCCAAACAATACAAAGCCTGTCAGGAACGTGCCCGCAATACCACCCAGAGAGTTCAGGGCCCCTAGGTCTGCTACCGCACTTCCCGACGACGCGAGCGAGCGAACATTTAACTTGGCGAGGTAAGGACTTACCGCCCCTGCGAGCAAGCTTGTTGGCGCAAACAACACCAGCGATGCGATGACGGCGCTGAATCGTACGTCGATTGTCCACTCAGCGACCGAAGACAGGAAACCCGGGTACATAATCATAGCAAAAGTAATCGTGAGTGAAAGTGCCAAAAAAAGCCGCGCGATGTCATTTGGGTTATTGCGCCTGTCGGCAATTCGCCCACCAGCCCAATACCCCACGCTCAGTGCCATAATAATAACCCCAATCACGCTCGTCCACACATACGTCGAGCTACCAATGCTCGGGGCAAGTATCCGCGCTGCCGCAATTTCGAACACCATCAGTACAAAACCCGCGGTTGCGGCGAGTATCCCTAGTTTTTTGCTCCCCATTGCCATTGCTCATTATTATAGCAGGCACGTGCGTGCCGACTATTTTCAATGGCAAAAATGTGTGCGGTGCAAAAACTAAATACCTAGGAACGACGACACAATCAGTGCCACAAGCGCAACTACCAAACCGAAGACGATAACTGCGGCAATGACTCCGATTCGTACTTTTTTCTGGGGTACTGCCACTGCACCACTCTGTACTACCCTCTTGCGCGCCATAATATAAAAAGGTAGCGTAAACAGTGCCGCGCTTCCCAGAGCCACACAGGCTATCACACCATACAGCAGAAATATCGCGACACTCAGTCCCGCCGTGCCGCCTCTTGCGGGAGACATTTCATAAAGAGCGAGCTGTAACCCACCTACCACAAATAGCGCTACGATAAGAACCCCCAGTATGGTGTACATGATATGCCATGCGCGTAACGGATGGGCGGGTGCGTCACTTTTTACTGGCTGACTAATATTCACAGGTGTAAGGTTGTTTAAGTCATTCATACTAATGCTAGTATACTAGGTATATGTCGAACATTATCTCTATCAAAAACTTCTCTATGAAGTTTGGCACCACGGCCGTTATTAATAACCTCAGCTTTACCGTCAAGCGCGGCGAGACCTTTGGCCTGCTCGGTAGCAACGGCAGTGGCAAAACCACTACCATCCGTGCCCTGCTAGGTATATACCCCCAGACCGAAGGTGAGTTACTTATCGAAGGCAAGCCGTATAGTGTATCGGGTGACGTAAAGCTCGGCTACTTGCCTGAAGAGCGAGGCCTGTACAAAAAGGAGCCTGTGCTCGATGTCATGGTGTACTTTGGCCAGCTAAAAGGACTCAGCCGCATTCAGGCCAAGCAAGAAGCTATCGCTTTTTTGGAGCGTGTCAAACTGCAAGACAAAGCCAACACCCGTCTCGACAAACTCAGTGGTGGCCAGCAGCAAAAAGTGCAGCTCGGCATCACCGTCATGGGCAGTCCGGAGCTCCTTATCCTCGACGAGCCAACCAAGGGCTTTGATCCCGTCAACCGCAAGCTACTGATGGATATCATCGAAGAGCACCAGCAAAAAGGCGCCACTGTCGTGATGGTGACTCACCAAATGGAAGAAGTCGAACGACTGTGCGATCGCATTATTCTGTTAAAGGACGGCAAAGCCCGTGCCTACGGCACTGTGGCAGACGTCCGCGCCACGTTCGGGGGTAAATCGCTGAATAGTATATTCTTGTCGGTCTACGGCGACGAAAACCAGGAGGAAATCAATGTATAATCTCGGCACTGTCATGCGCTTCGAAATCGTGCGCACCCTCAAAAAGAAGTCGTTTTGGATTATGGCTATTGGCTTCCCTGTCATGTTTGCCGCAATCTTCGGCATTATCTTCTTGTCGAACCAAGCCACCAGTGATGCCGCCAAAGACCTAGAGAAGCAGAAGTTCAGCATCGCCGTGACTGACGATTCTGGCCTCATAAAGCCAGAGTACCTTGCCGCTGTAAATGCTACAACAGTTGATAACAAGCAGACCGGGATTGATGCAGTGAAAACAGGTGAATATGATGCCTACTTTTACTACCCCGCCAACCTTGCCACCCAAGCCGTGGAAGTATATGGCAAAGAAGCCGGACTCTTCGATAACGGCAAATATACCGGTGTCGCCAATAGCCTCCTTCAGCTATCAGCAGAAAGTAATATTAGTCCCGAACTTCGTTCTGTTGTGAAGGGGACAACGAACACCACCTTTACTGCCTACAAAGATGGCAATTCGTATGACGGACTGAAGGAAATGATCCTGCCAGGTATCTTCCTAGTGCTGTTCTATCTGCTCATTTCGTTCTTTGGCAACCAGATGCTTACCAGTACCACGGAGGAAAAAGAAAACCGCGTCATTGAAATGATACTCACGACCATCGAAGCGCGCACACTGATTATCGGCAAAATCATCTCGCTGATTATCCTGGCGTTCATTCAGGGTCTCATTATCATCCTGCCGGCCCTCATAGGGTATCTGCTGTTTCACGACCAGCTCAACTTGCCGTTTGTTGACCTGACTACACTTCCCGTCAACTGGGGACGCATCGGCGTGGGCGCGGCTATCTTTGCAGCCAGTTTCATGATGTTCACCGGACTGTTAGTTGCTGTGGGCGCCGCCGTTCCTACCGCCAAGGAAGCAGGGCAGTTCTTCGGCATCGTCATGATGTTGATCTTTGGGCCACTCTACGCCGTATCACTCTTTATTTCCAATCCCGACAATTCGCTCGTTCAGTTCCTATCTACCTTCCCGCTCACCTCGCCCATCCCCCTAATGTTGCGTAATGCCGTGGGAAATCTCTCGGGTAGCGAGGCTGCACTAAGCATTACCCTGCTTACGATTACCGCTGTAGTAGTAATGTTCATCGCGATTCGACTGTTCCGCTACGGCGCGCTGGAATACAGTCGCAAACTCTCGATTAAAGAAATCTTTGGTCGCTCCTAGCTGCCGTCGCATCACCTTATAACGCTCTTGTTTGCGCTCCTTTATTGAGGTAGGTATAATTGCGGCATAATAAAGGAGAAGTTCTGTGCCATTGACAAAATTTAAAACTGGCGAGCGCCTTGCTTTGGACGATCAAAGAATAGATCAAGACACCGGTCAGCATGATGCACTACGGGACCCGAGCGTGCTGATTGCGGCGAGCAATATGCTCGTAGACAGGTATGGCGAGCCGACAGAAGTGGCCCCCGACAATACCTTTGTGTTCACCCCCGAAGTTCAACTCAACATCAGCAGCGAATCTGAAACTGACTTTGCAACTGTTTTTGCAGGCCGCAACATTCAAGACTACGGGCTCTGCAATATATATGTTAAAACTCCTGACCAACGTGACCCTGCGATTTGGATTGTCTTTGATACTACGAACAAACATATTGCAGACGGAAAGGGCCATTTGATTGTTGACCCCGCAGACCTTCACCAGGTTCGTAACCTAGTGGATGTCCTAGACCAAGAATACCGACAGGCTCTCACTAGCAAAACTGATGAGTTTGACATCCGTGGCTACTCACTCCATAAATTGGATGAACACATCGCAGCCACCGAGGCAACGCTAGATGAACTCCGCCGTCAACGAAGTGTGGTGATGAGCGAAACCACGCCAATCAATATGTACCAAGTGAGTATCGAGTCCGCATGGCGAAGAGAAGGTGAGAATGACTACTGTGAAATCATTCCAGCATGCTCACTTTCAGACGCGATACGACACGCCGTAGAACGCTTCAAACAAATAAACAACAGGGGCGATGTGCAGGCGCGTGACGTACGCGTAAGCGCAACTACTGACGGAAAGACGCTCTTCGACATACCCAGAGAAGTAACGATGCCTTTGTTTAGAGTATATTCTCGACATGATCGTGAGGCGAGCGCACTCACACAGCTAGCGCAAATCTAATACAGAGAGGATGAGATATCGCTCGCGAGCTCGCTCCTCCACTGGCTCATTCTGGCAAAAGCTAGCTTTTCCAGAATTTCACGGCGCTACGCCGAACCGCACGGTCGTTTTGCTTTGCAAAACCCGTGAGTTCAAACCTCAGTCCATCGCGTGCAAATTAAAATGACCAGGCTAGGGCCTCGTCATTTGAATTTGGCGGAGAGGATGAGATTCGAACTCACGGTACGAGTTGCCCCGCACACACACTTTCCAGGCGTGCTCCTTCAACCACTCGGACACCTCTCCATAATTGTATTATAACAGATAGAGGTGCATTGACATTTATACATTTTATTTGTATAATATAATTGATAGGAATTACCTGTTGTACGTCAAAAAGGAGAGAAATGTCTAAGACACTCCGTCAGCAGCTCATCCTGGCAATCCTACTCACTGCAGGTGCGTTCTGGTGGTTTCGCCTGGCACTTCCCGTCCACGCGATGATCCACTCCCCCGAGTTGGCGCTCGCGAACGGCGGGATGTTCTACGCCGTTTTCGGCGACATTCTGGCCCAAACCCATCCTGTCGTCGACTTCTTGGTGGCGCTACCGATGGCCTTCCTGACCATCAGCTACGTCGAGCCCCAAGGCGAACCACCCGAGACTCTTTTGGGCGGTACGCTGTGGGTCATGACCGCCGCCTTCTTCATGGCGGGTGGCGCATTCGGCCTACTGTTCACAGCAGTTCAGGGCTGGGGAATGGGCCTCGTCATGTTCCTCTGCGCAGGTCTCATCTTCGCAGCCTTTGCGGGGTTCGTTTGCCTCGGTGCGCTGCTTATCATGAGTCCGCGCCCCAGGCAATCCTAGCCAACCGCCCGCCCTGCTGGCATCAGCCGTTCTCCCTACGTGGGAGAACGGCTATTTTCATACTGGTTTAGTTGTATTTTTAACGGCACAAAACACGCCATTCCGCTTGCAGTATCCCCTGTTCCGCAACATACTAGATAACAGATGCCAAAAAGTGCAAAGACAACACCGGTTATTGAGCTGCATGCTCTTACCAAGCGGTATGGGCTTGGTGACGCTGCGTTTAACGCCCTCGACGAGGTGAACTTAAAGATTGAAAAAGGCGAATTTATTGCCATTATGGGACCGAGCGGCTGTGGTAAAACTACCCTCCTTAATGTCCTCGGCCTGCTCGATTCTGCCGATGAGGGTGAATACATTCTGGACGGCAAACCCGTCAGTAGCCTGAGTGGCGCGCAGCATGCCCGCGTGCGAAGCGGCCAAGTGGGTATTGTGTTCCAAAACTTCAACCTCATCAACCGTCTGACTGTACTCGAAAATGTCGCCCTTCCCCTTACCTACAAAGGTATGTGGCGCACCAAACGCCTAGAGCGGGCCAGTGAAGTGCTCAAACAGTTTCACCTGCAAGAACGTGAGTATTACATGCCCTGGCAGCTCAGCGGTGGTCAAATGCAACGCGTCGCCATTGCCCGTGCGCTCGTTAACGAGCCCAGTATCATCCTCGCCGACGAACCCACAGGCAACCTCGACAGCCGTAGCAGCCATGTCATTATGGAAGAACTGAGCGAGCTTCACAAAAAAGGCAACACTATCATTATGGTGACCCACAACCCCAACCTCACCAGCTATGCCAGCCGCGTTATCAACATGCTCGATGGTAAGATCGCTAGTGACACGAAGATTATAGTCAGCCAGTCAAGCAGCAACAAGGCCGTCACGATTCCCCTTAACCGCAAGCGCACCAGCACGGTAGAAGTCGCTGCAAAAAGCCCTGCTGTAAAACGCACAACAAAGTCTATTCCTCGGAAGCCGAAAGCCAAAAAACGCAAAACAACCAAGGAGGCAAAATCATGAGCCATATATTGATTGATTACGTCGAAGACGCCTACCACTCACTCGCCCGCAACCGGGGACGAAGCGTACTAACAACTCTTGGCATTGCTATCGGAATTGCCAGCGTAACCTGCATCCTTGCACTGAGCGGCGGTGTCACCTCAATGATTAACCAGCAGGTCGACGCCTATTCTGGCGATCTCGCTATCGTTCGCCCCGGCCTTCAAACCCGCGACCCCAACGCCCTCACCAACCCAGTCGCCCAGCAATCATTCAGCACCAGCACACTCACCGAAGCTGATGTCGCTACCATCAGCCAAATTGCCGGCGTCGATGCTGCCGTTCCCCTCATGACCATCGACGGTACACTCAAGTCGACAACTGATACAGTCGAAAATAACGTTGTACTTGCAACAACGCCTGACTTCACCAAAGTAGCCAGCTTCGAAATGAAGTCTGGCCAGTTCATCGATGATGAAACAGCGAACAATACCGCCGTTGTTGGCGAAGATCTCGCCGTCGAACTGTTTGGCACCGACCGACCCATCAGCAGCACCTTTACCATTCGTGGCCAGCGCTTCACAGTTATCGGCGTGATTAGAAATTCCAATAACCCTATCAATTACAACAACGTCGACCTTAACCACGCCGCCGTCGTGAGCTTTGGCCAGGGCAAACAATTCCATCAATCCAGGGCTCAAATTCAGCAAATCGATGTGCGGGTCAAACCAAATGCCGACATGGGTGCTGTCACCAACGAAATTACCACAAAGCTAACCGAAGCCCACCTGGGAGAAAAAGATTTTACAGTAGTGAGTGGACAAGCCATTGGACAACCTACAAACCAGTTATTCATCGCCCTCACCCAGGTACTCGCAGCAATCGCGGCTATTTCATTGTTTGTTGGTGGTATCGGCATTATGAACATCATGCTCGTTGGCGTCGCAGAACGCACCAGGGAAATTGGTATCCGCAAAGCAGTTGGGGCGAGCAATGGAAACATCGTTACTCAATTTCTCATCGAAGCCCTCATGATAAGTTTCATTGGCGGACTGCTGGGTTACTTTGCGGGCTACGTATTTGCCTTCATCGCCAGCACCTTCCTGTACTTCAACCCAACATTTACCTGGGTTACAGCCGCTGCTGCTGCCGTTATGGCACTCGGCGTGGGAATTCTGTTCGGGCTCTTCCCCGCCCTCAAAGCTGCCCGCAAAGACACCATCGAATCGCTTCGGCAGTATCACTAAAGCACATGTCAGAATTTATCATTCCACCCCACAATATCAGCCAGCCAGATAATCCTGTCGTGTTTTTTGCCGGCCCCGTACAAGGAAGTTATAACTGGCAAGCTGTGGCGGCAAATCAGTTACTCGCATCACCATCAGCAATGTCGATTATCTCACCACGCGGAGCACCAGAACTTTACAAGAAACCATCTGCATGGCTCGATGCAGAGCAACAAACCCCATGGGAAAAGTACCACCTGCGCCTTGCGCGCGAAACCGGCGTCCTAGCAATGTGGATGGCCGCTCAAGACTACCAAACACCCGGTCGAGCACATGCTCAAACAAGCCGAATCGAATTCGGCAAAATCATTGGATGGATGGACTACAACCCTAGTATGCGCTTTGTGTTTGGCGTTGACCCGCTGTATAACAGCGGTAATCAAACATACATGGAACAGGATTGTGAAGATCACAATGTCCCAGTCGCGCGCTCACTCGACGAGTGGTGCGACCAAATAGAACAAATCTTACCCCGCTAATTCTTGCTTGAACTTCTCGATCAAATCAACTTGGGTTGGGTCGACATTATTCAGAATCGCTACATAAATGCTCACAAAGTCTGCCAGTACACAGCTCCACAGCATTTGCTTCATCAAGGTGTCACCAGCGAGGTGAACGGTGTTCGCTTTCGGTCGCTTACCGCTCAGTAGCTTGTCGCTCAACTCGAATCGCTTTAGTATGCGGGGGTTCTCAAGGTCGCTGACGAGATCAAACACGACAAATGGCTTGTCAACCGGGTGGCTTGTCCAGCCGAGGAATTCATTGTGATTAAACTCTGGGTATTGATTCCAAAATGCCACGTTTTTGGCATTCTCATTCCAGCTTATCTTCCATTTATAAGCAACCGGCGCCGTCAATCCGCCGCCATAAAACACTGGCGTCTTGCCAACCGCAATCAGCGCGAGCTGTTTGGCGTAGTTATGCGTCGTCGGCATCTCGTGCGTCCAGGCGTCACTTTCGCTCTCCAACCACTGTTCCGTTTCGGCAAGTTCGTCATACACGTCAACCGAAACCAATTTGTACGCAACCAAAATCTGCAGTAAAACACGCAAGTTATAGATCATTCCCATTCGCGGCTGCGTGTCGTGGGGTATCTCGGCGAACATTACCTGCTTTTCAGCAGCCTTCGCCTTCACCTTGCCGCCCGTCGCGATGGCTGCTAGTTGACACCCGCGCTCAAGTGCCTGCTCCATGCACGCCATGGTTTCCTCTGTGTTGCCACTATGACTGCTCGCAATCACCAAAGTACTCGGCCCCACGTATGCCGGCAACTCATAGCCTTTTACTACTTCAAAAGGGATATTGAGTGATGTGCCAAGCAACACTTTTACAAAGTCAGCAGCCAGGGCAGATCCCCCCATCCCTGCTACCACGACACCCGTCAATGCGCGACCGTCATTCTCGGCATCAACCAACTCCACCGTGTAGCCTACTTGTTTATATAAACTTGCGGCAACCCCCAGGGCGCCCTGACCATCACGTTGCTTCAACACATTGACATCGTCTAACATTTATCCACCTTTATTCTTGCGAATATTACTGACTCTATGGTACAGTACTAATAAGCATAAGTAAATTGTAATACAGGGGTGGGCATGGATATTCAACCGCAATCAACACAACCGATTAGTGACGATCAGGAGCTGGCAAAGGTTCTTGCAGGTGTCAACGGCGAGTCAGATGAAGTATCCTCAGGCACAGCCATGAGCCAAATCGAAGCACCAGTTGCACCTGGCGCCATGCCGACATTACCCGCCGTCGACGACGCAGCTGTTGCTCCAAGTAGCGACCCGCTCACTGTCGACCCCGTTTTGCCACCCGCTGACGCGTTCCCAAGCACCGCTACACCCGTGCTGAGTACTGCTCCGAGCGAGCTCGACAGCGTGAAGCTGGATGCGATTAACGAGCTCCGCCCCCTTGTCGACAAACTCAGCCTCGCACCAGAAGAAAAATTCGATACCTACTTGCTCCTCATTCGTTCAACTGATGACAAGACACTCATTGCTCCTGCGCACGAAGCTGCCAAGTCTATCGCCGATGAAACCCGACGCGCACAGGCGTTGCTCGATATCATCAAAGAAATCGATTTCTTGAACGGTTCACAGCAGCAGGCCTAACGACGTAATTTTTTAACGCCTGCTTGTGACCGGTGTTTGCGATACTCACGCGCTTGCGTCGTACTGAGTCCTTGTTCGCGATATATTCGTTCCTCAGCTTCATCGTCATCAGTGAGTGTTCCTCGAAATAACTCGCCCCTTCCCCATGCATAGGTAAGGTAGGCAATGTCTTGCTGTAGCTTAGCTGTCAAAGGGTCAAAGCCTCGAAGTGGCTGACTCAAGGCAGTCGCTCCTAAGTATTGCCGAAACAGATCCGCCTTTAGTGCCGAATCCCCTTCACTGTTAGCCACTGCTTCGTATTGTCGGCGGTAATAATCCTCGTTTGTATCACCAATTCCTCGTCCGCCAAGCTCATTCGTCTTATACCAGACGGGCGAGCTCTTCATCTGCCGCTCTCCAGTCATCGCAGTTACTGAGTCAACAATGCCCGACTTCCAAAAATATCGAGCACTAATCGTCGCACCCGGAAAAGCACGTTTTAGTACACGGAGGGCTATATCTGTTGTTGCACCGCCGGTAGACTGAACTTCATCAACGACCATGATATGCTCGCCATTAAAAATAGATTCATCGTCACGCAACTCGTCACGCCAATTATCTTCCTGTATATTCCGTGTTGAAAACAATGCCCGTATGCGCAAAATTTCATCCTCATCGAGCAGATCAGCGTTGAATTTTGTTCTATCACCGTCCATGTAGTCCTGCTCGGTCTTGCCTATCTTTGCAAACCAGTCGGCACGCTCAAAGTTCAAGTACGAGTATGGGGGCTTGGGGGCGCCATCCGCGGCAAAATCATCCCAAAAAGCATCCACAAGCCATGAAACGGGGCGCGCAGACTTATCCATCCAGATTACCCTATCAGGAGCCTGACGAGCCAGCTCTGCGTCACCTATTACCTTCGTTCGCTCACTGTCTGTTCCGTCGAGTGCAAGGATAATATCACTTGTAAATTCGATTGTTTTTTCACGAACATAGCGCGAATCCCATACCTCACCGATAACTTCCTGGCGCTCGCCAGTTAATAGTTCATAATTGCCATCAGGATCGCGCCCAAACCGCTCGTCTAGCGTTGCGAGTTCTTCAGGAGTAATCTTGGGGCGTTGGTTGTGTGTATTTGCGCGTATCATGTATTTTTTTGTTTTGGTTGATTTTCTGTGAATAGATTAGCATACTATTTATGCTTTGTCAATGCGGTCAATCGTCAGTCATGCGGGTAACCGAATGTACGTTGCAATTGACATATCTTCTCGTTTATGCTTAAATGTATATGCTAACGTAAAATCAAACACAAACACCATGTTCGAGCAATCCCCAACCACCACCAAACATCAGCTCAGCGCCGCCGAGCTGCTGAGTGGTATTGCCGCGACGCCCGAATTTGGTGAGGCGAAAAAAGTTTACCCCTTCGCGCGCGCACTTGCTCGCACCGCCTTCGTCCGTGCCGGCATGTTCCCTAAGGTAAAAGACGAGCGACGATACGACGCCAAAAAACTCGCTACCACCCCCGAAGCTCGCGTTGATCGTATGATTGGCACCCTGCCCCAGTACGTAGAAGGGCTCGAAGGCATGCGCCAACACTTCCGCGATACGCCGCCACAATCAGGTGAATTCCACGCAGCAAAACACCATGTTATCCGGTTCAATCATAGCCTGAAAGCACTGCTCGAAGCCGACGAAAACCTGGATGCCGAAAATCTGGTTGTGGTCATCACTGATATGTACGGCGTCATGAACTCAGACCGCTGGGGCGACGACAAAGACGGCTGGCACAGTGAGCAGGCCTGGTTTAAACAACACATCGACCAATGCGTTCGTGGTATGCAGCACGAAGTCATCGCTAGTCAAATCATCACCGCGATTGGTGAACTGACCGACGAGGACGGCAACCCGATCGACATTAGCGTCAATACCAATGTCACGATTCAAGATGAGGTAAAGGGTGTGGATATGTTCGTAACCCTTGACGGCGTTACCTTCCCTATCGACATCAAAGCATCAGAGCGTACCGCGCAGCACGCACGTAAAAAGAGCCGGAAGCCAAACTCAATCATTGCTACGGGTATTCACACACGAGAGCTTGGCGGCGCCTTTCGGGTTTCTCCGGACAAAGCACGTACACTTGCGCCTAGCCTGCTCGAAAAGCTCCGCGCAGCACGCAACGAACACTTGGCATATCTTGAGGAACAACAGGCGGCTATGCCTCTTGCAGCCTAGTCCTGGCTATTGACTTTTTATACCATAAGTGCTATGATACTACATAGGACAATCGCCCACATTCGGGCGGTTGCCCGACAAACGAAGGAGAGTAATCTCATGGCCAAAACCCACGCCGCGAAGGAGCGCAGGGCAAAGCGTCGTCATGACGCCAACCCCCACCGCACATCCAACCCGGAGATGGCCAAGGCCATGTCCGAGCTCCGTCGCTCGAGCGCCGCAAGCGCCCACGACGGCAAGAGCCGCGAAACCCGAACGAAGGCAGCGCAGAAGCGCAACGCCATCGCCGACTCCGGCTCCTGACACTCCTCTCCCTCAATCCGCGCCCGCCCCGATCCAAGCTCATGTGCTATCGGGGTGGGCGCTTCACCTTTTCGGGACTTTGCTACAATAGGGAGTGATGAATATACGATTTGCCACTCCTGACGAAATTACCCAGTGGGACACTATTGTCCCCCAGAACCCTGATGGCGGCAACGTCTTGCAGGGTATTATATTTACCGATTTAAAACGAGCAAGTGGATGGCAAGTACGCCATATCGTGTGCGATACTGCGGCGATGGTCGCCATGGAGAAGCACATTCCTCTCCTCGGCCTCATCTGGTATATTCCCAAGGGTCCTGGCGTTGCTACGACTGAGCAGTTACAGGCAGTGCTCGATGAACTGATTCCTTTTGCTAAGAAGCAAGGAGTATTCACCATTAAAATCGAGCCGGAATTGCCGCTTGGTACCGACCTTAGTACCCTGCCAATTATCCAAACCCGCCCTATTCAGTACAACTGTTCGACGGTTGTTGTCGATTTACGCCCTGACCTCGAAGCCGTCATGAAAGGCCTGCCACAAAAGGGCCGCCATGCGATTAAACGTGCGGAGCGCGATGGCGTGACGGTAGAGCTAGTAGACAGCACCCCTGAAAACTGCGAAAAAATGTACCAGCTATTTGTCGAAACCTCGCAGGGTGCGGGATTCGCCATCCGCAACCCCGGCTACTACCGAAACTTTTATCGCCGCTACAGCGAAGCTGGGCAAGGACAGTTATTCTTCGCCTACTTTGAGGGCAAGCTCGTTGCTGGTGCCTACGCGTTAATTTATAGCGATAAAAGCACCTACAAAGACGGCGCGAGTATCCGCGACAAAGTGACATACGGCGCAAGCCACTACTTACAATGGCGCGTCATCGAGTGGGCAAAAAGTAAGGGCAGTGTGGCGCACGATTTATGCGGAACACCGTCTGCTGCCGAAATCACCAACCCGAACCACCGGTTCTATGGCCTGGGTCGTTTCAAAACGAGCTTCAATAAAACAGTGACCGATTACGTCGGTGCGCTTGAGGTGCCAATCGTCGGCTGGAAGTCACGTTTCTGGATGAAATTTGCCGAAAAAGTCGTTCGCCGACTCTGGTTTACTAAGCATCACGAATCCTACTATTAACCCCTGAAAGGTTCCTATGTTAAATTCAAAAGTCCTCATGTCTGATGCCCTGCACTTTAGCAATGAGCAGCCAATAAACCCATACTATCACCAGGAGTCAATTGACCTTTCACAGGCACAAGCCGAACATACCCACATTCGAGAGCTACTGCAGCAAGCGGGCGTTACCGTCATAGGCGTGCCCTCGCCTGCTACTAGCCAGGACGGCGTGTATACCGCCAACTGGGCACTCGTACGTGGCAACAAGGCTGTGCTCGCTCATCTGCCCACAGCCCGTGAAAGCGAACAGCCTCATGCCAAACAGGCGCTCGAAGCACTGGGTATCGAGGTTTTCGAGCTGCCGCCCCACCTTCGCTTTAGTGGTCAGGGCGATGCCTTGCCGTGTGGCGACCTACTGTTCTGCGGAAGTAACTACCGCAGTGATGTGGAGGCGCAGACAATGGCGGCGGATATATTAGAGTATCGCCGCATACAGCTCCAAGCGAAACCACAGCTGGATATCCATGGGCAGCCCGTCACAAATGCATCATCTGGCTGGCCTGACAGTTTTTACTATGATATCGACCTGGCACTAAGTATTATCAAAGCCCCAGAAAACGGCCAGAAGGGTCTGATTGCATACTGTCCCGAGGCATTTACCGATGAAAGCCAGCAAATTCTAGCAGAGCTAGACGAAGTCGATAAAATCATCGTCAGCGAACACGAAGCCAAAGAAGCCTTTGCGTGCAACCTGGTTTCGACGGGCTCAACAGTCGTTATGAGCGCCCACGCGCCCGAGTTATCCGCCGAGTTAACAGCCCGCGGCCTTACCCTCTTGCATCCTGAGATTAAAGAGCTCGTGAAGGGCGGTGGCTATATCCGCTGTACTACGCTGACGCTCGAGTAATCGCGTCGCGAACCTGCTGGGCTTCATCCCAGGGGTGCTCACCGTCAGCTCGTTCAATTACCTTCTCATGACCCTTACCAAGGAAGATCACCGCGTCATCAGCAGCAGACACGCGGGATACGGCAAATTGAATGGCGCTCGGGCGATCTAGCACCAAAAATAAGTTCTGGTCTTTTACCTTCCCGCTCTGCTTGACTCCTTCGGCGATTTGCGCGAGGATTTCGTTGCCATCAACATCACGATCATCTTCTTCGGTCAACACGACTTCGTCAGCGTACTTACCAGCAATTTGCCCCTGGATGGCACGCTTGGTTTCGTCACGCCTGCCCGCAGACCCAAACATGACCACAAGTTTGCCTTTGGTAGATTGTCGTAAATCTGACAACAAACGTTCAAATGAATCGGGGGTATGAGCAAAATCAATCACCGCAGCATAGGGCTGGCCGGCATCAATGGTATTCATGCGGCCTTCGACGCTTTCGAGTGCGGCAATCCCCTTCTCTATCTGTTCTTTACTCAGCCCGAGTTCGATTCCTACCGCCACTGCAGCCAAGCTGTTGTAAACGTTAAATTCACCGGGGATCTGGCAAGTAATATGATACTGCACCTCGCGGTATTGCACATCGTACGTACTTTGCTGGGCGGTCATCTGAATATTGGTGGCAATCAGTTCTCCGTTCCTCACCCCGTAGGCAAGTGAGCGCGGAACAGCATGACGCCACCGCTCTGCTGAATCGTCATCAGCGTTGTACACCCCAAACGCTCGTCCATGACGGGCGGCTACCTGGAATAAACGGAGTTTCGAGCGCAAGTAATGTTCAAATGTACCATGGTAGTCCAGGTGTTCGTGGGTTACATTGGTCATGACACCAATTTCGTAGGGCACTCCCAGCGTTCGATGCTGCGCTAGTGCGTGGCTGGTGGTTTCGAGCACCAGCCATTCTACGCCTGCTTTTTTAAACTCGGCGATACGTCGTTGTAAGAGCGGCGCCGAGGCGGTCGTCATATGGAGTTGCTGTGGCGTAATGTCGTTACCGACACCATAGCTGACGGTTGTCATGAGTGCCGTTTTGTATCCAGCATCTGTGAGCATACGGTGGATCATACAGCTAGTGGTCGTTTTGCCATTAGTGCCCGTCACACCAATCACATGCATATCACGGGCTGGAAACCCGTACCGAATATTGGCGGCGATGGCGATAATTCGGTGATATTCAGGCTCGAGTACCCGGTAAACACCCTGGGGAATCATTCCTTTTATTTTTGCCTTGATACTACTCATGCCAAACTCCAATCGTACTTTCTATGTCAGGTCGCCCCTGGTCGTTATACCGCGCGTATCGCGGCCCCACGAGCAGCACCAAATCGTCTCGTTTCGCGCCGCGCACCGCCACAAATGCGGCTTCTTCGTGATCGGTCGCTTTGTCGATTTCAACTGGCGTAGTGTCAGCCACTGCGATGAGGCGGTCGACTTGTTTGTAGAGCTGCTTCAGTTCGTCATGGCCTAGTGGCATATCCAGCGCCACAATCAAGCGCCGTTTGGCGAGTTGCCGTGCAGACTCAAGTAAAGCGGGCAGTGCGTCCACAGCACCACCCCTATCGATTGCGATCGCGTACGGCGCGCCCGTTGCCAAATAGTCATAGTTCCCCATTACACGCTCGACTCGTGCCAGCCCTTCGGCGAATTTCGCGATATCGACGCCAATCACATAGGCGGTAGCCAGAGCCGTTGCAACATTGAGGGCGTTCGCTTCACCGACAAGGTATGATGCGACGTCAAGTTCTGTGTGCTGATCAATGACAAGTGAGACCTCTGTGCCTTTGCGGTACAGCTGTTTCGCCACAATTTTCATATCAGCGTCTTCGTGCGTTCCGTAGGTCATCAGATTGTGATGTTCCACGCCAGCAGGTGGCTGGAGTCCACAGGGCAGCACTGCGCGGCGCACGGGGACGGCGCTAAACGCGGTAAGTTCCGGGGAGTCTCCGGTTGCGACCAGGGTGTCGATAGCAAGTGTAGGAATCGCATGACTTTTAACCAAAGCGGCGTGTACTTCCAAAACAACATAATCATAGTTCTGACGCGAAGCATCGACAAGCCGACGGTGTAGTAAAAATGGATCAGTCTCGAAACTATGGTCGGCGTCGGAAGCGGCCACCATTTCAACCACCTTTAGCCCACCCTCACGTAGCAGTTCGGCAATCAGTTTCACGACGGTTGACTTACCGTGCGCGCCCGTCACGGCAATAATTTTCGCCGATTGCGATCCGCGACCGTAACGAAGCGATGCGATTTTGCTTCGTAACCGTGCAGCTTTTTCTGATCCGCTTTTCACCGCTCTCTCCCTCTCGTTTATCTTGCCTTCATTTTACCACTAATCATCTTTAAATGCTGCGCCTGTTCCTAGTCATCACCCCAGTTACCTGCTATACTACAGGGAGTGAAAATTCTGGGAATCGAGAGTAGTTGTGATGAAACGGCCGCTGCAGTTGTAGAGGACGGGTTTCGATTGCTCAGTAACTGCGTGCATTCCCAGATTGATATCCACGCCGAATACGGTGGTGTGATTCCCGAAATCGCCGCTCGAAGTCATATCGAGGTCATTAATCCGGTTATTAGCAAGGCGCTTGCCGACGCCCACTGCACCTGGGACGACATCGATGCCATTGCCGTCACCTATGCGCCTGGTCTTATCGGCTCGCTACTCATCGGCACGCTTGCCGCACGCACGCTTGCCATCCAAAAGCGCAAACCACTGTTCGCCATTCAACATGTCGAAGCACACGTGTATGCCAATTTTATTACCGAAACAACCCTTCTCCTCGAGCTACCCGCTCAGCAACCAGCCTTTCCTATGCTTGCACTGATTGTGAGTGGTGGCCACTCCCAGCTTGTACTATTTCATGACCATGGCCGTTACGACCTACTCGGCCAAACGCAGGACGATGCCGTTGGTGAGGCGTTCGATAAAGTCGCAAAAATCCTTGGCCTCCCCTACCCTGGTGGCCCATCTGTTGCCGCTGCCGCAAAAGACGGCGATGCTACAAAATACACATTGCCAAAGGCGCGTTTGCAAAATCCTTATGACTTTAGCTTCTCTGGCCTTAAAACAGCCGTTCTGCGGGCCGCACAGCGCGAAGTGGGCAAAGACTTCACTTTCCCCTCACACGAGCTCTCGGAGCTTCTCACGGCCTCACAGCGCAATGATTTCGCCGCTAGCTTCCAACACATTGCCGTGGAAACGTTGGTCGACAAAACACTAATGGCTGTGAAGGACTTCACCCCCGCCTCTGTCGTGATTGCAGGGGGCGTGGCCGCCAATCAGGAATTACGCCGTCAGCTTGCCACACGTCTCCCCCTCCCTATCACCTACGCGCCGATGAGCTTGTGTACCGACAACGCGGCAATGATTGCAACGCTTGGTTATTACAAAGCAACAAAGACAGAACCAGTCGACCCCTATTCACTTGAGGTACTTCCCAGCATCTCTATGTCAAAAACTCAGTGGGCGGCTAACTGACCCCTGTTACTAACCGCTGTATTTGTTCATTGTGGTATACTATGAGTGAACATAAACACGCGGGATAATGTATAATATACAATAACTACTTGAGTAAAAGTTTTCATGTGAAAACATTTACCGATATATTGTTGTTGCATGTTTTCGCGTGAAATACGAAGCTATAATTATAGAGGTCGCATGAACTTAGCCAAAGCCTACACACCAAACGATTACGAACCAAACATATATGCGCTATGGGAACAGGCGAATGCCTTTGCGCCGAAGGGCAGGGGAACGCCGTACAGCATCGTCATGCCGCCGCCAAACGCGAATGGTAACTTGCACGTGGGCCATGCATTGTCGTTTGGCCTCGAAGACATATTGGTACGTTTCCACCGCATGAAAGGCTTCGATTCAGTACTTATCCCCGGAGCAGACCATGCCGGATTCGAAACCTGGGTTGTATACGAGCGTGAACTGGAGAAACGAGGCAAAACTCGGTTTGACTACTCACGGGAACAACTGTACGGGCAAGTCTGGGACTTTGTCGACCAAAAACGCGGCGATATGGAGCTTCAACTCCGTGCACTCGGTATTGGCGCAAGCTGGAATGACCTCGTATTCACCCTCGACGAAAAAGTTATCAAAACCGTCTATGCAACTTTTAAACAACTCTGGGACGACAAACTTATTTACCGCGGTGAACGCATGGTGAACTTCTGCGTGACTCATCAAACCAGCTTTGCGGACATTGAAGTCACTCACAAAACCGAAAAAGCAAAGCTGTACCAGATTGCCTACCCAACCCTTGATAGGGTAGGGGAGATTGTTGTTGCAACCACTCGTCCCGAAACACTCCTCGGCGATGTTGCAGTAGCCGTCCACCCTGACGACGAGCGATACAAAGATTTGATTGGCACAAAAGTACTCTTGCCTCTCACAAATAAAGAAATCCCCATTATTGCCGACACGTACGTTGACAAGGAATATGGTACAGGTGCTGTCAAGATTACCCCTGCCCACGATCCGAACGACTTTGAAATAAGCTTGCGCCACAACCTTGAGCCGATTCAAGTCATTGGCTTTGACGGCAAGATGATTAACGTCCCCCAACAGTTCCTGGGACTGAGCCCTACTGAAGCCCGCAAGCGCGTGCTCGCAGCACTTGAGATGGAAGAGTTGCGCAGGGGCGAAACAGACATTGAGCACGCAGTAGGGCACTGTTATAAGTGTGACACCGTCATCGAACCACTTGTCAAAGACCAGTGGTTCCTAAAGGTGCGACCTCTTGCTGAGCGTGCCATGGCGGCTATCCGAGGCGGGGAAATCACCTTTACCCCAGCAAACCGTGGTGAAATTCTTTGTCAGTACCTTGACCAGCTTCGTGACTGGAATCTGAGTCGCCAAATCCCTTGGGGTATTCCGATTCCCGCTTTTCAGAATGTCAACGACGCCAGCGACTGGATATTTGATGACCGTGTTGATGAAAAAGAAATTGTTGTTAATGGTACAACATACATCAGGGAAGAGGACACCTTTGATACGTGGTTTAGTAGTGGTCAATGGCCATTTATCACGACCGATGCGCTCGAGAATGGCCCCTTGTCTAAATTCTATCCGAACGACGTCATGGAAACCGGCTTCGACATCCTTTATTCATGGGTTGGCCGTATGATTATGCTCGGTCTCTACCGTACAGACCGCGTACCGTTTAAGCACGTATACCTGCATGGCATGGTCAATGACGAGCACAACAAAAAAATGAGCAAAAGTAAGGGGAACGTCATCAATCCGATGGATATCGTCACCGAATACGGAAGCGACGCGCTCCGCCTGGGGATTGTTGCAAGTCGAAGCGCCGCGCAAAGCCAAGCGTTTAGTGTCGGTAAGGTTGTTGCAGGTCGAAATTTCTGTAACAAACTATGGAACGTCGCGCGCTTCATCGAATCGGCAATCGACGAAATGGTTCCCGTACCCAACCCTCAGCCACAAAGCCTGGCTGACCACTGGATTATTCACCGACTTAACCTCGCAACCCAGCGTATCGACGAACAAATGGGCTTATACCGCTTTGCAGAAGCCGCTGAGACCATTTATCACGTTGTCTGGGACGACGTTGCCGACTGGTATGTCGAAGTAAGTAAGGTAGAAAACCACACCAACATGAGCGCCTACGTGCTCGATACCGTTCTGAAGCTTACTCATCCGTTTGCACCGTTTGTGACCGAAACCATCTGGCAATCACTCAGCTGGCACGATACGCTACTCGTCAATGAAGCTTGGCCTGAGCAAAAGCCAATGAACGAGATTGCCGCGGCTGAATTTGGACGCCTTAAGCGCCTCGTCACCGAAGCCCGCTACGTCATGAGCGAACTCCCAGGCAACGAGCGGTACACCATGCTCTACATGGATGATTCACTCATCGCTGATAATATCGAGTTGATCACGAAGCTCGCGAAAGTAAAAAGCATTGAACACACCGACCAGGCAAGGGGACTCCGCCTGGCGAGCAGTGGTCGCGATGCATGGCTCGACCTCGATGCCGATACGCTTTATGAGCACCAGAACAACCTTGAAAAGCGCCTAGCCGATGCCCACAAAGAAGTCGGCGTCCTTGAAGGACGGTTGTCAAACGAAGGCTACACAAGCCGCGCGCCAGCTGAGCTTGTGGACGAATCGCGCAAACTTTTGGCAAGCAAAAAGGCCCTCGTTGAGCGCCTTAAAGCCGAACTTACTGTCATTAGTGACGAATCTTAGGCGTTATCGAGAATCGGAAGGTTTGCATTGTCGAATGCATGGCGACCACCGTTTTCGATATCACTCAGCACATGCTTGTGTTCCTGTTCGCGACGAGGTGGGATGCTTGGTGACTGATACTTAAAGCTTTTGAAATATGCTGACTTAGCCGTATTGTGGTCGGGATGGGTATGCGCGTCGGTGTCAAGGAAGCTTTTGAAGCGCACTGCGATAAGGCCAGGGGTCACTGTTTCCTGAAGTGGCTTACTCACCGCCGTGATTGCCGCTCGGTCAACGCGACCATCGTGCATAAATACCCCAAGTGCTGTCAGTAGGCTAACGAATGTCATGGTTTTATGTAAGAGTGTTTGTAATAGTTGCATAAAATGTTTATTGTTTAATTGATGTAACAGTACTCAATTTAGCATAAACTTTTTAATATGTCAAGTAGGTGACGAACTATTCGTGATGATAGGGGTGGCCACTGGCAATGCTTTGCGCGCGGTATACCTGTTCGGCCACAATAAGCCGAACAAGTTGATGGGGAAAAACCAGAGGAGACAGAGACCATACAAAATTTGCCCGCTCGAGCACTTCATCGGTAACACCGTACGCACCACCGATAATGCAAACGATACGGCGACCTGTGGCCTGCAAACCCTCAAATTGACGAGCAAGGGAAGGGGAGTCAAGCATGCGGCCTTTTTCATCGAGGAGAACGACGACATCATTAGAACTAAGGCGCGTAAGTATACGCTGTGACTCGTCCTGGCGCGCCTGGAGCCCCTCATAGGGGGAGTGTGGCAAAAGCACCCAGTCGAGTTTCCACGGGCCCTGTAGCCGCTTAGAATAGCGCTCAACACCATCAGCTATCCACGCCTCGTGCCGTTTGCCAATCGCAATGATGGTTATCATGCCAGACGGAGCTTCTCGGCAACGAGCGCCAGGGATGCATGGTCCGGCTCGATATTTTCGCGCCCAGGATTATGAGTATCTGACGTATGTGTAAACGGCTTCAGGTGAAGGTGGTTGTGCGGGACATCTGTACCGACGATGTCCATTCGTACATAGGGCTTACCTGAGACGTCGCGATAGTGACGTGCAATTTTTTTAGCAGTCGCCATCAGTTGCACATACTCTTCGTCGCTAAGATCCCACACGAACTGCGTCGGAGATTTATGCACGACAAGCGTGTGACCCTCACAGGATGGGTGAATGTCCAGAAACGCAATCGTCGCTTCATCTTCATAAATCTTGTAGCAGGGAATCTCTCCATTAATAATTTTCGTAAAAATCGAATCTTCCATGATTGTTATTATACTCTCTGTTAGTACTCATGCTTCGTTCGTTTTTACCTCTGTGCTAGGATAAAGGTGTTGTAGTAGCACCGACACTTGGAGGAGGTATCATGCTACCACAAGAGTCCCAAGTCGCTTGTATTCATCGCTATCGTGTTCGACCTTCACAAGGTCAGCTCCTACCGGAACGTTCACGATCCGGTGAAGATGGACCTGGTGATTCAGGACACGAAGGTACAGGTGAGCGTGCTCATCCACAGCTTCGTGGACCCGACCGAGGCCGCGGTCAAACTCGCCATTTTCAACCTTGGCGACAGCGCCCGCAGCCACGAGAAGGTGAACGCCCGCACCCGGCTCATCGAGCAGCACGTCAAGCGAGAGCTGACCGTTCGAGCCCGAAACGCCCATAACTGGGAGGTCTTCGAAACCGACGGACTGGCCGATGCCATCAATCCCGAGCTTCGGGATACATCGGGGTCGTACGTCGAGTGGGTTCAGTTGACCGACGTCGCGCAGTCCGAAGGGCAAATTGTCGGCACCGCCGTCAACGCGCTCAAGCTCTAACCCAACCACACCGTCTACCCGTTGCGCATGTCGCAGTGGGTGGGCGGTGACTTTCATGTCAGCCTCTGTTAAAATAAACTCGTTGTGGAGAGGTGTCTGAGTGGTTGAAGGTGCCGCTCTCGAAAAGCGGTGTGTGGCTAAAACTGCACCAGGAGTTCGAATCTCCTCCTCTCCGCCACATTAAATATATCTATCCTTGCGATAGGTATATTTAATGCGACAAAGGAACTTGAACTCCTGGGGTTTACCCGACGGGCAAAGCGAGCCAGGAGTTCGGCGGAGCGCCGCGCAGACGGAAAAGTACCGAGGGTGTTTTTCCGTCCAGCAAGCGGAGGAGCGGAGCGATATCTTTTCCTCTCCGCCACATAAAACGACCCTACCAAGGGTCGTTTTATTGTGCGAAATATCACATGACCGTGCCGTGCAATCAAGTACACTAGGGAGTATGAAGGCAACAATCCAAACATTCCGCGCCCTGACAGCGACCGTATTTCGTCGCGCTTTTATCCCCGCTGCTTGGATTGTCGGGTCAGTTATTACAGCCCTTTACCTCCTTACTTTTTATCTAGGCGGGTGGGTGCACCCGTTCTGGTGGCTCCTGCTCGTCGTATTAATGCCGGTTACGCTTGTCATTGTCGCACTAGCCGCAGCGGCCTGGTACCTATCTGGTCGTCTCTTTCCCCGCCCACTCACTATTACGGAACGGTCACAGATTAAGGACTTTTCCGATAAAATCATACGGGTTGCCGAAGTTCGGGCAACACCTATTCCAATCGTTTTTATGTTGATAGCCAAGGATGTAATAAGGGGTAAAAATAGCTCCTATATCGAATCGATCGTTGATGATAGCGCATCACTCAAAGACGATTTTCTTTCGTTGCGAAACATGTTTGTCCCAAAAAATCTCTCTTAATCCAATAAAAAAGGCTTCCTGATAGGAAACCTTCATTATTTGGTACACCCGATACGATTCGAACGTACGACCTCTTGCTCCGCAAGCAAGCACTCTATCCAGCTGAGCTACGGGTGCGCATACCACTGCCTGCCAGTTAACCTGGCTAACAAAGAGAAATAATAGCACAAATAAGGGGTACGAGCAAGCGCTAGAGGCGTAGTTTAGACAAAAGCGTATCAATCATATCCGGTGAAACGTCTTTCATCGGTAACCGTGCTGCGAACATGTCAACAATCTGTTCACCAAGCTCTTCGCTAAAGTAAATAGTATGTCCCAGCTGAAAACGCTTGCGCGGCGTCAGGACGACAGAGTGGTTCCCGCCACGTGAAATGACGCCAAATGATTTAAAGGTGTCAAAAGGGTACAGCTGGTCATTAATATGAATACCCTTGCGACTCAGCGTGTAGTTGTTGGTTGCTGGTGGTCGTTTTACATACACCACAAGTGCCACCGCCATGACCGGTATCAAAATAGCAAAGGTGATAGAGTTCATCCATAGGTACGCAATCGCCATCAACACCACAACGATAATACCCATCACCACAAACCACAGTGGTGATTGGTCCTGGTGCAAATACTCAGCTGCTTGCCAGCGAATCACTGCGCCGTCATCGGGCGAATCGGCTGTCTCGTCAGTAGGGGTTTCGGTGCCTTCTGCCGTGGCGTTCGGCCCTTCGGGCTGTTCATATGTCTGCTCTGGCGCTTGGGGTGCCGCAGGCTCCGCAACAGATGATTCCCAAGCAGTAGGCACACTTTGGGGAACTTCAATTGGCGCCTGAGGCGTCGCCTGTGCCGGGGTTTGCCATGTCTCGGGCTGCTGGTCCTGGGGCTGCTGGTCCTGGGGCTGTTGTGGTTGCATACCGCTAGTATAGCATGAGCGCCATTAGTGGTGAAAGACAGGAAAAAACGAGCCCAGATGGGCTCGTCATTTCTTGGCGGAGGAGGGGAGATTCGAACTCCCGCTACAGGTCTCCCCATACTAACGATTTAGCAAACCGTCCCCTTCAGCCACTTGGGTACTCCTCCGTATCGAGTGTTGGAACGTATGGGCTTTTGAAATTGTAGCATAATCACCCCTCGACGTACAGGGGTATGGCAGGTTTTTATAATGCGTGTATACTGGTAGATAGATGCAAACTGCATAAACCCAAGGAGCAAACAATGAAACGTTCACTAAAATTATTTAGCACATATGTCCTCGCAGCTTTTACTGTTCTCGCGCTTGATGTTGCCCAGGCTCATGCCGTCGGAACCATCGCCGATGGCGCCGCATCCGCACGTGGCGCCCAGCAGCCGAATGATCTTTTCGGCGATACAGGTGTGTTTTCAAAAATCAGTAGCGTTTTGCTCTTTATTGTGGGTGCTATCGCCGTTATCATGATTGTTATTGGTGGCCTCCGCTATGTTATCTCTGGTGGAGATGCCTCCCAGGTACAAGCAGCCAAAAACACGATTCTTTACGCGCTTGTTGGTGTGATTATTGCCATCCTTGCCTACGCAGCGGTCAACTTTGTCGTTAACAGCTTTGTGCCAACCGCGTCCAATACTGCCGGTACGAGCGCCTATGGGGCATCGACTCGCTAGCGATCCACTTGGTTACGTATTCCAAAATTAAAAAGGCTTGGCATGTACCAAGTCTTTTTTAATGTGGCGGAGAGGGCGAGGTGGCGCTACGCTTTTCTGCTTGGCGAAACCTGAGAGCAAGCTCTCGTTTCCGCCTTCACTCCACCGAACACAGCGGTATGTTTTGCATACCTGCAAAACCCGCGAGTTCAAAAACACACTCCGCCATGCAAAAACCAGCCGTTCGGCTGGTCATTGCATGGCGGAGAGGGCGAGATTCGAACTCGCGGTGAGTTGCCCCACGACGGTTTTCAAGACCGTTACCTTAAACCACTCGGTCACCTCTCCATAAATTGTCTTTTGGATTATACCAGAGATACCGCCATCATTCTAGGGGTTGCCGTGCAATCACGCCAACCCATACTTCCTTCGCACCTGCGGCCAATAATGCGCCCGCCGCATATTTAAGCGTTGCCCCTGTCGTTAGTACATCATCCACCAACAAATACGTTCCCGTGAGCGGTGCGACGGGCCCAAAAGCTACTTTCGCTTGTGCTTCACGCTCACGACGCGTCGCCCCGCGCTGTCGTGCCGTCGTTAGCCGTTTGAGCGTTCGTTTGTATTCATACCCGCCGAGCTGGGCAAATTGCCTCGCAATTAGTTCGGCATGGTCATACCCGCGCTCGCGAATATGCGCCGCGACCGTTGGAACGGCGGTAACGATAGTGTCTGGGGGAAGTGTGGGGACCGTCTGCGCGAGGAGTTGTGCTAGCGAGCGATGGGCCGCCTTTGCTCGACTAAACTTATATGCCGTAATGAGCCGTTCTAGTTCGTCCGACTTTTTACCCACACACCAGGCATGGGCGTAGGGGACATCACAGTCCTTGCACAAGGCTTCATTTCCACTAACCAAGCGCTCACACACAATGCATTGTTCCAAAGACTCTGATTCGATGTTATATTTACAATACTCACACAATAGTGCTCCAATTTCACCGCAAGAACAACAGTAGTGGGGAGCAATCAGTGTAAATGGGCTTATCTGCATTGTATTTTTTACGTCTCAAATCGTTATTTGTTGATTATACCCCAGGTGTTAGCTATAATATACCCAGACTAATTGTCAAAGCCAATGAGAAAGTGGAGGATATCATGGCCCGTAAGCAAAACGATGATCTATTGATCGAAGATGAACTCGCTGCAGCGTTCCTGAACGATGACGACAGCATGGCGGCTACCAGTGTAACTGCCCCACAAGAACCAATGAACGACGACGCCAGCTGGGCCGATGGGGAAGATGACTTTCCTGGACAGCTCGCTGTTGACGTCTACGAAACCGACGAACAGCTTGTCGTAAAAGCTCGAACAGCCGGTGTTAACAAAGAAGACCTAGATGTCAGCATTTCTGACGGCATCCTGACTATCAGCGGTACACTTAGTAGCGGCGACGACTCCGCAGCAACAAACTGGCACATCCAGGAATGCTACTGGGGCGAATTTAGCCGCACGCTAGCGCTACCCGTACCAGTAAAAGAAGATGAAGTTGCGGCCGTACTTAAAGATGGCGTTCTGAGCATCACCTTCTCGAAGGTCAAGCAAGAGCAAGCTAAAAAGATTACGATTCAGTAATCAACCAATGCGAGTAAGTAGCCCTGCATCGTGCAGGGTTATTTATTTTGTTCGAACAGGTGGGGCGGGCCAAAACAAAAACTGCGGTTTCCCGCAGCTTTGTATTATTCCCGTAATAGCCCTACTCAGCTGGTGTTGCGAGCGCACCGATAACGTAGTGAATCACCGCGTAGGCAAGGATTGCTACAACAAGACCGATAACAGCGTAAAGAATGGTGTTCTTTGCGCTCGTCACTGCAGTGCTGTCGCCTTGTGAAATTGTATACTTAATGCCGCCGAAAATGATCATCACGACTGATACTGCACCGATAATGAACAGGAGTACATCGGTGATGACCTGGAACACACCGCCGTCTCCAAACAGGTCTGCTGGCTGATCTTCACTCTTTGCACATTCAGCGGCAGCGCTCAGGCCTCCAGAGGTGTCACAGGCTGCGTACGTAGGTACAGCAACAACACCCGCAACGCTAAGTGCGAAGGCAGGAACTGCAAGCAGTGTTAGCAGGTGTTTTTTAATACTAATCTTCATGTTTATCCATTCCTTTCTTCAAATTGGATTAACTCTTGATACTATATATACCAGATGTTGCACTAATTGTTAACAGTAGCAGAAACTTTATGTCAGACGGTCGACAACAAAGTTGACGATGGCGTAGGCCAATATTGCCACAACAAGTCCGATAACCGCGTACAGAATGGTATTCTTGGCTGATGTCACAGATGAGCTGTCGCCCTGTGAAATCGTATAACGGATACCACCGATCACAATCATAATCACCGCAACCGCCGCCAAAATAAACAGCAGGGCATTTACGATGTCTTTAATAATGGGGCCGATATCCTTCGATCCTCCCGTACCGCCCGTTGCCTCTAGGCCATCGTTAATACAGTCCACGCCGCTTGTACACGCTGCATAGGCAGGGGTAGCCATGAAGCCAATACCAAGTACAAGCATTGACGCAATGATAAGTTGTTTGATGTTTTTCACTGTGTTTTCTCCTTTATGCAAAATAACTACTTACGAACCCAATGATAGCCGTAGCGAATATCGCGACAACGAGTCCAATCACCGAATACAGAATTGTATTCTTTGCACTGGTCACCGCCGAGCTATCGCCTTGTGAAATTGTATACTTAATGCCGCCAATCACAATCATGATTACTGCAACGGCGCCGAGAATCGTCATGACAAGCTGTATGATACCCCATATACCCGTTGCCCCTGTCATATAGTTCAGGCGGTCTTCTTTTACAATACTACAGGATGCACCGCCAGTAGTTTGGCAATTAGGAATGATGTCAACGGCGAGGGCGGGCTGCTCAAACAGTGCAACTATCCCTACAACCACAAGTAGGGCGGCAATCAGTTTTTGTCTCATTTTAGGCCTCCTATCACGATAAAGGTGATCGTAAACGCCAGTAATACCACGATGAAGCCAACAACGGCACCAAGTATAGCGTTTTTCGCCCGGGTCACCTGCTGTGGATTGCCGTTGCTCGTGACATAAAAGAACCCTGCCGCAATAATGACGATAACCGCGATAGCACTGGCCCAGAAATATGTTGGATACAATATGTTTTGCACCAGTACCTTCTGGTCACTCGTCGCTTTTGGAATGCCGACTTGGTTAGCATCGATAAGCGCAGCGAATTGAAGAAAGTAGTAGGGAATCATTTAATGGCTCCTGCGATAGCGTTAACAATAGATGCGGCAAATACGGCAATCACCAAGCCAATAATTGCATTGGTGATCGTTTTCTTCGCGCTCGCCATTCCATCCTGCGCGCCAGCGCTCGTCATATACATGAATCCACCCTTTATAATAAAGAATACGGTGACATATGCGACAATCGCCAGGCCTGCTTGCAACACGTTGAGTGCAATAGTGGTCACAAATACACGAACCTCGTCCGCACTGCCGTTTGTCTTCATCGCAACACCACAGTTCGCATCTTGCAGTCCCTTATACCATGCGTTTATTCCCAGGAACTCAGCTGGAGGACAGGCAGCCGCAGTGGTCTGCCCGAATGTTACCACTGTACCAAGCATTGTTAGTACCAACATAATGGCGATGTAAGACTTTTTAATCATTACCCGATAACTCCCCCTGGAATAAGCCAGTTTAGTGCGAAAAACATTAGTGCATACGCGACAATGCCAATGACGGTGTCGGTGATAAGTTTTTTCGATTTCGCAACCTGCTCATTGCTGCCGCCGGCGCTCGAATACAGAACCCCCGCGTAGATGAGCGCCCCAACTGCAGCGATACCGACGAGTGCAGTCATGATGCGAAGCACAAAAGTCAGTAGCTGGAATATACCCGTCTGCTGTACGTCACTCCCGTTGGGTTTTTGGGTTGCTGCGTTACAGATATCTTGGGGAAGTATGGCGCAACTTACACCTTCGACAGCGAAGGAAGTAGGCGGGTATGAAACCGCGGTTACGGGTGTTTGCACTGCGTGCAATGCGTTGACGTTTTGCCCCAGGGCGATAGCCACAATACCGGCAAAAAGTGGGGCGAATATGTATTTGTATTTCATGGTAAATATCCTTAGCCCTTAGTGTACACGCACACCCTGATAAAAGTAAAGTTTTACCCTGTATATGCATTGACTTTTTGAGTGAAAAGTGTTAGTATAAAACTGATATGTGGGATCTTCCAAAAAAGTTCTCGCTGGGTAGGTATCGCCAGCGACGTATTACCACTTTGGCCGCATCCCTTATGGTGGCCATATTTTCGGTACTTACCGTCTTTACAACCCCTGTACTTGCTGCCGATGCCACACGGAACGGCAACAGCCTCACCTACGACAGTAAAACGTTTACCATTCTCGCCACAACAGGCTCGAACCCCGACAAACTACCCCCGGGCCTCCCAAGCAGCACAAGTGGTTACCAGTTTGTCGATACCGCCGCAAACAAAACATATTTTATCCTTACATCTGGTGATGCAAAAACCGCTACAACAGGACAATACGTCTTTTACGACGGCATTCCGTCTGGCAACTTTAGCAATCCTTCTCCACCAAAATCAGTGAGTATCGCCGATGGGCCACCCAGCAGCCTAGAGACTGCGGCCGGCGGCAGCGCAACAGGCTGTGATGGTAACCTAACCCAGGGTATCGGGTGGATCCTTTGCCCCGTGGTTAACTTCCTCGCCTCGGGCATGGACCACCTATACGACATCCTGTCGGGTTTCTTGATTGTTCAGCCCATCAGGGGTGATACAAACAGCTCGATTTATCGCATGTGGGCAATCGTTCGTGACCTCGCGAACGTTTGTTTCGTCATTGCGTTTCTTGTAATCGTCTACTCACAAGTAACGAGCCTCGGAATCAGCAACTATGGCATCAAGCGAATGTTGCCACGACTTATGGTCGCCGCCATCCTCGTCAACGTATCCTTCTGGGTCACATCACTTGCGGTCGATGTATCAAATGTCGTTGGAGAGTCTATCCACACCCTGTTTACTGGTGTCTTTACGTCACTCAACACAACAGGGCAATATGACAATGTCACTTGGTCAAGCCTCACAACCTACATCCTCTCAGGTGGCACCATTGCCACGCTGGCAGGGTTTGGTGCCTATTCGGTCCTATCTACTGGGCTGGGTGGGTCGCTCATCTTGCTCATTCCTACACTCGTAGGCGTGCTTATCGCCGCACTGGTCGCCATTCTGGTCATGGCGGCACGTCAGGCGCTTATCATCTGCCTGGTCGTCATCTCACCACTCGCATTCGTCGCGTACTTGCTGCCAAACACCGAAAAATACTTTGACAAATGGAAGGACTTATTCGTCACTATGCTCGTGATGTTCCCGGCATTCTCGACAGTATTTGCAGGTGCACAGCTTGCCGGACTCGCAATTATCCAGAACGCCGGCAGCTCGCTCAACCTTATTATCCTCGGTATGGCGGTCATGGTGGCGCCCGTGGTTGTCACCCCACTACTCATCAAGTTCAGCGGTTCACTTATTGGTAAAATCGCAGGCCTTGTCAACAACCCTAAAAAGGGCGCCATTGACCGCACGCGAAACTGGGCGCAGGGCAGGGCACAGGAGAAAAAGGCGAAAATTCTCGCCGGCCAGGCACGCAACACCTGGGCAAACCGCCGTACTCAGGGTATCGACCGCAAACGACGCCGCCGTGAGGGGTGGAAGAAGGCGTACGAAGGTATGGCAGACAATAACTTTGCCGGCTCACGCGACGGCATGGCAATTGAAGCGCAGAATCGCGGTAACACCAACCGCAAGCAAGAAATCGATAACACCTTTGCGCGTACCCGCGTCGGGCGACAGCTCGAGTATCAATCGCGAATGCTTGGTGTCGATAAGCAGCGGGTCGAAAACGAGTTTGAAGGCAGCCACTACGGTCATGCCGTCAGTCGCGCCCACCGCACCGTCGAAAGCGACAAAAAGCGCATCGAAAACCAGCACGAAGCCAGCTGGAACAACGCTGTGCGCACCGATGGCGTCCTATTACAGCAAGAACTTGCTCTCAAGCAAAGCAGTGTTCAAGCCGACCTATCCAAGGTGAAACTTGACAAAATGCATGCCGAAGTAGTTGCTCAGGGCGACAAATCTGAACATATCCTCAACCTACAAGGTGTTGACGCTCAAGCTCGTTCAGGCATGCTGACGATTGCACGGGATATTAACAAGGGACAGGTTGAATCAAACCTCACAAATATCGCGAAGTCGATGGCAGAACAAGAACTGAATAGCGATATCAATAAAATCATGCTCAAAGACTCGATTACTATCGATGGCAAAAAAGCTCGCGCCTACGCAGCAGGCATCGGCAGCGAAACGACCGTGCTTGCCCAAGTGGTCAGCAAGGATCGCAAAGAGTTCGGGGAACACGTAGCGGAAATCAAAGAGCTTTCGAGCCACTTCAAGCTGAACGCCGGTCAAATCGAAGACCTTGCAATGGGGAAGCGTATCGCAACCGTTCATGACGACAGCGGCAACAGCTACACCTTTGATGCAAGTGATGAGCACGTTCACGACATGGCCGCAGATGAAATATTCACCGTCGGCTCGCATGGCCAGAAGATGAAGGTGCTCATGACCGCCGGCTACAAGCAGGACGACAAGGGGGATTTCATCCTCGATGCAAATGGAGAGAAAATCAAAGACATCAACTTCGAATATCGCCGCACGATTCAGCAGGCTGCGATTAAAAGCGGTATCAGCGGCATCGCACCTGCGATTGCCGACAAGACTCTCGATGACTTGATCAACGGTAAGTTCAACGGCATGTCGAGCTGGCAGTACCACTCATTCCGCGAAGTGCTGGAAGGTCGCATTAAGATGAACTCGCTCGCGACCGCGAATGCCGAGTCGCTCAAGCTGTTGTTTGCTGACACCGACTCCTCGCCGCTCACACAAAACATGTTTAACAAGCTCGTGGAAGATAATGTGCCAGGTGAGCTCGCCGCACTCAGAGAAACGAATCCCACAGCCACCGAAGCAGAAGCTCGCGCATCTGTTGTGGCGAAGTTTGAAGTGCAACGTAATACTATGCGCGAAATGGCCGTCCAAGTCCTTGGCAACACCACGGTTCGCCAAAGCGCCAACAGCCAGTCAGTCGAGCTCCTCAAGAAGTTTGCTGGCCCTAAGTATACCGGTCCATAGTCATCGCCCAAGCAGCATATTGACAAATTTAAGCATATGGTGTATAATCTGCACTATAGTACGTGCCCTCAACAGTAATAGCGTACAAGGAGAATCATCCAACCTATGGAAAACCGTAAACCTACTTCAGCTGAAAAATGGAAACGCCGAGTTGCTAGCGGCCTCATTGGTATTCTAGGTGTCACGGGCCTTTCGGCTTGTGGACCAGCAAAAACCGAGGTTCCCGCACCCGCACCCTCAGCTTCTGCGCCTGCCGATCCTGGAGAATATACCCCAAGCGCTACACCAACTCCCGTCGAAACCCAAGCGCCGGTATCAAGTATCGATCCACCGGAAGTACTTGATCCTGCTAATAACCCGGATGGTCTTCGTACTGAAACATATAGTTATACTGTCGGTGGCGAGTCTCTCACCTATGAGGAGCTTGTCGATCGATGGTCAATTCCACTCGCTGAATACCCAACCCCCGCAGACGTTAATCAACGACTTGCCGTGGTTATTGGCGAATACATGAACACAGGTTGTGCCCCTGCAGATATGCAACAAGCGCCGCGTGATAAGTTCGCCCCAACAAGCAGCGTGGCAACCGGCTGTCCATCTGCGGCATACTTCTTTTATGGCAATGCTTTCAAAAAAGCAGTTACCGGCACCACCGAAATAACCTTTGATGATCAGGCAACCGCAGCGTTATTTGACTATCATGCAACCGTAGCAGGATATGAAGGGGCGGCCAAAATGAATGGTATCGACTCCGACATTATTGTAGATGTTAAGCTGGTAGATCAAACAGTCGTCGATAATGGCAAAGAACCTACCGACGCAGGCTACGCAGCTGATACCGCCTTTGGTATAACTATGGCAGACAACGCCGGCTCGGTGTCTCCAGGCGTTGCAGAGTCGCGAACGAATGCCGGACTTCCTAAGGACTTTAACAATCTATTTAGGTTTCAGGGAGAACTAACCGTCGTTGATGGTAAGTGGAACCTCGATACGTTCACAACCCTTGACGCTCAGTTACTCAATCAATAGTTTAGTAGGTCCCAGCCTTTTAATAACCCTCGTTCGCGGGGGTTATTATTATGCATAAGTGTTTCCAAACCGTAAGCAATTGTGCATAATAGCTATATGTTAATAGGAAAAAAACGGGTTGGGCTATTTACGACGATTACTGTCCTTGCATTAAGCTCGTTGTTGAATATCATCGGCCCACTCATTCCTTCTGCGTTCGCCGTGTCAAATATGTCACTCAAGTGGGCAAACAGTAGTCAAATTCTCATTCAATACAGCTATTTTGGGCCTGGCGGAGAAGATGTTGCCGGCGACGGAGGTACCCTTGTACTGAGTGGCAGTCGACCGACGTTCAGCAATAGCCGATTAATGGGGGACTCGGGTATAACCGACACGATTGACGTTATTTGTACATATAGTGTCACCCTTACAGTAGATGCAAGCAACGCCGGAAAGGGAACACTAAGCGATCGCCTGGCGAGTACTGGCGAGCGCGAAGTAAAATATTGTTCACCCAGCGCATTCAAGGGTACCGTCACAATCGCGAACACCGCGGCCGCCACTAAGCCACTCGATATTAGCGCGACAGACATAACCAAACAAGACTGCTCCGCGATGACCGACACCTACCTCAAGGCGCGATGCGAAGCAATACAGGCGTGTGCAAAAGTAACTACTGCTGGCAGTATGCTCACTAGCGACCAGTGTTCTGAAGCATGGAAAAACTGCGTAGCTGGCGAAGAAAACTTAGACACCGCCACGCCCAATGTATTAAGCTGTGCCAGCCAGATATCAACCGGAAAGCTTGACGCTAAACCAGTCGTGGGAGCGGACGCGACCAAAGAGTCACAGTGTAATGTTGACTCGATTGGCTGGATTGTTTGTCCTGTCATGAACTTTATCGCCAGCTTAAATGATGGGTTATACGATTTTATTGCGGGAACGCTGGTAGTAAAACCGGAGCTATTCACTAGAGATTCGACAACATACAAAGCTTGGGACGTGTTTAAGAACTATGCCAACGTGATGTTTGTGATCGCCTTCTTGATTATTATCTATTCTCAGGTAACAAGTGCTGGGATTAGTAACTATGGCATTAAGCGCATGTTACCAAAAATTATCATTGCCGCCATTTTGGTAAATATTTCGTTCTTTATATGCCAGCTGGCAGTCGACCTGAGTAATATTGCGGGATACGGCATAAAGGCGATATTCGACCAGCTTGGGGGTTCGATTACTATTACCACGAAGGCTGATTCTGGTGGATGGGCCGAATTAATAGGTCAAATCCTCGCCGGTGCACTTGGAATTGGGACCGTTCTGGCACTTCTACTTGCCGTATCTGTACCGGTTCTCCTTGCGGCATTCTTCGCACTTGCACTCATCGCATTTATTCTACTGGCCAGGCAGGCACTCATTGTGCTGTTAATCGTCATCGCACCCCTCGCGTTTGTAGCCTATCTGTTACCAAATACCGAGTCGTTGTTTAAAAAGTGGTCGAAACTATTCTTTAGCTTACTTATGCTATTTCCTGTTGTTAGTGCGGTATTCGGCGCAAGCGCATTGGCTGCAGCAATTCTGTCCACATCATCCGAACCATTCATGAAGATCGTCGCGCTTGGCGCCACTGCACTGCCGCTCTTCGTAGTGCCCGGAATGCTCAAAGGCGCCCTGGCCGCAACTGGCAAGATGGGCGCAAAGATGCAAGGCTGGGGAGATAAAGCGACCGGCCGGGTTGGCGGTGCCGCCAAGAATACCGCAAACCGTCGCACCGCACCTGTCCAAGATGCTTGGAAATATCGCAAACAACAACGCGATATCAAGAGAGCGCGGAAGATCGGAGAGGGAAGTATACGCAGGGGTGTCCTAGGTAAGGTCGGTGGGGGCAATTATTCTGGCAAGCTCGCCACACAAGCTGCATCTCTCGAGGAAGCGGAGTTTGGTGAACAGGTCAAAGCGGCGGGCATCGGTTTTGGCGAGAAGGGCACAGCGGATGTTCTCAAGCAGTTTCAGAGTGGCGGACTGTCTGAAGCTGAACAGGCTGCAGCCATTGAGCATATCATGTCAAAAGGAAGTTTTGATGAGCGCCGAGCGGTCGTCGAAGCATCTGGCGGGCTATCGCAACGCCTAAAGAAACGTGTTTCAGAGGGTGTCTATGCAAAAGGCGATCAGAAGATATACGGCGCGGGGATCGGAGCAAAAATCATGGCTTCGGGTACCGATGAAAACGGCAAAAGCCGAGCACTTGACGCAGCGGGATTGGCTGCATCTGCTGCTGAGAATATTAACTCGGGCAGTATTGGTGCTGAAGATGTTGTACACAGCGAAAGTGCGACAAGGTACCTTGCGGGCGTTGCTGGATCGGGCCTAGTTACCCACGAGGGTATGGACAACCTGACTGGAGCAATCAACAATGTTGACTCTACGCCTGCGCTGAAAGGGAAAGTTACGGCTGCATACCGGGCACAATTTGATAATATCGGAGAGACTCATCGCTATATGAATACGCCTTCTCAAAATCCGAATCATCCATCTAGCGCGCCGCCTCCTACACCCTAGCATCACATAGGTAGAGTATTATAAAAGTATGGCAGTATATAAAGTAGCCCAGGATGTAGAAGCCGACGATAAGCTGATTGGCCCGTTTAGTTTTCGCCAGTTCGTCTACCTGATTATCGTTGCGATGGCGATGGCGCTCGCCTGGGGGCTGTCGCAAATCTTTATCGGATTCATTATTATCCCAATGCCGATTATTTTGTTCTTCGGGGCGCTTGCGTTACCCCTACGCAAAGATCAGCCAATGGAAATCTACCTTGCAGCGATTGTGTCGTTCTACCTCAAACCCCGTCGTCGCCTATGGATTCCTGATGGTATCGAATCACTCGTAGAAATCACCGCACCGAAGGTTGTCGAGGTGCAGCGGGCAAAGGATATATCACAAACTGAAGCCGAACGGCGCCTCAGTTACCTGGCCGACATTGCCGACACCCAAGGGTGGGCAATTCGTCATGCCGCCGAACCATTTGTCGATAATGCCATGTATACCGATGCGTTCTTTGCCGCGCGCCAAACCGAAGACGTGCTCGACGACAACGGGGGAATTGCACAAAATCTGGACACAATGATTACTCAGGCCGACCAACGCCGTAGGCAGGAAATGATGAACCGCATCCAGAACCCAACCCCCAGCACTCCGCCAGCAGCTCAATACACAATTCCAACCACTGCAGCTCAGTATTCTGCCTATACCACGCCACCTGCAGCTACCACTACCACCGACCCGACGGTTCTGTTCAATCCATATCCCACAGAAATCCACCAAACTGTCATTAATCCTTTGAGCGCGAGTGGCCAGCTAGTACAACCCCGTCCACAGCCAGCACCACTGCCTCCAGTACAGCCCTCGCCTCCGCAACCAGAACCCGCAAAACAACCGCCAACCACTAGCGAAACAGCCCTGTCACCTGATATAATCAATCTTGCAAGTAATACTGATTTATCTATCGAGACAATTGCGCGTGAGGCAAGCCGAATTCAGCGTCGTCATGACGAAGATGACGGCGAGGAAGTGATTATCTCGCTTCGCTAGTGTGGGTAATAGTTAACTAAAAGGGGAGTGGGAAGTGCCGCCAAATAATCAGCAGCCAACCAATCAGATACCGCAACAACCAGCCGCCCCCGCTGGTGCTTTTCCTGGCCCCGAGCAGCAGTTTCAGCCCCCCATGGGTTCTGGTGTGGCGCCTGCCGGTCAAGCTGCTAGCAATCCTTCGTCAACCCCCGAAAAGCGCGGCGTATCTACCCAGAACAGCCTGCTCCTTTCCGAGCTACGCGATGGCATGATTATTATGGCCGACGGCAGCTTCCGTGCTGTCATCGCCTGTAAATCCATCAACTTCGACCTGATGAGCTCGCGTGAACGCGAGGGTGTGGAATTTAGCTACCAAAACTTCCTTAACGCACTATATTTTCCCATTCAAATATTCATCCGCTCGCAGCGCGTCGATATCGGCCCGTACCTAGACCGGCTGGAAGAAATTCGCCGCAATCAGGACAACATGCTCCTAAACGTACTTATGGATGACTACATCCAGTTTATTGATGTCTTGTCCCAAGAAGCAAACATTATGGATAAAAGCTTCTTTGTGGTCGTACCGTTTTTCCCCGCAGGCGACGCCAACACAGTAGTTGACCAAGGCAAAGGCTTCTTCGGAAAAATATTCGGTGGTGGCGCTAAAGCCAACACTATAACCAAGATTGACAAGGCGACATACGAAAAAGCTAAGGAAGAGATCAAGAACCGCGTCGACTCGGTTGTGAGCGGCCTCAACCAAGTGGGCGTACAGGCAGTCCAGCTGACCACAAAAGAGCTCGGTGAGTTGTACTATAACATCTATAACCCCGACACTGCCGTCCGGGAACCGCTCGGGAATTTCGATAACGTCACAAGTATGTATGTGCGCAAAGGGCAGGGTGATGTCACTCAACCAGAGCCACAAGGAGGAGCGCAATAATGGCGAAGAAACTTGACGCCGTCGGTCTTGCCGCCGAACAGCGCGCCCGCGAACAGGCAGAAGTAGAGCAGGCGTTCCTAAAGGGCATGACGACACTTCGCGATCTCATCGCACCAAGTAGCCTCGAAATTCACAGCAGTCACTTCCGCATCGGCACTAAATACGGCCGCACCATGTATATTTACGGCTACCCCCGTGAACTCTATACCGGTTGGCTTAGTGGTCTCATTAATATCGACCAGGTGCTCGACATTAGCATGTTTATTTACCCTGTTGAAACAGAGGTCGTGTTGAATAACCTTCGCAAAAAGGTAACGCAGCTCGAAGCCGACATGTCGATCAGTAGCGAAAAGGGCCGAACTCGCGACCCCGCGCGTGAAGCCGCACTGGCTGATGCCGAGGAGCTTCGTGATCAGCTCCAGGTTGGCGCGGAGCGCTTCTTCCGCTATGGTTTGTACGTCACGGTATACGCAGACAGCCTGGAAGAACTTGGGTTTGTCCAGCACAGCCTGGAAACCCTGTTCGGCCAGCAGCTCGTATACAGCAAAACTGCCAGCAGCCAACAGGAACAGGGCCTCAATAGCACCATCCCACAAATGTCCGACCAGTTGCAAATTCGCCGCAACATGAACACCGGCGCTATCAGCACAAGCTTCCCATTCACGAGCGCCGACTTAACCCAGGAAAAGGGCGTGCTGTATGGTATCAATATGCACAACAACGGCCTGGTAATTTTCGACCGGTTCAGCCTAGAAAACGCCAACATGGTGGTGTTCGCAAAGTCCGGCGCAGGTAAATCGTTCACCGTAAAGCTCGAGGCACTCCGCAGCATGATGACCGGTTCGGACATCCTGATTATCGACCCCGAAAATGAATATCAGAAACTGAGCGATGCAGTAGGGGGGAGCTATATCCGACTAAGCCTGAATAGCGACACCCGGATTAACCCATTCGACTTACCGAAAGTCATTGATAGCGAAGAAGCTGACGACGCCCTCCGCGCCAACCTTGTCACACTACACGGACTACTCCGCCTTATGCTCGGTGGCACACAGATGACTGCAGCCGGGCAAGCGATGTCCGCACTCACGCCCGCCGAAGAAGCAGACCTCGACCAGGGACTGATCGACACCTACGCCCGCGCTGGCATCACGAGCGACCCACTGACTCACAACAGTATGCCGCCAACTATTAGCGACCTCTATGACACACTGCTTCATATGGGCGGAACAGGTCCAGCGCTCGCGCAACGTCTGCGCAAATACACCAGTGGTACATTCGCGGGAATCTTTAGCCAGCAGAGCAATATCGACATCAACAATAGTATGGTCGTGTTCAACATTCGTGACCTCGAAGACGAACTTCGTCCTGTTGCCATGTACATTGTACTCAGCCACATTTGGAACATTACCCGCACTGTCCAGCGCAAGCGTATGCTCATCGTGGACGAGGCATGGCAACTCATGAAATACGATGACAGTGCAAATTTCTTGTTCAGCCTCGCTAAGCGCGCACGTAAGTACTTCTTGGGGCTCACTACCATCACGCAGGACGTTGAAGACTTTATGGGTAGCAAGATGGGACGAGCAATTGTCGCCAACTCCTCAATGCAGCTCTTATTAAAGCAGTCTTCGAGCGCCGTGGACGTGCTGGGTGACGTATTCAAGCTTACCGAAGAAGAGCGCAAGCGCCTATCGAACTTCCCAGTTGGTCAGGGCTTGTTCTTCGCAGGCCAGAATCACGTCCATGTCCAGATTATCGCCAGCGAAACCGAAACGGGGCTCATTACGACCAACCCACAAACGCCACTACAGCCGCTTTCTGGAGGGGGTAGCTAGCGATGCCAACGCTGCAAAAAAACGACAATAGCCGAATTGACGAGCACTACGACGATGTCTTCAATAATTCCAAGCAACTCAGTGACGCCGAAAAAAGTAGCTTTAACGACATAGTAAATAACTATGACCAAACCGCAGACTCGTCCAACGAAGATGCGGCGATCGAACGTGCGAAGCAAGCCTCGGACGTTGTTGATGAACAAGAAAACGGCACGTCGGGGTCATGGATGAATAACGTTACCGGGCGTAAGTCACGTGGCGGTGGAAAATTCAGCCTCAAAAAAAGTGGCGGCCCTGTTGGTATTATCATCTCCCTTGTCCTTGGCTTAGCGGGCGTAACGAGCTTTTTTGGCGGGCCAGGCCTGCTCATCGTTAATCTCGCCGAAAAAATTAATGAAAAATTCAATTATCAGCTAACAACCATGGATATTCGCACCAAAAAAATTCTTGATGCGAAGATCAAAAATACCACTACGGGCATATGTTCACCAGTATCAATTCGGTGTAAATATGCAACGTTCTCCGACAAAGAAATTGCTAACTTCAAAAAGGCAGGAATAGAGGTGGAGACTGACTCAAAAACCGCCATCACCGGCAGAAACAAAATCACTTCCATGTCGTTCGAGGGTAAGCCAATCGCACCGGCAAATTTTGTGTCCGAAATGAAAACAAATACTAGGTTCAACCTTGCGGTAAAACAAGGGTTTAACCCTAAATTCGCCGGCTTCACCGACAGTGTGTTCAATAAAATCGCTACCAAGCTACGCATTTCCAAACGCGCACCGTTCACCGACGCCGATAGTGCTAGCGATGAAACCAGGCTCAAGCGAATCGAAGAAGATACAAGAAATGGCCGCTCCACGGGTAGCATTGATGTCACGGATGACCCGAACTGTGATGCGGAGTGTCAAAACAAAAAATCCGGAACACAGTCAGATCTCGACAAAGCCGCGAGTGAGGCCGGCGATGGTGCCGAGTCGCAAACATCTAAAGCCATGCGAGAGCTCGGCGCCGCCGATTTCAGCAATCTGGCTGGAAGCGCAACCAGCATTATCAAGGTAACCGGGGTGATTGATAATGCCTGTACCGTCTATGGTATGTTCAAAGCCGTTTCTATGGGCGCAAAGGTGATTAGAGGTGCCCAGATGGCGCGTTTTGCCATGATATTCCTGACAACCGCCAGTATGATAAAAGCCGGTGATGCTAAGGCAGACGATGTATCCTACCTCGGGACAATGCTCACCCAAACCTACCGCACGCAGGTCGACGGACAGACTGTCCTCACCAAAGCCGCGACCGACTCCTTTGGCTACCGCTATACCGCATTTGGCGACAAGGGAATAGCGAGCGACACAAACGCCATGCAGGCACTTGTAGGTGCAGGCTCAACCGGTAAGTTAGATGGCGTTCTTGCAACCGTCCTCGGGTTACTCGGCGGCAACACTCGCACTGCCGATTCAACCTGCAAGATCAACAATAATTTCTTCGTCCAGGGCGCATCATTCGTCGTGGGTGTACTCCTCTGGATCATCCCAGGTGGACAAGCCATCAGCCTTGCAAAAATTGGCGTTCAGGCGGGCATCGCTGCAGCCACCTTTGCCGCACAGCTCCTCTTGCCTGCACTTTTGGCTGATATGATCGCTGGCCGATTAGTCGACAAAAACACTGTCGGTGAAACGGCAGGGAACTTTATCGTGTCTGGTTCAGGACACCTCCACTCCCAGCTCGCACAGGGTGGTGGCAACGCGCCACTGCGCGCCAAGCAGGCTGCGCGCTATGCAAGCGAAACCGAAGTTATCGCACAGGAATACCGCACACTTGACCAGGCGACCCACAGTCCGTTTGACGCAAGCAACCCAAATACGTTCCTAGGTAGTATCTATAGTCGCTTTGCGCCATTTTTTGCAAGTACACCCAGTACCGTTCTTCAACTTTCATCTATTCCTACAAGTATCGTAGGTTCTACCTTCGCGAACCTCACCCCGCAGGCAAGCGCAGACGAATCAGACTTCCAGGAATGTAAAGATCCTGACTACGTAGCAATTGGCATTGCCACCGATCCTTTCTGCAATCCAATCTTCGGCATCCCTCTTGAGCTCGCAGGTGACGACCCTAATGCAATTAACACGCGACTCCTCAGTCAGGGTCTTATTGACGAAACATCTGGCGATCCCGTCGGGGCGTACATTGACTTTGTAAAAAACTGTATCGATCGCCAGGTGCCGATTGGCAGTACCGGGGAAGACTCGACAGTAGATATGGGCGAGAGCTGCTTTATTACCGACAAAACGACAGGCCTCACAGTCCAAGAACAAACAACCGTTGATATGTACGTTCACTACATCGATCAACGCGTTAACGATACTATGGAAAACGGATATACCTCAAGTACTACAGGTCAAGCTGCGCCCGATTTGGCCGCCGTTGGCGTGGGGCTCGGAAATGGTGAAATGAAGTGGCCTGTTGATAAAAAATTCTGGGATCAAAATGAAAGTCAGTTCCTAAGAGGTCATAACGGAGCGGGCTCGTTTACGGGAAATGAAAATTCTGTTGATCTGTCACTTCCAAAGGGCACCCCCGTCTACGCAATGCTTAGTGGAAAAGTAGTAAAGCGCCCATTAGGCCGATCAAGCTACATGTGCACAGGCGACCCAAATGTTGGTAATAATGGTGGCTTAATGATTGAGTCTGAATACCAAGGGAAGAAGGTCCTCATCGCATACGCGCACGGCGATAACGTAACGACAAAAAGCACCGTAGTAGCGGGTGAGCAAATTATGACACTCGGAGAGGTTGGAAACTCCTGCGGCCCTCACCTGCATATGGACTTTAGCTATGATGGAGCTGGCGTATGCCTACAAGACATATTCCCACTCCTTGCTGCGGACGAGGCGCCAAACCTTGGGCTGCTCGTAACTGAAGCAACGCCCGACTGTAGGGGGAGGGGGTAGTTATGCGTCATATAAAAAGGTTTGCTATAGCTGTAAGTGTGCTTGTTCTTGTCGTATCAAATGCAACTCCTGCTTTTGCCGAAGAGACTGATTTCGATTTTTACTCGTCAAATGACATTCTGTATTATGACAAAAACGCCGTTTCGTGCCTTACGATGTCCGCGAGCGGCACTTCCGTAACCGGGGACGGTAATATAGCTAAAATGTGGAACTATCTCGTCGGGAAAGGCCTCACGAATCAGCAAGCAGCGGGTATTTTGGGAAATATCCAGGTCGAGAGCGGATTCAGCCCCTTCCGACAAGAAGATAGTCAGTCCTGGCCCTCGGGAGGCTATGGCATTGTACAGTGGACAGGGAGTCGACGTACGCAGATTGTCGACAAAATGAGAGAGGGCATGTCTGATGTATTCTCGCAGTACTACGTGCCCCAATATGGTAAAGCGACAAAATCATCGAACGGCTACGTACCAGACGGAGTTGACGTAACCGTAAATGACAAGTTTCTTGCATTTGAGCTCGACTTCCTCTACCAAGAAAGCACCACAAGAAAAGTACGAAGCGGTGTTGGCCCCGCGGGAATGACAGAATGGCAAGCAATTAACAACGCAACGTCCATTCGTCAGGCTTCCGACATATGGTTGCGTAGCTTTGAGCGACCCGCCGACCAGAGTGATGCTCACGCGGCATTACGTGCTGGGTTTGGGCAAAAGATATATGACGAAATGATGAAATCTGGCGCCACCACAACCACCCCAGTCGCCACAGCACCAAGCACAGAAACATCGACACTCGTGTCAACGATTTCTGCAACCAGCAAGGGAACCGTGTTCATTGACCCAGGCCATGGTGGGGCGATTAGCCCGTACATCGACGAGAAAACAGGCTTGAAAACATCGGAAAGCTACAACACGCCAGAAACCGAGCAAATGCTCATCGTCGCCAACCGCGTAAAGACAGAGCTTGAAAAGGTTGGGTACACTGTCGTCCTCTCCCGAACCACCAACACCCAGCAAATTAAGTTTCGCACCAAAGCCGAAGCTGCTATTGCCGCCAAAGCAGTCCTCGGCGTAAGCCTCCACTCAGATAAAGATGTCAATCAGGGTTGGGCGCAACGTGTCGGTGCGTATCGTCAGTACGGTGACCGGAAGGCAGTCTTCAGTAACACAGCAACTGCCGAAAAGAGTGCGAAATATAATGCGGCAATTATCAAAGCGCGCGCCGCAGTAGAGGGTCGCTCTGTCGGTGACGATGCCAGTGGCACCCAACAAACCGCATCATTTGGACGTGACGGGATATTCTCAAAGGGCAATATTCCTCTCATCTCACTGTTTGCCGATACCGTTCCTTGGTCATATAACGAATTTGCACACGGCAGCACGAAGCTCTCGGAAAAGCAGCTGCAGCAGTACACTGATGGTATTGTGAAGGGAATCCAGGATGCGAATCCATCTGGAACGGGTGTCGACAACGACCCGACTACTGGTGGCTGCGGAGATTTCGAAACAACCTTCTCGGGCGGCGACCTAAGCGCAACAACCCTTGCGTATGCGTGGCCAACCTATCATAAAAAACCATATACCAAGTCAATGCCTGCGTATGTGAAGGCTGTTGCAGAGGCACAAAAACTTGGCGAATACGTCGGTGCAACAATCGCATACTGCCGCTCGATAAAAGGAGTAACGGTAGAAAATGATGGTGCCGATTGTGGCGGGTTTGTAACGCGCCTCGTCACCGATAGTGGCTGGGACCCCACATACAACCACAGTGGAAAAGGTGGCCCAACCCCAACCCAAAAGGCTTGGCTTGATAATAATTGGGAGAATCTTGGAAGGGGTAATGTGATTGACACCGGCACTCTGCGTCCCGGTGACGTAGCCATGCTTCCCGGTCACACATTCATTTATGTAGGGGACATTCCTGGGTTTGGTAGTAAAATTGCATCCGCCTCCTTGTGCCAGCGCGCACCGATGGCGGGAAGCGAAAGTATTACCGCAAGCAACACAACATGGTATAGAAAGAAGGGTTAAGTGGTTAATATATGACAAGTAAACTCATTCGTATCGGCATCATCGGATTTCTCGTTATCGTCCTAGCAATGATTGGCTATGTCGTTTACACACAAGTGCAAAATAGCGGTAAACAGCGTATCACCGTGGCAGTAGCACCAGCAAGTTCACGCGTAGAGATAAACGGGAAAGTCACAAAGGAGAAAGAGGTGCTACTTACGCCCGGTAAACATACTTACCGAGTATCATACACTGGATTTCGCACTATTACCGGTGAGCTGGATGTGCGAACCGATGGCACACAAACCGCACTCGTCGCCGGGCTAACGCCCGAAACAGCCGAAGCGACAGAGCTTTACAATAAGATAACTGGCGAATACTCGGCAATTGAAGTCGTAGCCGGGATTAATGCCGAAGAAAATGGCGCTGCATTCATTGAAAAAAATCCGATTACCAAACAGCTACCCTATACAAACATGTTGTTCACTATTGGTTATCGCGCCGATCCCGCCGACCCTACTGGTGACTCAATTATCGTCACTATCGACGCGCCGGCCGTATATCGAACAGAAGCAGTAACGCAAATCACAAACTGGGGGTACAACCCGGTTGATTACAAAATAAACTTCATCAATGAAAGCAATCCATTCGTATGAAACGTTTTATAGCCCCGATTATCATCCTTATTCTCGCGACTGTTGGGTATTTTGTCGCTCAAGAACTCCTGTCATATCGCACCGCCAGCTTCACTTTCGACCAAAGTGTAGAATCCATAAGTATTCACTCTGGCGAAGATAGCGACGAAGCAATGCCAAGCCTGAAGACCCTTACCCCGGACGACTCATCAATCCGCCTCAAAGAAGGAGCCTACTACTACGTTCCTAGTGGGGATGGCGTGTCAAACGTTCAAATACCCTTTGTAGTAGCGGGCGATATAGCGTTAACCGTAAAACCAGACTATTCCACAGATAAGCTTGGCGAGCTTGCAACCACCGAACTTGGCGCAGTACAGGGTGCGCTCCTACAAAAATACCCACGCGTTATCGACGGATTCGAAGTTAACAACCTCGCACTATTTGAGCGTGGCGAATGGGCGGGTATTATCCTCACGCCCGTCGGCATGGATACAAGCAATCCCGAGGGGTACTACCGCGCCATTCTTCACAAAGTAAATAGTCAGTGGCAGGTTGTTGGGGCTCCTCGAATCGTCCTCACCATCGATAACACGCCGACCGTTTCTCGTGAGCTCCTGACGAGCGTCAACGAACTATCCCTCCGCTAAGCGGATTTGATGAGCAAAATCTATGCCTTCAATCGGATGGGTTGAGGTAATGATAATTTGTTGATTATTAAACGTTTCAATAAGGTGCTGCTGGCGCGTACTGTCCAGTTCACCAAACACATCGTCGAGCAATATAAGCGGCGACGTACCAAACTGAGCCGCAATCATATCTGCTTCAATATACTTCAGAGCCAAAATAATTGTTCGCACTTCACCGCGCGAAGCGTGATTTTCTGCCGGCGTACCACGCAGGCTCACCTGAATATCGTGCCTATGGGGACCCGCTGTCGTGTACCCCTGCAATCTGTCACGCTCAAAACAATCTTCGTAATGCGATAGCAAAGCGTGGGCTGAGGTATCCTTGGCGGTATACTCGACAGACACTTCGTCCTCGTCCGCTACACCCGCAATCTGCTGGTATTTTTGAGTAATAGAGTCATTTACCGTTTTCACAAACTGCCGACGAGTGGAGATTACCATCGATCCCGACTCGCTCAAAATAACATTCCAGGGAAATAGCTGGTCACCGCTAACGTCACGTGTTTTAAGTAGCCGATTGCGCTGCACGAGCGCGCGCTCGTAACGGCGAAGAGCAGTGTGGTAGGCAGGGTTTAGTTGCGACAATATATCATCCAGATATTTACGGCGACGAGCTGGTGAACCGTCAATCAGGCGGAGGTCGTCAGGAGTGAAGAGTATCACCGGATAGCGGAACTTCTGCGGTAATCGTGCGGTGTTCTTACTATCAACCGTCCACTGCTTGCGCGCTCGTTCGCCCCTGTTATCGAACGTAATCACGCGGTCGATATTCGACGTATCACTCATCGATACCCGATACCATTCACTTCCACGGTGAACCATATCTTTATCGTGACCGCGAAACGACGTACCCTTATAGGCAAGGCATACAGCCTCTAGGAGCGAGGTCTTGCCACTTCCGTTGCTGCCGTATATCACATTAACCGTTGCGGCAAGCCGACATCGGTATTCTTTGTGATTGCGAAACTGCCGCACGTGAAGCGCTGTGACGTGCATACTAACTCTTTAATGGCATAATGATATGCATGTAGTCGGGGGCTTTTTCGCTTGCCGTCAGGACGGTAGGTGATAACTTGCCACTAAATCGAAACGTAATCGTGTCACCATCGAGCACGCCAAGTGCTTCGCTCAGGTAGCGTGAGTTAAGTGTCACTTGGCCAGCATTCGTAATTGTCGCCGGCGCGCTACTCGTATTCTCGCCCTGTTCAGAAGCGATGGAATGAATACTGAGTTCTTGTTTTTCAGCGTCTGCAGTAAGGGTAATACTGCCGCCAGACTCGCGGGCGAACAAACCTGCGATTTTAACGACTCGAGTAAATTCGCTGGCGTTCAGCGTAATCACCGTTTCTGATTCTTTTGGAATCAACTGGCGATAGTCTGGGTAGTTGCCATCAATCAATCGACTTGTGACCTCGGCTTCCCCTACGCGGAATCGTACCTGGGTGTCGTCAAACAACACCTCAACTTCGTCGATGGTATCGGTGAGCGTGCGCAGCACCTCCTGAAGACTCGACGTCGGTACGATGGCAGCAATCTGGCTCTTGCTTTCGACAAGCCGGCGCTCAGACAACCGGTAGCCATCGGTGGCTGCTAGGTACAGCGCACCATCAACCGAGTGCCAGTACACGCCGGTCAGTACGGGGCGGGTAGAGTCGCTACTACTCGTGATAATTGTTTGCGACAGTGCTTGCTTGAAGTCAGCGGTTGCAATGGTATACTTTACTGCTTCGTCTTCGTTGATTGATGGCAGCTCAGGGAAGTCATCAGCTTCCACGCCGTTAATTACCGATTGGTAGGTTCCCGAGCTCAGGGTAATATGAGCGCCCTTTGTCGATAACTCTACCGTGCCCTTTGGAAGGCTACTGACAAATTCGCTAACCAGGCGAGCGGGAAGGGTGATTGCTCCTTGTTTTACGATTTTTGCACCAATGTAGTAGGTTGACGCGATTTCAAGGTTGGTTGCCGCGACCAAAAGTCGATTGCCTTCTGTGCGCAAGAGGATGTTGCCAAGTATTGGTAAACCTGCTTTGGTACTTGCCACGCGACTGACTGCCGAGAGCGCACGAGCCAGATTTTCTTGAGTTACTGAGAGTTCCATAATTATTATTTATTCTCCTTTTTTAATTCGTGGTACTAGTTATAGGGGCTGTGGAAACTGGGTACAAATAGTGTTCAATCAGGGGTGGAAAGGCGAAATTTCCTGTGGAATACTGGGGGGATGAAATGGGGGATAGAGCACCGATAAATAAGTGTTTTACCCACAGCATAGTGGCTTTAGGTAGAGTAGCGACGATTACTGTGGATTGCCATGCACTGGTTATACGCTGACTCATCCCAAGGTTTTTCACAGATTGTACACAGGTAGCGAGCATACTAGGCATATAACTTCTCCCGTATTTCTGCAACCTGTTCGCGAATCATAAAGTCTAGCTTGATGGACTTTTCAATCTTTTCAACGGAATGGATAGCGGTGGTGTGATCCTTGCGCCCTAGCTCATTGGCGATGCGTGGGAAGCTAAGGTGAAGCTCGCTACGCAGTAAGTACATGGCTACTTGGCGAGGCACGACAATATGTTTGTCGCGCTTGCTGCCACAAATTTCCTTGCTATCTATCTGGAAGTGCCGGGCTGTTTTGTCGATAATCTGCTTAGGGGTGAGGTGCTGTGGGCGACTGTGGCGCACGTTTCCAATCAAGCCTTCGGCAGTTGAAACGTCAGGGGATACACCGCGCATCTCGGCGTAGGCAAGCAGCTGGTTGAGTGCGCCTTCGAGCTCGCGTATGTTCGTTTTGATGTTTTTCGCAAGGTACTCAACCGTTTCGCGTTCCAGTGTAATGCCACTCTGGGCGGCCTTTGTTTCTACGATGGCGCACCTCGTTTCGAAATCCGGCATTTGGATATCGATAGCCATGCCCCACTCAAAACGACTACGGAGTCGTTCGGTAAGGGTAGGGATACTACGTGGTGGTTTGTCGCTGCCGATAATAATCTGCTTGTTTGCTTGGTGAAGTGCGTTGAAGGTGTGGAAGAACTCTTCCTGAGTCTTTTCTTTGCCGGCGATGAACTGCATGTCGTCAATAATTAGCACGTCGACGTTGCGGTAGCGATCGCTAAACCCGTTCTTTTTGAAACGGATACTATCCAGGAATTCTTTGACGAACGTTTCACTACTAATGTAGGCGACCTTAGCCGACGGATTGCGGGCGATGATATCATTACCTACTGCCTGTAATAAGTGGGTTTTACCCAGGCCAACACCCCCGTAAATAAACAGAGGGTTGTACTTTACGCCGGGGTTAGCTGCCACGGCCTGGCACGCGGTATAGGCGAGGTCATTGCTAGAACCGACAATAAAGCTAGCAAAGGTGTAGCGAGGATTGAGGGTTGTCGACGGTGTTGTGCTCGTGGCGCTCGAAGGTCGACGAGTGGTCGGCTTGTCGAGGAGTTCTTCGACCCGCGCGTCCACCTGCGACTGGCCTGTTGTTTCGCGGCTAATCACACTGCGTTTACTCGTAATAACTTCATACCGAATACGTTTTGCTTCGATTCCATTATTGCGCAACACTTCTTTTATTTGATCGTTATATTTCTTTTCTAGCTGTGTGCGGGTAAAGACGTTGATAACGCCGATAGTAACTTCGTCTTCAGAGTAACTGATAAGCTCGGTATTCTTGAACCATGTCTCGAAGTTTCCATGCGAAACAGAGAGTTCAATTTCCCCTAAAACACTCTGCCATAACGCGTTATGCATTGTACCTACAACTCCCTCCGAAACTAATAACTACCTGTAATTATAGGGGAGGGGGGAGTTTTCCACAACCTTGTAAGTGTTGTGGATTTTTTACCCGGCTCAGCACGTTAAACCGGGGTGCGACTTATCCACAAAACGATCCCGCCCCTGTTAATCTGTGGATAAAACACACCGAAGTGTGGATAAATCGACGTAGTACAATATAATTTTGCACGAGAAGCAAGGAAGTATTGTATAAAACCCCTACAAAGGGTATAATAGCGAGGATATGCCAAAACGAACGTTCCAACCACACACACGCCACCGCGCTCGAACCCACGGGTTCCGTGCTCGCGTTGCTACAAAAGCTGGTCGTGCTGTTTTGAAGCGTCGCCGAGCAAAGGGACGTGCAAAAATCGCCATCTAGCCAATGACCGCCCGCAACTGGGCGGTTTTTTGTTCAGCATCTTTGTTATACTGGTAATACTGATGTTAACGAAGCGCTTACGATTTCATGGCCATGGGGGACTGCGATTCCTGTACAAAAACGCCGATGCCTACCGGTCTCATTTGTTCGTGGTCAAATCTATCGCCAACCCTCACCGTAAGCGCTCACGCTACTCTGTTGTTGTAAGTAAAAAGGTACACAAAAGCGCTGTCGGTCGTAATCGAATCAGGCGTCGCGTGTACGAAATCCTGCGCAAGGATTTTCTGCCAACAAACGGCGTGCACGACGTGGCTATCATTGTAGCAAGCGGTGAAGCCCTGTCGGCTGAACACTCTGAGCTCGTATCGGTACTACGGGACTTGTTTGAGCAAGCCGGACTGATACAGTAGCGCCCGCTCACCAGAGGTGGTATACTATACTTTATAACTAGCCGGAGATTTTATGTTTGAAACGATTGTCGTAAAACCGATTTTTAATGCCTTGATGTGGTTGTATAGCCTTATTCCTGGAGGTGATTTTGGTATCGCTATCATCCTGTTTACCATTCTGATTCGCTTCGCGTTATACCCAATGGTAAAAAGCCAGTTGCATCAGACCAAAATGATGCGCAAGATGCAGCCAGAATTAAAAAAGATCAAAGCTGCCGCCGCGGGCAACAAACAACTCGAAGCTACGCAACAAATGGAGCTTTATAAGAAGTATGGTATCAACCCATTCCGCTCCATACTTATCCTGATTATTCAGTTGCCTATTTTTATTGGTTTGTATCAGGTGATCCAGGTGATGACGTTGCACCGCGACCAGGTTGCGCACTATGCCTATGCGTTCACCGAGTCGCTCGAACCGGTCAAGAAGATTATCGAAAACCCCGAAAACTTTAACCACACAATGCTCGGGTTCATTGACCTTACGAAAACGGTATTCAGTAATAACACTACCGATATTCCCCTCCTGGCCCTTGCAGTCATTGCTGGCGTGTCGCAGTACATTATGACCAAGCAAACCATGCCCACCAACAAGTCGACCAAACGCTTCCGTGACATCATGAAAGAAACCGCCGCCGGTAAAGAAACTGATCCAAGCGACATGAGTACTGCCATGATGGGTAATATGATGAAAATCATGCCATTCATGATGTTCTTTATTATGGTCAGCCTGCCTGGCGCATTGGCCTTGTATTACGTGGCGTCTAACCTTGTTGCCGTTGCGCAGCAGCACTATCTGCTTAGTAAGGACAAGGAAGAGCTCGAGGAACTGGCCGATGAGGTAACGCCAGCCCCTATTCCCGCTAAGACCTCAGCCAAAGCCCGCGCCAAAAAAGCGAGCGAAGCACACATTACCCGGATAGTAGCAAAAGATAACCGCAAGGTGAAAGGTAGGTAAGTATGGGCCAGACAGAGTCAGTTGAATTTGCACGAAAGTTCCTACAGGATATTATTTCGTTTTTTGGCGAGAATGTAGAAGTAACGGCAACCGTAGAAGAAGATGTCATTGAGCTGTATGTAGAGTCCAGCGAGCTGAATAGTATTCTGATTGGGCGCAATGCCGAAACCCTACGCAGCCTTCAATACATTGTATCGACCGGCTTACGCAACCAAGACGCAGAGCTAACGCGGGTGAATGTAGACGTCGCAGATTACAAGAAGCAGCGTGAAGAAAAAGTTGCCGAGCAAGCCCGTGGCTGGATCGAAGAAGTTCGTGCGACTGGTGATTCGCACATCGCGCGCATCAATGCTGCCGACCGTCGTATTGTTCACCGGGTTGCCCAGGAATATAGCGATGTTCAAACCTTCAGCGAAGGCGAAGGCCGCGACCGCCACATTATTATTGCACAGAAGAGTTCTTAGGTTTTTGCCTGTAAAAAAACGCCCGCTACTGGGCGTTTTTTAGTACCTGCATGTAGATGTCGTGGGTTTGCTGAGCGGTGCGTTCCCATGAATACTTGGCGACCTGCCGGTACCCACGCTCAATCATCTGTGCGCGGAGTGCTTCGTCGCCGAGCACTTCGCCAATTTTTAGCGCCATATCGTTTATGTCGGTCGGGTCAAAGTAGACAGGCGCATCACCCAGGATTTCAGGCATGCACGAGGCATTGCTGGACACTACCGGTGTGCCATAGGTCATGGCTTCCAGGGGTGGCAGACCGAAACCCTCCATGAGCGAAGGGAACACGTAGGCTTCGCAGTGTTCATAAAGCCAGTCGCGTTGTGCATCTGGTATAAAGTCGGTGAAATGGATATTTTTATATTCCCTCGCGGAAAAATACTCTTCGTTTCGGGAAGCAAGTACACCCTTTTTTCCCACAAGTACCAAACCGAGGTCTGGGTATTCTGACAGGAGGAGTTGATGAGCCTCGCCAAGCCTTCGAATGTTTTTGTAATCACTTTGGGCGCCAACGTATAAAAGGTATTTTTTGAAAGGAAGTGTCACCTCATGAGTGGCGTGGTGTTCGGTCTCAGCAGCCAAATATATCGTCGACACCTTCCCCTGAGCGCGCTTATCGAATTCAATGATATCATCTTTTGAATTGTCTGAATCGGTAATGATGTGAGCGCTTGTTTTGACCACATGATGAAAAACAAATCGCCCAACAAGTTGTTTAAGGTGGTAGGCAAGCCAGTTTTTGTCACTATTCCAAGTGCGAAGGAGTGTTAGGTCGTGAATAGTAGTGACCTTTGCTCCGCTATAGAGGACTGGCTGTTGTGGCATGCAAAAATGCACTAAGTCGGCGCGGAATGAATCAAGAATCCTTTTATATTCTACCTGTTCTACAAGGGTGTAGTTCCTTATATCGATACATACGACGGTAAAGTTGCTTGTAACTGGTTTCCAAAAATCTTTATCTTTTGTAGGGACGAGAACAGTATATTGGTTCGATGTATCGATATTCTGAAGGTAGGTAAGGAGCCGTTCGACATAACGCCCGGTTGAGGTGTTGATAATTCGGGCGTCGATAACGATATGCATAACTCCCCTTAGTATACGGTATAATAAAGGGATAGCCAAAGGAGTAAAAATGACAGAATTTTCCAATGAACTAGACCGAATTAACCAGGAGCAAAACCCTAAAGAGGTGGCAATGCGCGAAATTGTCGCTGCCGCACAAGCAGCCGGCTACACGGTTGCCGATATTGACGATGCACGCCCCTGGGGTGGATTTGTCCGCTTCGACTATCGTGACGGTGACCGGTTTGTGACGGAGTTTTTCCCTGGTGTTGACCCGGTTGCGGCGCGCCTGGGTAACCCCGAAGCCGAGCTGAGCCCAAAGATTTTATATGTTGAACCAAACCAGCGTCTCAGCTGGCAGCGCCATGACCGTAGGGCAGAGCGATGGGTGTTCCTAACAAGCGGCGGGTACCACAAAAGCCTCGACCCAGAAGTAATGGGCGATATGGTGCAAGCAAACCCCGGCGATGTCGTGCAATTCGAAGCAGGGGAGTGCCACCGACTCGTTGGTGGCGGTGACGGAGTCACACTCGTGGCGGAGATATGGCAACATACCGACCCGACCATGCACTCAGACGAAGCAGATATCACGCGATTACAAGATGACTATAAGCGTTAGTGTTTTTTAAACACTATGTATGTGTAGAGTAGGTAGTTCCACGTCATCGACACGACCGTTGCGATGAGCTTCGAAATGAGCAGGGCGACATCTGTTTGGTGCGTGACTGCGGTGAGCCATGGCATCGCTAATACGATGACAAATGTTTGCAATGCCCATAGTCCAGTTAGTGTTACTACGACAAATAGTATCATTTCGCGTACCACGTTTGTGCCACTTGTTTTGAACGTATACTTTTTGTTAGCGAAGAAGCTGAACAAGAATGCGATGGTCGTTGATGTGATATTTGCAAACTCAACCGGTAGTCCGAGTGCCTTTAGGATAAAAAGCAACCCAAAATCAAGCGCCGTGTTGGCGGCACCGACAATCCCAAAACGCGCGAGCTGAGCCTTATTTTTCATGGTGCGCTTCGTGATACTCCTCAACAAAGTACAGTGGGCGGTTTTTGGTCTCGTTGAATATGCGACCGATGTATTCACCAATGATACCCAGGCTTAGTAATTGAACGCCACCGAGGAACAGTATCGCCGCCATCGTTGACGAATAGCCGCCACCTGTGGAGACGCCAAATAGCGGACGAATCAGGAGGTAAAGGATATACACAAAAGCGATAACCGAAACGACAAACCCAACATACGTCGACACGCGCAGTGGCGCCGTCGTGAAGCTGGTGATGCCGTCGATGGCGAGGTTGACGAGCTTGCCATAGTTCCATTTGGTTGTGCCAGCGGCACGCGGATCGCGGTCGTACAGAATTTCCTTCTTTTTGTAGCCAATCCAGCTGAACATACCTTTGGTATAGCGTTCGCTTTCGCGGAACTGTTTGAGCGCGTCGATACAGCGGCGATCGAGCAGCCGGAAGTCCCCGGTATCAATCTGGATTGGGATGCGCGTGGAGCGCTGTAGTACCTTGTAGTATATCTGGCTCGTTAGCTTCTTCACAAAGCTTTCACCAGCACGACTACGGCGGCGGGCGAACACATCATCGTAGCCATCTTCCCAGTATTTAATCATCCGGGGAATGAGCTCTGGTGGATCTTGCAGATCGGCATCGATATTCACGACTGCGTCACCGCGCACATGGTCAAACCCGGCAATCATGGCGGTTTCTTTACCGAAGTTGCGTGATAGGTTGATGTACGAAACACGTGCATCGCGCTCGGCATACTGTTTAATTATTTCGAGCGTGCGGTCACGACTACCATCGTTGACGAACATAAATTCCCAGTTGTACCCAGGTTGGTCAGCGGCAAGCTTACCCAACCGCTCCATCAGCATATCGAGCACCTCTTCTTCGTTATAGGCAGGAATCAGAACAGAAATCAATTTTTTCATAGTATCCCCAGTATACCGCTATTCGATGGCGCTGATAAGCTCGCTAATGCTATCTGCAACGGTCACGCCAGATTGGCGTAAGTAATCGGTCTTTGCCTGGGCGGATTCCATGGAATTTGTGCCGAGTATGGCGCCTGCATGGCCCATCTGTACGCCCACGGGGGCACTATGCCCGGCAACGTAGGCGTAGACTGGCTTAGTGACGTTATGCTGAATGTAATCGGCCGCCCGCACTTCATCAGTACCCCCAATTTCACCAATCATAACGATGCGCTTAATGTCTGGGTCGGCTTCGAATAGTTCCAAGCACTCTGTGAAGCCAGTACCGCGAACCATGTCGCCGCCGATGCCAATGATGTACTTTTGGCCAAAACCATGACTGGTCAGGAGGTCCATCGCTTCGTAGGTGAGAGTACCGCTGCGGCTAACCGCGGCGGTGTCGCCAGGTGTGGCTAGGTGGGCGGGAATGATGCCAAGCAAGTTGCCATCGGGCACCAGGACGCCAGGACAGTTTGGTCCGATGAGCACAGAACCACTTCCCTGCAAGTGTTGTTGAATTATCAACATATCATGAACAGGAATGTTTTCGGTAATGCACACAATCAGCGGAACCTTTGCAGCAATCGCTTCAAGGATGGCTGCTTTGGCAAACGGTGCCGGTACAAAAATGACACTGGCTTCAACCGGCATATCCGCCTGGATATCGGCAATGCGAGCGTAGACAGGAATGCCATCCAGCTGCGTGCCGGCTTTGGTGGGCGACGTACCCGCCACGACCTGGGTGCCATACCTTACCATATTCCGTGTGTGGAAGGCGCCGTGGGTACCTGTAATTCCTTGTACAATTACGTTTTTGCCGGTGAAGGTTGCTTGGTTCATCGTGTTAACTCCTGTATACACTCTTCTAGGCTGGCATAAAGGGGTAATTGCTCGTGCCGTAATAGCTCAGCTGCTTCGTCGCTTCGGTTACCACTGAGGCGGATATACAGGGTAGGTAGCGCAGGGAATGCGCCCCTGGCTTCAATGATGGCTTGTGCGACGGTGTCACATTGCACGATGCCGCCAAAAATGTTGATGACAATGGCGTTGACGTGCGGGAATTCGGTAATTTGCTGGAAGCACTCCACTACCCTTGCTGTCGTGGCGCCACCACCAATGTCCAGGAAGTTAGCAGGAGTAAGCCCGGTTGCCGTAACAGCATCCACGGTGGCCATGGCTAGGCCTGCACCATTAGCAATCGTTGCAACGGTGCCCTGGGGGTCGAGGGTCACAAAATTGGCACTGGTTGGTTTGTCTTCGAAGTCCCACTCAGGGTGTCGAAAGGCCGCGGCGTTGTCGAGCTCCATTTTGCAGTCACCGGCTACAATGTCGCCACTCGCCGTCAATATAAGAGGATTGATTTCGAGCAGCGTTGCGTCACTTTGTGTAAAGCACCCGTAAAGATGCTCGACCATATCCTGCAATATGAATGTTTTGTCTGGTAGGTCGTATAGCTCCGCGAGCGCCTCGCCAGCCGCGTCGGCATTGTCGCCTGTGAGGGTGAAGTGTAAAAAGCCGGCCGCGTCGTTCGATTCGACCTCTATGCCGCCGTTCTGGTGGGCGACGAGTTCAATGCACGACTCACTGCGGTTGATGATGAGTGACAGGTAATACTCGTTTTGTATATCGATGAGTTCTTCGCAGAGTACGGCGTTCGGTGTGTGGCCCTTGATTTCATGATTGAGGACGCGGTCGACGGTGCCCGCTAGTTCGGATGTATCGGTGACTATTTGTATGCCGCCCGCCTTGCCGCGCCCACCAACCGGCACTTGGGATTTGACGACAATGGGCACGGCGGGAAGCGTGTCGTCGGCGCGGGCTACAGTGCCACCCGGAACCGGGATATCGAATTGCTTTAGGATAGCTTTGGCTTCGTATTCTAATAACCTCATACCTTGCCTAGTATAGGCTATACTAGAAACAATAGGAATAAATACAGAGGAGTACCACTATGACCGAGCGACCAAAAACACCATCTGCAGCAGAGCTAAACCCAGGATCGTTTAACGATTTTGTTGCCGAGCATGGCATTGTCGACCACAACGAAGCCATCGTGCGCCATAGTGCCGCAACCCACGCGTATGCACTCGCACTTGCAGCCGAGGCTGGCATGACACTCGAAGAACTCCACAGAAAGACTATCGATTACACAGCCGAAGTGTAGGTGGGCTTACATCTGTCGTACAGAGATGGTACAATATAGCTTATATACAAAACAACGATTATCTGAGGTATGAGCAATAATATGACGAAAAAACGCGCCCTAATTACAGGTATTACGGGTCAAGATGGTGGCCACTTGGCTAAGTTCCTTCACGAAAAAGATTACGAAGTGTATGGCATTATTCGTGGCCAGCACAACCCACGACGCAAAGAAGTCGAGGAAGAGATGCCGTACGTGCACCTGTTGGAAGCAGACCTAACGGATAAGTCTTCCCTGATTCGTGCTCTTGAAGTGTCTAAGCCTGACGAAGTTTACAATCTTGGCGCAATTAGTCATGTTGGCTATTCATTTAAAAATCCTATTCTTACGGCTGACGTAACGGGTAAGGGTGTATTGAATATCCTTGAGGCAATTCGCTTCTACGACAAGCCAAATAATGTACGCTTCTATCAAGCATCAACATCTGAAATGTTTGGTGGACTCGACTACAATCGTCCTGAAAAAGGCTACACTGAAGAGTCAATGTTCCACCCACGTAGCCCATATGGTGTAGCGAAGCTTTACGGCCACTGGATTACTAAAAATTACCGCGAAAGCTACGGTATGTATGCAGTGTCTGGTATTTTGTTTAACCACGAAGGAGAGCGCCGTGGTATCGAATTTGTGACTCGCAAGATTACAAATGCAGTTGCGCGTATCAAGCTTGGCAAGCAGGACTACATTGAACTTGGTGACCTGTGGCCAAAGCGTGACTGGGGTTACGCTGGTGACTACGTAAAGGGTATGTGGCTCATGCTGCAGCAGGATAAGCCAGACGACTACGTACTTGCTACGGGCGAGACGCACTCAATCGAAGAGTTCCTGGACCTTGCCTTCAAAGAAATCGGCATCGATAACTGGAAGCCGTATGTTCGTCAGAATCCTGCGTTTATGCGCCCCGCAGAAGTTGACTTACTGCTTGGTGATCCAACAAAGGCCGAAAAGCAGCTTGGTTGGAAGCGCGAAGTTGACTTCCCTGGCCTTGTGAAGCTGATGGTAGCTCACGATCTTGAAATAGAGAAGTAGTAGGGATTCTTACCTGTTGTCTACAACTGGGTGGGCAACAAAGTCTGCAACGGTTTGACGTATATCAATTTGTGGATCCCAGCCAGTATCAGCATGGAGCTGGCTGTAGTCACCCCGGATATCAAGGATTTCATTCGGGCGTACTTTTGCTGGGTCTACGGTAGTTTGAACATCTTGTCGACCGCTAGCGTCCTTAATCATGCCGGTAATTTCTAATCCCGACAGACTTTTTCCTGAGCATATATTGTAAATACTCCGCCCGAGACTTTGGGCTGTCGCAAGGTCACTGTAGGCGCGCGCGATATCCCTAACATCAGTGTAGTCACGACGTGTAGCAAGGTTGCCAACACGTAACGTTTGACCGTATTCGCTTGAGTGTAATTGACTGTATAGATCGGGGAGTAGGAAGCCCGTACCTTGGCCTGGTCCAATATGGTTAAAGGGGCGGGCGATTACGGCATCGATACCGCGGGACTTAAAATAAAGCGCAACTGCTTCAGCAGACAATTTGCCTATAGCGTACGGAGAGTTTGGAGCGGTCTTAGATTCTTCACCAAGAGGGAGTGGTTGGTTGGGGTCGTAAAGCGCACCGGTGCTAACCGACACAATTCGTCCTTCGAAGCCCTGCCTTTGGGCGTGATCAAACAGATTGTGGGTCATAAGAGGATTTTGCGTGATATATTCGCCGGGATGCTGAAAAGACTCACCGACAGATGACCGTCCCGCTAAGTGGATAATTGCCGATACCCCGTCTAGGCTTAGGTGATTGACTGCCTGTGCATCAAGCATGTCCGCGGCGATGTAGTTATCGAGCGATGAAGCCACCTCAGGCTTAGGTGATCGTTGGCGGGCGGTACCAGTCACTTCGAACCCAAGAGACTGAAATCTATCTGCAACGTGCTTTCCGACGAAGCCGTTAACACCAGTAATGAGGACGCCTTTTGACATAGTACTATTATAGCATATATAAGACGATATAGCAATACTACTTCTGAAACTAGAAAAAGGCCTAAACCATATGCATATTGACTTTTTAACAAATTTCGTGTATAATATTCAATATGAGTAATAAACTACATTCAGCCACTTCTGGAGACCAGGTGGCGCAAGGCTTCCAGTACGCAAGAGAACAGGCGCAAATCAACAATGATCATGCAGAGGCCCTTCATGCGACAAGAGTTGCGAAACGTATGGCACCAAAGGTAATAAACATGGTTCTTGACGGTAAGGACACACGACATACCCTTATTGGGCCCTTAGGGGTCCTCCCTTCACCAAAGGATGTCGATGATGAGACGGCTACACTTGCTTTGAATGCTGAGTTAAGGCAATTAAATGCTCCAATTATAGCGGAAATATACCGAGCCAGCAGCTATGATGGTTACGATATGACTCACACGCTTCGCGTAAATAGTGTTGGCGGTACCGAGGTGAACCCCTCTTATATAGCTGCTGAAAAAAAGGCTTTATCTGAAGCACGCGCGTCGTGGGGCGGAAAATTCCCCTGGGAATAGTCGACTCAAGGATGCTTCCAGAAAACTACCATTTGTATCCTAATTTTCATACACCGTACTCTTTCACACCTTACTCTTGAGACTGGATGAAGTCGTGGATTGTTTGCTCGATCGGAATCTGGGGAGCCCAACCGGTGTCACTCGTGAGCCGGGAAGTGTCGCCGTATATCTCCATGATGTCGGTTGGCCTAACCTTGGTTCCGTCGATAACTGGATCAATATCTAGGACGCCCATCGCGGCCTGGAGTGATTGCAATATATCGGTTCCGGCTAAGCTACGACCAGTGCAAATGTTGTATAGGCCATAGTTGAGGTTGTCTGCAAGCGCGATAAGCCTATAGGCGCGTGCAATATCCCTGACGTCGGTATAGTCACGACGCGTGGCAAGATTACCAACAGAAATGCTAGTAGCGTTGGTTTGCTGTGCGGTTTGGAGTTGTGCGAACAGATCTGGGACAAGGAAGCCCTTCTTTTGGTTGGGTCCAATGTGGTTAAAGGGTCGCACAACCACAACATCAAGTCCGCGTAACCTATAGTAGTTAGCGACATGCTCAACACCGAGCTTGCCGACGGCATATGGTGAGTTTTCAAGCAATCGTGAATCTTCGGTAAGGGGAAGCGGCTGCTGGGAATCATAGAGCGCCCCAGAGCTAACGACGATAGTGCGTCCCTTGAAATCATGAGTACGAGCGTGTTCTAGTAAGTTATATATCATCGAGGTGTTGTCGTTTATATACTGGAGAGGTTTGTTGAACGACTCCCCAACGTTCGAAAGCCCGGCAAGGTGAATAATAGCCCAAACATCACTAAAATCAATTTGCGCGACCGACTCCATGTCAACAAGGTTACAGCGGATATATGAGGATACCTTATGAACGATAGTTTCACTTGGATTAGCGTCGTACCCAACGCCAATAACTTCAAATCCTTCGGCGCGGAACGCATCTACTACGTGTTCGCCAACAAATCCATTGACGCCAGTTATGATAACTTTTTTTGACATTTGTAATTCGTATCCCTTATTTTAATATCGTACGAGTTCTTATATAATTATACCTTAGATGACCCATATTCTTTCTAGCCTTAAGCAGCGATATTCTTATTCTTTGATAATCTTAAAGCAACTAGTCATTACCGACTTCAAACTTCGCTATAAGGGGTCTGCGCTCGGGTATGTCTGGACACTTCTCAAGCCGCTGGCAATGTTTGCGGTGATGTATGTGGTGTTTGTGCGATTTCTTAAGTTTGGGGCTGACATTCCACACTTTGCGGTCGCCTTGCTGCTTGGTACGGTCCTTTGGAATTTTTTCTCTGAAGTGACGCTCAACGGTATGTCTGCGGTCATTGGTAAGGGTGATTTAATGCGAAAACTGGCATTCCCACGGTATGTGGTGGTGCTTGCAAGTGCACTGTCTGCTCTTATTAACCTGACTATCAACCTACTGGTGGTTGGCGTATTTATTGTGCTAAATGGGGTAGAGATATCACCTCGGGCGCTGCTCATCATTCCTATCGTCGTGGAGCTGTTCATTCTTGGCCTTTCTCTGGCGTTTTTACTATCAGCAATTACGGTGAAGCTTCGGGATATTGGCTATATATGGGAACTTGTCTTGCAGGCGGGCTTCTACGCAACCCCAATTTTCTATCCGTTAAGTATGGTCGCGAAGGTATCCTTTGTGGCTTCACAGGCTATGTTACTCAACCCAATGGCGCAGATTATTCAGGACGCGCGCTGGGCGGTGATATCGCCCGATACGGTGACTGTTTGGAATCATGTAGATAAGTGGTATGTTCAGGTCGTGCCGTTATGTATCGTTGTGGCGCTCTTGATCGTATCTGTCGCCTACTTTAAACGTCAGTCGCCAACATTCGCGGAGGAGGTTTAGAACATGTCAGACGAAATTGCAATTAAAGTAGAGCATGTATCGAAGAACTTCAAGCTCCCTCACGAGAAGATTAACTCAGTAAAGAGTTTATTTGTAAACCCCTTTCGTGGTCGCCAGGGACTAAAAACCGAGACGCAACACGCGCTCCATGGAATCGATTTTGAAGTAAAGAAGGGCGAGTTCTTTGGGATTGTCGGCCGGAATGGGTCGGGCAAGAGTACGCTCCTGAAGATCATTGCTGGGATATACCAGCCAACCAAGGGGCGCGTGATGGTGAACGGCCGCCTGGTGCCATTTATTGAGCTTGGCGTAGGGTTTAATCCGGAACTCACTGGGCGTGAGAATGTATACCTAAACGGAGCCCTCATGGGATTCTCGAACCAAGAGGTTGACCAGAAATATGATGCCATTGTCGAGTTTGCAGAACTAGAGCGATTTATGGATCAGACGCTCAAGAACTACTCGTCGGGAATGCAGGTTCGACTTGCCTTTTCTGTCGCTACAATTCTAGCCGACTCTGATGTGTTGCTTATCGATGAGGTATTGGCTGTGGGCGACGCCGCCTTCCAAAGGAAATGTTTTGACTACTTCCGCACACTAAAGAAGCTTAAGAAGACGGTGATATTTGTCAGTCACGACATGGGAGCGGTGAGGGAATATTGTGATCGATGTATTCTGATCGATAAGGCCGAGACGCTTTACACGGGCTCGCCAGAGGTTGCTGCCGAGAAGTACATTAAGCTGTTTAATAACACCGAGGAAAAGGCCGCCAAACCAGCTGATAAGGCAGACCGATGGGGTACTGGTGATGCCAAGGCGGAAGAGGTGATAGTTACTGTTGAGCAGGATATGGTGGTGCTTGAGACGAAGATAAACTTCCTGGGTAGTATCAGCGAACCTATCATTGGTTTTGGTATAAAGAATGCCAGCGGACAACTACTCTGTGGCACAAACAGCAAGATTCTAAAAACTAGACTCGGAGATTTTCACAAAGGTGATAGTGTGACTATGGAATGGTCTATTCCAAATATTTTTGGTGACGATACGTACACCGTAGAGATAGCCGTTACCCACCGGGACGGCGTAACACAGTCAGATTGGTGGCATAGCGCCGGTTCATTTACGGTTAGGAACGACGAGTCAACACCACACCCCGTCAGTCCACGGGTAAAACTAACAGTCATTAAGTAGCGACAGCGCCTACATTTTTCTGCCGACTACCGCATAGTCTGCGGGGCCATAGGCAGACTTATGTAGTTTTCGTACAACCTCAGATGTTGTAGACTTAGGCGTCTCCTCAACTTCATGTAAACGGATAATTTCACAAGCGAAACCAGCATATTCGAGCATGAATTGAAGTAGTTGTGGTGGTACGGGCCGTTGATGTGATGGGTCGAGGTAGAACGTGTGGGCACCAACACTAAAGGTTTCTGGATTTGGGGTTTCAAATAACACGAAACCGCCGCGCGCAACTGACCGGTAGCATTCACTAAATATATCCATCAGCGACTCGAACGGGATATGCTCAACAATATGAAATCCGGTAATCGCTGCGACAGAACCCGGCTTCAGGGACGCCAAGTAGCTACGAGCATCTGTGGCGTATGCCTCAAAGCCTATGTCGTTGGCGCGTTTTACCATGGCGACGTTCATGTCGATACCGATAACTTTGAACCCGTTGTCACTCAGAACAGACAGTAGTTCGCCGCGCCCACACCCAATATCGATGGTGGGCTTTTTGCGAATGTTTTTTGGGAGGCTCTCAAACAAAGGAAGGTGCTCCAGGAGTCTTCCTCGTATTACATCCTCCGACCCCCTAAAGGTATCTTCAAACGCTTTATAGAACTGATCAAAGCGATGATTGTCAGATACTGTTGCGTTCACAACCACCTGTTGAGCGCTACTCTTTTGATTGTCATGAGTAGCGAGGCCAGAAGATATTTGATGCTGAATATCGATGAGTCGGTCGTCCATCTTTTCGTATACCCCTAGGCGCGTTGTGGTCTGTTGGAGCTGGTCTTTTAGCGCCGCGACCTCATTGGAGAGGCCTTCAATGATCGCATCATGTTGGGCTACCTTCTTCTCGAAAAAGGAAATGTACGAAGGGAGTCGTAGGCCGTGGGATAGTATCTTTACAGGGTACGGTAATGTTCGTTTGTTCGCCATATTATTCCTTGGCCTCCAGTGCCGAGTAAAACTTTCTCATATATTTGTCCCACGTGTATTGTTCAGAAAGGGCATATCCCCGTGCAACCATTCTATATCGCAGAGCGGTACTGTCCAATACCTTTGCGATACCTTTGACGAGCTGGGCTACATCTCCCGTGGGAACCAAAAGGACGGCATCATCCGCCACCTCTGGTATTGAGGAGTTGTCATAGCTGACAACCGGACAGCCATGTTGCATCGCCTCGACGATAGGCAAGCCGAACCCCTCGTAGGTCGTAGGGAATACAAATGCTTTGGCATTTTCATAGAGCCACAGCTTTTCGGCATCATTTACGTAACCGAGTGTGATGATGTCTGACTGATACGGTGATGTGCGTAGCGCGTGAGCAATTTCTTCGTTCGGGATTTTGTTTCGTTTTGCAAACTCTTTCCCAGCCAAAATGAGTGTAATCGAGTGTGTCGCACGCACTTGGTCGAATGCTTTGATGAGGTCGGCTACCCGCTTCCGTGCATCAGTTGCGCCAATGTAAAAGATGAAGGGTAAGCCCACAGTGAAGCCAGCAGGGCGCGTGGCATTCGCTGTGTTAAAAACAGGGGCAAGGGGAATAGTGACGATCTTTTCTTTTGGTATACTCAGTATTTCCGTTAGAGACCCTGTTGTATTCTTGGAAATACTCAGTAATAAATCGGCCTTTACAAAGTTCTTATAGTGAAGGCGGTACCTTTCGTGATAGTACAGAGCGCGAAGTGTCTTTTTAAGCTTTTGTAGCACGCCTGAAGCGGCCACAAAGGCTTGTTTGGGTGTTGGGATGTATTCTTCCCTGAAAATAAGAGGAATCAGATCGTAAGCTACTAGGATGGTTTGCTTTACATTTGTCAGCCTGGGGAGTCCGAGCATAAAGTCGAACTGCACAAACACGTCTATGTCGTCGCCGCGCAGGGGCGAGAACTTGTGAAAAATAACCTTTGCGAGCTGCATAAAATCCTGAGGTCTATCAATAGACTTCTTCAGCGTTTTCGTTTGCACGAGCGTATAGTCTACCGGCAGGTTAATACCCAGAGTTTGAATCGGGTCGCTGGAGTCGTAGGTATAAAAGATGTATTTATATTTCCCTGTTGCGTCCAGGTTCTCAAGCATACTCCGCACATGCATGCCGATGCCCCTGCTTTCATGCCCAATTTGGAGGCATCGCAAATCGAAACAAACTACTTTTGTCATTGGATAACCCGAATGTCTTCAAGTAGTTTCTGGGCGCTTTCGTCCCACGAAAACTTGCTAGCCTGTGCGTAGCCTTTGGTCGTAAGCTCCTGGCGTAGTTCGGGGCTGCCTAGCAGCCGCACGATAGCCGCGGCAATATCGTCGACGGATAGTGCGTTAACAAACAGGGCAGCTTCGCCCGTTGCTTCGGGGAGGGATGTGTTATCGGCACTAATGACCGGCACTCCGCATGCCATCGCCTCAACAGGGGGGATCCCAAACCCTTCATAGATACTTGGGTAGATAAAAGCAGTTGCGCCGCTGTAGATTGCCGGCAAGTCGTTGTCGCTGACGTACTGGCTGGGAAGCTGCACACTACTACCTTGTTTGTTGAGCCGAGAGATGATGTCAAAAATCTCGTCGTCCTGCCAACCCTTTGCACCTACGAGTACCAGTGGGTATTTTTTCTGCAGGTCAAGGGGTACTTGCTCGTATGCAAGTAGTAGGTTCTTTAGGTTCTTGCGTGGTTCAATGTTGCCAACAAACAGCAGGTAGTTCCCGGCTATCCCATATTTCTTTTTCACCGCCGTCACCTCTTTGTTTGTTCGCCGATAGTATACCGCCGTGTCTACTGCAGGGTAGTACGCCCCTACTTTTTTAGCGGGGAGATTGTAGAAGTCACAAATCTCGTGCTTGGCGCTCTCGGAAATAGTAACAACATGCGACGCGCGAGCGGCAGCTTTCTTTACTTGCTCCGATAGGAAAACTTGGTTCCGTGGCTCTGCAAATTGTGGATACCGTTCGTACGATATGTCGTAGATGAACGGAACACTCTTGGAAAACAGGAGGGGCCACGAAGTGAAATTAGGGAATATATAGATGCCTTTTCCAAAAAGTAAGTCCAAGTAAGGCTGCTTATTCCGGATCTTTAGTCCATTAGATATGCGTAATGAGAACGGGGAAGGAATAATCTCGATATTCTTAAAGCCATATTGTTTTGCTTTTTCGGTATGTCGGAAGTGAATAAGTAGGGTAGCTGTAAAATCATCACGAGAGTTTAGTTGACGGTCAATCGCTTTAATCATTTCAAGTGTATAATGGCCCACGCCGCTAAAGTGAGGCATGACAAGCACTTCGCCGTCGATAATGAGTCGCTTCTTACTTTTTATCATAGTCGTTTGCCTCGTTAACAATTTTCATAAAGTCCCTGTAGCTATTATCAAAATTATACTCCTTGCTCATTTCCCACGCCTGTTGGCGGTAGTCGGCGTAGCGAGCTGGGTTAGCTAGGAGTGTGCTAATTGCATTACCCATCGCCGCATAGTCGTTGTTTGGGACGACAATACCCGTTTTGTCAGCGGCAACACTATCGCGTAGTCCATCGACGTCGTACACAATGGCCGGGGTGCCCTGGCTATTCGCTTCAGTCACGATCAGCCCCCAACCTTCTTTGATGGATGTGACCAAGATGACAGCAGCTTTTTGCATAAGCTGTTCGCGCTCCTCGTTGCTGACGCGCCCCAGGACAGTAATCGAATTACTGTGGGGCGAGGCATGGACGTAGGCTATAACTTTTTGGGCATATGAAGAGGAGGTATCCCCGGCGACTATAAGCTGAAGCTGCGGATTGCTAGAATGTGCTACTTCAAACGCCTTGACGGCGTCGAGGGTGCGTTTCATGGGGCGAAGTGCGCCAAGTGATAATACGACTGTCGGTGCATTTTTTGCAGGAAGTTCGGTGAGTGGGGTTGTCGGTATTCCTACCCGAAAAGTCTGGATGTTTTTGAGTCCATATCGCTCCATGTCTAGCTTGGAGCTGTTTGACTCTGTGGCGATGCGGCGATAGTTACCCTGTGCGAGTATTCGAAGCATGAGTGGCTCAAGGAGATAGCCGACGACAGACAGGGGGAATACCATTTGGTGAAACCACACTTCGCGAGCTAATTGGTAGGCCAGGAGGATATTGACGGTTTTCGTTGCGTAGAACCCTGCACCGAAAGGTATGGTGTTCATTTCATCGATCACCACGTCTGCCCAGTCGTCACCCACTTGTTTAAATAATTGACGCGCCTTTGGGTAAACTGTGTAGCGATTGCCGGCACGATAAATCTCAAGGTTAGGTGCGAATTGTTCGTGCGAAGCGGTCTGTCCGTGCTGTGCAGTAATGAGTCGCACGCTATGACCATCAGCCGCAAGCCGATCCATAATTTCACCGGAGACTTTTTCAGCGCCCCCCGCGAGTGGATGGCCTCTATCTTTCCAGGATAGCCAGACGATGTTCATAGACTACGACTGGTCTTCGATTACGTACAGTGGGCGGTTCTGTGTTTCGTAGTAGACGTTTTCGATATAGAGCGCCAGTAAGCCCTGGCAAAACAGGACGATACCAACCATGAAGCTAAGGAATATTGCCAGCTGGGCAGAGCCGGTAATGTAGAGGTTCATTGGGTCTCCGAGTATGTATTGCTCGACAATGATGAAGACTCCAAGAATGGCGGTGATAGTAGATATAATGAGCCCAATGATGCCGATGAATTTGAGCGGGCGGGTTGAGTGCTTTACAACGCCATCGATAGCCAGTTTGGTTAGCTTTTTCAGTGAGTAAGATGCGGTACCAGCGTGTCGTTCCGCAGCTTCAAACGGAACGAGCTTGCGACTAAAGCCAAGCCAATCAAGCAGATTGCGCGTGATACGATTGTGTTCGGATAGACGGTTGTATTCGTTGATAATTTTCCTGTCGATAAGTCGAAAGTCGGTGAGCCCGTGCTGGCTGCTGTTGTCGGACCCAAGGAGGCGTAGGATAAAGTAGAAGGCATGTGATCCAATTTTTTTCATCAGACTGCTCTCGCCGTCTTCTGTGCGGACACCGATAACAGTGGCATAGCCGTTCTTCCACTCTTCTATAAATGTTCCGACCAGTTCGATTGGGTGCTGTCCGTCGGCATCAATAATAACAGCTGCGTCGCCCTTGGCCTTTGCGAGCCCTGCGGTTGTGGCTGCTTCCTTGCCAAAGTTACGTGAGAACGAAATGTACTGAACGGTGGAATCGTTTTTTGCAATTTTTTTTATTATTTCTAGAGACCCATCAGAGCTACCATCGTTGATGTAAACAAATTCATAATTTACAGGTAGCATCTTTAGGTAATTCACCATCTTTTTATGATGCCATTCAAGATTTTCACTTTCATTAAAGAATGGAACTATGACCGAGATGAGCTTAGTCTTGCTTGTCATGATTTGTTCTCCTGTAGGATTGGCATAAACTAGCCAATGAATTTAACTAACTTATCAACAACGTTTTTATGATCAAATTCACTTGCTTGGCTGATTGCGTCGTTGGATATAGATTTACGCAAAGAACTATCTTGTAGCAATTCGATTATCTTTTTTGCGAAGCTTTCAGTGTCAAATAGAGGAACACTGCGGTATCCCTTGTGGTAAACATTACCAAATATGTCTAAATCATATGAAACTACTGGTAGCCCTGATGCCATGGCCTCGCATACTGCAAGTCCCCATCCATTTTCATGATCGGGACATAAGAATACCTTAGCATTTTTCAAGATATTATACTTTTCATCCTTCGATACATAACCAAGTAGCTCAAATGTATCAGACAGTGACCTTTGCTTTATCATTTCAACCATCTTCTTTTTGTGGTTGTCTCCGCCTCCGCCAAGCCACGCGAGCCGCGCGCCTGGGATCGCAGTATGAACTTTTTCCCATGCCTTCACGGTATCAAAGATGCCCTTAACTGGTGCGATGCGACCGAGAACAACGACATCATACGGATAGCTCGCTGTCTTTTTGAATTTACGTATTTCTTCAAAGTCTATACCCGCCTCAAGAATATCTAGCTTATTCTTAGGGAAGTCTAGGGCAAGAAGCTCGTCGCGAAGCTTTGAATTTAGGGCAAGTATTGATGTCCCGCGCCGTTTCATCATCCAGAAGCTTAGTCGTTGGAGTCGGAATGCAATGATATTTACAAACCAGTTGCCTTGGCGCTCTTTGGGTGGGAGTAGTACGTGATAAACTCGGCTAATCCATTTAACGTTAGGCTGGCTAGCCCTTAACCAATATGCGGGCCATATGTCGGCATAAGATATATCAGAGCATGAGTACACCGTCTGAACGTCATCCTTTTTTAGTATTTGATACGTTTGCCACGCCCGTATCACGAATGATATAAAGATCAGAAAGGGGTTTGATTTATTCTCAAAGATATTTGGTGGAAGTAGTTTTAGCTCAATGTTGGACTGGTCAATTTCGTCCCAATAAGATTTTGCGAACTCGGAAGTTACGATTGTGATCCTCAGATCCTTAGGTAGTCGAGGTGCGATGTCTAGGAATAATTGATCACCTCCAGTGATAACTCCTTTGTACACAAGCCCCGTAAAGAGTACGTGTAGGGTCTTTGGCGTGCTTGGGTCTATTTTTTTATTGCTCATAACAGCTAGCCCAGTGTCTTTACTGTTTTCGTGAATATATCTAGTATCGTTTTCTTCTCTTTTGTCGTGAGTTCGGGGTTGTTCCCGAAGTATAGTCCCTGCTCATGGATTAGCCCTGCATTCGAGTTCTTTAGCACGGCATCCTTTTCGTATTTTGCGAAAAAGGGCTGCTTCGTCATGTCGCCACCCACAATTGGGCGTAATTCGACGATACCGTCGCATGCCTCAACGAGCTTGTCGCGGATCTCCTTCGTCTTACAAACTACTGGTACGGCAAAGTTTGAGGCAATGTCGAGGTGTTCGTAGCGGATTGGGTAGAAAAGGTTTTTATGAGAGTAAATCTCTTTCGCGAGTTCTCGGAATGTGTTCTCGCGGGTAGATACGATCTCATCGAGGTAAGGAATCTGGGTGTTTCCAATAAAACCGTTAATCTCGTTTGGACGTAAATTATACCCTAGGTCGTAAAAGGTGTAGCGCGAGTAAAATGAGCTGTTTACGTTATGCTCTTTGCGGATTTTCTGCTGTTGCTTCTCGGCGAGGTTGCGGTCCCAGCCGTGGGCACGAACAAGGCGCAACATATCGGCCAGCTCTTCATCATCAGTACACACCGCGCCACCCTCAATTGTTGACATGTGATGCCCGACATAAAATGAAAATGTACTAAGAACACCGTAGTTTCCAAGCTTCTTTCCCTTATACACAGTGCCAAGCGACTCACAGTTATCCTCGGCGAGGATGATACCTTCGTTGTCGCAGAATTTCTTAATTTCGTCTATATCATCGCAAAACCCGAGTAGGTTGGTGATAAAGAGCATCTTGATGCCGTGTTTTTTAAAAGTCTTTTTTAATTGCGCGCTGGATACATTCAGCGTGTCAAGCTCGACGTCAATAGGCACGACTTTTAAGCCCAACTGGAGTAGGGGCATCACGTTGGTTGACCATGTTAGTGCGGAGAAGCCGACAGGGTCGCCCGGTTTGAGACGGCCTAGGTTTAGCAGGGCCTGGATTGCGGCAAGATTGGCCGAGCTCCCGCTGTTTACAAATACGCACTGCTGGCTTTCTTGCCAAGCTGCAAAGTTTTGTTCAAACTTCTGACACTCTGGGCCGAAGCTTAATATTTCTGCATTCTGCACGAAATTAACCAACTTATTTTTCGTGTCTGACTCGTTGTAGAAGGTGGATTTAATAAGTTTTATCATCACATTTCATTATACAACAAAGAGTATGCTGGAGAGAATACCGGCTAAGGCGGGGCCCTCAGTCTCTTTATTTTTGGCTATTCTTGTCTGTGAAAACAAGCAATAACCCACAAAGTGCGCAAATTATGACAATTATATTTAAACCGACTAGGGCTGGAATGGTGCTAAGCATGTCGCCCGCAATTCGTGAGTATACATACAATGATGCACTCGTAAGTAGGCATAAAGAAATAAAGCTGTATCTCTGTAAGACTATTAGGTAAAGTGCGACTGCTGTAATGATAAGGAGGCAGAGTTTGTAGACTACCGATAGTGTGACCAGGGTTAGTATGTGTGGCATCGGAGCTATGCTTCCAAAGAGAATATGAATAATACTACTCCCGGCTAATGCCATTGCTAATATCGTGATGATTGATACGAGCAGGAATACCCCTAGCAATTTCAAGAAAAGAAGACGATTTCTGAGCTTATTCACAACATCTATTTGACCCAAGAACGGCCATATAAATATCATCCCAGCAAAGAATACCATTCTACTTATAATGTAGAGGTCGGTATATTGCTTGATGTTTGTATCGGCTATATCCTGAACAACAATCAGATCTAGTAGTTGAGTTAAGCTTAGCGCTAGAATTGAGACCCCTGCTGCAAGTACATTAAAGATTAACTTACGATTTGATGGATCTGAAAAAGACATATGTAAGCGTAAAGAACCCAATGGATTTGGCAGGTGCTCTTCTTTAATGATTGCGTATATAATCACCACCGCTATGATCTGCGCTAAACACATAGCGTAGATAGTCGCTAGTCCGTTATGCATAGTAACAGCAGCAGATATGCCAATCGTGGCCTGAAGGATGGCTGAAAAGAGTATAATTCCTCCCAGCTTCTTTAGCCGATTCTTCCCATTCAAGTAACCAGATATGAGAGTAATAGGAATTGTCAATAACATCATGATACTAATAGGAATAGAGTACGAGACGGGTGTATGGGTTAGGGGGAGCGTTAGAGGCGAAGTAGCTAGAAAGAATAAGATGATGATGAGAAAAACTTGAAAAAGTATAGACTGTAAGTCTGTTAGCTTTTGCTTTACCTTCTCGGAGCTTTTGCTTTTTGAGATACCGATTGTCACAGCAATGATAGACGAAAGAAATGTCGTGACTTGTGTCAAAAGCGTAAGTGACACGGTCATTTCAACGTACTGATCCCCGGGGAGAATTCGGCCCAGAAGTGGATAGACGAGGTAATTTACAAGAGATGCGATACTTGTTAGTACTATATAGAATAAGATTTCTTTTTTCATATTATATTTTTGGCATGGTTAATGACCAGTTCATACTTACCATTGTAGCATTTAGCACTTGTACGACATTGTTTAGGTAAGGGAGGTTACATATGTACGGATTAAAATGCTAGAATGGGGTACATGGATAGGGTTTTGAGTGTCATCGGTTCAGCAGCCGCCTACTTTTGTAGGACTTGGTTTGTGTTCGTAATGATTGGTTCATATGTATTCTTTACCTCTTACTATATGGGGCCAGGTTTTACGCAGTGTAATGATTCAATATATGGTTTTGGTGATAGCACCGGTGGGCCGATTTGGCGCAACTCACTTAAACCCGAGCAGCCGCTATTCGGGGGTCCCCAGACAAGCACGAACTATCCCTATGGTGAATCGCTATATAGTCCAGTGGGCTACGTCGCATCTATTCAGACTGTTGCGATGAACGTGTCGTCAAAGGTAGTTGGTGCAATGTGCGCATACAACCTCTATAACATCGTCGGTTATATCCTGACTGGTGTTGTGATGTGCCTATTTATCGCGTACTTAACGCGCAACAAGTGGGTGGCATTAATTGCTGGTTATGCCGTTGCATTCACGCCGTACGTGCAAAGCAAGGTGGGTGGCCATCCGAACTACGGATACGCGGCATTATTAATCGGAATTCTGTGGCTATATATTCATCTATTACAGACTAGAAAGAAGTGGGCGGCGGTTTTATTTGGCGTACTTCTTGCCCTATCCGCCTACCTCGACCCGTATTTTATATTACTCTCCGCAACAATTGTGGGTTCTGTAACCGTTGCTTGGATGTTGCTGGGGATATGGCACCATAGGCATCGCTTATCACTTCATCATTTGGCTGTGTTAGTAAAGCCGTACGTCGTCCCGATTTTGTTGGCTATGGTAGCGTTTGTCGTATGTATAGCCCCGATTGCTACTGTGCGCATACGTGATGCTGGCGCCATCGAAACGACAGTGGGAAAAATGCGTGGTGATATAGTTGCCGCCGCTACGCTATGTAGCAATACTCCGATTGACTACCTATTGCCCGATCCTACGAATATTCATCTGGTTGGTATATTTGGAAGTGGTTATACGGCAAAGAACGTCGGCATGCGCCATTGGTGTGGGTTTGGTGAAAGTAGGGTGTCGGTAAGCTTGACTCTCGGCCTAGTCCTGCTTATTGGTGTGATAACTTCCCTCTATCTCCGGTGGAAGAAGCGTAACGTAGCATTTAGGGTGCACAGGTATAGCACGGTATTCGTCATTACTACACTGACAGTTCTTGCTTTGGTTGCATTTTGGGCGGGAATGCCACCAAAGTACGGTGGGCTATATACGCTGAGCGGTGTAATTCTTGAGGTGACAACCATGTGGCGTATTTTTGCGCGTGAGTTTTTGGTAGTGAATATTGCGGTTGTTGCCGGCGCTTCAATCGCACTTGCGTACCTGTTGACAGTAATCAAAACCCGCAAGTTTCCGAAGTGGCTCTCCTGGCTGTTGCTCGTCTTAGTATTCTGTGGTGTGCTCTTGGAATATCAAATAAATAGCCCTTTTTCTCCTATGACGTTTAGTTATGAGAGGGATGTGCCAAAGGCGTACAGGGTAGTGAAAGACACCTCGTCTATCGACGCTATAGCTGAATACCCTCTCGATCGTATTGGGTTAGAACATGATTCGGTTGTATATTACATGACCATGCAGGCCGTACACGGTAAGAAGCTATTCAATAGTGTCTTATCGACTGATTCAAAAGAGAATGAACACATTTCCCTAAAAGACCTTGGCGATCCACAGACACTCCCAGCGCTTCGGTATCTTGGAATTGATGCGATTGTAGTTCATGGTGAACCGGTTGAGGCTATTGCTTCTAGGCTTGGTAGTAACATTAGTGTTGTCCAGTCGGAAAAACCAGTCGTCTACTCACTAAAGATGATAAGAGAGGATACCGACCCGACGGTTGCCCTTGTTACGCTTAACTCCGGGGCCACACTCAGCAATATACTAGCCATAACTAAGGGTTATGCGGTCAACCTACCTAACATTCAATCACCGCTGGCGACAGAGTATGAGTTACTGAATAAGGCTGAGCTCACGATTGCTTCACTTCTGGGCGCAAAGGTAACCGACGCGCCAATGTGTTTTGACATAAAAATGGCAGCCGTGGGTGATAGCGGGGGTCTTACGATAAAAAGGGGTGCTGACGTGCTGGTTATGCAGCAAATCACAGATCAATATAGTAGTATTCGATGGACAGGTAGTACGGGTGATGTATTCACTATTACTAACGACAAAGGGTTTAATATGAGAATTGATAATTTAAGTGCGGGGTGCGGTGTTTCATTATGACAAAGTGGATTGATATAACCGATTTGATGATATGGCGTGGGAGCTTTACGGGTATTCAACGGGTAATATATGAGTATTCGGTACGATTGGAGACTGATGGGGCAAGGTTCTTTGCATATGATGAGCTCGTCGATAGATTCTTCGAGGTAACTCTTGCAGATGTAGAGGAACGGTCTAGGGACATAGCGGGGGCGATGGTCGGGCGCGTAACGCGTCGGCATAAGCTACGGCTTATGCTGGGCGGGCCATACTACCGTTTGTCAGGTCGAAGTAAAGAGAGGCTACGGCCCTACGTAAGGGTCGTGAACCATGTTACACGAGCAATCTTGCACCGTATTGTTGTAGCAAAATCCTTTTTGTTTCATGAGCAGGTAATTTCTGTGAATAGTGCTTTCCCTGATGCTGTATTTGAAAAGGGTGATCTCGTTGTATTGTTGGGCGCCGGCTGGAATAGCCCTATTATCTTGCAGCGCATTATCGAAACAAAAGAACATGTTGGTATTCGCCTTTGCCAGCACATTAACGACATACTCCCCATATATCAACCTCAACTTTTTGCCGAGGAACTGTCGGTAAAGTTTGGGGAATACATGGCAGTCGCGATTAAGAGCGCAGACATAATTACAGTCATATCACAGGCGACAAAGAGCGACATCGAGACATACTGCACCGAGCATGAGATAAAACAGCCAAAAATACGTGTGGTACGGCTTGGGGATAACCCGATAAGTTCCGCAACGTCAGCGAAGCCTCAATCCTTCGATGCGGCGGAGTTTATTCTAGCAGTTGGTACGTTTGAGGTACGAAAGAACTACCAGCTTATTTATCAAGCAGTAAAATTAGCCCAAATTGAACAACGAGAAATTCCGCCAATTGTTATTGCAGGGAGGCCGGGGTGGCTGAGTGGCGACTTGCGTCACTTGATTAACCACGATCCGTATGCGAAGACCCGAATAACCTGGCTCGATAAGGTTTCCGATACTGAGCTGAGCTGGTTATATGATAACTGTATGTTCACTATTTTCCCATCGATCGCCGAGGGGTGGGGATTGCCAATTGCTGAGTCATTGCAGCACGGTAAATTCTGTTTATCGTCGGGCTTATCGTCAATGCTTGAAATTGGTGATGGGCTGGTCGACTACTTCCTGCCGTATGATCCCAGGGAGTGTATGGAGAAAATACACTATTACGTCGCAGAAAAGCGATACGAAGAAGCGAATAAGAAGGTAGCTAGTCAATACCGAGTATTTACCTGGGACGAATCTTACGCGCAGCTTCAGGACGCGCTTAGTTACTAAGGACTATTGAACGTTCAGCGTATAACTAAATCCGGCACTCGTCAGCCATGCTCGACGTTCGCTCAATAGATTAAGATTCTCGATGTAATTGCCGCTATTGGATGGTGCTTTGACCCAGTATTCAAAAGTACCTATCTGTCCAGGACCGACGGCTGATTCTCGTACTACCGTGGGGCGTGTGCATGATATCCATGTCGGATCGCAGAGCTGGCTTATGCGGTCATTGGGATTTGTAGTCCCTACACGCAAAGGAAAGCTGCCGGTATTCTTCCATATGATATTGCCGGTATTTGTTGCGCTGAAGCTAATATATACTCGTTGGCCTGATGTGAGAGTAGAAAGATCGACCGGTGTTGCCTTCGAAGAGTCTGTGTACGCAGAGAGCGCACCCGGAGACCAGGTGTATTTCGCGCCCATTGATCGAATATAGTAGTTAAGCCCAATGTCAGGCATCCATGCAATCCCCTCGGCAACTGGTGTGAAATATTCTAGGTAGGTTTTATCGGTCCATGAATGGGGCGCCTTCATCCAGAATCTAAAGGTTGCATTTTGTCCTGGTGCCACGGACGCCTCTTGCATGCGGGCGGGACGGGATTGACCAATCCATGACTCATCAAAGAAGCTGCTAAGCCGATCGGTTGCACGTGTTGTTCCTAGGTTAATGGGGTTCGGGCCCGTGTTTAGCCAGGTGGTATTGCCTGTATTTTTAATGACCAAGTGAAGGTATTTTCGCTCTTCAGGATTCATGACATCTAGCCCTGTAGGCGTAGACATCGTCTCGTCAGTATACGCAGCTTGCCCGACCAGCGACCAGGTGAATACGGCAGCGCTGGTATGAATTGTGTAATTTAGCCCATTGTCTGGCATCCAAGCCAAGCCTTCGGCTAGCGGGGCAAAGTACTCTCGATAATTATTTGACTGCAGCAGGGTCGGGCTCTTCATCCAGAATCTAAAGGTTGCATTTTGTCCTGGTGCCACGGACGCCTCTTGCATCCGGGCGGGACGCCCAGGGCTGACCCAAGTTGAGTCGTAGAATGCACTTGACCTATCAGTCGCTCGTGTCGTCCCTAGATTTATAGGGTTACTTCCCGTATTAGACCAGGTAACGTTGCCGGTATTCTTTATCACTAGATTTATGTATTTCCGCTGTCCAGGCGTCATACTGTCTAGTCCCGTAGGTGTAGACATTGTCTCGTCAGTATACGCAGCTTGCCCAATCAGCGACCAGGTGTATATGGGCGGCGACACACGCATTGTATAGTGCATACCCCAGTCTTCCATCCAGACGGCACCCTCAGCGAGAGGTGCGAAATATTCAGAAAAATTAGATATTTGCGCAACGGGCGGAACTGTTATCCAGAATTCGAAAGTACCTACTGCGCCCGGGGCAACACTGGCCTCCTTGAGGTTTGCTGGTCTTCCATAACCAAGCCAGGTGCTATCGTAGAAGCTACTTGCGCGATTGAATCCTCTGGTCGTTCCTACTCGAACAGGATTGACACCGTTGTTATACCAGGTTTGGTTCCCGGTATTTTTGGCAGTGAACCCGAGGTAAATACGCTGACCTGGCATTAGAGTTGAGAGATTTGCTGGTACAGTCTTTGATGAGTCGGTGTATGCATATTGACCCATGAATTGCCATGAGTAGCTTGGTGTTTGAGTGGAGCCGAACCAGTCATTGAAGTAAAGGAAGAAGTTGCGGTTACCGTATGCACCACAGGCGTCACCCATACCGTAACCGGCATTTAGTGCTGAGGCATTGGGCTGGTAGGGTGTGTAGTCGTATAGCGCTGCCGTAGACCAGTTCTGGACATTGACGATCGAGCCGCCACAGCTCGCGATCGGGCTCCATTGAATAAAGTTCTGTCCCTTCACATAAGGCGAGTACCAGCCAGGACTTTGGTTAATGACCGAACGGAAAAGTCGCCCAGCCCAGCTTACTTGGTTCGTGAATCCATAGTAGGATGAATCGCAGACACCGGGAGTGCTATCAGGACAGCCATAGCCGGTCGCAGAACGATATTGCCAGCTAAGTGGCCACGTATCGGTAACAAGGCTGGATTCTTTTTGGAGGAGTACAATAAATACCTGTGGGTTAATTTGGTATTGCTGTGAAACGTCGTATATTATCTGCGCAGCCGAACGTCCACCTTCATTAAAGTCTTTTAAGCAAGTATAGGGGGGTGCCTGCCAGCCGCGCATTGCGGCGTATTGCGCATGGGTCAGGTCGGGCCTACCGAAGTCTGACGCAGGGAGTGTGCCGTTAGTATCACAGGTCGGTACTTTGCTATTAAGGAAATTTTGAATCTGAGCCACGGACATCGTGGACGCATTGGTGAAGATGACATCGTCAATAATGCGGCCTGGATCAAAAGTCGCAGCGTGTGCGGTGCCGCTCGACAAGCCGATAGCGGCGAGAATCGGCAGGACAAGCAGTGCAACGAGTCGCACTATCATAGTGTTTTCTCCGTTGTCGCCGCGCCTGTTGACGCGCCATCTGTAACTGTGACGGTGATCGTCCAGTTACCAGGTGCGAGATTGGACATTGGTACATTGAATCCCTGACAAGTAGAGCTACTTGAAAGCGCTTGAACGCCTGTAGAAGCGGTGTAGGACTTGCTGTTCGGACCGCTCATAGTGAGTGAACAGGTCGCGCCTGATGTGACAGCACCAATAAGTGTTCGTATGTATACGGTTTCCCCAGGTTGTACGGATGTAAAGGAGACGGGGATAGTTGGGGTGCTCGATGGTTCAGTGGATGGTGTGGTGGCGTCTTTGGCTACCTTTTCTTTGGCGGCTACACCGGCCGACACTTGGTCTTCGGTCGGCTCGTTGTAATCAACCGTATTTTGAGGAGCGGTTGCGGAGTCGGTCGTTTGTGCGGCGAATGGCCACTTTTGCTGACTATATGCGTAAGCCAACCACCCAAGCATCGCAACCACGATAATCCCCGTGGCAATTGCCACGAAGCGCAATGGACGCTGCTGGGATGAGTGATATATTTTCATAATGTATTCTCTGTTTATTTATTATAGTACTTATACTTATTTAATCATATTTAGTGGGTATTTGGCAAGATGGTTGTGTGGTTATTACAACACGATAGCGGCGTCTGGTGGACTATAATAAGCAGTATGATTACCGTAATTATTGCAGGAGGGTCGGGTACACGATTGTGGCCACTCTCGACATCACATAGTCCAAAACAGTTGCTAGCACTTACGAATGAGCGAAGCATGGTACAGCAAGCGTATGATCGCGCGGCTGTACTAGGGAGCACGGTGTACGTTGTTACAGAAGCGAGTCATTCTGAGGCATTGCGCGCGCAGATACCAGAGCTCGTTGACGCCTCATTCCTTATTGAGCCAGGCCGTCGCGGCACCGCTAACTGCATTTTGTTTGCACTTGATTACATTGCGCGACATCACGATAAAGATGAGCCGATTGCCTTTATTCACGCAGATCATCACATCCGTGATATTAAAGGCTTTACGCGGTCGTTTGAAGTAGCTGCGAAAGTGTCGCAAGCGAACAACGAGATTACCATGATTGGCATTGAGCCGACGTTTCCTGCCACGGGCTTTGGGTATATTGAGCGCGACGGTGAGCTAGATGCGGGAAGTGGCGTCTACAATGTGCAATCTTTCAAAGAAAAGCCTAATTTCGAGACCGCTCGGCAGTATATGGAATCCGGAAATTACCTATGGAACTGTGGGTACTTTGTGGGGTCGACAAACACATTCCTCAACGAAATTAACCGTAGCGCCCCAGACCTAAAAGAGGCATTCGATGCATTGTCGGCAATTAGTGAGTACGGCAGTGACACCTATAACCAAGCGTATTTGAGCTTAGAGAATAAGGTGATTGACATCGCATTGATCGAAAAAGCCCAAAGCCTAGCGGTTGTGTCTGCCGGATTCGACTGGATGGATATCGGGAACTTTAAAGATTTGCATGACGTTGTTCATAAGGACGAGGATGGCAACTACAGTAACGGTGAGAATATTCATACAATTGAAGTCGAGAATACTTACATTCGCAATGAGGAACCGGGCAAACCGGTTGCGGTCATTGGGCTCGACAATGTTGTTGTCGTAAACACACCAGACGGCATATTGGTTGCTCGTAAAGACGTCAGTGCTCGATGCGGTGAAATTGCCAAAAAGATTCAGGCATAACTGTTGTAATTTTTGATTTTTGTAAAATTTTGTAAATTTGTTTCATTTCTGGCGCTATAATAAGCGTAGGTTTGCGTCCGGTGAGCACGCGCCCGAAAGGATTGAAATTATGTGCGGAATCGTTGGCTACATTGGTGATAAAACAGCCCAAAATATTTTGATGAGCGGCCTGAAGCGGCTTGAATATCGGGGCTATGACAGTGCGGGAGTCGTAACGATTAGTAAAAAATCACAAACGACACTACTACGTGCTAAAGGTAAAGTGAGTGAGCTAGAAGACAAGGTTACCGCTCACCAAACCACCGATACGCTGGGCATTGGGCACACTCGCTGGGCGACGCACGGTGCGCCGAGCAAGCGCAACGCGCATCCGCATGCTGTGGGTGACATTTACCTGGTGCACAATGGCATCATCGAAAACTACCAAGAGATTAAAAGCATGCTCGCCAAACATGACTACGTGTTTAAGAGCGATACCGACACCGAGGCATTATCTGCACTCGTCGACTATATTTACCGCGAATCAGGCAATTTGCTCGAAGCGGTGAGTGGAGCCCTAAAAATGGTCGTGGGTGCCTATGGCATCGCCGTTATAAGTGCCAAGAACCCTGACGAAATGGTAGTCGCGCGCAAGGGCAGCCCATTGATTGTGGGTGTAGGCGACGGCGAAGTGTTTGTAGCGAGCGACGCGAGCGCACTCGTGGGCTATACCGACAAGGTGATGTATTTGCATGACGGCGAAATTGGCGTATGCACTCGTGATGGTGTGCAGCTGTACGACATTGAGAGCCGTGCTGTCGAGGCGCAGATTGAAACCCTGGAAATGGACATTCAATCTATCCAGAAGAAGGGCTATGAGCACTTTTTGGCAAAGGAGATTCATGAGCAGCCCGAAAGCCTGCGGGCAACGCTGAGTGGCCGGCTGGTAGTGGATGAAATGCGCGCGCAACTAGGCGGCATTAACATGAGCGCCGATGAGCTGCGACAAGTCCGTAATATCATCATTGTCGGGTGCGGTACGGCGTATTATGCTGGGCTGCAAGCGAGCTACTTTATGGAGCAATTTTGTGACGACGTGACGATACAAGTGGAGATTGCTTCTGAGCTGCGCTACCGGTCGTTTAACGTCGCCGATAATTCAATTGCCCTCATCGTGTCGCAGTCTGGTGAAACCGCAGACACACTTGCCTGCCTGCAAGAACTGAAACGACGCGGCGTGCGCTGCCTTGGCATTGTGAATGCGGTGGGCAGTACGATTGCCCGCGAAGTTGACGGTGGCGTGTATGTACATGTGGGCGCCGAAATTAGCGTCGCGAGCACTAAAGCCTTTACATCGCAGACCGTGGCGATTGTGCTGTTCGGGCTGGTGGTGGCGCAGGCGAAAGGGGCGGGCAAGCGGGAGCTGGGCACCTGGATCAACGAACTCGATGCATTGCCCGAAGAAATTGCCGGGGTGCTGAAAAACCATGAAGCGGAAATCAAGAAGATTGCTAATAAATACGCCGAGTACGATCACGCACTCTATGTGGGCCGCGATACGCTGTATCCGGCAGCCATGGAGGGTTCGCTGAAACTGAAAGAAGTGAGCTATGTGCATGCCGAGGGCTACCCGGCGGGCGAGCTAAAGCACGGTTCGATTGCGCTAATTGATGACAAAGTATTCGAAGTCTGCTTTATTGCCGACAACTGGCTGTTCGAGAAGTCGCTGAGTAACCTGATAGAAATGAATGCGCGCGGCGCCCATGCCATCGCCATCACCAATAGTAAACGCAAGGTGGAGGCCGAAACAGTCGTGCGGATTGCGACCAAATCTGACCTGCTGGTGCCGTTGGTATTCAATATTGTGTCGCAACTGATGGCGTATTATGTAGCCGTGGCACGCGGTAATGATGTAGACCAACCCCGTAACCTCGCCAAAAGCGTGACGGTGGAATAGCGTGATTTGTCTTGTGGGATAACTGTTGACTACCGTAACCATTACTGGTATAACTAAAGCAACTGTTTGGTGCGAGCAAACAAAAAGAGAGAACAAAAGGTGAGTCAAAGACAAAAAGGGGAATATAATCATCATGCGCATCACTCAACCACTGTCATTCGTCGCGAAGCAGATGGCGAAAACTGTTGCCAAAAAGACCGTACTGGTTTCATTTGGTTTTACGCTCCTAGCGAGCGGCGTCATAGCTGGCCAAAACCTCCTCACCACTCCAGACAGTGCAAATGCCGCTACTCCTCCCGACTCATGTTTTGCGTTTAATGCCGGCACGGGTACCATCACCGACTACTACGACAACGAAGCTAACAACTCTGCCAACCCCGCCTGCCCACGAGCTGTTGATATACCAGCGACGATTGGAGGGGTGAGTGTTGTGAGTATTGGCGATTCTGCCTTTCAGTACAACCAACTCACCTCGGTTACCATTCCGAGTAGCGTAACGAGTATCGGCGCGGGCGCGTTCGTCAGCAATCGACTTACCACCGTCACCATACCAAGTAGCGTAACGAGTATTGGCAGTGGCGCCTTCTACCGCAACCAACTCACCACCATCACCATACCAAGTAGCGTAACTAGTATTGGCAATCAGGCCTTCTCCTCCAACCAACTCACCACCGTCGCCATACCAAGTAGCGTCACGAGTATTGGCAGTTCTGCCTTTCAGTACAACCAACTCACCACCGTCGCCATCCCATCAAGTGTTGCAAGTATCCACCCCACGGCTTTTGCTATCCAAAACCCCTGGGGTCGCGACCTAGACTCGTGCGACAACGGCGCGCCATGCATCTGGTCTAACGACCCCGCCGAAGTCCAACGTGCCTATGACAGCATCTGGTACGTCAAGCTCTATACCGCCGATCCAAGTAATCCACACAATATCCAAGATGGAGTTATGAGCGAAGAGTGGTGGTGGGGTATGGAGGCCAACGCCAACGGCACTACTCGCGACTCCCTCGGCGGTCACATTGTCAATCCAGCTCGTACTACCATCAATACTGTCGATACAAATGGCAGTGTTATCGAGGCAGTCAAACAGGTTACTGGTACTGCGTCTAGTGATGGCTCAACCCTGACCAACTATAGCGCCTCAGCTGGTGGTGCCTTCGCCCCTCTCGATCCAGAAAACGTCACGCCCACAGAACAAGCCGCCATGGACGCCGGCTTCGCTCAGTACTACCGAGCCGGCAGTACACAGACCTTCACTCCTCAGGCTATCTCCGGCTACGTCACACCAGCACCGCAAGCTAAGACTTTGGTGGCTGGAGACAACACGCTAGACTTCACGTATAACCAGCCAGTCCTCTCAGTGCCATTTGTGAGCAATGACGTCGCCGATGGTGCACTTGTTCCAAGCACTACTCCCGGTAGCGTTGCCTCACCGCTGCTGAGCGAATCGAAGCTCTCTATTGCCAACGACAATACCTGTAGCACTATCCAATCTGCCGAACTATTAGCTCCTGGCAGTGTCTCGGCCCCTCAGGGCATCACAATGCTCGGCGGTCTTGGCTTCACCCTAGACTGCACGACCGCCGCTACCACTACCGTGAGCCTCACCCTTGGCTCCCAGGCTAACCCAGACACCCTCCGTGTCTACAAAGACATAGCCGGTACACTAACCGACATCACGAGCCAGGTCACGTTTACTACCAACAACGGCAAAACCATCCTCACCTACAACCTGACTGACGGTGGCGCCCTCGACGAAGACGGTGCAGCTAACGGCATCATTGTTGATCCAATTTACATTGGTGTGGCGGGTAGCGGGGAACTGGCAAGTACAGGAATTAATGCTACCATGGTAGTTGCTGTCGGTGTAGTGACACTGGCTGCGGGTATTGCATTTGCAATGCGACGAGACGTCGTACGCGCACCTATCCGCACAAGGCAGTAGTGCTATTATTGACGTATTATAGCAAAAATGGTATTATATAATTAATACCTACAGACTGTAGGCGTACCTGAGAGAAGGGTTCTCCATGACGTTGATTCGCATGCACCAGACCAGAGCGATTGTGACGGCCGCGCTGGCCGTACTGGTGTGCCTCGTGCTACTGGTGATCCAGGCCCGCCCCACAACACCCGTGCTATCACAGCAGTTCCAGGGCTACTCCATCGAACTGCCTGCGGGCACCAGGGTTGTCCTGGAGCCGACGAAGGGCCAGTATGGCGAGGTACGGACAACATACCACACGCCTGCTGGCGAGCGCTTGATGACCATCGTCTTCAGCGCGGACTTCGGCTGGAGCGAGTTCAGCGAAGAGCTGACCTACCGATGCCCCAGCGCTATCGAAGGCCCGCAGCAGCCCATCAACTGGGCGGGTTCACTGAAGGGCGGCTATACCGGCTGGCACATGGGCGATTGTGATCTGCCGTCCGAACTGGTGACCTTCGTCACGTTCAGCGAAGACGATTCGGCAGTCGCGGTTGTCTACTACGGCAGCGCTACGGCGCCCGGTTGGCTCATCCGCGCCATCGAGCGTGCCCAGTGGACCGAGTGAGGCCTGCCCTTCGCCTTTACCCCCCCTTATTCCCGACACCCGGGAGTAGGGGGGATTTTACTAGGTAGTCACTTATTGCTCGCGCCTGGCGAATGGACTAAACTAGGGGCAAAGGGGATCACATGAAGAAGGATGATGAAGTAGCAATCGAAGATGCAGTGAACGACATCGAGGACGATCAACAGCAAGGTAAGGCTGAGGACACCTCAACAGAGCAGCCTGATACTGGGCTGGAAAGTGTTGTCTATACGCCTCCTCGCCACTCACGCAAGCGAAAGCTCATCGTCGCGCTCATTATCGTCGCGCTTCTTGTCGGAACGTTTATGGCTGTGCCGTTCCTCCGCTATGGTTTTGCTGGCTTGTTCGTCAGCAAACAAGTCGTACTGACTGTCGTCGACTCGGCCAACCAGAAGCCTGTGAGTGATGCCAAGGTGTCGCTGGGCCGTTACGATGGCATATCAGATGCGAAGGGCCGAGTGGTTATCAATAGCGTCCCTGTTGGCGAGTATACGGTAGAGGTGACCAAAAAGAACTACAAACTCCTCACTGGTACGCACACAGTGCCAATCTTGATGCCCACCAAGGACACAACCAAGAAGATCCAGGCGACCGGCCGTACGGTTACTTTTACCTTTACGAACGCCATCAGTGGTCAGGTAGTTGCAGGCGTGGCAGTCGATATAGAAGGTAGCACGGCGGTGAGTGACGACAAGGGCGTGGCGAACGTTGTGGTGCCGATTAAGCAAGCCGAGCAGGCAGGTACCGCAAAGGCCGAGGCGTACAACAGCGCTGAAGTGAAGGTACAGATGAAAACCAACGATGACCAGAAAATTAGTGTCAAACTGACACCAACTGGCAAACTTTATTTCCTCAGTAAACGCACAGGTACGATTAATGTGATGAGCGCTGATCTGGATGGGACTAATCAGGCGGTCGTGTTGCAAGGGACTGGGAAAGAACTTGATGGCGAAACTTCGCTATTGCCTAGTCCGGGCTGGACGAGCTTGATACTCATTGCACGGCGAGATGCTGACCAAGCGAAACTGTATTCACTGACGACGAACGGTCAGCTGAAGCTGGTTGATGACGCCGATGTGACGTACCAGCCTATCGGGTGGGTTGCGGGCAGGTTTTACTACAAAACGGTGAGCAATAGCCTGGCTGGTTGGCAAAACAAAGCCGAAACGATTGCTAGCTACAACCCCGAGAGCGGTCAACGCCAGGAAGTAGACGGCACACTTGGGTCGGGAACGAATTACTATGACATGGTGGCTCAGCACTTTACGACTCCAGCAATCGTTGACGGCAAGGTAGTGTACGCGAAGTATTGGAATTATGGCGGATATGTCATGGAAAAAAGCCGCTCGACGAGCATTGTCGCGGTGACGGTAGAGGGGAACATAAAGACTGTACTGAAGGAGGTGCCGGCTACGACGGATATTTATGCAGATGCCGGACTGACGAAGCCAGGGGTGTATGTTGTGCGCCTCGGTCGCCCCGATAACGGCAAAGAGTTTTATCAATACACTGCGGGCAAGGTTGCCTTGGCTGCGATTGACGATACGGCATTTTATAACAACCGTGTGAGTTACCAGATGTCGCCTGACGGCAGCCGAGCGTTCTGGGCAGAAGTGCGCGATGGTAAAACAATTGCGTTCGAAGCGAGCAAAGACCTGACTGGCGGCACACAGGTGAGCGCAACAGACTACGCGCCTTATGGCTGGTATACCGACAGCTACGTGCTCTATAGCAAGAACATGAGCGAGCTCTACATTGCGCCTGCGGGTAGCCCGCTCGACGGTGCACACAAGATTACCGATTATCACAAAGCAGCTGGGTATCAGGGCTATGGCTGGGGTGCGGGCGGCAGTGCGTATTAGCGCGGCAAATTATTGCTGACAATTTTGCGCATCTTCGTAACAAAAAGTGATTTGTCGAACCGTTTGGCGGTGCGGTTGAGTTTACTTGGGAAATAGGTACGCTGCTCGGCGAGTTCGATAGCCTGGGCGACATCGTCGACGGTTTGGTGGTCGAATAGTACCCCGACTTCGGGTGAGGTGACGATATCGGTCGTGCCTCCGCGGGCATAGCCGATGACGGGCGCGCCGGCTGCGAGTGCTTCTACACTGACGATACCGAAGTCTTCTTCGGCGGGGTAAATGAACCCACGGGCGTCGTTGAGGGCTTTTTCGTATTCGATGTCTGATGCGTCGCCGAAGCGATCAGTGCGGAATTCGATAGTTGGGCCAGCGAGTTTGACGAGTGCTTCGTGGGCGGGGCCGTTGCCAAATACAATCAGCTTTTTGCCCAGTTTGGTTGCGGCGGCGACCGCGAGATCATGACGTTTGTAGGGCAATTGTCGGCCAATCGTCACATAGTGTTCACCACGTTCGCGTGCGGGGCTGAAGCGCGCTGTTTCCACCGGTGGGTGAACGACCGTGCTGGTGCGACCGTAGAATTGTTTGATACGCGTTTGTGTCTCGGTAGAATTAGCAATGAACACGTCGACGTTCTTGGCTGCCTGGAGGTCTAGTTTGCGTTGGTGGGGCACCATGAGTGGCATGAGGGCGCGAATAACAGGGTTGAGTTTGCCGTAGCCCGGGTCGCGGCGGTATTCGTCGTAGTGGCTCCAGTAGTAGCGTGGCGGCGTGTGGCAATAATTAATCACCACCTGGTCGGGGCGCGCCTTGGTAACCTGGTGGCCATGCAGGTAGGAACTCGTCAGAATGATATCAAACTCACTCAGGTCGAGCGAGCGCATGGCTTTGACGGCCATTGTGGGTAGGAGCTTGTGGTACTTCCGCACTGCAGCAGGCAATTGCTGTAGTCGCGACGTGCGGACATCGAGCCTGCGAAAGGCCGGAACCTTGTCGGGATTGTACACAGCGGTATAAATCGGGGCGTCAGGGAAGGCTTCATGCATTGCGAGCACAACATTCTCAGCCCCACCCATAGTAGTGAGGAAATCGCAGACGATGGCAATGCGGGGAGTGACTGTCATTACCTCATTATAGCCGACAATCGTTATAAATTATGGTATTGCTTGCTTATTAATGGCTGAGCAAGTAAGATGAGCGCAATTATGAATGTGCGTGGTAAGTTTTCTGTGTGTGTCGTATCTTGTTCTTTGGGCGTAGTGCTGAGTATTTGTATATCTACGGGAGCTCAGGCTAGCGCGCAATTTTCATGGACAGACACAGAACCGGTTGTTACAAGCGTTACGGATGATATTAGTGACGGATCGGTCTGTCGTATGGAGGAAATAAAGGTAGCGAGCGAGACTATTGTTCCGGAGACCGGTCAGTTTTATTCTAAATTTCAAGGTTGCGTGTTGCACGGTGCGACGATTGATGTTGCGCAATATGGAAGCAGAAGCTATAAGGCGATTCGCATTGGGGCAGAGGCGCTGTATCACCAGTTTCTCCCCGATAGCGACATAGGCTATCTAGTACCAGGTACGGACACATACGTCAGTTTGGCGCGTGGGCCCTTTGCAAGCGCGCCATCGACTTTAGTCACATATCGTTCACTTCCGCTGGCGCTCGTACCAGCTGCTAAGAATTCATTTGGTACAGTAACGCTTTATCGAACCGATCGATCAAAAGGCACCACCTGGCTCCCGAAGGTTAATGATGATGGGACGGTTGGTTATCGTGACGTTTATGGCATGGTGTCATCCGAAAATGGTAGATACATATTGGCGTATGTCGAGCGGTTATTGTTTGTAAAGATAGACCTGCAAACTGGGTTGCAGACGGTAATTTTGTCCAAACCAAGCGCCTGGTATAGTAGTCCTCCCCCCTCTCCCCTCGCTATTTCAGATGACGGAAGGTATGCGCATATGGGCGCAGTGGAAGAGATTATTGATACGCGCGGTTGTGGCGACGGCTATGAGACAATCGGGCAAAGAGACATGCGTTACCTGCTACACCCCTGCATTTCTCGTAGTATAAACACGCTACTACAGGATACGGCTGGCTATCCGGCATATTCAATGAGGTCATCGTTCATTGATGACGGCCAGGGACTTATTATTACTACGTCGCTATACCCAGGAATGTACGGCTATACGGGCCCTTCAAGTCCTAAAAGGGTTGAGCTTCACGGTGTGAATTATGCACCAAGTACGCGCCTTGACTATCTTGCTTTAGGTGATTCCTATTCGAGCGGTGAGGGCGATGTTGAAAAAATGTCTGACGGTACTAGCTATTATTTACCTGGCACGGAGCCAGACGGACAGTGCCATATCAGCTCGCGGTCCTATCCGTTTTTGTTGCGTAACTACTGGAAAGTACAGGTAGATAAAATGCAATCGGTGGCGTGCTCTGGCGCGCGGGTCGTTTTTGACTATAGTAGGCCGCTTGAGGGATATCGCGGACAGGGCAATCGCCTAGCGCACCTTTCTTCTTCGCAAAGAAATGAAGTTCAGGCGTCGTCGATCGATGACTTTGCTCCGGGCAATATTCCTCAGATAGAATTTGTGAAAAAGTACAAACCCAAAATAATAACCTTCACGGGTGGTGGTAACGATGTAGGATTTGCTGACATTCTACAGTACTGCGCAGGCTACTTTACTATCTGGAACTACATTCCACTATTTGATACGTGCGGGTATGTGTCAGACGAGACGATGCGGGCAAATTTGAACGGATACATCGATGACCAGTACCTGTATAACAAAAAGTTTATCGACATGATTAAGCAGGCGTCACCAGATTCAGAGGTGTACGTCGTCGGGTACCCGCGCTTTATCGCTGATCATGGAATCTGCGGTCTGAATACCGCACTACTAAATGGCGCAGAAATGAAGATGATCAATGATAGTGTGTCACGACTCAACAAAGTGCTGCGCCTTGTCGCGCAAGATACGGGCACGGTGTATCTCGATAATGAGTACGCTTTAGAGGGCGGGCGCTTGTGTGAGGGTTCGGAGTATGTGATAGGGTACGCAAGTGGTGGCTTTAACGCGAAAAACCCTGCGATGTTTCACCCAAATGCAGCGGGGCATGAACAGATTGCAGAAGCTCTCGAAAGTGCGTATTCTCGTTACTTGCACGACGGCGCTTCTGATGATGTCGAAGTCCTAGAAGCCCCCGCAGCCACGCACCGCATTGTGCGTCTGCCATTAGTTGAGACTGGCAGCGTACAACAGGGCGGACCTATCCGTATCAACGTACCGGCCAACACACTCGATCCGCAAAGTGTTGCAAAGATTAAAATTCAATCAAAGCCTACTGAGCTACCTGACACGTCGGCGTCAGAGACTGGTGGTCTCGACTATTCCGTACAACTACCTGAGGGAGTCGAGCCCGGCTTCCACTTGCTAACGGTCGCTGGCATTTCAGTAAGCGGCGAAGCACTTCAGATACAGCAATTCATTACTATTACAAGTGACAATCGGGATGATAGTGATGGAGATGGTATTACCAATGCGCTAGACGGGTGTTTTGGGATCAAGGAGTGGTATGACGATGCAGGTAACGACACGTGCCTGGTGGCTGTGGCCGCCAGTACGGACGATGCGCCAGCTTCTAGAGGGGTAGTTGGTACTCGTTCCCTAGATACTACAGATGAAGTAGCGCTAGCAAGCACTTGGTCTCTGCCGGCTACAGAGACTGGTGGTTTCTTTGGCGCGGGGCAGCCTAGCGGAGATAACGTTGCAATACCTTTGTTCACGCAACAAGCAACAGTGCAACCACAAGGTGGTGCGCAGAGTGGTGACGCACTCGCTAGGCCGTGGCTACTGTACACTATAGGTGGTATACTGGTGGCAATAATCATAACTATGTTGGTAAGAACGGCTCACTATGGCAAAAGCTCAAAAAACTAGTAAGAAGACGCTTATCATTATTATTGCTGCGGTGATGTCCGTGCTTATTCTGTTTGACCTATCTCCATTCGGTGGTAGTACGCGTTTCTATTCTAAGTGGAATGAATGTGGGCAGAAACCTGTCGAGCTAATGGCGAAACCGGGGCTAGCTTGGTATAACGAAAGTGCATCCTTTTCTGTCTTTCGACCAGGCTACATTGATTATGTCTGCACCCCTCTTCAAGCAGAGCAAGCTGGGTACTCCGCGAATTCTCAAGCATATGAATTTCCTAACCTTACAGAAGATGAAGTGAAGGCGCTATTTGAACCAAAGTAGCCGGTGAGGCTACTTCGCCCCAGTTTTTTTAATCACCACACCAATTGTTTTAAACAAAATGCGCAGGTCGAGCCAGAAGCTCCAGTTCTGGGCATAGTAGAGCTCCAGTTCGATGCGTTCTTCGAAGCTGAGCTCGCTGCGGCCGCTGACTTGCCATAGGCCCGTCACGCCACTTTTCACGCTGTGGAGCAGAGCCGTACGTGCACGGTTAAATTTGGCTTCTTGGGGCAGAATAGGACGTGGGCCGACCAGACTCAAGTCGCCACGAATCACGTTAAAAATCTGGGGAAGTTCGTCGAGTGACGTGTCGCGCAGGAATTTGCCAAAGCGAGTGATGCGGGGATCGTTGGCGACCTTGCGGTTTTTTTCGTATTCTTCCACTAGGTCTTCGCGGCCCATAGCGCGGAATTCTTCGGCGGCGTCCAGGTGGGCGGTGGGACGGTCCTTCATGCTGCGGAATTTAAACAGGGTAATTGGCTTGCTGAATTGGCTGAGCCGTTTGGAGTTATAGAAGATAGGCCCAGGATTAAAGATTTTCTGTAGGAGTGCCAGAAGTAAGAGTAGTGGGGATAGTAGGATGACAAGTATGATGGATGCGACGAAATCGAACAGGCGCTTAGCGACTGCACCCCAGCCCATGAGTGGTGTCTGACTAACGGTAATCATCGGGTATCCCAGGAATACGTCGACAGTGTTCTTGCCGGTGTAAAACTCTGGCTCGCCCGGAATAAAGTTGTACTGAATGTGATTAATCTGCGCCGCACTCAAAATACGGTGATTACGATCCTCGCTGTCGTACAGGTCTGTCTGAATAATGGTGGTAATATGGTGTTTCTGAATGTCTTTCAGGGCGGTATCGACAGAAGCGTAGTGGATAATGCCGAGCCCATGGGGCACATATTTTGCTGGCCCCGCCATCGCGACAATGTGGTACCCAGACTTATGCGTAGTACTCATTTCTTCGGCGATGTCGCGGGTCGCGGCAGAGTTTCCAACAATCAGCACTCGGCTGACGCCTTTGCCGTAGCGATACAGTTCGGTGCGAATTTGGCGGATGACTTCACGTACCAGGATGATAGCCGCAACCGAGCCAAAGAACACGTATTGTGCCACCAGCCGGGCGGGGAAAATGTGAACGTTCGTTATGTATTCCCAGCCAATGACAAGCAGAATGCCAATAAAAGTACCGAGCACGACTCGCGCCCACTCAACCAGCCGACGCGTATACACATTGGCATTGTATAGGCCGAGCGTCGCAAAAATACCAATCCAGACTGGAGCGATAACGCAGAATCCAATGATGTATTCGCGCACATACACCGCGTGCAAGAGGACGCGAGTGTCGAGCTGTGTGCGTACGTAGTAGGCGACGGCAAAGACGATGGCAAGCACAGTAAGGTCGGCGGCAATGAGGAGAAGGCTGTAGAATTTGGTGTTTTTCGACGGCATAGTGTGCCGTAATTATACCATTTTAGGTACAATAGGGGTAATGAAAGCTCGATTCTTTGAGTACATGGCGGCTTGGCTGCTCCTAATGATTCTCGCACTGATCGTTGTTCATGCACCACTAACAGTGTACGTGGGTACGCACTGGCCTGCGATGGCACTAGTAGTAAAAGGGTGGAAAGAAATACTATTGGTACTCGCATTGGTCATTTTGGTGACCGATATCAGCCGCCGTCGGCAGTGGCAGCTGTTCACTCACGACATGTTCTGCTGGCTGGCGGCTGCCTACGGTGCGGTGCACGTGGCAGCAGTGGCATGGTCACACGGGGGCGCCCAGACGGTGCTAGCAGGCCTGATGATAGACGTGCGGTACGTGCTGTATGCGGTACTTATATACATGTTTTTACGGCTGTATCCGCACTACAAGCGTTCGTTCGTGCGGGTGGCCACTTTTGGCGCGGTGATTGTGCTCGGATTTGCGTTGCTGCAGCTAGTATTGCCCCGCGATATCTTGGCGCACCTTGGCTATAGCGAATCGACGATCGCGCCATACCTAACAGTCGACAAAAACCCCGACTATGTACGGTTCAACAGCACGCTTCGTGGGCCGAACCCGCTTGGTGCGTATGCGGTGATTGTACTCGGTGTGCTGGCGGCACTTGTGGTGCGTCAGAGGGCGCAGATTAACATGTGGAGCCGACCACGCATTGCGCTGTTCGCGGTACTCAGCGTTGGGGCGATGGTTGGTCTGTGGTTTAGCTATTCACGTAGTGCACTCCTAGCGGGGCTGGGCACACTCGCCCTGGTGGGGTTGGTTGGGTATGGCAAACACCTCACCCGGCGTACGTGGTACACGCTAGGGGTGGGTACACTAGTAGTAGCGGCACTAGGCTGGGCCATCCGCGACACAAGTTTTGTCCACAACGTGATTCTGCATGACAATCCTAGTACGGGCGCATCAATCGACTCAAATGAAGGACACTTGGCGTCACTGCAGGACGGCATTGCCCGCGCAGCCCGTCAGCCCATGGGTGCAGGGATTGGCTCTACGGGTTCAGCATCGTTACTAGGCACGGAACCGGTCATCATTGAGAACCAATACCTGATGATAGCGCACGAAGTGGGATGGCTTGGCGTGGTACTGTTTGCGGTGCTGTACGTGTATATACTTACAAAACTCTGGCGACAGCGCCGTGATTGGCTAGCGCTGGGCCTATGGGCGAGCGGTATCGGTCTGGCGCTCATTGGGCTGCTGCTGCCGGTATGGGCAGACGACACCGTGAGCTTGGTGTGGTGGGGGATGGCAGCAGTGGTAATGACAAAAGGAGCAAATCGTGGAACAACGACCAACCAAAAAACAGCGTGAACTATTGAGTTTTATTGATGGATTTATTAAAGGCTATGGCTATGGGCCGAGTTACCGCGAAATCATGCGCGCTTTGGACTACAAAAGTGTCAGTACCGTCGCAACGCATGTGAACGGCCTGGTTGCTCGTGGCTGGTTGGTCAAAAAAGATAATTCCGCACGCACGCTCGAAGTGGTGATGCCGGGTAGTGAGCAGTCACATAGTGTCGGTGTGGTGGCGAACCCTGCTGAGCAAACCATTCTGAAGAAGATCGAAGAACTACGCGGGATTGACAATGATGCGAATGCCGCGCAGATCCAAACACTCCTCGACGCCCTGCAAATACTCGGCTACGAAAAAGCCAGCGACACGCACGTAGTATAATGGGCGTATATGCATAAGTATATTGGGGCGCTGAAGAAGCGTTTACGGCACATGCAGTGGAAGCCCCTGCTTATACGGGGAGGCCTAGGCCTACTTGGCCTATTGTTACTAGTGCAAATTTTTTACCCTGGTGACAGGTTGTTGCCCTTCGCGAGTATCGACAAGCAGCCTGTTGGTATGCAAACCAAGCAGCAGGTAACCGAGCTGCTCAACAAACGCTATAGTGAGCATAAGCTCGCAATCTATATGGGTATCGATTCTAAAGCTTTTAGCACGCCAACTCTTAAGGACGTCGATATTACGGTTGATAACACGGAGCGCGTGAAAGCTATGAATTATCCGTGGTATTTGCGAGTGCTCCCTAGTTCGTTGTTTTGGGCGGGGCTGGGCAAATCCGACGTCCCTGCGCCGACATTCGGCAAAGCATTCGAAAAATACGTGGATGACAAGCTGATGAGCGAGTGCCGCAAGGCACCAGTGAATGCCACGCTGAAAGCAGATGGCGATAGACTGACCGTGGTCCGGGCGCAGCCTGGCGGTGAATGCCAGCGTGATGATGTGCTGGCGACGCTCAAAAAAGCTCGACCAGTGCTGGGCGAGGAATCGAAAGTCATGGTGAAGCAAAAAGAAGTATTTCCCGCAGTAACCGACAAAGCAGCCAAGGCAGTGGCCGATGATATAAATGCCCACGTTGCCAAGGGCGTACCGCTCGAAGTTGCGGGTGAGACCGTGGTTCTGCCAGCCAAGGACGTGCTTTCGTGGCTCGATATCACCGCGCCAGATAACGGCATACAGATGATTGTGAACGGCGAACGTGCTGCAGCCTACCTGAATCCAACGGTCGCGCCGAAGGTGTCGGTGAAGCCCGGTATTTCATATGTCACGACGGTTGACTTTACCGAAACCTCACGCGTGAATGGCGCGTCTGGTCAGGCGCTCGATATTAACCGGACTGCGGCGAGCATTGGCGAAGTCGTAAGGGGCAAAACTGAGAGCGCGCAGGCGGTCGTAATGGTGTTGCCGCCAGTCGAACAATACACGCGCAGCTATAGCCCAACAGATGCGGGACTCTCGGCGTTGCTAGCGAATTACGCCAAAGACCACCCGGGCTCTTATGGTATTTCACTCATCGAACTCGACGGCAAAAAGCGACGGGCAAGTTATAACGGCGACCAGCAGTTTGTGACCGCGAGCACCTATAAACTACTCGTTGCCTATAGCCTGCTCAAGCGGATAGACGCGGGCACGAAGGACTGGGATAGCAATGCCGACTGTTTCAACAAGATGATTAGCAACAGCGACAATGCCTGCGCAGAAGCCTTCCTGGAAAATCTGGGGCTATCAAACGTGACGAAAGATATCAATGCTATTGGGCTGAAGAATTCCAATTTTACCAAAACGGGCGGACCCTACGCCACTGCCAATGACCTAGCGCTGTTGCTTGGTATGCTACAGAGCGGGCAAAACTTTAGCCCGGTCAACCGCGACCGGCTGATTAGTGCGATGAAAGGCAATATATTTCGTAAGGGAATTCCGGCCGGCGCGAGCGGTACTGTTGCCGACAAGGTCGGGTTCATGGATGATTTATTGCACGACGCCGCCATCGTGTATAGTCCCAGCGGGACCTACGTGTTGGTGGTGATGACCCAGGGGAGTAGCTGGGCGACCATCGCCGACCTGGCGGGGCAAATCGACAAGCTCCGCGCACAATAATTGACTGTTACACCACAGTGCTATACCATCAGGATATGGCTAACGAAAAGCGAACGTATGCGGACCGCCGCGAGTACCTTATCGCAGCGGTTGCGAAGCGTAGACGGTCTATCAAGATAAAATCAATTGAGTACAAAGGCGGTAGGTGTGTCTTATGTGGTTATTCTGAGCACCCTGGTGTGCTCGACTTTCACCATCTTGACCCAGCGACGAAGGAATTTAGTATAGGTGCTAAGGGCTATACGAGGTCATGGGAAAAAATTAAAGCCGAACTCGATAAATGTATATTGGTGTGCGCGAATTGTCACCGGGAAATTGAACTCGGAGTCAGAGTGTTTACACCGGTGGGAAAATGATATAAAATAGCATCTGTATCTGCGCGTTCTTGCGCGCAGAAGCACCTTATTCCGGCATAGCTCAGTGGTAGAGCGGATCGCTGTCAAAAGGCAGCCCATACAGGTAACTGTATGGTGTCAACGGGGTGAATTGCGGGAAGCCTACGTCACAATTGTGATACGGGAATCCGCAGCCAAGCCTAGCTAGAGGTTATAACGCTAGGAAGGTTCAGAGACTAGAAAGTGAGTCCTCAAGCAATACTCTTTCAAATAGCGCCCCGCATCCTGAAAATGGATGATGAGATAGTCCACACATATGTGAAAACATGTGGTTATGTGTAACGATTAGGTCGCTGGTTCGAGCCCAGCTGCCGGAGCCAGAGCAAGCAGAGAAAAGCGCAGACCAAGGTCCTAGACCTGACCGTAACTTCTCTCCTTACTCAGCCAAGAAACAATGTGCTGATAACAAAGTACAAAATGTTGGAACCGTCCGAAAGGGCGGTTCTTTCGTAGGCACCTCTGTAAGTCAGTTCGAACTCGGCCTCTCTCGTCCTGAAGGAACAGGCAGCCAAAACTCGGACCTGTTCCCCAGACCTGTCCCTGATTTAAGTCAGGTAAACACTCAGCAGGACTTTTATGTCTGATGTACTACACGCTTATTAGTACCTAATAAGGGTTCAGTTCTGCTCATCTGTCCTGATAGGATGTGCCAATGACAATACTAACCTTGCGAATAAGAGGAGCATTTTGCTATAGTATATGCATGTCTGCGCATATACGCAAAGAATTATCAAATGCACGCCTTGATATAGCTACCGGGATATTTAAACTGCTGAGCGACCCGACGCGCTTAAAAATATTATGGGCACTCTTGCACGGTGAGCATTCGGTGGGTGAGCTTGCAGAAGACGTAGGGGTAAAACCTGCTGTAGTCTCACAGCATCTCGCAAAACTACGCATGTCTCACATGGTGCGCGTCAGACGTGCCGGTACGAAAATATTCTATAGTGCTGAGAATGATCATGTGCTTCAGTTCATCGAACACGCGTTTACACAAGCCGATCACATCAAGAGCGGCGAACATAAATAAAAAAGAAAGGTATACTTATGAGCCACGGATACAAATTTGATAAATTAAGCCGTATAAATAAGAAAAAACTGGTTATAGCAGCTCTGCTCGTCGGGTTTGTACTGCTTGTTATACTTTTGATAATTGGCTCGATCATCATAGCTGTCATCGGCGCCTTGCTCGGACAGGCCGATAGCGGGATTGGGCAAAGTGTCGGTAATATCATCAAATCACTATGGAATTATGCACTTGATTTCATTAATGCCCTGTGGCAACAGGTTATCGCAAATCCGCTGCAGTTTTTGACAGGGGGAGGCAACTAATTTCATGAGCGATAACCATGCCGAAGAAAACGAATCAAACCGCATGAACAAGGCTTTGACCGCTACTGCCGCCGTCAGCTTTGTTGCTGGTTTGGCGTGCAGCCTGTTTAAGTTGCCCGGGGCGGAAATACTGTACCTGGTGTCGCTGGCTGCGGGAGGTACTCCTGTTGCAATATCGGCTGTCCGAAAACTATTGAAACGTAAAATATCCATCAGCCTGCTGGTAACGATTGCCGCACTTGGCGCGCTGTACCTTGGCCAATTCGCCGAGGCTGCTGCCGTGATGTTCTTCTTTGCACTGGCTGAAGCCTTCGAGGAATTCGGCGAAGCCCGCTCGCAAAAGGCCGTGGCGGCGCTTCTCAAATCCGCGCCGAAAATCGCCCGCTTACAAGATGGCCGTGAAGTGCCGGTCGAGAAAGTCAAGGAAGGTGAAATAGTCAAAGTCCGTCCCGGTGACATGGTGCCGCTGGACGGCGTGGTAGTCGACGGCGAGTCATCGGTCGACGAGGCGACTATTACCGGCGAGAGCGTGCCAAAAGAGAAATATAAAGGTGAAGCCGTCTACGCCGGTACCTTAAACCAGAGCGGCTATCTGGAGGTAAAAGTCACCAAAACCGCCGCTAACAGTACGCTGCAAAAAATTGTCACATTAATTTCTGAGGCTCAAAAATCCAGGCCAGAGATGCAGGAATTTTTGGATAAGTTTGCGAGTTATTATATACCGGCAGCGATCGGGCTGGCCCTGCTGGTAGCTGTCGTGCCGCCGGTCTTTTTCGGCGAACCGTTCAGCGACTGGTTTACAAAAGCACTTATCCTGCTGGTGCTCGCTTGTCCGGATGCGCTAGTGGTATCGGCGCCTGTCGCCGTGGCGGCGGCAATCGGCGGTGCATCGCGTAGGGGTGTGCTCATCAAGGGAGGCCGTTTCCTGGAAGTCTTGAGCAAGACCAGAGCAATCGCTTTCGACAAGACAAAGACACTGACCGTCGGAACCCCTGTGGTGGCTGAAGTAGTGCTGCTGCATGACGCTACGGAAGAGGACGTCATAGGAGATGCTGCGGGAATTGAAAAATTCTCTTCGCATCCGCTAGCTAAGGCGATAGAAGATTATGCCAAACAAAAGGGCATTAAACCGCACAAAATGGACAAGTTCAAAAACGTAGCCGGTCGTGGCGGCAACGCCAATTGTATGGTCTGCGGCGACAAGGAGCACGCTATCGGCAATCTTCAGCATATCGGCGTTAGCGCCGAGACGTGCGAACATGTATTGCCGGAAGTGGAACGACTGGAAGGCATGGGGATGACGGCCGTGCTTGTCAGTGAGGGCAAAAAGGTCATCGGTATCATAGGTATCACCGACGAATTGCGTAACGATTCAAAGGGTGTCATAGACGCGCTGAATAAGCTACGGGTCACGCCGGTGATGCTGACCGGAGATAATCAGCGGGCAGCGAATTATATCGCGGAAAAAGTCGGTATCAGCGAGGCGTACGGAGCACTGCTGCCTGAGCAAAAAGCAGAACTTATCGACAAGCTGCAAGCCCGGTATCAGCGAGTAGCCATGGTGGGCGATGGTGTGAACGACGCGCCGAGCTTGGCTCGAGCGGATGTGGGTATCGCCATGGGGGGTGGCGGCTCGGACGTAGCGATAGAAACGGCGGACGTAACACTGATGAATGACGCTATAGGCACTATTCCATACCTACTGGATGTCGGCCAGCAAACTTTCAGGGTTGTCCGTCAGAATGTCTACGGATCAATCATAGTCAAGGGTGTTATCCTGGTACTCGGCATCGCCGGGGTGATCGGTCTAAGCTTGGCCGTGGCGGCAGACGCGGTTATGGCTGTCCTGGTCGTCCTCAACGGCCTGCGTCTGTTTAATGCCGGAGCCAATGAAGTTGCTATAGTGAATAAGTAAAGGAGATGACATATGCAATGCCCCATAGACAATACTGAACTGGTAATGACTGACCGCCAAGGCGTCGAGATAGATTATTGTCCCAAGTGCCGTGGTGTCTGGTTGGACCGAGGTGAGCTGGATAAGATCATTGAGCGGGGGGCGGTCTCTCAGACCACGTCATCACCTGCGCCGGAGCCGTATCAGAACTCCGGCTACCCACCACAATACGATAAACATGGCCGGCCGGTGAACTACGACCAAGGGTACCCTCGCAAAAAGCGCAAAGAGTCCTTTTTGGGTGATCTATTCGATTTCTAAGATGATTACTTTACTACGTAAATACTTTGTTCTCTTGCCGATAGTCTATTTGTTTGTGGCCGTATTTGTGGCTCGTAGCAAAGTAGAGTATGTATATCTCGCCGTCGTAGCTCTTGTGTTACTGACGGCGATTATCCAGCGCGGGCAGAACCTGAAACCGGAGATCTTATTGGCACGATGGATGACGGTTCTCGCTGTCATTGGGGTGAGTGCGGCGATCATCCTATCCATCGAAAAGATAGAGATACTGACTCAGCCGGCTCACGATCCAAGCTGCAGCTTGAGTCCGATCGTGGCCTGTTCGCCCATCATCGCCAGCCCGCAGGCGAGTGCTTTCGGCTTTGCCAATTCGTTCATAGGTATATTCGGTTATACCGCGGTTTTCGCAGCCGGCATGACGATTCTTGCCGGGGCGGTAAAACTGCATAGGGCCTTGTGGCGCACGCTCCTCGGCGGCATCGTCTTTGGCGCCGGATTCTGTACGTGGCTGTTTTACCAGGGTGTCTTTGTAATCGGAAAATTATGCTTGTACTGTATGCTGGTGTGGCTGGTGACGTTCGCGCTGCTATGGATGGTGACCGCATACTGCATACGGCACAAATACATAAACCTCGGCGAAAAACTGAATAAACTGTTCAGCTACAAGTATGAGCTTATCGTTATAACTTATACTGTTATCTTTATGTTGCTATTCTATCGATGGTCAGATTACTGGCTGAGCCTGTTTTAGCCAGTAATACACAGATTATTATGATTAATGGCAGATGTAAGCTATAGTATGGTGAACCAGGAAAATGGTGGTATAGGCGCCTGGTTCGAATCCAGTCGCCGGAGCCAGAGCAAGCAGTTAAAATAGATGACCGAGTTCCGTAACCGGCCTCTCCTTAACTCCTTACTTAAGCAAGAATTTTGAGTCGAGCTCAAAAGGTACAAAATGTTGGAACCGTCCAAAAGGGCGGTTCTTTCATTTTCACCTCTGTAATTTAGTTCTAACACCGACCTGTCAAGCTCCAGGAAAGCAAGCAGGCAAAAAGCCGACCCGATTCCTAGACCTATCTGTAGGCGAGGATATATACTGGAGTCAGTATGAATACTGAAAAGCTTATAGATTTTTTCAATGCGAAACTCAAACAGTTACCTGAACTCAGAAAGTTTAATGACTATAGGGAGCCAACTTTTACCACTTGGTGGAATACGGTTAAGTCAACCTGTGAACGTATGGGTGACTCATATAAACAGAAAGCAGATCGCGTAAGGTTCTCGCCAGGTATGACTATTGGTGGGCAGGACAATAGCGCAAGATATGCTCGAGCATATCATCAAGGGCTAGATAATTCAGAGGCGTTTATAAAATCCTTAATAGAAGAACTTGAAACATGGGGATATGATCCTGGCTCGACAAATGAGAGTTCAGTCAAACCTTTGCAAGATAAAGTTATCTTAAACCTTACAATTAGTCAGCAGCAAGTTCAGCAAATCACTCAGACTATAAATCTCTCTCAGTATGACCATGAGGTACAGGAGAAAGTACAGGAACTGCTTGATGAGCTTAAAAAAGAAACGAAAGATAAGCCAAGAATAGTAAATATTGTTAAATGGCTTGCAGATAAAGGTACGGACGCGCTTATTGCCGTACTTTTAGCCGCAGCTCATCTTACTTAGGCCAAAATTCGAGAATGCCATGCTTGATCTGGATGGTTGTCTCTATTCCAGCTGCTAAACTTGTTCTTTCGTTCTCAGTCCCACTTATGAGCACATATCTCGCGTATTCTACGAATGGGTCACTCAACTCCCGATCGATATTGTAATGGGTGAGCAAAGTGTTGGTGACATACATATGCTTATCTACCTTTGCACGCAATTTGTCACCGATCTTGATTTCGGAATGATGTGTTTCAATAAAGTCTTTCAAAAGTTCGCACAGCTTGTCTTCGTTTATATATTTCTCAGTGCAATTCGGATCTTTCCGTCTCGTACAGTTATAGTAGACGAATCGCTTTACCTCACCGGACTTTTTTAGTGTTTTGAATTTATCCTGTGCGGTAATGTCAGCACCGCATTGTCCGCATTTGAGCAAACCACGAAAGGCAAAGGTTTTTGACCTCCATACACCCTTGTTAACGCCACGAGTCTCTTGTACCTGGTCAAATAATTCTTTGGAGATGAGTGGTTTATGTGCGCCATCATACCACGGTGCATCAGGTGCCTCTGGATACTGGAACCTTCCGTAGTAAAAGGGGGTGTTTAGTATCACTAGCACTTGACTGATACTTATCGGTTTTCCTGATCGATTAGTAAATCCTTTTTCGTCGAGCCAAGCTTTAATTCTGCGCCCGCTCCATCGTTCGTATCCTGCCTTATGGAATGCTTCTCTGATGAGGTCGGCACGTTCGGGATCGATAATGATATCGTTGATACCTCCGAATGCTCGGTTCATGTAGCCAAGTGGAGCAACACCAGGTCGCCAGCCCATCTCGCATTTTGTGCGTATGCCGCGTTTTACATTGATGCTTTTGTTATCGTTTTCAAGCTTGGCTTGTGAGCAGAGAATCATGAGGAGGAATTTCTCATTTGGACTATTGGTGAATGTTTGGGAATATGTACGTATGTGGAGTAGCTTATGCTGGTCCATAAGGTCGACAACAGACCCAAGGTCTCCGGCGTTTCGACTCAAACGATCTGGTGCCCAGGTGAGAATCGCGTTATATTCGCCATTAGCGATACCGGCTAACATCTTGTTGTATACAGGACGCTTTCCAGAGTCTTTTGCTGAATGGCTCTCTTGTAGTTCGCACACAACATCTAATCCCTCGTTTTCAGCGAGGGATCTCATTTCCGCTAATTGTGAATCAATACTCATTGCCTGACGCTCGTCGCTCTCGGAGCTTTTCCGAGCGTACAGGCAATATTTTAGTGATTGAGTATTGTTGTCCAGCATGACTGCAAGGACAACAATACCGCAACGGTTTACAAAGTCTAGCCTTAATATTCGATAGTTTCTGAAGCGGCATTCGGGTCGCAAGAGCGATCTGTAAATATCGTCATTCTTGCGCCTGAATTATCTTTTTGGTAGAGAGCTGCCCAGCTTTTTTTGTGCTGACGAATTGATGCAGGCTGTCCAGGTGAGCAGAAGCTTTCTTTTCTATATAAGGCTGAAGTCTTGTCTGTGTAGATGTAATTCATCGCAAATTGTCTCGACTGGTTTTCATTATTGAGCTCCGATCCGAGCCGCTTGAGTGACTCGCTATTGTCGTATTTAGGATCAATAACGATGGTTGTGCCGAGGCCGTTATCACCAATTTTCCATATCTCAACTCCTTCATATGGAATCTTTGATTCGTCAACGGACTGGCTCAAACTAGTTTCATCTTTCTGTTTGGTAGACGGATTTGTATCGTTGTCTTGTGTAAACATTACGATCCCTACAACGATGAATAGCATTATTACAGGTATCGCAGTAATGGCACCTAGTATAATTAGTAGGATTCCCCACCAGGTTTTATACCAACCTCTTTTCTTCACAGGTTGTAGCTGATGATTGTGCACTTGATTCGGTTGATTATTTTCTTGCATATCTTCTCCTTCACCAAAGTAATGTCGCAACTCAGCGAAGAAGTCCATATAAAATAAAAAGGACAGCCACGCTGGACTGTCTAGGACCCAAACAAGCAGTTATGCCTATTCTTTTTTACGTAGCTGCCCATTTTACGGCATAACTACGCAAAACACTTTGCGTTAACTAATTGTTTGAATCCTAGACAGTCTTATTATATCAGCTATTCCTCAAGGGTGACTCGTGATTTATTCTATTTATTTCATTATCAACAAGGCGCTTCAAAGATTCATAGCCTGCGTCTTTGGCGAGCAATCCTCCTATCTCCTCAAGTGCTTTTTCTGCCATACGAAGTTGTCTTATTTCGTCAGTGTAAACATTTTTTGGATATGTTCGGTAGCGCGTTGTATTGTGACTCAACCAGTACGCAATTGATGCGTACTGGTTATTCCTGATATTCTCGAGCAGTTTTGACTCAGCGAAGTCGGTAAGTTTTTCGCGTCCTCTATTCTGCGCATGGTCTACATCTTGTCGAAAGTCTGCGTCGTAGTTATACCACCTGTAGTAAGTGGAGCGAGCAATTCCTATCTTTTGACATGCTCTTGTTATAAGCGGGTTTTCCTGAAATTCTCTAAGGATATGAGCACGTTTGCCTTTCCATTTCTTATTCATCTATTTTCACCCTCTTCTGGCCAGTTAATTTTTCCCATCGCTTCATGGCAACTTCTGCATATACTGGAGACTTCTCCATGACGTAGCATCGACGATGCAATTTAGTCGCAGCAATTAGAGTCGAGCCGCTACCACAAAAAGGTTCTACAACTAGATCTCCGCGCCTAGTTAGTACCTTTATGTAGGGGAGTAGGATCTCGATCGGTTTGGTTCCGAATATAATGTTTTGGCCTGAGTGTTTTTCGTCATCGGCATTAAACTCGATATGGTCAGTTGGCATAAACCTCTTGTCCTTACCCTTTTTATATCCCTCCCATTGGGGTTTGCCAGATATAGCATAAAGGGCAGCCTCATACTCTTCTTGTAAGCCATCTGGTTCCTCTCCGTGGTTGTATTCAACCGTACCGCTAGCACCGACCATGGCAATATCGTATTTACTGAAGAACTTATACTTTGCAGCAAATCCTTGGTGACGGTTAGGCAAGTGCCAAACAAGCATATTTTTTACCTTCCAGTGCGCCTCGAGGCATGACCAAATCTCCCGGAGGTTATGCCACGCCTCGTACACAATGATACTGAAATCTTCCTTTGCGTGGTTAGCGACATTTTGCATCCATTTAGTAGTAAAGTCGTCTGATAGCTCCTCAGTTTCGAGGTAGCGACGGTTACGTTTCGCTCCGAAGCCCGTCACAGGCTCGCCATGTCGAATACCACCTTTCATATAGCTGAGACGATACGGAGGATCGCATAGGCAAAGGTCTCCTAGTTCACCATTCATTAGCTTAGTAAAGTCCTCGGGTATAGTGCTATCACCGACCATGAGGCGAGAATTACCAAGCTGGTAAATATCACCCTTCTTTGCTTCTACTTGAATATCAAGCCTCTCAAGCTCTTTCTTGAGGTCAAAGTTTTCGGGTGTATCATCGACCTCAAATACACCATCCAGGTCTTCACTACTGAAGCCGATATCGGAAAGAATGGCTTCGTCAAACTCCTTTAGTAGATCAATATCCCATTCGCCAAGATTTTTATTGAGACGAAGGTTAAGCTCTTTCTCTCGCTCAAGCTCTGGGATAGCTACATATACGACAGGTAACTCGGTAATGCCGAGATCTTTTGCTACTTTGAGGCGGAAATGGCCGCCGATAACAATGTTTCGGCGACCCTCGGCGCCGTTGACAAGTAGTGGATCGACCATACCGAACTGTCGGACACTATCGGTCAGTTGTGCGATTGCTTCCTCACTCCACTTGCGTGGATTGTACGGCGCTGGGTTTAGATCGCTAATTTTTACGGTTTGTATTTGTAGGTCTTGTTTGGCTTTCGGCATGACAAGACACTCCTTTCTTTGGAGCTGTATGCGACAAAACAAAAAACGTTTTGTATGTCAGTCAAACAGCATTGTTGCTATTTGATCGGCACGCAAAACGTTTCTTCACGTCTTAGCTAGTTACATGCGGTAACGACCTTAAAATAATTTAAACATAATAGGATAACATAATCAATGGCTTTTCTGTAACTTTCGGTACCGCTGAATGCGTACATAATCTGGCTCACCGTAAATTTGGATTTCAATTTTTTTCCACCCTGAAGTCGGTAAAGGTTCGGTAGCACATTTGGTGCGAGTTGCGCGTTTTGCTAACGATGCATAGCTCAGACTGGTGTTCGTTTGGTGTTTCAGCACAACCAAGTCTCGAGCTGTGCATTGGCCCTTTGTTACTCCGAGCTTATTGAGATCATCGAAAAACAACTTCGTAGGGTATATGAACTCTGCAGCGAAGACCTCTGCGCCAATCTCCTTTACCTCATCCCTTACTTCGGAGAGGCAGAATGCTCCGGCGGAGTCTCGATCCATAAGGTGGTGCTTTAGCTCATGAGCGAGGGTAAAGATATACGGTTCTTCAGGAAGTCGTGCCGCCAGAACGGACGGCTTGCCATGAAGGTCAGGAAAGTATACACCACGAAGCTTCTTGAGTGGCTTGCCACTCATGTTTGGCAACGGCCACTGGCTAAGTTCTATCCCGTAGTGTTTGTAGATCTTACGAAAATCGGTTCGACTGATTTTTGCACCTTGTATCCCGAAGAGACTTCGCTGTTCTTGTGCCAGATCGGTCATTTTTCGGTAATATTCGGTACGATCCTCCATGTCAATCTACTTTTTCTTTAGTTGATTTTGTGCGCTTTTAATCTGGGCAAATTGCGTGAGTGCATCAATATCATCTTGGGCGAGGCCTTCGGCTGCGCGCATAAGACCCTCTAGCGGTGCTGATGCTTCGCCCGCAGGGAAGAATGCCGAAATTGGCACCTTGAAGAAATTGGCGAGCTTGTCCAGGTCCACTAACTTGGGTTTATAAGTAGCGTTTTCCCAGCGTGACACCGTATTTGGTGCAATTTTCAGTTTCTCTCCTAATTCTTCTTGCGATAATCCCTTTCCTCCACCGTATGATGTACGGAACTCTTTAATTTTTTCACCTACATACTTGGTTACTTCCATATCTGTTCCTTTCCTTATATAGGATATTATAATCCTATTTATGTTGACTTGCAAGAGAAAAAGGAATATCCTAATAATGTAGCAGTTGTTCAACACAAAAAGGATTGATTAGCTGTATGTGACGAGGGGAACGAAGGTCACGTTTAAAAAATAAGCGTTAGAAAGGGGTTAGTATGACTCAACGCAACTATCACATAACTCGGCGACCGGACGGTCAATGGCAATACAAACTTCCTGGTGCGCATCGCGCATCGGGTGTAACGAACACACAAGCAGAAGCAGAATCTGCAGCAAAACAGTCGGCACGCAACGGTGGTGCAGGTGGTGAGATCACAATCCATCGACCCAACGGACAGATCCGTGATCGTGACACAATTGCGCCAGCAAATGATCCTAATCCTCCAAAAGATACGAGGCACTAGCCATGGGTCGGGGTTCAGGAACAACACAGAAGAATGTCCAAAAACCAAGGGTTAGGCATGACGCTGGCGATGGTGGTGGTGTTTCATCGTTTGGCGATGAAACACCGGGCAGCGAGACGTCAGTAAACGCATGTCTCTTCTCCTTGGAGCTGAAGGTTAATTATGCTGCAGGTAATGACCCAAGGGCGACACGTGGCGACACCGTCACTCTAGCAAGGGTGGATGCTGGCGAGATCGGCGTCTTTGTCGGCAATAGGCGGTTTTCGTTATATGCAGGTAAGCAAAAAGACCGTCTATTAGAATGTATGGCCATGGGCTACGTGTACTCTGGTCAAGTGCAGAGTGTCGGCGCAAACACTCTGCGCGCCATCGTGAAGGGTGGGGTGCTCGGTCATGAAACACCATCAGCAGCTTAAAATTACAGATGTACGACGATCGGATTGCCCGTTTGGTGACCGGCTTGAAGATGATGATTTTCATTGTAACGCCGCAGGAATTAACGCTCGTGGGTATGACCTTATTGGGGAGGATTCTGACGACTTTGCTCTTCGACTAGCCGAGGTGAACGGTGTTGATTTTGATGATATAGCAATTACTAATCCGATCAACCCCAGTCTCCCGCGATATGTTCCGACTATCCCTAACGGCAGCGGCAAGCTATTCAGGGAATATACTCCTAAATATGTCGCTGTAAGTTTGAGTGACGTTGTTTCAGCTAAGCGATTGCAAGTCGCCACCGACATTCATGCGCGGCTTGGGGTTTCTAAGAGAACTAAAGTTATCCTGTTGGGTTTTGCAAATGATGCATTGCTCGAACGTGCATGGCCCGCTGCGGAGCGGCACCGGATTATCGATGAGTTCAAGAAACTGGATCTACATGCAATTGTGCCCCCTGACTACTCGGTCTGGGCGAATCAACCGCACGCCGAAAGGTTAATCAATCAAAAGAAGAGCATGATCATGTACAAAGAAATGATCGAAGCAGGATTACCGGCAATCCCTCATATTACTTGGCACGGGCGAAAGGATATAGACGAACACTTGCGATTTTTGCAAAGACATCCGGATATAAAGGCGGTCGCCATGGATTTGCAAACCATCGGACCGGACTCGGAGTGGCGGCAGGTCGTAGTCGATCTCGCGTACTTTGCGGCGAGTGTCGGAAATGATATGCAGTGCTTGGTGGCGGGGCCCTCCGTGCTATCTCGCATCGACCAAGTCATTAGGATTTTGCCGAATGTGACCATCACTAATAGCGCGGCGGCGCAAAAGGCAGTGCGGAAGCTGTTGCTCAACGACGACCTAACGAGCGCCCCAATCTATAGTGTTGATAAGACCGATATCATGCGTACAAATGATTTTGTTATACGAACGGCGATCAATACCATGATTGCGAAGTATACCGAGTCTGAGCAGAGCGCATTGGGTGCTAGGCGGTTGCGATTCGTAGAGGGGGTCAGCTGACTTTTTAATGGCTACAACAAGCGGTACAATAAATATATGCCCAGTTGGTGAAATTGGTAGACACGCGGGACTACCTAAGCTCGGGAACATGTTCGTGAGCTGAGTAATCCCGTGCAGTAATGCGTGCGAGTTCGAATCTCGCACTGGGTACCAGAAGGAAGGGTGGCCGAGTGGTCGATGGCACCTGTCTGAGGGGCAGGCGAGGTGAAAGCCTCCGGGGGTTCGAATCCCCCTCCTTAGAGCTCCGGATTATGTCCGAATTTCTAACAAGAGGGATTCATGTACACTCATCTCAAAGAACGCCAGCACTACGAGAATCTTTATGATCGACTAACCGTTGAGTCTGCTCGTCGCGGTATGAGCCATTACGATAACTTTTACTCTGAATTCGAAAGCAAACTCCCTAAAGGAGAAAAGGTTGATAAACCTGGCAACGCCTTTCTCCTGAATGTTTTCTATATGGAAACCGTGGGCAATGAGCTGCTGGATCGCTATGAAAAACGAGACAGCAAAATCCAGGAATGGATTGCTAGGGATCGGGCAAAGGACGAGCAGATATCATCAGCACGACTTGCAGAAGAGCCTTCGTGTCATCATTGTGGCAAACAGGGACTCCGAATTATCGACAAATCGTTGATGCATCGCGGTGAAACATACGAAATTGATGATTCAGAAGAAGTGTTATTCATGTTGCGCTGTCCTCATTGCGATAAGAACAGCGCCTTTTGGGAAGATTGCACGGTGTGGAAAGTTAAACCAACTGTATGTCCAAAATGCCAGTCGGAAGAAACACATAAAACAACGAAAACCAAAAAAGCTATCACGATCACATATACGTGCGCATCATGTAAACATAGCTTCAAGGATAAAATGGACTTAATGAGCAAGGAGAAAAAACCCGATCCTGATTTTGACAAGGATCGTGCGCATTATTGCCTGCATGATACGGAGTTCCGCGACCGCCTATTCAAAATGCGCCACGATTTCCAAGAAATGGCTAGACTTGGTAAAGAGTTCAAAGAGAAGGAGGACAATAAATATCTTTACGATGCCATGAAAGAAATGAAAAAGCCAAAGATCGCAGAGTTGAATACTATACTTGCTCCTGCGCTTGAAAAGGCCGGTTATATCGAATTCAGTTTAGATAAGCCAGAAATGGGTAAAGACGTATTCGTGGGATTTAACTGCCTTGATGGAAAGAGTAATCGTGACGACCGAGATAGTGAAAAGACCCTTAAGAAAACAGTAGAAAAAGCGCTTCAGGATACCAACTGGCGACTCATGAGTAATGGTATTTCGTATCGACTCGGGTATTTAAATGGACGCCTGCGAGCCTACGAGCGCGAAGAAGATCTGAAAAAGCTTGTAGAGCGGGATATAAAGGCTGGGAAAATGAAGAAACCAGATACGCCAAAGAGTGATAGTGGTCCGTGGAAGCTTAAAGCACCCGACGGAACCGACATAATACTATGACATTTTGTGAATGTAAGCTAAGGTAGCAAGCACTATGAATCAGCATATAAAAATCATTCAAGGAGACATATTAGATTTTGACGGTGATGCTATCGTAAATCCTGCGAATATTGCACTTAAGGGTGGTGGTGGATTGTGCGGGCAAATCTTTGAAGCGGCCGGAGATGAAGAGCTTACTAAAGTATGTGATGAGATTAATTACTGTGCGTTCGGCGATGCGGTAGTGACTCCAGGCTTTAGATTATCAGCTAAATACATAGTTCATACTGCAACCCCTATCTATGGCGATCATCATGGAAATGAAGCCGACATTCTCAAAAGCTGTTACTGGGAGTCGCTCCGTAGAGCCGAGGAGCTCAACATTGTATCTATTGCATTTCCACTGCTCTCAGCAGGAATACATCGCTACCCGAAAAAGGAAGCGGCGGCTTTAGCATTTGAAGCTATTAACGAATACTTTGAAGATAATCCAGAGTCAAAACTCAATATCAGTTTCTTTGTATACACCATAGGAGACCAGGTGATTTGCGAAAACGTGCACTTAGTCTCATCTATATAGCTTATGCTGTAATTACATGCCTGTCACACGGTATACTAATAGAATAAATGCTTGATTTTTACAACACATTATTCTCCATTCAAGTGACGATTGTTGGTATCGGTGTGGCTGCTATCATTGCAATCGCTCAAATATTGCAGTCGTTTTTAATTTATAAGAATAGCCGGAAACTATTCGAAGCTCCTGCCTTTATCGCAATGGCGTCTGTCTTTGTCGGCGGTCTGTTGGTGACTGGAGGAGCGAGTCTCATGCTAGCTTTTCCAAGTCACGATTTTTTCCCGAATGAAAACTATTGCATAAATTATATTCTCGAAAATCCCATTGTTGCGTTGATTATACTTCTAACAATCCCTCTCTCAATAATTCTATTAGGCTGGTTTATATATAAGGAGACGCGTTATCTTGTGCCATCTGAGGCACTGCACTTCCATACTGATAACTATGATCAAGCAGCCTTTAGCGAATACCTCAAATACCGTTACGGTCGTCCACCTGAAGAGCATACCGTAGTGTCAACCTCTATGATTCTAGGAGGAGAACCATCAGAAGATGAAAAACAAATCATTCAAGATGGCCTAACAAATTATAAGAAGAGGCTTGTACAGCATGCCGAGATGCGAAAGACCAATAGGGGTGCGGAAAACCCGCTGGCACCTATAGAGTCTTTTATTATGCAGGCCGTCCAACGGTCCGATACTACGCTTCTAATACGTTCACTTATGGCTTTAGAAGCCATTTATTTAAAAGATCCTTCCAGTACGCAGTTCCTTAGTTATTACTGCGATGTAATAAGAAACAGTATAGAGCTGGCAAGCTCACAAGGGCTACATACCGCACTGTTTCACATTCTCGATTCTGTTGAGAGAGTTGCCAATGATGTCGTAACTAATAATAAACTAAATATGCTCAGTAGCATCCTAGATTTAATGAAAGATATAGGAGACGTTTTTCGAGAGAAGGATCAGGAAACATTCAAGAAGCTGATGGGAATATACCGAAACATTGGTGAACGACTGTTTGATGTGGAAGATGAAATGAGCCAGGAGCGTATAGACGATGTGATTCGTGATGTGTCATGGCTTGGCGAACGCTTAATAGGTGATATGGTTGGGCTCGAGCAAACCCCACTGATGTTCAGTGGTACCTATGAAACTCCACTAAGTGCATTAACAAATTGCCTATGGGGAATAGGCCAAAAGTTTGATTCTCATGAAGAAACACAGATGAAAGACATAAGAATCTTTCTTGATGCAATGTACGTCATCGCTCGAGCTCTAAAGGAAAATATCGACTACCGTACGTTAACTGAAGCTGATAAGCATGTTTATGAAAATCAGTTCTTTAGTTTAATGCACCAACATGAAACATTGCTAAATGCTGCTATCAAGGTGGGCAACTCTCGTAATACCTGCCTTTCTTTATTGAAAATTGAAGACTTTTTGAAACTAACACAGGAGTCATTTGAGAGTTATGACCCCGAAGATATAACTTCTTCAATGTTCGGAGAAGATATTGAGGTTAACTGGCACAAAGAGACATTAAGATCGGTCTTGAGGATGGGGGCACAAACAGCATACTGCCACGATAAAATGCCAAAAACAGACCCTATGTTAATGGATAAAGGCGCAACTTACCAAGATATGGTCATTAAGCTATTAGAGAAGTATGGTGATTCAGGAGTGCTCGACGAGGAGGGGAAGGAGGTTCTTATAAAATCACCTCCACGGGATGGAGTCCATGACGAAACTATAGCATACCTGAGGCGCGCCGGGGCTGTCCTAGGCACTAGCTTCGGTCTTAATCTGGACGACGATAAGTAGTGTCTCATTTGTAGCATCTATATCTATAATGTAAATGTATGAAGACTCTGAATACCAACGAAGATGTACCTGATATTTTTTATATATTCCTTCACCATGATAGGATGTGGACTCTTAAATGGAACTATAGATTAACTAAAACCTTAACGTCTGCTTCAATCGCGAATACATTCTTTGATATTGATAAACGTATGAAATTCATATCAGGATCGGTAGACTATCTGCCATTTATACCAAATCCAGATGTCGATATGCAATCACCTAGTAGTTTCAGTCTTAGGGAGGTCAGCGAATATACGGTTGACTACAATGCAGAGCTATACAGAAGGGGTCATGAAGAGACGAAAAAATATCCCTCTCGCTTTGGTTGTCTATATGCCTTTGGAGGTCTATCTGATGCGAAAGAAGCGGCAGATAAATGGAATTTTGACATGAATGATCTTGTAAAATTTAAACTTAACACTGCTTCTCCGGCGCGTGTAGTTAAAGTTAATATGCAGGTAATTTCTCAAATGTGGAAAATTGGTAATGCGGCAAGTTTTAGCCCAGAAACTAATGAGCAGATATGGACGCACTACTGGAGTGGTGGTGGGGAGCTACCTCTTGAGGTGCCTAATCTTAAGACGGGTCAAGGATCTGAAGTCATAAATTATGGAGTAATTTGGGAGTATCTTATCGACGGTCAACTTGAGACTGTTGATGAGTAGTTCTCTGTTCGATATAGTTCGTGACCTGTACGGGGAGCCAGACTCAGCAGGTAAATACCCAGACCGGGTTCCCTGACCAAAAGTCAGATTTACCCCTTGAGTCAGACAAAAGTACCAAATGTCACCAAAAGGTACAAAACCGATGGAACCGTCCGAAAGGGCGGTTTTTTCGTGTCCACCCTTGATGTTTAGTCCTGAAATTGACTGGTTTCTCCTAGGGCAACTGGACAGCCGAAATGCTGACCGAGTTCCTTGACCAGTGATAAGATATTCTATATGGCTCAGGCAACAAATAACTACTCTCAATTTGTCGAGGAATACATGGAGGTTTTTGAACCTCTTTTCAAGAAAGCCTTCGATGTGTCGGAATTTAACGTAATTATGACGATACTCGCGATGCGAGGGATGAGTGATGATGGATGGGACCCGTTCGAGAATACGCAGAATGTTTTCGAAGAGATTTATAAGCAACAGCGCAAATTCAGGGGATCATTGGGATTTAACATTAACTTGTGGACCTACCTCCATCTAATTGAGAGTTCTGAGCACTATGAAATTATCGCTAACCTAGTTAACACGGTGAAGGGCGAAGATTATATAATTGCAAACCATAGAAATAAGAAGTTTGCAAATCTAAAAGTTGAGCAAAAAATCGATAGACTCAAGTCGATTGCGCGGGGAACGGATTTTGAAAATGTATATCAACCTTTCGAATCGGCTTTCGATGCAAGATTTAGAAATGCAATCGCACATGGTGACTATGCAATTAAGAGTACTGGCAGGTCGGGGGTTACTATTGCTGATGATGCCGGATACCCGACAATATACGAATTGCAAAGAACAAATGATTTAATTAATCGTGCGGTTGCACTGCATGTCGTGATCCGTTCGCTGATAAAACACTATAGATCATATTATAAGAGCTCTACTGTCATAAAGAGCAGTGCCTCATTCGGTCATGGGACGCCGATCGACGTAACTCTCATAGTTCGTAAGAGGTATGGTGTTATAGGATTTAGGTGTATTGGTGGTTACGATGCTGGCACACCTTTTGAGACATTGATCGCGATGCCTTTCGGTTATGAGCAAAAACTTATTGACGCGGGGTTCAATAACCTTCCACCTTCAAGAATTGATAAGGCTAATAATGTGCTTAAGTTTATACCCCGAAAGCTGGCGCCGCGTGTCGCAAAGAAGCTGAAGTCCTTCTACGGAATCGACTCAAATTAGTCGTCTGCTACGGATCGGTCTGTTCATGGGCGATTTTTAATTCACCATTCCTTACGGCTATCTTATTCATGATCCCATTGGCGAAGGCGGTTTTCTCTGTTTCGCTACTGCTCCGCAGTACATATCTCGAGTATTCAACGAGTGGCGTTGCGGGCGGCCGTTCGACTCCGTATTGGCGCAGAATATTTTGAGCGACGGCGTAGTGACGGTCTATCTTCGCTTGGAGTTTAGGGGTTACGCGGATCTTCTTGACCTGTTTTTCAATTAGCGGTTCGAGTAGCTCACATAATACATCTTCGTTTATATATTTCTCTTTACAATTTGGATCAATTTTGCGGGTGCAGTTATAGTAGACGAACCTTTTGTGCACACCTTTTTTCTTGAGTAGCTTTATCTTTTCCTGTGCCGTTACCTCGGCGCCGCATCGACCGCATTTAAGTAGACCGCGGAAGGCAAACTGCTTCGATCCCCACACGCCTTTATTTACTCCACGTGTCTGCTGTACTTCATCCCACAACTCCTTGGAAATGAGTGGTTTATGCGCTCCTTTGTACCATGGATTTCCTGGACCTTCGGGGTACTGGAACTCACCGTAGTAGAAGGGGTTTATAAGCATCGCGAGGACACTGCTCACTGGCACGGTTCGTCCACTTCTGGTCGTAATGCCTTGCTCATCAAGCCAGGCCTTTAGCCTCCTGCCGCTCCAGCCCTGAGCTGCCTTATGAAACATTTCGGTGATGATATCAGAACGATCTGGGTCGGGGATGATGTCGGTTACTCCGCCGAACGATCTGTTTATATAGCCGAGTGGAGCGGTACCAGGTCGCCAGCCCATTTCACATTTTGTTCGGATGCCGCGTTTCACATTGATGCTTTTGTTGTCGTTCTCGAGTTTTGCCTGCGAGCACAGGATCATGAGTAAGAACTTTTCATTCGGGCTGTTGGTGAACGTTTGCGAGTAGGTGCGTATGTGGAGCAGCTTATGTTGATCCATTAAGTCTACGACTGAGCCTAAGTCGCCAGCGTTTCGGCTGAGGCGGTCTGGGGCCCAGGTGAGTACGGCGTTATATTCATCATTAGCTATTCCTGCGAGCATTTGGTTATACACGGGGCGCTTTCCTGAATCTTTCGCCGAGTGGCTTTCTTGTAGTTCGCAGACGACGTTTAATCCTTCGTTTACTGCGAGGGCTCGCATCTCGGCTAGCTGTGAGTCAATGCTCATCGCCTGACGTTCATCGGACTCTGATGATTTTCGTGCGTAGAGACAGTATTTTAGTTGAGGTACTTGTGCTTCCATTGCAAGCAACAACATACCGCGTAACAGAGGTAAAGTCTAGTGAATTAGAGATATTTTGGAAAAACTCTAGAGAAGCCATCAGCTGTCTCAACAAGCCATCGAATTAGCTCTTGTGATTCGATTTCATCCAAGAAGTTGCCTTGTTTTGTAGCAATGATCCGGCTAGCCTTTTTGTCGGGCAGTTCTTGCCAATCAAGCTGCATACCTAGCTGTGACTCAATAGCGTCTTTGTTGGTGAGTAGCTTGTGGAATAGCTCTTTATTGTTAGAGATATATACTTCCATGCCAACGAGCAGGTCGCGAGAATTAATGGTAGCGCTTAAATGGGCCTGAGACGTTCCGATACTGATATCGTACCAGTGTTGTGGCTGGGTTTTTCGCCAGCTACGTACGACCCGGGCATTATCCTCACCATACTTACGGAGTAGCTCGAAGAAGTCTTGTTGTTTGAGCTTTAAATCGCTTACAGTATTGCCAGTCGCACTCTGTTTGACAGTTTTAGCCCAATCGTTTGGTTTTGCAATGATATTGAATCTTGGTGCTGGTCGTGAATCTCCAATTTTCCATGCCTCGATCTGTAGCAAGAAGAAGTTTGCGTCTTCGGTGGTATTCTCGTTCAGCCAGTTTATCGCCTGCTCATGTTCTTCGCGTGCACGCTCAACGATCCACACCACCACTTCAGCCTGCAAACCTGATGCGTAGGTGATAATTTTCCCAAGGTGATCGTGGTTGGTTGGCTCGAGTTGATTTTCTATCACAATTTTCCGGCCATGTTCATCTTCAGCGAGTATATCTACATGGAACTGACCAACCCCAACTTCTGTCTGTGTCTCGGTGATATTTACGCCAATAGTATCGCTAAGTAGTTCGATATTAGCTGGCAGCGCAAGCCACTGCGTAAAATCCAATGCTTCATGCTTCCAGACTTCACGAAGGGGAATTTGTATAAGTTTGCTAAGTTCAATCATGAACTGATTATAGTACAGATTACAACTAGCTGCTTAATAGCTGTAAGACCCACTCATAACTTTTGCTATTTTTGCCGCCGACGTGCCACTCGTCCATTTCTTCAAGCCTTAATCCGCTAAGTCCCAGGTACGAGAAACCGTTCTTATAATTGTAGATTGTGGCTGGGCCGTGCGGTGTAGGGATGATCCATTCGGCGTCCGTCTTGTAATTACTGTCATCGGCGTACGGTTCGCCGAATAGCTCGACCAACTGGCTATAGTGGGCATTAATGTAGCCCCGGAGGCTGGTGCCACTTCGCATCTTCATCGCATCATCTGTCATTTTCATCTGTGATTCCTTTCTTCAGCAAGACAACATACCGCCAAGCAGGGCATAAGTCTAGCGATCATCCTGCTCGGGACCTTCTTGCTGCTTTTTCTTATCGTATTCGTATAGTTGATCGTCGATTATATCTTTGGCTTTAGGAAACGCCTGATAGAACTCTTCGGCGAACATTTTGCCTAATCTTTCGGGACGAATGGGCCTGTTTGGGTCGTAATCTTCGGTGTCGAACTTAGCTTCGTTCATGGCGCGACGCAACTCCATTCGTTCGGCGAGCTTGTCCAGTATGTCGATTTCGCCGCTGTAATACATCGGGTCGATGCCAATAGGCAAGTGCGTAATACGCCCAATACCGCGCTTATCGAAGTACTCGGTTTCGACACGAGTTGAGGCGTACTTCGGGCTGTTATGGCGCAGGTAAAATTCAATCGAGCGCTGCGTGTTGTTTTGGATGTTTTCCATCAGCTTAGCCTCAACGTAATCATTCAGGGTGTCCTGGCCAATTTCTTGTGCGTCACGCACATCATCGCGAAAGTCGATGTTTTCCTCCATCCAGCGGTAGAGAGTACTTCGAGCGATGCCTGCTTTTTTGCAGGCACGCTGAAGATTCGGATTCTCTCGGAGGAGACCGAGGATCTTACTCCTGTACGCTCGGCTGAACTTCGTCATCACTACCTCGCACGATCAGCTTGCGCTTCAAGCCGGTTTCTTTTTCCCAGCGCCGCATGATCACTTCGGCATAGGTCGGTACCTTTTCCATGATGTAGCAGCGACGATTAAGTTTGATCGATGCGATGAGTGTACTGCCCGACCCGCCGAAAGGCTCCACTACGAGGTCACCACGTCGCGTTAGGACCTTGATATAGGGAATGAGGATGTCTAGTGGCTTTGTACCGAATACTACACCCTGGCCGGAGCCTTTGAGGTCATCGGCATTGAACTCGATGAAGTCGGTCGGCATGTATTTCTTGCCTTTTTCGTAGCCTTCCCACTGCGGTTTGCCAGAGATGGCGAATAGGGCAGTTTCGTACATTTCCTGTAACGGACCCTCTTCTTCGTCGGTGTTGTATGGCACATCACCCGAGCCGCCAACGACAGCAATGTCGTGTTTGGAGAAGAACTTATACTTTGATGAAAAACCCTGATGTCGATTTGGTAAGTGCCAGACAATCATATTCTTGACCTTCCAGTACTTTTCCATGGCATTCCACATTTCGCGCAGGTTTTTCCAGTTTTCGTACGAGATAATACTGAAGTCTGGTTTGGCGTGCTTGGCGACATTTGCCATCCACAGTTCGATGAAGTTATCTGGTAAAGTTTCAGTTTCGAGATAGATGCGGTCACGCTTGGCGCCGAAGCCTTTAACTGGTTTGCCGCCGCGCTTGGCATGTAGGTAGTCGAGGATATATGGTTCGTCAGTCATGCACATATCGGCTTTTTCACCGTTCATCAGCTTGTCGAAGTCGGCTTCGATAGTGGAGTCGCCGCACATTAGACGCGAGTCGCCTAGTTGGTAGACGTCGCCCTTTTGAACGGTGATTTTCTTGATGTCGAGCTTATTCAACTCCTTTTTTAGGTCGAACGAAGCCTTTTCTTCGGTATCCTCGATAGCGAATACGTCATCGAGCTCTTCGGACTCGAAGCCGACATCGGCCAGCAGGTCTTCATCGAACTCTTTTAGTAGTGCGTAGTCCCAGTCGCCCCCGGTTTTATTAAGTCGGAGGTTGAGCTCGCACTCTTTGCGTTCAGTGAGATTAAGCTCGACCACAGGCACATCAGTGTATTTCATTTCCTGAAGCACCTGGAGCCGCATATTGCCACCGATCACGATATTCTTGCGCGACGGGTGAGTATTGACGATGAGCGGGTCAACGACGCCGAACTTCTCGATACTTTCACGGAGCTTCGCCAGCTGGTGATCCGACCAAGTGCGCGGGTTGAACTCGCTTGCTTTCAGTTCGTTGATATTAATGTGCTGCACCTGCAGCTGTGAGGTTGTGGAGGTCATAAGACGCTTCCTTTCTCATGCTCTCCAAATAAAAAGAGCATAGATTAAGTTGTTAGAAGCGGAAGCACAAACAATTTACCTCAGTTGAGATAAAAGGTTCGCCTCCTTTCTATCAACTCTTTCTATGCTATATATAGCTTTGAATGAATTGGGACTTGTGATCCGGTAAGGTGCTAGCCGTGTGGCTATATCAAGAATAGCATTGTGCGATGGGGAGAGTCAATATTAAAAAACCATTTTCAATTATCGTCAATTCTTGACAATTCTCGACACTCTCAGGGTGATTTCTTGAGGTAATTAAGGTATAATGTTGTGTAATAGTCTGATTACAATCGGAGTAATTTTATTGATTAACATTAAACAGCAAGGATAATGTAGATGCCCAACCTCCTCCAAGCAGTGAAACTAAGACCATCCGTACTGGACGATTCTTCGAAAGATGATGTTCTCGAGATTAATAATCTGTTTAAAGGGCAAATCGATCCTGAGCGTTTCTTTTCTGAAAGTTACTTTACTGATGGCATCAACCAGTTGCTAACGACAGCATTTGGCCGCTTCGAGGGCAAAGATGATCACGGCATCATTAAACTGACACAGAACATGGGTGGCGGTAAAACGCACAGTATGATCACTTTGGGGCTATTGGCAAAGCACCCTGAATACAGAGAAAGATTTTTAGGTGCCAACCATTTTGATGGAGAAGTTAAGGTCGTCGGGTTTTCGGGTCGTCAAGTTGATACAGAGCTAGGAGTTTGGGGCGAAATCGCGAAACAGCTTGGCAAAGAAGAAGAATTTAAGAGCTACTATAATCCTCAGTTCAAAGCTCCAGGCAATGACGCATGGGTGAACATGCTTAAGGGGCAACCAACGCTAATTCTGCTTGACGAACTTCCTCCGTACTTGGTGAATGCCAAATCAGTATCGGTAGGCAATTCAGACCTTAGTGTAGTCACGGCGACAGCATTAGCAAACCTCTTCAACGCCATCAAAGACAACGAGCTGAATAACGTCATGATCGTTATAGCTGACCTTGCTGGCAGCTGGAGCGAAGGCACCGACATTATTAAAGAAGTGCTCGACAATATCAGAAGTGAGCTAACTCGAGTCTCGTTGAATCTAACTCCTGTTCGAAATCAGTCAAACGAGCTGGTTGAGATTCTTAAAAAGAAACTATTTGAAAGTCTGCCTGCCGAAGACCAGATCCGTGCAACAGCAGAGAGCTATAAGTCTGTACTCAATGAAGCAAAGCAGATGGGCCTGACAAACGTTGATCCGAATGTAGAGTATACGCGTATAGTTGAAAGCTACCCATTCCATCCATCTTTCATCGATCTGTATAACCGATTCAAAGACAACTCAGGTTTCCAGCAGACTCGTGGAGTGATTCGGCTCGTTCGAACCATGGTTAAAGACATTCATGATAATAAAAACGAAATTACTCTTATTACTCCTCAGGATATTAATCTGAGCAACACTAGGCTTTTGACCGAAGTCGAACAACTCAATGGCTCTCTTACTCCCGCCATTCGACATGATATATATACTCAGGACGGCACATCCGTAGCCCAACTGAACGATAAGCAGACTGGCGGCACTGTAACACAGGATATGGCACGACTAATTCTAGTGGCATCATTGGCGACTACACACGGCAGCCTAAAGGGTCTAAACCAAAGCGAAATAACGGCAACCTTGGTCCATCCAGGAGTAGATGTTCAGCAGATCAAGCCATCACTCGAATTATTGGTTAGCCAGGCGTGGTATATGGCGATCGACAAAGATAACCGCCACTTCTTCCAGCAAAACCAAAATCTTAACGCCCGCTTAACAGAACTCGTGGGAAGCTACGATGATGAAGCAGCACGTAAAGAGGCAAAAAAGTACCTAGAGAATGAACTTAAGCCAGTTCGAAACGACTGCTACCAGAGCGTACAGATTTTCCCAGGAGTCGATGAAATAAATGTCGAATCGAAAAAAGTCACGCTCATCGTCACAGAGCCAAGTACGCTCACGACAGATCTAAGCGCTGAACTGCGTGATTACTGGCAGCAGCATCCATTTAAAAACCGCTTCCTGTTCCTTAGTGGTGAACGTCAGACCTGGAACAATATGATTTCGGTATTTAAAGAACTTAAGGGTATTGATGTCATCATCGAAGACATGAAAGACAATCGTGTCAGCGAAAATGACCCTCAGTTTAAAAATGCTATCGACAAGCGCGACAAAATCTACATGAATATTACCTCTGCAGTGCGCGAGACATTTACGACTGTTTATTTCCCTCGTAACGACGGCTCTGGTGATCGTCTAGACCGAGCCGACATTAACTTCCAGTTTGCGAACAACTCATTCAACGCAGAAGAGCAGATCACGAGTGTTCTAAAAGACGAGATGAAGTTTACAGAAGATATCGAATCAGTGAACTTCCGAGAAAAGGTAGAGGCAAAGCTCTTTGGTCCAGCCCAACAAGAAATCCAGTGGGGCGATCTCCTTGGAAACGCTGCACGTAACTGTAGCTGGTCATGGCACCACCCTAAGGCGTTGGATGCGCTTAAGTCACGTGCGATCGCTGAAGGTCAGTGGCGTGACAACGGCGGCTTCATCGAAAAAGGCCCATTCGCCAAGGAATCTACGGGTGTAGAAATATTGAAGCGCGATTATGACCGTGACAGCGGTGAGACTATTCTAAAGATTTCGCCAAAGTATGGCGACAAAGTGTATGTAGATACAAATGAAAATGTTTCTGAAGCTTCAAAGCTGGTAGAAAACACTGAGTTTTTCAAAGTAAAGAACCGTACCAATTACTTCCTTTGTGTCGACTCAACAGGTGCCCATGAGACGGGCGAAGTAGTACGCTACAACACACCTTTCGTCATTAACCATGAATTTTCAAACCACGGCAGCGGCCTTCAGCTTACCCTAAAGGTGAACAATGAAGCAGAGTTACGTTACACCACAGATTCCAGCGACCCTCGAGATAACGGAGGTATATATGATTCTCCGATATCCATCCCAGAAGGTGCGCGCTATGTACGAGTCGTGGCGCATGTAGGTGATGACTACGGCGACATCGAAGAGTTGGCTGTACCACAAACCGACGGAACCGTCGAAGTAGGTGATCATCAGCCCGTTGCGTTCACACAGAGCCTTCAGACGTCTGATAACACGCAGACATATCAGCTGATCGAGGAGCTAGAGCAAGGCCATACCAAGGCAGAACTTACATCTATCGCTCTTAAGATCGGTAACGACCCAGACAAATTCGTTGTCATGTCTATCGGTGAAGGTGTTGAGTTTACCGGAGAGGATGTGCGCAAGCTTATTGACCAGATGCGCGCCGTCTTATCCGCAAGTAAAGAAGATATTACTGTAGAAATAAAGACTCGTAAGTTAAACTTTGCAAGTGGTGTTTCGTTTAAACAGTACGCCAGCGCAAATAATATCGATATAACAAAGCTAAATCCTAATGAAATCCAGCAGTCCCAAGCCTAAAATTACCAAAAGTATCGGTTTCGGTTTCGTACCGGACGAGACAAACATCCACTTCCTAGTGGATGTTCCTCGCGGTGAAAAGCAAGATGTTTGTATATACGAGCGCACGAAGTGGCAAGATGGCACGCAAAAGATCGACGCACGCTTCGATGTCATAAAAGTTCGTTTATCGAAGCAAAAATGGGAAAAGATTAAGCCAGTACTCGCGACTGAATTTAACGCACGACTAAGAGCTAGCAAACACACTGCTGGCAAATGGCTGGCATCAAAAACACCGGTCCATCGACTACTCGGCAAAGAGATGATGATAATGGCTTGGGCCGTGGCTGATTGCGACCCTTCTGTTATCGATATCGCTATCAAAAACTGGCTAGGCTTGCGAGCCGAAGAGCGTTGGTGGCTTTATACTATGACAAACGCCACCTCCGGCAAGGCGGATGACAATTTCGGCTGGCGGCGAGCGCTTCGTTATGCGTTAACAGAAAACCCTATCGAAGATTCCACAAATCGACAGGCATCACTTTTCACCAAATTCAAAGAAGACGAGCTCTAGTTATGACAGAAATCCAAAAATCATTTATCGAAACCCAATTCCCCGTATCGAAGGTGTCGAAAGAGAGCTACAAAGAGCGTAAGGCTGGCACTGGTCAGGCTCTCACCAATCTAGGGAAATGGTGGGGTCGAAAGCCGCTAATAATGGTGAGAGCAACAGTTCTAGGGCTTTTGATGCCAGCGACAGACAACCCTAAGAGGGATCATGAAATATTCCTAAGTATCTTAGGTATGGATGATGCTGGAATGCTAGCACGCAAGTACAAGTCTATACCGCCCTCTGTTTTATACGCTAAAACCACCACTGCTGAAAAAGCGCGCTATTTTGCCGCAGGTAATAATCCGACTTGGAAGCTAGGTATTGATAGTGACGATAAAAATACCTTGCAAAGATTAGTATTTTCACGCATGAGCTATGACGAGAAAAGCGTCTATTGTAAACGTCCTGATGAGACAGAGAATATTCCCGAAGAGTCATGGGTAAGTATCAACAATTACCTGGATACCTCGGCCCAGAGTTTGCAGGAACTCTTAGAGCAACTTAGTATCAGACGCTACGGCGAAGTCGCAAAGGTCGGGGACTGTTTTGCTGGTGGAGGCAGTGTGCCGTTTGAGTCTGCGAGAATAGGTTTGAATACTTTTGGTTCTGATTTAAATCCAGCTGCCGCTCTGTTAACCTGGGCCTCTCAAAATATCGGTACTGATAAGGCGCAGATAAGCAGATTAGAGAAATTTCAGTCGACTGTATACGCCGAGGTAGACTCCCAGCTTGAGCAGTGGGGAATAGAACGCAATGAGATAGGCGACCGTGCAAACATGTATTTATATTGCAATGAAGTCACGTGCCCAGCATGCGGATGGAGAGTTCCATTATCTCCTTCATGGATTGTTGGCATGGGGAGTAAGACTATAGCTCAGCTGCAACCAAATTTTTCTTCGCAATCCTTTGATATATCAATTAAAATGAATGCCTCCAAGGAAGAAATCGCACAAGTAAATTCAACCTCTACCATTACTAGTGATGGCGTTAATTGCCTGAATTGTAAAACAGTAACTCCTATATCTTCAATTCGTAGAGATCGCAAAAGTCCTGAAGGGAAACCTACGAGCGGATTAAGATCATGGGAAAAGTCCGATTTTTACCCTCGAGACGATGATATTTTCCAAGAAAGACTTTTTGCAATACGTTACGAAAGAAATGTTAACGGCAAAAGCGCAAGATACTACACCGCTCCTACGGCCGGAGATATACAACGCGAAAAAAAGGTCATCGAATTGTTAAGTGAGCGATTTATAGATTGGCAAGAAAAGGGCTATTTGCCATCCGATCGGATAGAGTCGGGCTATAACACCGACCAACCTATCCGCGAGCGAGGGTGGAGTTATTGGCACCAACTTTTCAACCCAAGACAGCTACTTACGCTGGGATTATTTATCGAGTCTAGCTTTAGGCGCGCTAAGCAAGATGAACTAGCCCTCGCTACATTAGGTGTTAACAAAATTGCTGATTGGAATAGTAAGCTTTGTCGCTGGGGAACTGGCCAAGCTCGTGAATCTGCAGCGCAAACTTTCTATAATCAGGCACTAAACACAGTATACAATTATCCCGTACGTGCTCTACCGATGCTAGAAGACTTGTGGGGTATGAAAGTAAAAGAATACGGCATTAAAACGAGCGCTTCGGTAAAAGTTGAAGACGCAAGAACTGTAAATGATGTATGTCATTTTTGGATTACTGACCCACCGTACGCAGATGCAGTTAATTATCATGAGCTCTCTGAATTTTTCCTCGCCTGGGACAATAAACTCATCAAAAAGACATTTCCGGAATGGTATAGCCATAGCAACAGGGACCGTGCAGTAAAGGGCACAGGGAGCTCCTTTGCTCATTCAATGGTAGACGTTTACAAGAATCTTGCTAATCATATGCCCGACGACGGTATGCAGGTTGTTATGTTTACACATCAAGACCCGGCGGTTTGGGCAGAAATGTCACTTATTCTCTGGTCTGCTGGTCTGCAGGTAACTGCGGCTTGGAATATAGCCACCGAAACAGACGCTAGCGGTCTAAAGGCGGGCAACTACGTAAAAGGTACTGTGCTCATGGTGCTTCGCAAAAACCTAGGGAACGAAAGCGGATGGCTCGAAGACATCTACCCGCAGATCAAGCGTGAGGTGAAACTGCAAATTGATAGTATGCGAGATCTTGATGCTGGCGCAGAACCAGATTTTACTGACAACGACTACATGCTCGCAGCCTACGCAGCATCCCTAAAAGTCCTCACTAGCTACAAAACTCTCGGTGACGTAAACGTGGAGCTAGAACTCAACCGCGAGCGTGACAAAAAGAACAAATCGCCAATCCAAACGATCATCGAATCGGCCGTGCGTGTAGCATTTGAATACCTAATACCAAAAGGTTTCTCTAAAGCCACTTGGAAAGACTTCACTAAGGAAGAAAAGTATTACATTAAAGCTCTAGAGTTTGAGCGTACAGGTAACTTTGCACTATCGTCATACCAAGAGCTTGCAAGGGGTCTGGGAGTCGCTGAATACACTACTATGCTGGCATCAAGCAAGGCGAATGCCGCCCGCGTCAAAACACCGGTTGAGTTTGCAAATAAGTATATCTCCGATAGCCATCCACTAGCTGGTACCTTAGTACGACAAATCCTCATGGCAATATATGTTTCAATAAAAAACGATGATGCAACGGCTGGTAAAAACTGGCTTCGCAATGAGGTACCGACATACTGGACAGATCGGCCGAAAATATCAGAAGTGTTTGACGCGATCATTGCATTTGAGACAGTCGAAGGTGCTGAGCACTGGGTAGACTCGGTGCAGTACGCAAAATACGTCAAGAGCCTAGTGGAGAACGACGGAGTTTAATATGCTGCAGCGGTATTCTTCACGTCGCCAAAAATTAAGTGAATCGTTATTGAACCAGCGGTTAGCCGGTGCGAAGCAATATGACCGTATAGCAGGTTATTTTGCCACATCGCTGTTTGATGTGTCCGGTGAAGCCCTTGAGCAAATCGAAGGCAAGGTCCGGATTGTCTGCAACGCTCATCTGCAAATCGACGACGTACGAAGTGTGAAGGCTTACGAGTCTTCGATCCGTCAGGAATGGTGCGAAGAAAGCCCAGAGAAAGCACACGTAGGGTATCCTGACAGACTAACAAAGCTATACGCCTTGCTAAAAAGTGGCAAGCTTGAAGTGCGCGTTGTACCCGATGAAATCTTTGGTTTTATCCATGGTAAAGCAGGAGTTGTAACGCTTGGTGATGGTTCGAAAACATCGTTTTTAGGTAGTATGAACGAAAGTCAGTCTGGCTGGGAGCGAAATTACGAACTGGTTTGGGAAGATGATTCCGAAGGATCAGTAGATTGGGTGCAAGAAGAGTTTGATACGTTGTGGAATCATGAGTCTGCACGGCCGCTCATCGACTTTATCGTAGAAGACATTCAGCGAATAGCTGAACGCAAAGTAATATATGAGATTGAGAAAGTCAAAAAGCCTGAGGAAAGTATCGTTGAATCACCTGTTTATCGTGGGGGCTTAGGGCTTTGGGAGCATCAGAAGTACTTTATAGATCTAGTTTTTCGCACTAAACAAGCTGGGCTAAATGCCAGGTACATACTGGCTGATATGGTAGGTCTTGGTAAGACCGTTCAGCTCGGACTCAGTGCTCAAATACTATCTCTTGATAGCAGTAAGCCAGTCCTGATTATTGCGCCGAAGACACTTTTGTATCAGTGGCAAGATGAGTTAAGGGATTTGATGGGATTACCGTCGGCCGTCTGGGATGGCAAGTCGTGGATTGACGAAGAGGGTAATACTACTACTGGTCGTCGTCCCGACGATATTCGCCGTTGTCCGCGAAAAATTGGTATTGTATCGCAAGGTATTATTACCGCACGCACTGAAGCGGCCGAGAGCTTACTGAACGTCGAATATAATACGGTAATCGTTGACGAATGCCACCGATCAAGACGAAAGAATCTACATAAAGACAAGCAGGCTCAGCCGCCAGAACCAAACAATCTATATAGCTATCTCATGCGAATATCGAAAAAGACCGAGCATATGCTCATGGGTACGGCAACACCAGTACAACTACTGCCTGTAGAGGCGTGGGACTTGCTAAATATACTCGCACAAGGTGACGATCGAGTTATGGGCTCACAGGCTAGCCCGTGGCGAACACGAGTCGACGACGCTCTAAATATACTCTCTGGCAGCTATGAAATCCACAGTAAGCAGGAGCTGTGGGATTGGCTTCGGAATCCATTCCCGGATGGCATGCGAAACCCTATGACATACCGAGTGCTTAGAGAGCAATTTAATATGAAGCCGCGTGATTATTTTGCGGTATCGCAGTATGGTGAACTTTCGCCGCATGAGCGGTCATTGTTCGAGCAAATTTCAGAAGATTTTGCAGCAAAATATAATCCTTTCATAACTAGAATTATTCGACGCACAAGAAAATATCTTGAAACGACGGTCGACCCAGCAACAGGCGAGCCGTACCTTTTGCCGATACACGTAAAACTATTTGGCGAAGATGAAAAAGAAGCATTGCCACTTACAGTTTACTTGCAGGATGCATATGCAAAAGCCGAGCAGATAGCCGCAGATATGGGGCACAAAAATAGCGGATTTATCACTACGATGATCCTCAGGCGCGTAGGTAGCTCGATGTATGCAGGTAAGATAACGGCAGAAAAGATGCTTCAAAAAGGTGCTGGTGAACAGGGCTCGGAGCTTGAAATGTCCCTTGCAGAAGAGGATGAGGGAAACAGCGACGAAGATACCTCGAAGGCGGTAAAGGGCGAAGAGATTGAGATTGATGCACCGACAAAGTCTGCTCTTCACGAATTCTTGAGTATTATTTCTGACAAGCTGGACAGTGATCCAAAATATGGACTACTTGTTAAGTTGCTCCGTGATGAAAAATGGGCCGAAATGGGCTGCATTGTATTTTCTCAGTATTTTGATACGGTCTGGTGGTTCGCAGAAAAACTTGTTCGAGACAATGTGTTTCCTGATCAACAGATTGCAATTTATGCCGGTGGAGATAAATCCGGACTATTTGTAAATGGCGAATTTGTAAAGCGTCCCAAGGACGAGCTAAAGCGCATGGTGAAGCGCGGTGAGATAAAAATTATATTTGGCACAGATGCTGCTAGTGAAGGTCTCAATCTGCAGACTCTCGGAACATTAATAAATATCGACTTACCTTGGAATCCGACTAAGCTTGAGCAGCGAAAGGGTCGAATACAGCGTATCGGGCAGAAACGTGATGAAGTTTATGTTTATAATATGCGGTACAAAGATTCCGTAGAAGACAAGGTTCATCGGGCTCTTTCGGATCGGCTTAAGTCGATTAATGAAATTTTCGGACAGGTCCCTGACGTTCTCGAATCAGCCTGGACACTCGTTGCCCAAGGAAAAATTGATGAAGCGAAGAAAACGATCAATGAATTGCCTGAAAAGAGTCCGTTTGAAGCTAAATACGAGAACCCTACAATGGTGCAGGCGTACGACTGGGAACGTTGCAGCAAGGTGCTTGATGAGTTTATAAAAGTAGAGCATTTCAAGGCACGCTGGTAACGGTCAAATGGGCATCCGCTACTCTTACTCCGACTACACAACAAAGGGTCATGGCGTAATAGAGACTGGCGGAGAGGGTCGTGACGACAGTGCTTATTCGACTGGCGGTGGCGTGACGCCTGATTATAAGTTTCTCAAAACTGTAACTCATGTTGATCAAATTGCGGGGAGCATTAAGAGCATGAGCCCTGATCGCAAAAGGGCATTTATTGAGAGTCTGAGGATTAATAAGGGTTTGCGTGTTGGTAAGACTATCTTCGTAAAACTGAAGGGTGACGGTAAAATGCACGTTTATGTTCGACCGCCAGCACGAAAATCGAAGAAGGCATCGAAAAAACGGTCTGCTACTGCCAGTTCGTCGTACGAGGAGATTTACAATAACCTCAAGCGGATAAATGATCAAGCTCGGAGTAGGAAGATAAGATAATGGCACAGAATCAAATATCCAAATCCGATTACATGCTCTTTCTCCGTCAGCCGGCTTGGCTTTGGTTAAAAAAGAATGACCCGAGCAAACTTCCACCCGTCGACGCAGCGACACAAGCAATGTTCGACGCCGGACATGCTTTTGAGCCGTATGTGGAATCGCTGTTTCCAGAAGGAGTCACGCTCGGCTTTAGTGATTTCGATGAATATCGCTCACTGCCACTGCGAACCCAGCAAGCTTTTGAATCGGGTGCTCAGGTAGTATTCCAGCCCCGCTTTGAATGGAATGGATTTACCTGCATATCTGACATTGTTTCAGTCGTGGAGGATAAGACGATTGACCTGTATGAGATTAAATCCAGCACACGCGTTAAACCAGATCATCTGTACGATTTGGCTTTTCAAAAAACCGTGCTTGAGGGTAATGGATTTACGGTCCGAAATATCTTTGTAATTCATGTAAATAATCAGTATGTTCGCGAGGGTGACGTTAACCCAAAAGAGCTTACAACGTTTGCAGATGTGACAGAAGATGTAAATGAAATTGCCGTTAAAACACCAGAATACATGGAAGCAGCGAAGAAAGCTGCCACGCAAGCCGAAATGCCTGATCCGAATCCGGAACTAGCAAAGCTCGGCTCGAAATCTGAATGGATGAAGGTATATGAAAATATCTTTCCGCCTGAACCCAAGGTGTGGCCAGAAGATACTCGAGCCGAAATCAACAAGCAAGAGATCGAGCGCTTTTTGGGTGAATTGCAGTACCCACTCTACTTCTTTGATTACGAAACGATGCAGGGCCTCGTGCCATATTTTGATGGACAACGACCGTATCAGCAGGTGCCGTTCCAATACTCACTACATATCATCCGTGAACCTGGTGGTGAAGTAGAGCATCGAGAATATCTCCATAAAGATAACACAAATCCAGCACCAGATTTAGCTAAACGGCTAGTAGAAGATATGGGCGATTCCGGCTCAATCATTACCTGGAATATGCGCTTTGAAAAATCAGTAAACGAAGAGCTGGGACGGATGTACCCGGAGTATGCCGAGCAAATCACGGCCATCAACGAACGTGTTGTCGACCTCATGATTCCATTTAAGGCAAAATGGTATGACGATCCGCGCTGCGAGGGAAGTGCTAGCATCAAAAAAGTGCTGCCCGTAGTGTGTCCTGAGCTAAGCTACAAAGACCTCGGTATTCAAGACGGCAACTCCGCTCAACGACTCTGGATGGAAGCGGTACTCGATGAGACGCGTGCCGATCAGAAAGAGCAGATACTCGCCGACCTGACTGAGTATTGCAAGATGGATACGTGGGCGATGGTTGAGATATATAGAAAACTAAAGGAGCTATAATATGCCACGAATAAAATGTCCAAACTGCAACTCTTCGAATACTTGCCGTATCATGTATGGAGAACCCGCCGTGGATGAAAAGCTCGAGGCCGAGGCCAATGCAGGACGCGTACATTTTGGTGGATGTGTAGTATCTTTCGATGATCCAAATCGCCACTGTAATGACTGTGAAACTGATTTCGACACTAAGGCACGACGCTCTATCGACGAGGAGTTACACGGCAGGTAAAATTATGAATATATACGTTGATATTGACGGGGTGCTACTGGCAAATGAAGAGAACTTGGCTATTGGTGCGGCTGAGTTTATAAAATATGCCGCAGATAACTTCGAAGTATATTGGTTAACAACCCATTGCATGGACGGGTCGACCGACCATGCAATAGAATATCTGCAACGTGGAAGTGATGAAGATATACGACCATGGCTGAAAAAGTTTAAGCCAGTCACTTGGAGCTTGAAGAAAACTGAAGCGATCGACTTTACGAAACCATTTCTGTGGTTCGACGACGACTGCTTTAGCGGCGAGAGGATTGATCTCCACGAGCACGGAGTATTCAATTCGTGGATTGAGGTTATTTTAGCTAAATATCCGGATCAAATGGTGCATGAACTAAAACTTCTAAAGTCGATCGTTGAAAAAGATTTAAAATAAGTACCTATTTAGTCAAATAAATATAATGCCGGGGCAGCAATAAATGCTTCCAGTGACTCCCCAGAAAAGTTATGATCAACCCCTTCGAGAATGTGCATATATACACGCTTGGCTATAGAAAGTTTGGCGATTTCATCCACGTCACCGACGCTTGGGTCTTCGCTTCCAAATAAAACAGTAATCATGTTGCCGTCGAATTCAGATAAGCCGTATTGTATCTTGTCGATTCCGAGCTTTGTGGCAGGATTGATCAATAGTAACCTAGTAATCTCTGGGTATTCCCAGGCTATCTGGGCCACTACAGCTGCACCGGCAGAGTGCGCCATAATACGGATCTCAGCATCTTTGTTGCCAGTTATTTCTTCTGTATTCACGAGGATGTAATTGACAGCCTGGCGTATGTTAGATTCCCAGTGATACGACGTAATGAAAGGATTTGCAATTCGTACGATTGCAGTTCCGTGCTGTTCCTGGACGCTATCAGCGATCCTCACGTATTTGTTTTCGTACCCGTCAATTGACCCGTCAACACCTGGCACAGTAAGCAAAACAACCTTACTATCGGCAGGATGAATAGCAATATCGAGCGAGCAGTCGATGGTGACGCCGTTCATGGTCTCTTGCCATTCTATTTTTGAGTATCTGCCAGACATCTGTAGCCAATTGTAACTTAGGTGTTGCGTAAGCTACAATGGAAGCAATGAGTGATAATGTTGAATCGAAGTTCAGGGAATTGTTTGAGAATGGCCTATTAACCGCACAGCCGCCGGGGATTTGGTTGCCACAAAAGTCAAAAGATGGGGAGTGGAAAAATCACTTTATCGGTTCGACTGGTGTGCCTATGCATTTGAGCGGTGGCTGGATGATAAACGAGAGTACGGGCTTGTTAAAACAGGTAGACATCGATGACATTGATTTTTCACCCACCAACATATCGGACTATATAACTGGAGTATCTACAGAAGGCGCGCAGCCACAAGACGCCGGCCAGATCGATTCATCGGACTCAACGGGTAAAACCAAACTAGTATGGAAGCTTCCTTCGTTAGCTCTATTAGGCGAGCCGGTAGCTGGTCGCGCGGATGCTGGTGACGTTCAGCAGATTGCAAATAATATTATTGATACTATTTCAGAATTTGGAATTAATGCTGAAGCTATTGAGGCAAATGTCGCACATAAAGTGACGCAATATGTACTGCAGCTTCCAGAAAACGTTCAAGCAGAAAAAATAATGCAGCTTGAGTCAAATATAGCTTTGAATTTGCAAGCAATTTCAATCAGAATCACAAAAGCAACCTCTGGTAATGGCTTTGTTGCCATCGAAGTTCCGAATGTGAAGGCTGCGGACGTACCGCTTGCCAGTATTTTTGATAGTACGGAATGGCGAGATTCAACGAGCCCGCTGAGCATTGCTGTCGGTAAAGATCTATACGGAAAGCCAGTTATTGCTGACCTGTCCAAAATAGGACATTTATTATTTGCAGGACAGACTGGATCTGGTAAATCAGTCATGAGTAATGCGATACTTGCCAGTCTGTTATTCCGAAACAATCCGGATGAACTGAAGTTGATGCTTGTTGACCCGAAACAGGTAGAGCTAGCGCCTTATCGAGAGCTGCCCCATCTACTGATGCCAGTAATTGAAAGGCCAGAGCAATGGTCTGATGCCTTGGATTGGTTGAGCAAAGAGGTTGATCGACGAGAAAATATCTTTGCCCACTACCATGTAAGTTCGATAGATGAGCTCAACCGCATAGCCACTGAGCATCTTCCTAATGTAGTCGTTCTCACAGATGAACTCTCAGACCTTATGATGGTCGATGGAAGAAGAGTAGAGGAAGTGGTGAGAAAGATATCGAACAAGGCTAATAATTTTGGAATACACCTTATCTTTTCAACTAGTCGCCCAAGCGTTGATGTATTCACGGACATATTAAAAACTAGTATGCCAACGCATTGGTCATTTGTGACGGCCAGTAAATTAGATAGCATGACCACGCTAGATGAGGCTGGTGCGGAGAAACTCCTTGGTCAAGGCGACCTTCTTTTTAGGGAGGGTCCCAACAGCTCATTGCAACGAGTTCAAGCGGCCTATATCAGTGATAAAGAAGTTGAATCGTTGACAAGTTTCTGGTCACAGCAATCGATGCAGAAAGGTAATGATGTGAAAGACACTGATAACGAAGTCGTTAAGACTGATCTTATGGAAGACTTCGAATATTTTGTTACTGCTCAGGTCGGGCATCACTACAAAAAAGGCTTTCGCTGGAAGGCAAAGCTGCGTTGGCAACTAGTAAAAGTGTGGCAGTCGAGGATTACGAATATGGGTGTGCCGGGACTTGTGAAGGAAAAGCTTGGCGAAGAAGAAGCTCAAAGACTATACGAAGATATTGCGGATAAAATTATGAACGACCCCGAACTGCTTGAAGAAGCGGTCAAAACCGCTCATGAATCAAATCCGTTTCCATAGCCTCACTTGTTCTAGCTAAGCAGCTTTATATCGCTATAGGCGTAAAATAGATGTATGTACACGCATCTCAAAGATCGCCATTATTACGAAGATCTCTACGATAGGCTCACCATCGAAGCTGCTCGTCGTGGCATGGTTCATTACGATAAATTCCTCACTGAATTTGAGAGTAAGCTCCCGAAATGCGAGAAGCTCGATAAGCCGGGCAATGCTTTCGCTGTAAACGTGTTTTACATGCAGACCGTTGGCAATGAACTAATCCACTGCTACGAAAAACGCGAATCAACTATCGGCGAGTGGATGGCTCGTGACGAATCTTTGGACGAGCGGATAGCGAATGCTCGTCTCTTAGAAGAGCCATATTGCCATCACTGCGGCAAGCAAGGCCTGCGAATTACCGACAAATCACTGATGCATCGAGGCGAAAACTACGAAATCGATGACCCGAAAGAAGTATTATTCATGCTTCAATGTCCTCACTGCGAGAAGAACAGTGCGTTTTGGGAAGACGGTACCGCCTGGGAGGTAAAGCCGACACTCTGTCCGAAATGTAACTCGGATGTTACACATAAAACAAGCAAGACCAAAAAAGCGATTACCATCACCTACACATGTACGTCATGTGATCACTGCTTCAAGGACAGAATGGATCTATCTACCAAAGAAGAGGAGCCTGATCCTCATTTTGATGAAGACCGTATCCACTTCTGCCTGGTCGACAAAGAATTCCGCGATCGCCTATTTACTATGAAGCGCGACTTCGAAGGGATGGCTCAGCTGGGCAAAGAGATGCAAGAAAAGCGTGACAACAAGCATATCTATGATGCCGTCAAAGAGATCAAAACGCCAAAGATCGCCGAGCTTATCCCGCTACTGTCCGAACCGCTCGAAAAGGAAGGGTATATTGAATTCCATCTCGACAAACCAGAATTGGGGCGAGATGTATATGTCGGGTTCAGCTGCCTAGACAGTAAGTCTGATCGAAAAGACTACGACAGCAGAAAGACATTGAAAAAGCTAGTCGATAGCGCACTCGAGGACACCAATTGGCGCCTCATGAGCGACGGCATCTCATATCGGCTCGGATACTTGAATGGGCGAGTAAAGGCCTATGAAAGCATAGACGATAGAAGGCGTCTTGCTAAGTGGAGGGGTTAGTTTTTGGCGACTGCCAAGATGTTTCGACAGAGTGTACTAGTCGACTCATCTTTTTGAGGGCCTTCTCAAATGAGAAGTAATAGATTCGTTCTCGCCCTACTTTTCGGTGATCGATGATTCCTGCATCCTGCAGTACTCGCAGATGATGGGAAACGGCCGGGCGGGAAAGGCCTATCTTGGTTGCTATCTGCAGAACATTCAATCCTTTTTCCTCGTTAATCAGAAAGAGGATAGCTTGCCTTGTTTGATCACCGAGTGCATTGAATATTGGTAAACATTCAATGAACTGTTCGCGTGGCTTGGTCATTTTTATTCCCGCCTACTCTTTGCCCTCGATAGAAATACGCGGAATGATACGGCTGAGCCACTTAGGAATGCGCCATGCCTTATCGCCGAGCAGTGACATCACGGCTGGCCCGACGGCCATACGGATAACGAAGGCGTCGATAAGGATACCGAAGGCCAGGCCGAACCCGACCTGTTTGATGATGTCGTCATGACTGAACATGAAGCCACCGAACACTGAAACCATGATAATGGCGGCGGCGGTAACAACTTTCGCGCCGAGTGAGAACCCGTCCTTTACTGATTGTCTGCCGTCTTTGGTTTTTACATAAGCTTCGCGGATGCTAGACGTCATGAAGAACTCATAATCCATCGCCAGGCCAAACAGGATACCGAGTCCGATAATCGGCAGGAAGCTAATGATTGGTGCCGGTTCGAATATGCCGAATATACCCCACTGGAATACCATAACGAGTGCGCCGAACATGGCGCCGACTGACAGTATGAACCCAAGCGTTGCCTTGAGTGGCACCAGGATGGAACGGAAGGCTACAAGGAGAATAATGAATGATAATCCGACGGTTATTCCAAGGTATGGCAATAACGAATTAAGCATCTTTTGATCGATATCAATCTGAATAGCAGTAGTGCCGGTAACTGACAAGTCAATCGCGTCGCCTTGCTGGTTTATCGTTTCATTACGGAGTGTGCGGATTAAATCCACCGTCGCTTCGTCTGATGGCCCAGTTGATGGTATGACTTGTAGCAGAGCTGAGGTACCATCATCCGAAACCGCCGCTGGAGTGACTTCGGTAACTCCGGAAAGCTTTGAGATGCGAGTCGCAATGTCCTGTACATTGCCGTACGCTACTAACGTGGAGCTGAGCTGCATCGGGTCCTGCTGACCGGAGTCTCCCGAGGAGAGCTGTTGAGCAGCTGGCGGAAGCTGCAGCTGACCGGTGGCCAACGCCTGCGCGGTCTGCTGAACCTCCTGCTCGGTCGGTTCCTCAATTCCTTCGGCCAGCACTAGCAGTGGCCCATTGAAGCCTGGACCAAATCCACGGCTCAATATGTCATAGGCTTTTCGTTGTGTCGTATCGGTCGCCGCATATTCGTCGGTTGGTAGACCAAGTCGCAGATCTGTGAGCGGATACGCCAATCCAGCAAGCAACACGACAGCTAGAATGATAACCGTTATCGGCCGGTGAGAAATAAAACGGCCCGTTTTGTACCAAGGTGAGGCGTGATCAACATGGACTTCATGATGACCAGCCGATGAATGGTGAGACAAGCGGCTTTTTTTACTAAGAATACGCCCCCCCAAAAAACCGGTTAATGCAGGCAGGAGAGTGACGGCTGCAATCCCAGCTACAGCAACTGTTCCGGCGGCCGCAAGCCCCATGGTGGTTAGAAGTGGAATCTGTATGACAGATAACGCGGAAAGAGCAATAACGACCGTTATGGCGGCAAAGATGACGGCATTGCCGGCCGTCCCGATCGCAGTCGCGATGGCGGTTTCGGGATCGTCACCTTCAAGTACGTAGCTTCGATAGCGTGAGAGTATAAACAAGGAATAATCTATCCCGACGGCCAGTCCGAGCATCACGGCTAACACGGGTGTTGTCGCGTTGATCTCCACGACGCCACTCAGGGCAAAAATACTCCCGACCCCTACGGCTAACGTAAAGAGGGCAACCATGAGTGGTAGACCAGCCGCGAGTACGGTTTTGAACATGACCATTAACACTACAGCGGCCACGATCACACCTAGTACCTCACCGATTCCCAATATTTGATCTGGTGCAAGGCGTACAATGTCACCCCCTGCCTCAGTTGTAACGCCCGCATTACGGGAAGTGTCGAGAGAGGCTGTTACTTGCTCCGCTGTCGTATCACTTACGTTGTTTCGGCTGACACCAAGCTGCAGTTGAGCATAGGCGATGGTACGATCATCGGATACTGCTTGTGGGAACATGAACGGACTAACAACTTGTTCGACATCTTTTGCCTTGGCTGCCTCGTTCAGTGTCGCTTCGATTGCAGGGCGATAGTCGTCGATCGTCTTGCCTTTGGGAACTTCAAAGACAATTCGACCCGTACCGCCGTTGGCACCGGAGAATAGTTCACCAACTTTGTCGATCGTAGTCTGGGCTTCAGTACCGGGGATGGAAATCTCATCCGAGGCGGGTTGCATATAGGTGAACATCAGAGCGATAACGGCAGCGGCGATGACAAGCCAGCTACTTAATACTATCCACCTATGCTTGAATGAAAATAACCCTAACCGATGCAAAAACTCAGACATTATCTACTCTCCGATGCGTTTATTTTTTTGGACTTATATTCCTTATAATACTATACTTGGGTGTGAAATGAAAAATCCTTTATATGACTTTTCCAGGGCTCAAGTCGCCGAAAATACCCAAACAGCACTCAGTGAAGATGGTATGTTACTGTACCAGATGCTGGAGTATGCAGCACGAAGCAGCGAGGAGCGAAAGAAGACACTGGCTGGCGATGTGTACCATGTCTCAAACATAGGAAAGCTTATCGGGGGAGCATATGAAAAGCTCCGAAATACGACGGAAAATACCGAGCAACACCTTCTGTTGCAGCGGGCGATCAGGCGATATCTCTATCGAAATCTATTTGTCGACGTCCGCAACAATCACGACAATTTAACGGAAGAGATGGTGATTGAGCTTACCCACGGTGGCTATTTGCCTCAAGATGCCGTAACGACCACCCAAATAAAGGAAGCTACGAAAATCATCCGGGCGTATCGTCATATGTATGATGAGATGCGGTATTTGAAACCCTCAGACGGTGAAGCCCGTACATGGATTCTTGATGTCATGTCGGTGGAATGCGAATGGGTCTTTAGCGATCCTTCCTACCTATTCGCGTTTATGCATTATGCTCATTCTCATGTTCTCGGCAAGCTAAAGGAATATAACATCAGTCACGAAAGTCTGCACGTAAATGAAATAGCACTCATGTATTATGCCGCTATTCTCAAAAATATAATCAAAGCCGATAAAGCAATGGCTAGAGCTGTCCTCGTTCGTACGTACAGGGTGAACGATTCGACTGAAGCGTTCATTCGTCTTAATCAAGATTTTGAACGGATTTCCGATGATAAAGAGGCAAAAGTAGCTAATGCATTGGTGAATAAGATCGGAGCGCCTCTACGAATTCTACGCGCGGCTTTCTTTGACGAAGATAAAAATAAGCCCGACGTACTATATAAGAAACAAGCGTTTTTAGCGCATATCGAGAGAACGGCACGCCAGCAATATGAGCTTGCTCAGAGCAAGCTGAACAACGGCATCGTACGCAGTATCGTCTTTCTTATCATTACCAAAGTTCTAATCGGCGTCGCCATAGAAGTACCGTTTGATTTGTGGCTTTACGGCGAGATACTGCTGCTGCCACTCGCCATTAATTTGCTAGCACCGCCATTGTTCATGGTTATTCAACGTTTTACACTTAAGGTTCCGGGGCCACGTAATACCGAGGCACTGCGAGAGTATATTGACATGACTATATATGAGCGTCAAGGTGTCCGGGCCAGTGGAGCAAGTAAAGGCATGAACACATCAAACTCCCGGACGCTCGGCATTCTTTACTCCTTTTTCTCTGTGGCAATATTCATCTGGTTTGCCTGGCGTCTCTCCGGATGGGGATTCAATATAGTTCAGGGAATTATTTTCTTCATTTTCCTTTCGACGGCCACATTCTTAGGGTATCGTTTATCGTTAATCATTAAAGATCTGGAACTAATCCAAACGAACCAGACAATCGCTGGTTTTATTCGGGACTTTATATACACCCCGTTCATTCTGCTTGGCCGCTGGATATCGGGTACTTATTCAAGATTCAACATCATCGCAGTTATATTAGACTTTGCGATAGAGCTGCCCATTAAAACAGTGCTACGCCGAGCTCGACAATGGGTGACATTTCTCGATGAAAAGAAAGACATGCTTAATTAATCAGGATAGAAACGCATAGACCATAATGGAAGACGAAAATGTGAAGACGCTTAGATTCTAAAAATTTAGTCTATTAGATGCAAACTGAAAATATGCCTTCTCGTGTTTCATTTGTCTCGCTTTACCCCCGTTAAAAAGTTCGTGACCAGTATGGGGAGCCAAGAAATATACTACTGAGTCGCAGGTTTTATTTTGGCGAAAGAAAAGTAATGGTTTTGTGATCTACATGTATTAGATTATTCTTCTGAAGACGACTAAGGTGTCTGCTCAGCGTCTCAGGACGAACACCGATTTGGCTGGCCAGGTCTTTTTTACTGATACGTAGGGTGAAGGTTGTCTGACCACCAGCATACGCGCGCAAGGCGTTCAAGAGCCTTTGCTCAGCTGGTTTTTGCCCAAGTGACTCGAGCTGTGTTTCGGCTGACTGTAGACGCTGGCTCATGTCGCCAAGGATCTTGATAGCCAGCTCTGGGTTGCCGCGGAGTATCTGATGTAGATAATCTTTGCTGAGCGAGCAAAAGGTTGAATCTTCTAGGGCCACGGCATCGTATTGGACGGCTTGTGCAGAAAATACGGCAGCCTCTCCAAGATAGTCGCCCGGCTGAAGCAAGCGGATAACTTGCTCGGTGCCGGTTTCATCTCCGCGGTAGACTTTGACATTGCCACGGTTAAGTATCAGTAATTCCGGGTTATAATGACTAGCCAGTTGAACAAACTCGCCTTTAGCAAAGCGCTTTGGGCGGATGAACTGATGAATATGCTCCATGTCATCACTGCTCAGGTGTTGAAAAATAGGTACTCTGACTAAACAACTATGCATAGTCTCTACTATACCTTAATAGCCTTGAAGCGTTCATGATAACCAGCAGCACGCTGATGACATGAATCAGCATGCCAAGGCTCATGATGACGTTTTTGGTCAAGACGCCGATCAGCAAGATAATGACCAGAGCCACGGCGAAGTATATATTGGTTTTCATGTTGCGCACCACCGCGCGGCTTAGGCCGAGTGCGTAGCTAAGCTTACTAACATCTCCTGAGAGCAAGACGATATCGGCTACTTCCATGGCAATGTCTTTACCGACACCCCCAGTAGCGATGCTAGCATCGGCGGCAGCTAGAGCTGGAGCGTCGTTGACCCCGTCACCGACCATGATGACTTTGCCGTATTCTTTCTGTAACCTGGCGACATGCTCTACCTTATCGGTCGGCATGAGCTGACTGTAGACTTCAGTGATCTCAAGTTGCCTGGCGATAGCCGCAGCGGTACGCTGGTTGTCGCCAGTCAGTATAACGATATTTTTGCCAGATTTCTGCAGTTGTTTAATCATATCTTTAGCACCAGTACGGATCGGGTCGGCTACTGAAATAACGCCAATGATTGATTTGCCGCGGGCTACTAGCATCGCTGTCTCGCCAGTGGCTTCTCGAGCCTGTAAGTGGTCTTCGATTGATTTTTTGATCACAAGGTCATGCATATGGACTAGTTGACGATTGCCGACCAAGACTGTGCCTGACTCGGTCTCAGCCTTGATGCCAAGGCCAGTCAAGACTTCTGTATGAAGCGGCGCAGCTGGAGTTGACCCGGTTTGTTTGGTAGCAAAATCAACAACACTAGCACCGAGCGAATGCTCGGAATAATATTCAGCGGTGGCGGCTAGAGTGAGCAGTTCGTCCTGGTTTACATCATAGGCCTCGACCGACACGACTCGTGGCTGTCCTTCGGTCAATGTGCCAGTTTTATCAAACGCGATTACGCGCGCCGAGTTGATATTTTCGATTGACTCACCGCCTTTGATCAGCAGCCCATTGCGGGCACCGTTACCGATGCCGGCGACAATCGAGATAGGCGTCGCAATCACCAGGGCACCAGGACAGGCGATAACAAGCAAGGTTAGTGCCAGGTAAATATCAGCAGTGATCAGGTAGGTGGTAACTGCCAGGACAATGATAGCCGGGGTGTAGTAGCTGGCGAAGCGCTCTAAAAAGACTTGAGTTTTGGCTTTTTTGTCTTGGGCGTCTTCGACCATCTCAAGGATTCGGGCGAACATAGTATTGGCACCAACTTTTTCAGCGGATATTTTTACGTAACCAGAGGTGATGATAGTTCCGGCATAAACGTAATCACCCTCTGTTTTGTCGACCGGCATCGACTCACCAGTTACAGTAGCTTGGTTAACAGAAGCCTGTCCGCCCGAAATCTCACCGTCAACTGGAATCTTTTGACCGGACTTGACGACTACGACGTCACTCGGCACGACTTCGTTCGGTGGTAGTTCGATGATTTCGCCATCACGCTCCACCCAAGCAACATCTGGCGCCTGGTCGAGTAGCGATTTGATAGCGCTGCGAGTTTTCTTGATCGATCGAGCTTCGAGGTAGTGTCCTAGCGTAAATAGTACAGCTACGATGGCGGCCTCCCAGTACTCTCCAATAAACACCGCCCCAATCACAGCGATTGTTACCAATAAGTCGATACCGATCACTTTGTAGCGCAAAGCACTAAGAGCATTACGTGCTATAGGTAAACCGGTGATGATAGTAGCCAGCAAAAGCAAAAATGTGCTGACAAATTGCGATGGATAGGTGAAGTTGAGTAGCAAGCCAGATATAGTCAGACCGACTGCAACTGCGAGCCTAGTGCCTAGGCTGGACAGAAGTTTATTTTTCACTTAGCACCTCGTAGCCGAGCTGCTCGATGGTGTTTTTAATATCCTCATATGAACAGGTGTCTTCTGCACAGTCGACCTTAACTCGGCTGGAATTAAATAGCACTTCGACCCGCTCGACACCCGGTAGTGATTTCACGCCGGCAGTTATCTTGTTGATACAACTCGGGCAGGTGAGGGTTTGTAGTTGAAGGGTTTTGCTTGTCATAGTTACTCCTTTTGTTTGATAGTACCTATGACTATAGGGCTGTTTACTCAGGAGTTCCTTGACCAAAGTCAATTATGGCTCGATATCAAGAATAGTGTCTGCAAAGTCCATGACCTGTAAGCGGAGCCAAGAATTTATATAAAAATCAGAACTGTTAATTCGGTTCTGTTTTTTGTATACGTAGCTAAGAGCTGAAACTGCTGGACTTTGTTATTATTGGGTAATGTTAGTTTTTATCAGCGGTAGTATTAATTCAGGGAAGACTACAACAGCAAAAGCTTTAGCCAAGAAGCTCGGAGCTGTTTTCGTAAATGTCGATGACCTAAATGACACCATACCAAACTTTAACCTTGCAAGCGATCTGGATAAGTCCATGGACTTAGCAATTCAGACTATTAATAACTCTACGAGACAAGGAAAAGACGTCATCGCTAATTATGTTGTGCGACAAAAAGATTTCGATCGTTTTGAGAATGAAGTCGAAACTCAGCCTCAGATCGTCATTACACTAGCACCCCGTCTGGAAGTAGCTCAAAGCAAAAGAGGCGACCGTGAGTTATCAGAATGGGAAGTTTCGAGAATAAAACATCATTACGATAGGGGCATTGCGTCGCCCAAATTTGGACACATTATCGATAACTCTGATCTTACGCTTGATGAGACGGTCAATTCTATTCTTCATATCATTAAAAATACGAACCTAGACAACTAAGTAATCTCGCTTAATTGTGGTTATAACTTCCTCTATTGTTGTGAGCAAAGCATAAGCACTTTGTGAAAACAGAGTGTTTTTTGTTTTGTGTAATAATAATAGTCATGACATCGAAACTAATAATCCTAAGAGGTCCTTCGGCATCCGGGAAAAGCACTGTTGCAACTGAACTTTTCAAGAAAGCTAATCGTAATACATGTTTGATCGAGCAAGACTATTATCGGTTTATATTCCGCCCGCGTGATCACGGGAGTAAGCAAAACTCAGCTACAATGCACAAAATGATAACAAACAATGTGTTGACGGCTCTTAGCGATGGCTACGATGTAATTGCAGAGGGTATATTTAGCACCAAATCATACGCGAATGACTTTAATGAAATCTTTAGACAGCACCCTACGGAAAATTATTCCTACTATTTTAATGTTAGCCTCGAAGAAACAATCAGGCGTCACAGGACTAGGCCATCTAGAAATACGTCAACATACACCGAGAACGACTTACGAACATTTTATAACAATGAATATGGCTCAATTCATGATAATGAAAAAATCATTTCGGAAGAATCATCATTAGATGAAACAATTGAATATATTATAGAGACTAGTAATTTCTGTAATGATTCATTCAAGACGTAGGACGATAGTTACGAAGTACGTCCACTAGCGGGAGCCACGTAAAGCCCCCACCTTGTGTGGGGTTTTTACGTGGCTGCGATATTGAGTTTGGGCTAGCGACCGCGCGAGTTCGCTCGCGTATGGTCGCGGTTCGGTGTAGCGGAGAAAGGAAATGGAATCTTGCTCACGTTCCTTTCGAAGCGGAAGAGGCTTTAGCCGAATCCCAGCTGCCGGAATTGTAGTCATTCCAAGCGTCGACGGTTCAGAGGCGCTGTTTTCAGAAATATTGACTAAATACAAAAAACAGTATATTATCAGCAGGTTTCAACCGGAGCCTAATGTGTGGCAATCTCCGTGCAGGAAAATGCACGAACATCTCGAAAGGGTGTGGTTCAGATGGGACGCGGACGCGGACCAGGTTACTACGACGAGGGCGGAGTCTGGGTTTCGACTGCAGGGCTCGAGAGGGCCGTAAGGCAGGCGGAGAACAGGCGCGGTCGAAGGCGAGGCGGCTGGACGCCACGCACGGTCGGCTCCATGGCGGACGGCACGGAGGTGACGTTCCGCCAAGGAACGGGAGACAATGAGGGTCACACTCTCATCTCCGATGGCGAGAAGTCTGCGCGTCAGTTCGACGCTCGTCACAACCACTACGGCCCCAACCGTGAGGATGACGGCTACGTTGACGGTGACCGCGGTCACTACACTGGCCCGGGCCACTGACCTACACGTCTTGAGTCGGGACGCTAACTCGACTCATTTTCATATATAATACATAAAAGCACAAAGGAGTCACTGTATGCATGTCGAGGATATACGATTTCAAAAAAGCACGGCCATCGAAAGGCTACTTATAGATTGGGGTTATGCCTTGTGTGCTGCAGTGAAATCCGCGAATAACGTTGATGATTTAGCTGCGATACGCTCTGTTGTTACTGAGTTCTCGGTTTTAGCGAGTACGTACAGTGAGTCTATAGAAGGATTTCAGGAAGACCTAGGCGTTAGTCTCGGGGAGGCGGTAGATTTTAAGCGAGACGCAATAGCGAGGCGAACTGGATCTAACGAATGGGAGCAGTACTTAATAGATACCGAGGAGAGTCTTAAGATTTTGTCGAATATGATCTAAGATTAGATTGCCAATACATTTTATGAACAGAATATCTCAAGAACATAATCAAGATGTTCCAGAACAGACGAGAACTCAGTTTATTTTATTTTTGAAAAATAAGCTCGCACCGCTCAACGGTGACATTAATGATGCAACCGGGACGGCATATGAAATTGCCGGGTTAATGTCTACTGATTTTGCGCAATCATTAAATTCTTCTGATCCAATCGATAAAATACTGACTATCGCAGGCGAGTTAGAAATCCACCCGAGTAATGCGGAAGAACTACGCGCAGAATTGATTGAGAAGATTCAGGCGTTGTAAGTGCTCGGCTTTTAAAGTTGAGTTACGAAGTACGTCCACTAGTGGGGGTCAAGCCAAGAAAGACGAAATCAGAACTGTGAAAATGGTTCTGACTTTTTATAAACCCAAAGTAGAATTGAAACCGACGGACTAGTCTAGGAAATATTCCCATCCAGGTTGCCATGACTGCGATTTACGCCAATCACTTGCAATAGCTCCCTCCCAGGTCTGATTTTTTAAAATCACATCTAAAGCAAGCTGTGGGGCTTGATGGGCGACAATTGCAATATGATCATAATTAAATCGGCTCAAGTCTGATAAAAAACTTTTCATACGGGACTCTACTTCCATATAACTTTCTCCGGATGGATATCCTGCCTGAATATATTCTTGCTCACGATCTTTTTTGAATTGTTTTGCTGGTAGTCCGTCAAATTTCCCATAATTGCATTCCCTGAGTCTCCAATCAATGAATAGTGGAAACTTTTTATCAAAAAACAGCTCCGTGCTTTGTAACGCACGTTCTAGATCAGAACAAAATACTGAATCAAAGTCCCGACTTGTTAAGTCTGGTCTTAATGCAAGGGCACGCTTTACGCCTTCTTCGGACAATTTGCCCTGCATCCATCCAGTTGCAAGACTCTTCTCGTTATCTTCAGTGATTGAATGCACGAAATACGTAATTTTCATATTCTGATTGTAGCAAAATCTTGTTTGATAGCAGTTATGACTTGCTCTATCGTTGTGAGCCAGGCCGTAATAGATAAAGTCAGAACTGATAATTCGGTTCTGACTTTTTGTATACCCCAGCCAGAACTGAAACCGTTCTACAACTTAGCTCTGCTATAGTAATAGCATGAAAACGGACGTAAAAAGATTTCAAGAAGTCATCGCTACATTTCCAAAATTTGAATCTATTCTTGAGCAACTCGATAGCGCTAATATCCCCTATGCCGTTGGCGGAAGCGTTGCTCTTTATGTTCAGGGTAATGATCGTAAACCAAAAGATGTAGACATCATGTTTACGGACGAAGCATTTGATCGAGCAAATGCACTTTTTAACCTGGGGCCACGGCACATAGAGCGACCATACAATAGCATGAATAAATCAACGCCCGTTGATGATGGTTCAGTAGACTTTCTTAATAGGTACACATCCAAGATCGATGGCCACTCTTACCATTCCCCACCAACGGAGACAGTACCCGTAGCATTCAAAAACATAAAAGTAACGCTTGTACCCGCCGAAAAGGTCGCCGTCTTCAAACTCATTTCTCGCCGTGAGCACCATAACGATTTGGACGATTTTAACGAACTATTCCAACATCCCGATTTTGATATGGCTATTTTCTGGAGGATAGTGGATTCGCTCGACGCCCGTGGAACGGTAACTATCTTGTTAGGTAGTTAGCCTTAATCGCAGTTATAACTTTCTCTATTGTTGTGAGCCAAAAGTATATATGTGACAAGAAGTCCAGTAAGCATTCATACTACTGGACTTCTTTTGATTTATAATTAACGCATGAAAAGTTATCTAGATAAGCACCGCAAACTAGTCGGAAGTATTGGTGGAATAATTGCTTTTGTTGTTGCAGTAATCTATCTCAAAGTTATACCCGCAGAGGTATCAAGTGCTAGCGGACTTCAAAAAATAATTCTTACGTACGGCCATTCGCTTTGCTGGATTCTACTGGGTGGAGCAAGTAGTCTATGGGCAATAACAGAGAAAAATGATCTATCGAAAATTTTGGCGTACACAGCCTTAGTCGTCTACGTTATTTTTATCAGCACACTAATACTCACGAAGTTTTTGTAATTTGATGCCAGTAACAGGAAGATATTGGACTAATTCTTATATAATGACACCATGAAATATATTGCACTACTGCATGCGCAGAAGTGGTAGAGCGATGGCAGCGACGCCAAGCATAATGCATTTTTTGTTAATGCTCCGAAGAAAGCCGAAGAGATAATAGCCGAGACGGGCGAGGCGAAACATGCCAATCGGCAACTATTCGTAACGCTAGCACTGCATGCAAACTTGCTAAGTTGTGTCAGAGTTAATGCCCTCTGGTTCTGATAGATCATAACATTAACTGTTCAACGTAACCGGGTAACTGGCGCAAGTGGTGACGTGACATTTTCTTATTTTAAAGGTGCTAAGCAAGTCTGGGCTAGCAAATTAGCACTCTTGACGCTAGAGTGCCAATTCGCTAAACTTGGACATAGAAGACATGGTTCTTCTGATGAAATACCAATAAATACCCAAGGAGGATATATGAACGTCCCTATCAAACCTCTTTCTGGTCATGTTGTACTCACGCAGAAAGAACAAAATTCAACGACAAAATCAGGTATATTGCTTACCGACGCCGCTAAGGAAAAAACAGAAGCTCGAGTCGTCGCGGCAGTAGCTGACGACGTAGAAACACTAAAGATTGGCGATGAAGTAATTTGTAAAAGCTATGCCGGCACAAATGTTGATATCGAAAAAACCGAATACACAATTATCAAAGCCGAGGATATTTTGGGTGTCCTCGTGAGGAGTAAATAACATATGGGTAATGTAATTTTTTACGACGAAGAAGCGCGCCGTAGGATACTCGGTGGTGCGGAGATGCTTTATGATGCCGTCAAGACCACAATGGGTCCAAAAGGACGCAATGTCGTCATCAGTAAGCAATACGGCGGACCAACTGTTACCCATGATGGCGTGACAGTCGCAAAGGGTATTGATATCGAAGAAACCGATGAAACATTAGGCTACAAGACAGGCGCTGAACTCATCAAGCAGGCTGCAAACAAAATGAATGATATTGCAGGAGATGGTACGACTACTGTTACTGTTCTCACTTACAATATCCTCAAGGAGGCTAACAAACTCATAGCTGCTGGCCATAACCCCATGCTTATCCGTAAGGGGTTGGAGCGAGCTGCTAATGAAGTTATTGCCACCTTGAGTACACTAGCTGAACCAATCGAAGGCAAAAAGTCTCGGATAGCTGAGGTCGCAACGATTTCTGCAGGCGATAGTGAAATTGGTCAACAAATCGCTGAAGTTATGAATAGCATCGGTAAAGATGGTGTGGTAACTGTAGAGGAAGGACGAAGTCTCGAGCTTGAGAGTGAAATTGTCGAAGGCTACACACTCGATCGCGGATTTGTCAGTCCATACATGGCAAAAGACACGAAACGAATGCAAGCTATTCTCGACAAGCCCGCAGTGATTGTCACTGACAAAAAAATCAGTTCAGCACAAGAGATCGTCCCCGTACTCGAAATGGTGGCTCAGTCAGGCAAAAAAGATTTGGTATTGATCGCGAGTGACGTCGATGGAGAAGCACTTGCTCTACTCGTACTTAATAGCTTGAAGGGGTCATTTAATACCGTCGCAATTAAATCACCGACTGATAAAGACAAGCTTAAGGATATAGCGATACTGGTTGGTGCGCACTTGATTGCTGAGGATGAGAATGTATCATTTGAAGAGCTAGACGTAAGTGTCATAGGCTCGGCACGAAAAGTTATTGTTTCTAAAGATTCAACGACAATTGTCGAAGGCGATGGTGATAAGAAATTACTGAGTGATCACCTCGATACTATAAAGTCTCAGGCTGATGACGAAACGAGCCAATATGCCAAACAAAATCTCATGAAGCGTCACGCTGCTCTCAGTGGAAAAGTTGCTGTGATAAAAGTCGGCGGTGCAACAGAGACCGAAATTGAAGAAAAAAAATACCGAGTCGATGATGCTGTTGCCGCGGTAAAAGCTGCGCTTGTCGAAGGTATTGTTCCTGGTGGCGGTGTCACTCTCGTCAACCTCGCAACTAAATATTCTATAAAAAGCGACGATCCTGCAATCGCCGCGGGAGAAAAACTTTTGGTTGAAGCCTTGCAAAAGCCATTTGCGATTTTGCTTAAAAATTCTGGCCTCAACGCAGATGAATGGTTGCCACAGGTCAAATCAGCAAAGACCGGGTATGGTATCGATGTAACCAATCCAACTAAACTCGTTGATATGAAAGCAGCTGGTGTTATCGATCCAGTACGAGTAACCCGTGAGGCGCTTATGAATGCCGTATCAATTGCAGGTACAGCCATGACTATGGGGGCATTGGTCGTTGAAAAGCCAAAAAAGGAAGATTCTTCATCTGTTGCTCCGGGTATGGGAATGTACTAGTTAACAAGCGGTAAATCTCAACCTACTAAGCCCTCATCTCCTTAATTATTGATTGGAGCTGAGGGCTCCACGATTGTCAGCTGAAGATCACTATCGGATTTTAGGATCAATAGAGCCTTTACTTGTATCACTATAGGATCCGTGACCTGTAAGCTGAGCCAAGAGCATTTATTTTATAGGATATCAAGTAAGCATTCACGCTATGGATGTTTTTTGATTACAACCAAATTGTCTAAATTAGCACTCTTGCACCTAGAGTGCTAATTTACTATAATAATAGCTACAGGAGGTATAGATATATGCAGCCACAAGAAAGTACAAAAAAACCACTCGAACAATTTGGTCAAGATTTTACGGCACTCGCGCGCGAAGGCAAGTTAGATCCAGTTATTGGCCGCGACGAAGAAATTCGTCGATGTATGCAGGTGTTGTCTCGCCGGAGTAAAAATAACCCCGTACTAATAGGTGAGCCAGGTGTCGGTAAGACGGCTATTGTTGAGGGCTTGGCGCAGCGTATCGTCAAAGGTGACGTGCCGCAAAGCCTGAAAAACAAACGCGTCGTGGGTCTTGAAATTAGTAGTCTGCTCGCCGGAGCCGGATATCGTGGACAATTTGAAGAGCGTCTGCAGTCGGTTCTGAAAGAAATTGAAGATGCTGCTGGAGAAATCATTTTATTCATTGACGAGATACACACGCTTGTTGGGGCTGGCAAGGCTGAAGGTGCGGTCGACGCTGCCAATATGCTAAAGCCTATGATGGCGCGCGGTAAACTGCATTTAATCGGCGCCACGACACTCGACGAATATCGCCAGTACATCGAAAAAGACGCTGCACTCGAGCGCCGGTTGCAGCCTGTCTATGTGGGCGAGCCGGACTTTGATAATACTGTCGCGATACTCCGTGGACTGCAAGAAAAATATGAGGTCCATCACGGTGTAAAAATCCTGGACGAAGCAATTATTGCGGCAGCACGGCTCAGTGACCGCTACATTACCGAGCGTTTTTTGCCTGACAAAGCGGTCGATCTTATCGACGAGGCGACTTCGGCGCTCAAGATGCAGCTTGATTCAAAGCCAATCGAACTTGATCGGTTAAACCGCAAAATCATGCAGCTGCAGATTGAACAAACGGCGCTCAAAAAAGATAAAAGCGACAGCGCCAAAGCGCGAAAAGCCGAAATCGAGCAAGAAATCAAAACTATTCAGGCTAAAGCTGACGAGCTAGATGCGAAATGGCAAAAAGAAAAGAATTTGATAGACAAGCTCAATACCGAAAGCGAAAAACTCGAAGCGGCCAGAACCAAACTCGAGATGGCCGAGAATGAGAGCGACCTTTCTACCGCAAGTCGTGTCAAATACGGTGAGATTCCTGAAATAGAGAAAAATATCACCGAACTCAGGCGCCAAATAAATACGATACCGGCCGACCAGCGCCTGCTCCGCGATGAAGTGACGGCAGATGATATTGCCGCTGTGGTGTCGAGATGGACGGGTATTCCGGTTGATCGGCTTAAAGAAAGCGAAACGCAAAAGCTTGCGCATCTCGAAGATGACCTGCATAAGCGCGTGATTGGCCAAAACCGTGCCGTTGAAGCGGTCGCAAATGCTATTCGCCGTTCGCGGGCTGGTATTGGCGATTATCGCCGACCGATTGGCTCGTTTCTCTTTCTTGGCCCGACCGGCGTCGGTAAAACCGAGTTGGCCAAAAGTCTTGCCGTCGCGCTATTCGACGACGAGCGAGCTATCACGCGTATCGATATGAGCGAGTACATGGAACGGCACGCCGTGTCGCGCCTGATAGGTTCGCCGCCAGGATACATTGGCTACGACCAAGGTGGTCAGCTGACCGAAGCAGTGCGTCGTCGCCCGTACAGTATTGTGTTGCTTGATGAGATTGAAAAAGCTCACCAGGACGTATTTAATATATTGCTGCAGGTACTTGATGACGGCCGCTTGACGGATGGTCAAGGCCGAACGGTCGATTTCTCAAATACGATCATTATCATGACCAGCAATATCGGTTCGCAGTACATTCAGGAATGGGACGGTAAAAACTTCAGTGAACTAGAAAATCGCTTGCAACAAGAATTAAGTCACAATTTCCGCCCCGAATTTATAAACCGTATCGATGATATAGTCATCTTTGATCGCATCGATAAAAACGACATACAGCATATTATTGAGATGCAACTCGCGGCCTTTCTGAAAGAAGTCGAGAGTTCAAAAGACATTAAGCTCGAGTTTTCGCAGAGCGCCAAACAAGCACTTGCCGACGAAGGCTATGATCCGGCATTTGGTGCCCGCCCGCTAAAACGAGTCATTCAAAAGCGCATCCTCAATGAACTCGCCAAAAGAATCATCGACGGATCAATCCAGTTAGGATCGGTGGTAACGGTCGATTATACGAACAACGCGTTTCACTTTGACACAAAATATCGGTAAACCAATGTGCTTTTAGGTTTAGCAGCTATCCGTAAATTAGCACTCTTGACATGAGAGTGCTAATTCTCTATATTAGAAATAGAAGCTTTTATGCTTCTCTGGAAACCATTAATGCAATGATGAAAGGAGAAAATTATGAGCAACCTTGTAAAGTGGGATCCGTTTGCAGAACTTTCTGCATTACAAAAACAATTCTTTGGTGATGACTGGATGTCGCCCCTAAAAGGCGTTAACATTCCGACGACTGACGTCTTTACTAAAGATAATAACCTTGTGGTTGAGGCGCATCTGCCTAACTTTGAGCAGAAAGATGTCAATATCGAAGTGGAGAACGGTACACTCGTGATTAGTGCCGAGCGTCACGAAAAAGAGGAAGATAAAGGCAAGCAATACGTTGTGCGTGAAAGCTCAAGTAGCTTCTATCGACGCATTGCACTTCCTAAGCGAGCAGATGCTGAAAAGATTGAAGCACATCTCGACGATGGGGTCCTAAGAGTGAGCATCCCGCTAACACCGCTGCCCGAGCCAAAGAAAATTGCTATCTCATCGAAGAAGAAATAGCGGCCGCTCGTGCTTGCATGAAAGAAGGCCTTAAGGCCTTCTTTCAGTTATAAAGCCACGATTCAAGAACGGGACTTGTTCGGTAATATTCTTTGAAATGAGACAAACCCTAAAGCATGCGTTTATGTCTCGCCACCCTTGTAATTGTTCCGTGACCTGTAAGCGGAGCCAAGAAATGACACCCCATGGGGGTGTTTTTTCTTGGCAATACCCAGTATATTCATCCGCTGTATGGTGAATTCGTGAAGTAATTAGAGTATAATGTCGTGTAATATGCAAATCTCCAAATCTGACTACATGCTTTCACGTAAACACCCGGCCTGGTTGTGGGTGGAAAAGAATGATCCAAGCAAAATTCCGCCAATTGATGATGCGACGCAGGCCACGTTTGATGCAGGGCATGCGTTTGAACCGTACGTCGAGTCGCAGTTCGCAGGCGGCGTGACTCTTGGTTTTGCGGATGCGGATGAATATGCATCATTGCCACGGCGCACGCAGCAGGCGCTCGACGCTGGCGCGGAGGTGCTCTTCCAGTCGCGATTTGAATGGAAAGAATTTACCTGTATGCCCGACATCGTAAAGGTGATTGGCGATAGGGCGGTGCATCTGTATGAGATTAAATCGAATACCAGGGTGAAGCCAGAGCACTTGGAAGATCTTGCGTTCCAGAAAGTCGTGCTAGAAGGCAATGGGTATGACGTGCAACAGGTATCAGTAGTCCATGTAAATAATCAGTATGTCCGGCACGGCGAAATCGACCCCAAAGAACTGGCTGTTTTTGCCGACGTGACTAATGAAGTGAGTGACATCGCGCGCAGCACCCCTGGGTATATGCAGGCTGCACTTAGTGGGGCTACGCAGTTAACGATGCCCGACCCAAACCCTAACCTCGCCAGGTTCGGCTCGAAGCCTGAGTGGATGAGAGTATATAACAATATATTTCCACCAGAACCTAAAGTATGGCCAGAGGGCATTGCGCCTGAGATTAACAAGGCAGAGATTAAACGCTTCTTGGATGAACTGCAATATCCTCTGTACTTTTTCGACTATGAAACTATGCAGGGTGTTGTGCCGTACTTTGATGGTCAGCGACCGTACCGGCAGGTGCCATTCCAGTATTCGCTGCACATCATCCGCGAGCCAGGCGGGGGAGTGGAGCATACAGAATATCTCCATGGGGATACCTCTAACCCAGCGCCAATGCTGGTTGAACAGCTCGTAAAAGATATGGGCGATAGCGGCTCGATTATAGCGTGGAATATGCGGTTCGAAAAGTCCGTCAACGAAGAGCTCGGGCGTATGTACCCAGAGTTTGCCGAGCGAATTGCGGCGATTAACCAACGAGTCGTTGACCTTATGATTCCGTTTAAGTCAAAATGGTATGACGATCCGCGATTTGAAGGAAGCGCCAGCATCAAAAAGGTGTTGCCGGTTATGTGCCCAGAGCTTAGCTACCAAGACCTTGGTATTCATGACGGCAATTCAGCGCAACGGTTGTGGATGGAAGCGGTGCTAACTGGTGCACGACCTGACGAAAAAGAGCAAATCCTCGCAGACCTGACGGAATATTGCAAAATGGACACCTGGGCAATGGTGCGCATATGGCAAGAACTGACAAAGCTATAATTAAACCTCCCAGCTAAAAACAATGGGGGTGTGACATAATGATGCTATGAGAACAATACATCGTGATATCGTGGGTGGATTTATATTTTCCAAGGACAACAAAGTGCTGCTTGGCAAGAATAGACAGGGCGGCGTGTATGAAGGCAGTTATGTTGTGCCGGGTGGTGGAGTTGATGAGGGCGAATCACAATATCAAGCATTGCGGCGCGAGATGCAGGAAGAAACCAGCATCGACATAACGACTGGCAAAATCACCCAAGTGAACACGTCGACGGGCGAGCACGAAAAGACCCTGCGAGATACGGGTGAGCGAGTTCATGTAAACATGACTTTTTATGACTATAGTATTGCGCTGCCGCAGGATGCAGATAGTGTTGTTGTGTGTGCGGAAGATGACTGGACGAGCCCCCGCTGGTTTACGGCGGACGAATTAGCTACAGAAAACATCGGACTTCCCACCTGCCGCACATTGCAAAAAATTGGCTTTATGAACCCAATTGCTTAGGGTTGCTTTTTGCCACGGACAATATTCCTCACCGATTCGGCAGGCCTCGTCTTGATGTCGAATACAATGACGATGGCGCGGATGATGACCATGGTGGCGATGGCGATGATTGCGGATACCTGCATATCAAGTCCCGCCAGCCCTGCAATCGCCAAAAACAGCAGTGAGCCACCCACGGATATAATGGCATACCACTGGCTAGGGCGGTAGATGCGTGGTTCGACGCCACTTAAGATGTCCCGAAGCACACCTCCGCCCACGGCATTGATAACACCCACCAAAACGGCACCGAACACCACAAATCCAGCAAGGGTGGCTTTTTGGGTGCCTACAATGGTGTAGGCTGCCAGCCCGAGCGCGTCGAGCATGTCTACCGTTAACCTCAGTGCCTTGTTGTGCAAGACATGAAACAATCCGATAGCAGCCACAACCGCTGTAAGTATAGCGGCCATGTAGCGCCAGTCGGTCGCAATGGCGGGTGGGGTTTGCAGGAATATACCATCCCTAATAGTGCCGCCACCGACACCCACTGCAATAGCGAGGGCAACTACTCCGACGATGTCGTATTTTTTCTGTAAGCCAATAATCGCACCGGTGATCGCAAATGCGAATGTGGCAACGAGGTCGTACCAAATAGGGAGGATAAACTCAGGTCCATTCATACCCTTTAAAGTATAAGGGCTATAGGCAGCATTTGATAGCAAATTGCTCATGCTCCATGGTGTCCGCAGTGTCGCGAAATGGAGGCGAGCATTCAACAGCGCGGCATTCCAAGCGGTGTGACGGTATTTAAAGTTGATTACGATTCCAACCAAAGCCTACGCCAGCAGTACGGGGTTACCTTGCAGACGACATTTGTGAAGGTCGACGATGAGGGTAATAAGGTTGCCAGCTATGTGGCGTATGAAGAGCCCCGCTTTAGCTCGGTCGAGCGCGAGCTCTTGCGATGATTGAACTGTATGTAGTGTCGTTTGTTGCCGGGGTACTGACGGTACTTGCCCCTTGTATCCTGCCTTTGCTTCCAGTGATTGTTGGCGGGAGTTCGTTGCAGCAGGATGGCAAAAAAGCGTGTCGCTCAAGCAGCCACTCGTTACTATTGCTAGTCTTGTCGTTTCGATACTCGTTTTCACACTCTTGCTCAAAGCAACTACGGCGCTGCTGGGAATACCCGCGGCGGTGTGGGCGGTTGTATCGGGAGGAATTGTTTTGTTATTTGGTGTTAACCTACTGTTTCCTGCCATGTGGGATAGGTTCACGCTCGCGACGGGCATTGGTGCGCTGACGAGCCGTCTCATGGGTGCACCACAAGGGAAGCAGGGTGTCGGTAGAGACATAGTGCTTGGCGCAGCTCTCGGGCCTGTGTTCAATAGTTGCAGTCCAACCTACGCGCTGATTGTGGCGGTGATTTTGCCGGTATCGTTTGCGAGTGGCGCGGGGTATTTGGCGGCTTATTCTTTAGGACTCGGCCTGGTACTGTTCCTTGTAAGTATCTTCGGCCGACTATTGGTGAATAAAATGAAATGGATGAGCAACCCCCACGGTATATTCAAAAAAAATAGTAGGCATACTGTTCATTCTCGTCGGGGTGTTTGTGATAGCCGGCTTAGACAAAAAGGTCCAAGAGTATGTACTTGAAAGAGGTTGGTATGATCCGATTATGCGCATCGAGGAGTCGTTTAAGAAGAATTAGTGTGAGTAAGTGCACACTCCTGTTGCACGCTTTGACTTTTTCGGCGCGACGTATAGCGGCGATATAAAATAGACCCCCGCACTCCCAAGCCGTGAGGCTCGGATGGTACGGGGGTATGAAAAGGGGGTTGGCGAACTGCTACTCCAGCGGCAGCATCAGGGAACCCGTGCGGCTCTGGACGTTGTAGGTGCCCTTCGCGCGGCCCGAGTAGCCAGTGGCGTAGCCGAACACCTGCAGCGTGTCATTGTCGCCGCGCGACTTGTACAGCGCGCCGCGCAAGAGCATGGGAACCTTCACGACCTCACTGGGATCGGACGCGTCCTTGAATGTGCCGGTGAACTCTCTGGTCGCCGGGGGCTTGTGGCCGCGGCCGGCTACCGGGGGAGTCAACGATTCCAGGATTTCCTGGTGGCTCGGGCCATCCGTCACGTTGAGGGTGACGAACGTGCGCTTGGTTTTGGTCATGGGGCTGACCACCCTTTCATCAGTAGGTGCATCGCCGAAGCGACAAAAAACAATACCAGTCGAACGACAGGAATTGAAATAAAATTATAACAGTTTTTATAGCTTAGGTCAACATATGGGACGAGTAGTCTAGCAATCTGTTAGTATGAGCGTAGGTATGAATGAAGACGATAGCAGTAAATCGCTCGTGCAACTAGGCTACAACCCGCTCGTTGAGGCAGGCCGATTAGAGCTGGGCGCAAATACCGACAATCTCGCGAGAGTCACCGCCGAACATAAGGGCGAGTACGAAGTTATGGGCATCAACGGCACTCACCGGGCGGCAGTGACGGGTAGACGCATGGCGACTGCCATGGGTCGTGATGACTACCCCGCAGTGGGAGACTGGGTGGTAATAAAAAATGACGTCGATGACGCAAAGGTAATCACAGATATATTGCCACGCCAAACCACGCTACACAAAAAACGGGGAGGCCGTGATGAATCTCGGCTTATCGCGGCTAATATCGACGTTGCGTTGATTGTTGAATCAACCGATCGCGACTACAGCTTAAATCGGTTCGAGCGATACTTGGTATTGGCGCGTGAGGGCGGAGTGAAGCCAGTCATCGTTCTGAACAAGTCGGATTTATATGCAGACGGCGCCATGGAAGCTAGCATTGCGGCTATTCACGAGCGCTTCGGTGATGTGGAGGTGATCGCCACGAACACTGTGACTGATGCTGGCCTGGTGCAGCTCACGGGCTATATACAGCCTGGTGTGACGTATTGTTTCGTCGGATCATCTGGTGTGGGCAAGTCGTCGCTCATCAACAAGCTATTGCGCCAGGACAGTATCGCTACAACAGAAATTAGTGAAAAGACGGGGCGCGGCATGCATACCACGACCGCCAGACAGATGTATTTTACGACGACAGGCGGCATCATTATCGACAACCCGGGTAGCCGTGAAGTGGGGGTGATGGGCGCGAGCAGTAGCAAGGTCGGTGAAGTCTTCGACGATATCGACGATTTAGTAAGGGCCTGCAGGTTTAACAACTGTAGCCATACCAACGAGCCCGGGTGTGCGGTGCAGGACGCACTGCGCACTGGTACGATAGACGCTGCAAGGTATGCAAACTACGTGCAGCTGCAAAAGGAAATAAAACATCACGAAATGACCACCTACGAGAAGCAACAAAAAAGTCGAAAGTTTGGGAAGTTTATAAAAACTGCCAAAGCAACCATCGGCAAACGCAAGGCGCGGTAGGTTTCGACTGGGTGTGCTTAAATAGTATACAGAATGACAAAAGTTACTTGCCCAAGCTGTGCTTCTACGAACACCTGTCGCATTGTGTACGGAATGGTGGCGTTTGACGAAAGTCTAAATGCCGACCTAGAGGCCGGTAGGCTCCATCTGGCTGGCTGTGGTATATCGGAAAACGCCCCCGACAGGCATTGTAACGACTGTGAAACGGATTTCAATACTGGGGCATTATGAACGATAATCGTATCAACCTGGCTACAATTACGGGCCGCATCAACGCCAAAGCGCTTGAATTGCTCGACGCGAACCCAGAGGGATTGCAATGGTCGGAACTAAACGCGCTCATTAAGGCATCTGACAAAGCTCTTCATCCAAAAACCATCAATGGCTGCGTATGGAAGCTCGTTGAAAAATTCCCGGACCTTGTATGCAAGCCCGCTAAGGGCCAGTTCCGCTTGGTCAAATACACGACTTCGCGCACCTCGGCGACCAACAAAACAGTACCGACTACAGTAAACGTGAATGATTTTTTGGCAAGTCTATCCGAAAGTCGCCGCGGTGAGGCTGAGCAGTTGATGCAAATTATGACAAAAGTTAGTGGTGACAAACCGGTAATGTGGGGACCAAGTATCATTGGATTCGGACAGGCGCATTATAAATACGAAACTGGCAGGGAAGGCGACGTGGCGAAGCTCGGATTCAGTCCGCGCAAAGCTGCTATTACCGTGTATTTTATGGAGGGCTTTGCAGACTATCACGACGAGTTGCAGCGGCTCGGTAAGCACAAAACATCTGTCTCGTGTCTATACATCAACAAATTAACCGACATCGACATGGTGGTATTGGAAGGCATGCTCAAAAAATCGTATGCTAGCAATGTAGGCACGGACAGTACAGTACAAACTGTCGACGGCTATGTAGCGAGTGTCCCACGAGCGGGTCGCCCGCTCTTTGATGAGCTAAGGAATCTCATTCGCGCGGAGTTACCGCATGCCGTGGAAGCTCTAAGTTATGGGATTATCGGGTACAAAATCGATAATAGGCGAGCTCGCGTATTTGTGAGCGGCTGGAAAGACCACGTGGCGATGTATCCGATCCCGCACGATGCAGAGCTGCGGGAACAATTAGCTCCGTACACTAAAGGTAAAGGAACCTTGTGGTTCCCACTTGACCAGCCGCTCCCCGGGCAACTAATTCGGCAGGCTGTGCGGGCATTAACGCAGCAACAGTAGGGCGGGGGAAACTACGCGCTGAAACGTGCGTTCACGTGGTCTTTGTTGATGCCGTTAATTAGGTTGGTGAACCCGTGCTGCTGGAGGATGCGAATTGATGCTCCGGAGCGCGCACCACTCAGGCAGTACAGCACGATTTCGGTGTCTTTTGGGGTGTCTTCTAGCTCCCCGGGTAAACCCTTCATCAGCTTGGCGGGTGGTAGGTTAATCGCGCCCTTTACGTGTCCCATCTTGTATTCAAACGGTTCTCGTACGTCTATGATAATTCTGTTCATACTTCCCTTTCATTTTTTATCTTTCTTAATGTAAACTATTTACAATAATAAGTAAAGCCTGTATACTGAGTACTATGACAAATAACGATAATACACACGAACTCGTCGTGATTGGCGCCGGTCCGGCTGCGCTGGCTGCGGCTATTTACACGACCCGCGAAGAAATCGAAACTGTTCTTTATGAAAAAGGCATAGTTGGCGGATTGGCTGCCACGACGGATTGGATTGATAACTATCCCGGCTACATGAAAGGCATTGAGGGGCTTCGGCTTGCAGATGAACTGCGAGGGCAAGCGGAACGATTTGGTGCCAAAATTGAGTTTGGTGACGTCACCAAACTAGAGCGGCAGGGTGACTTGTTGAAGCTACGAGTAGACAACAAAGACGTCACTGCCAAAGCGGTGCTCATTGCGACTGGCAGCAACTATCGCAAGCTTGGCGTACCTGGCGAGGAAGAATATTACGCCCAGGGCGTGCACTACTGCGCGACATGTGACGGTGCTTTCTACGCGGGCAAGCGACTCGTCGTGGTGGGTGGTGGCAATAGCGGCGTGCAGGAAGCGATGTTTTTGACCCGCTTTGCGACGCATATTGACCTGTTGGTTCGCAGTGATTTACGGGCCAGCGAAGTGTTGCAGCGAAAACTTGAAACCATGAAAGACAAAATCACCGTTCACACCAACGTAACCGTCGAAGAAATCGTCGCCACCGGCAAATCGGTGTCGGGTGTTCGCGTTAAGCAAAGGGCGACGGGCGAGGAACACACCATAGAAACCGACGGCGTGTTCGTGTTTATTGGACTATTACCAAACACTACGTTCTTGGCAGGCAGCGGCGTGGAACTCGACGAAGTGGGACTGATTAAGTCTGATACCAATTTGCAAACGGCCGTGCCGGGCGTGTTTGTGGCCGGTGACGTACGGAGCCACGCGACCATGCAGATAGCCAGCGCGGTGGGCGACGGTGCCACGGCGGCACTGAAGATACGCGAATACCTAGAGAAGCAGGAGGGCTAGCATGCAGCTGGCAAAGGAACGAAAAAGCAAATACGTGAGCGCTGTGCGTTCGCTCATGCACCAAATGGGCCACGCCACTAATTTTGAATTGCTTGAATCGCTGCGGGGTGAGTATCCAGACCTGAGCGCGACGACCGTGCACCGCGTAACGGCGCGCCTACACGAGCGTGGGGAGCTACAGCTTGCTCCCACTGGGCGCGAAAACGTGTTGCGCTACGATGCTAATCCACTTCCCCACGATCACTTTATGTGCAGCCTGTGTGGCTTACTGCGGGATGCAAATCTTGGACCAATTATTCGTCCACAAATTGAACAGGCAATCGGTGACGGTTGCTCAATCGCTGGCAATCTGACAGTATCTGGTATATGTAAACAATGTCATAAGGAGGGCAAAGATCTATGAAAAACCTAATTATTTGGACAGTTATTGCTGTTGGCATTGTGGGCGGCCTGGTGTGGTTTGGCAATGCTCAGCAGCAGGACTCCCCGGAGCCAGCACTCACATTCGCGACTATCCAAAAAGACACCGCTGCTGGTGCCAAGCTGTACGATGTGCGCACGAGCGAAGAATACAATGCGGGTCACTTTGACAAAGCAATCCTGTGGCCGGTTGAGGATATGGAGAAAGGTAAATTACCAGACGTTCCTAAAGATACCAAACTATACGTATATTGCCGCAGCGGCAACCGCTCTAGCCAAGCGGCGGCCATCCTCAAGGATGCAGGTTATACGGATATTGTCGACCTTGGCGGCCTGCCAGACGTTCAAGAAATCGGTGGAGTCTTCGTGACCGAACCTGGAGCGCTTACTCAATGAAAGTAACAGTATACAGCACGACAACGTGTCCGTACTGCGTGATGCTAAAAAAGTGGCTTGACGACAAGGGCGTGGAATACCAAGAATACACGGTTGACACAAACCCGTATGCTGCGCAGATGATGGCGATGCAGAGCGGGGGCGAAAGGGGTGTGCCGTTTAGTACGGTTGAACATGATGATGGCACGATAAGCAAAATTCTGGGATTTGACCGTGAAAAATTTAGCCAGGCGTTAGCACATTAGTGTGCATTAAACACTAATTGTTCATTGTTCGACCTATCCCGCTTTTGCTATACTAGGTTTACTATGTGGGCAAAACGTAACAATCCAGGCTTTACCATCGTCGAGCTCCTGGTTGTGATTGTGGTGATTGCCATATTGGCCGCCGTGACAATCGTGGCGTACAACGGTGTTCAGGAACGCGCCCGCGTGACGGCGGTAACTGCCGATTTTACCAATAATAACAAGGTGGTTAAGTTGGCAGGTGCAACAACTGGCACGCCGCCACTCACCACGGACGTACTACAGGCCAGCACCAAACCAACGGTAGCAAAGGGGATTTATAAACTCTATTCGTTTTGCGCGTCGACCCAGGGGCATGTGCTGGCTGCGGAATTGCCCAATGGCAACAAATACTATTCGCTGAATGGGGCGGTGCCGGTACAGAACAATGCCATTGACGTGGTGAATCCCTGCCCTGGCCTTGGCGTGGCGTCGGCAACAACTATTTACTTTGGCATGCCAGCTACATCGTGTGCCAACGAAAACGGATCGTGTACCTTTAGCGATACCGCGACCATCGCCTACGGCTCACTAGCGGTCGGCCGGTTTACTGCTCGCAAGGATCAGACGAGCCCCGTTACCTGCAGCAACGCCTATTTTGGTGATCCTGCGAGCGGCTTTGCCAAGGCGTGTTACGTTCTTAGTTATTAAGTTGTATCTTGCTTTGACCTCATTCTGCTTATGCTCTATACTCTAGGGAGTAAATGGCAATAAAACACAGACGAAAATTAGGTTTTACGATAGCTGAGCTAGCCATCGTTATTCTGATCATTGGTATTCTGGCGACGATCGTGGCGGTTGCCTATGGTGGCACACAGCGACGCGCAGAAAACTCTAAGGTGCTTGCGGCGGTGGCGACATGGGAAAAAACTATTCGTTTGTATCAGGTGAATAACACTATGAAATTGCCAGATGATTGGACATGCCTTGGGACGTCTGCCGCTGACTTTCCACTTGATACTGCATATAACCTTGGTGCCGGTATGTGTGAGCGAGGTATGATAGTGGGCGATGACATGTGGACTTCGGAATACAAGCTCGTTCCACCAAAGCCAACTAAGCCCACCCCTACACCCGTGCTATTGCGCCAGGAATCATCACCCGGTTCGGGTGCGATGAAAACCCTGACGAGTGGGACAAAGATTATGAAAGGTATTGTTTATGCAGCGATATCGAGCCAAACACCAGTTGACTACCCGGGAGCGTACTTATTCTATGCGCTCGACAACCAGGCGTGCCCACCCAACGAAGATCACGCGATTCGTGGTAACGTGAACGTCTGCGCGCGCTTGCTCACCAAACCAGGCTTGGCTTGGATCGACGCAATTGACGTGTAGCTATGATTCACTGGGCCTTGGAAGCGAAGCTCCCTAGGCGTTTTTCGATGCCGGTGCGTCGCTTAGTGGCTTTAGGGCTTTGCCCAAGCCGAAGTCCGAGCCATACCCAAAAGCCAAAGATAATCGATACGCCAATAAGCGTGGGTATCTGGCCAAACTCGGTGAGGACGATGGCGGCAACCGCGGTCACGATACCTCCACCCATGAACGGCTCAAACGCTAGTTGCTTATAGGCAAATGTTTCCCGGGCGTGGGTGTGATTATTTGGATCGACGAGTCGGTTCATGAGTAAGCCAGTTGCAGTCATACCCATGGACTGGCCTGTATTGGTAAGTCCGTTTTCGAACCAATATCTACGGAAGTAGCGTGGTGCAAAAAAGAAGAATGCGCCGAGTATCCAGGTGATACCAGCGATAGTTAGGATGATAAAGATGCCAAAATTGTCTCGTATTGCGTTGAGTGACAGTGTCGCGATGGCCGAAAGGATGAGCGCATCAAGTGCAATAGCCGAGAACACTTTGACGGTGTTTCGCTTTACGATATGCGTTCTACCGGCTTTATGGAGTATCCACTGCACGATTAAGCCACCAATCATGGCTAACGGGAATAGGGGTAGATACTCAAAGAATCGTAGCGGTGTTTTGCCTTCCAGGAGGTAGCTTTCGAGTGACACAATCCCCTGAAGCATCCCCCACCCTATAGCTATGGCGGCAGCGAACAGCCCCAGGGTGAGTGCAATTTCTTTTGGACTTGTTTCCAGTTTATTGACGAAGTTTGTCAGGTTATAGCCGTTACGAATCATTCGTTTTTGTTGCTCGATCATGGCCGCTTCGCCAATGATGTGACCATTGCGGCGGTGGTGGATATTGAGTATTAGAATGCCGCTAAAAATCGCCACCACAATACTGACTGTCGCCAGCCCCAGGGCTATGTCTCCCGCCTCTGGCCAGCCAAGTTTCTCGAATGTTGGCGCAAGCCCGGCAGCGGTGCCGTGGCCGCCTTCAAATCCGATTTCAATGAGCGCCCCTGTCATGGGTGGTGCGCCGAATACGGGCCCGAGTACTAGGAGCGTAAGGACGATACCGATAACGTACTGACCCCAGGCAAGGGTATTGCCAAAAGCTAGCATTGGTGCGGATTTTTGCCATATTTCACGTGGTCCGGGGATGGTGTGCCCCAGAAAGAGTCCCGCAAATACAATGTTGATGAGGAGCTTTGGATAAATACTCCACTCGTCAGTGATTTCTTTCGGGATCCAGTCAAGCACCTGGTGGCTCAGTAATAGTGCCCCAAAACCACCCACGAGCGCGCTTGGAATGAAGTATCGCTGCAGGAGCTTTGTTCCACGCTTAACTACCCGTGCGAGTACGAGCACGGCAACGAGAACGATCATTGCTTCAAGCCATATCGGCATAGTGCTATTGATTATACCGCATAGGCACACTGGCTCGCCAGTCTTCTGGGGTAGAATGGTGGATAACTGGCACTCTTGACACGAGAGTGCCAATTTTTGTATACTGTAAGTAGAAGCTTTTTATGCTTCTCCAAGAGCTTATATAACTATAACGAAAGGAGAATTGTATGAGCCATCTTGTAAAATGGGATCCGTTTTCAGAGCTAACGGCCCTTCAAAAGCAATTTTTTGGTGATGACTGGATGTCGCCAATTAAAGGTGTTAACATTCCAACCACCGATGTATACACCAAAGACAACGCACTCGTCGTCGAAGCACATTTGCCAAACTTTGAGCAAAGCGATATTAACATTCAGGTCGAAGACAACGCCCTGATTGTGAGTGCTGAGCGCCACGAAAAGCAGGAGGACAAGGACAAAAAGTACGTCGTACGTGAAAGTTCAAGCAGCTTCTACAGGCGTATTGCCTTGCCAAAGCGGGCAGACGCCGACAAGATCGAAGCACATCTGGACGAAGGCGTACTAAAGGTACAAATCCCACTCACTCCGCTTCCAGAGCCCAAAAAGATCGCCATCGCGACGAAAAGTAGTAAAAAGTAAGCAAGCTACAGAGTAATTGCAGCGACGCAGGTGATGGTCACGACCGCACCGGTCAGGTAATTAATCCACAAGAACCGCTTCCAGCCAGTCCGTGCCAGGTGTGCCTGAGTGTCTTTGATGTGTAAAAATGGCGCCACGTTTACGACGTAGGCCAGGCCTGCGGCTGCTACGACGAGCGCAAGCCCGCCAAGCGATGCCACGAGTACGACCGCAACCAGGTACATGATAGCCGCGAAGCGGGTAGTCCAGGCACCGCCTAATATGGTGGCGATAGAACGAATGTGTGCTTGCCTGTCCGGCACGATGTCCTGCACGGCGCCGAAGGCCTGGCTAGCAATGCCCCAGGCAAAGAATGCTGCCGCGGCGACCCAGCCAGCGGGCGTGGCGCCAACTAGTGAGTAGGCGTAGACGAGCGGGCCGACAAAGTGGATGCTGGACGTCACGGAATCAAGCAGCGGGATTTCTTTGAACCGCAGGCCCTTGGCGCTGTAGGCAACGACAAAGAACAATACTACACCAAGGGTCAGGGCGCTCAGTCCGGTACCCGCCAGCAGCAGGGCAACCACAAATGGTGCGCTCAGCAGCACGGATGCCCAGATGATGAGTGGGTGGTGCTTTTTGGCGGTCACGGCACCTTCGACGCCACCTTTGCGTGGGTTGCGAATGTCGGACTCGTAGTCGAACACGTCGTTAATACCGTACATTGCAAGGTTGTAGGGAATCAAAAAGAATAGCGTGCCAACTATCAGTCGCCAGTCAAACGCACCGCCCATCATTAGGTAGCCCAGTGCAAACGGGTAGGCGGTATTTACCCACGATATCGGGCGCGAGGTATTAAACAGAATCTTTAGTTTATTCACTGGGACTTCCCTTTCTTTAGTGCGTTCCATGTGGCCGGTATCAGCAGGGCGGCGAGGGCAGCGTAAAAGAAGTCTTCAACCGGCGCGGCGCCAACCGTCACGCCGAGTATTTGCGCAGCGTCGTACTGCACGATGCCCATTGCAACAATCATCGAGTCAAAGATTGCCGTCGTTGCGAGTAGCACTGCGAGAGTAATCGTCATGGCGCGGTTCCACACCAAAGCGCCGCGCAGCTTTAGTACGGCAATCACTGCCGCCAGCACCGCTAGGTTGAGCACTAGGTACGTGGCCATCGTCGCTCCAATAATCGATAGGTAATGAGGGTAAAGTAGCACAGGAATGTCAGGAAGAACAATTCTTCAACGGGGAACTCGGGTGCGAGGTACAGCCCGGTGGTGTAGGGTGAACTGCCGCTAAAGAATATGCCCATAGCGATACCCAGCACGTCCCAGGCAATGAAAACCGCCACGCCAATGGCAATGGTGATGATGGTCCGGCGCGCGTCGTGAAACATGGCGAGGGCAAAGCGTTTGTCGAGCACCCCCATACCAAAGGTGCTGAACAGAATGGCCGCCAGGTAGGCTAGCTTCATAATAGGTCACTCTCGGCCAGTGGGCCGGCTTTGCGGTTGCCAGTAATTTTTTTGTACGTCAGCTGCGCGCCAATCAGGCACATCGGTAGCCCGATGCCAGGCACGGTGCCCGCCCCTACGTAGTACAGGTTTTTGACTTTGCGGCTCTGGTTGGATGTGCGGAAGATGACACTCTGGAATAATAAGTGTGACTCCCCACCAAATGCGTTGTATTGCCAGGCGTTGAATTCGCTGCCAAAGTCGCGCGGTCCAAATGTGTGCCGTGTCGTAATGCGTTGGGCTAGGTCCGGCACGTCGATGGCGCGGGCGAATAGCTCGATGGCGCGGTCGGCCAGTTGCGACTGCTCATCGTCACTTAGGGCGACACCCGCCGGCAGTGGCATCAGGATGAATAAGTTTTCGTGGCCATCTGGGGCGAGGCTCGGGTCGGTTTTGGTTGGGTTGCACACGTATATCGACGAATTTTCGGGCACTTTTTTGTCGACGTAAATCGAGTCGAAGTTTTCGCGCCAATTGTCGACAAAGTACAGGTTGTGGTGCATTAGGTCGGGCAGTGTGCCCTCGACGCCGAGCGATACTAGCAGCGCGCCTGGCCCTGGCTGGCGTTTGGCCCAGTAGCGGGCAGGGAAGCTCTGGTGCTCGGGTGCCAGTAGCACGGTTTCGGTGTGGTGCATATCGGCGTTCGACACGACTATGTCGGCACGCACTTCGCTGCCATCAGGTAGTCGCACGCCGACTGCTTTGCCGCCTTCCACCAGTATCTGCTGAACCGGTGAATTGTAATGGTATTCCACGTCGTAGGCTGTGCCCAGTGCCTGCATATCCTGCACCAGCGACAGCATGCCGCGCCGCGGGTAATACACGCCGCTTCGGTAGTCTAGGTGGCTCATCAGGGTATAAATGGCAGGCGCTTGGAATGGTGAACTGCCCAGGAACACCATGTGGTATTCCAGTAGTTGCTTCAGCCGAATGTCACGGAAGACGCGGCTGACATGGCGGTCCAAGTTGGTAAACACCAGCGATAGCATGCGCGGTGCGTTTAGAATCACCGGCAGCGCAAACACATCGCGGAGGCGCAAAAAGTTATTGTACAAAAAGTGCTTCACGGCCAGTTCGTAGGCCTGGGTGCTGTGGGCGACGTAGCGCTCTAGTTTGCGCCCTGTCCCGGGTTCGATCGCCTCAAAGGTATGCTTGTCGACATCCACATCGCCCTGAATCGTCAGGGTAGGGTACTTTTCGAAGTAGACTTTGTAGCCCGGGTTAAACCGCATCAGGTCGAGCCGAGTTTCGGCAGATTCACCAAATAGTTGGTAGTATTGCTCGAATACTTCGGGCATTAGGTACCACGATGGCCCCAGGTCGAATACATAGCCGTCCTTGTGGATGGCAGCAATCCGCCCGCCGGCGGTGGCGTTTTTTTCGTACACGTCCACACGGTAGCCGGCTTTGCCCAGTATGTTGGCCAGTGCCATGCCGCCGTAGCCTGCACCGATGATGATAGCTCGTGGCTTACTCATGCGCCCAGCTTCGCTTTCGCCAGCAGTGCTAGTTTGCGCCAGTTTGGCACGCGGATGCGCTGGGTTTTCAGGGTGCTAGCGGGAGTTGCCTTTAGTTGCTGCAGTAGCTCGTGGTAGTAGTAATAGCTGGCGCGTACGGCGGCTCGGGAATTTGCCGGCAGCTCGTTAATAGCGCGGTCGGCGATGGCAAAGTCCTGCTCGATGTCCGCTACAATTGCTTGTTTGGCTGCTTCGTCGAAGCTGTCGAATTGTACGCCGGGGAAGTACACGCGCCCGAGCTCGTCGTAATCTGCCTTCATGTCGCGCAGAAAGTTCACCTTTTGGTAGGCTGCGCCCAGCTTTTGTGCGCCGTCACGTGCCGCCTGGTACTGCTCTTCGTCGCCCAGTACAAACACGCGCAGGCACATCAGCCCCACGACTTCCGCAGACCCGTAAATGTAGCGCGTGTATTCTTGCTGCGTGAACGTTGTCACCGTCAGGTCAGCTGCCATGCTTTCAAAAAACGGATGGATCAGTGACTCGTCGATGCCATACTGCCGTGCGGTCAGGGCAAACGCATGCAAAATAGGGTTCGTGGAGTAGCCACTAGCAATTGCCGCCATCACGTCACGCTCTAGGGCTGTTAGCTGCTCGGCAGCGTCGTTGCCGCGGTACGTGTCGACTACTTCGTCGGCAATGCGTACCATGCCGTACACGGCGTATATATGGTGGCGAATAGCACGGTCAAACAGGCCGCTGCTGAGTGAAAACGAGGTCGAATAGCGCTTGGTGAGGCGCTCGGCAAGTTCGTAGCTGGTGCTGGCGTATAGCTCCATTACACACTCCGCCCCTGTAGCTGGGTAATCAGGTTGGTAAGTTCGGCGGTGCGTGCATCGTCGGGCAGCTGTGCCAGGTCGGTATGAGCGGCCGCAAAGTAGTATTCCGCCAGGTCCATTGTTTTTTGGCGAGCACCCGAACTCGTCATATCGGCTTTTATGGCTTGTAGCTGTTCTTCGCTGGCATCTTGCCTACCAAACCAGGTGAACCGTTCGTGCTGCTCTGCGGTCATTAGTTCGGTGTGGTAGCGCACCAGCAGGGTCTGCTTGCCCTCGCGCAGGTCGCTGGTGGTCGATTTGCCCGTTTGTTGTTCGTCACCAAACACACCCAGCAGGTCGTCCTGTATTTGGAAGGCTACGCCCATGTTGGTGGCGAATCGTTCCAGGGTGGCTAGGGTCGCGTCGTCAGTGCCAGCGCAGTACGCGCCCGAAAGCAGTGGCCCAATGAAGCTGTAGCTGGATGTTTTGTAGCGGTACACTGTCATTGGGTCGTAGGGCACACCGCTAATGAATCCTGCTTCGACGTCGAGCAGTTCACCGCCCACTACTTCGAAGATAGATGTCGCCAGTTGTTCGCTGAGCTTCTGTCGTACATCGTGAGGGTAATCGCTTGTTTCAATCAGCCGGTAGGCTTCCGAAATCAGGCTGTCGCCGCCGAGTAATGCGGCACTGTTGGCGTAGTGGAGCGCCCGGGCTGGGTCGGCGTGTGGGCTGTAGGTGTCGATGTAACGACCGGTCAAGTTTTTTGCCCCATGGCGCATGGTGTCTTGGTCAATGATGTCGTCATGCACGAGCATGGCGATGTGAATGAATTCTTGTGCGAGCGCCACAGGGAGTGCGCGCTCGTCGAAGCTGCCGTTGCCTACCATGGTCAGGTAAGGGCGAATGCGTTTGCCGCCCGCCATCGCCACTTCGGCAATGTGGTCCCAGAACGCCGCGTACGATTCGTGTATCAGTGCGGCACGCTGCCGCCGCTCGGTAAACAGTGCACGCATGTGTGCGTCAACGAGCGTGCGGGTATGCTCAAGCGATAGCTGTGTCGTCGTTACAGGCGGCATGCTGGGTTACTTGGCTTTCGGTTCCTTCTTTTTCTCTTTGCGCTTGTCTTGGCCTTTGCTCATATACATCCTTTGGTTAGTGGGTATATTATACTACTATTACTATGAAAATGACCGACAGACAACTCCAGAACCGCCCACGTGAAAAAATGCAAAAGTATGGGGCGGGGAAGCTGAGTGACCTTGAGCTGTTGATGGCGATCATTGGCAGCGGCAGTGGCGCGGCGGACGTGACCAAGATTGCACGGGATTTGAAAAAGTTGATTGCCGAAAAGGGGAGCGAACTAACGTTCGAAGACCTAATGGGCGTAAAAGGTATGGCACTCGCCAAAACCACGCAGTTCATGGCGGCGTTTGAGCTATGGCGCCGGCAATTTGAAGTTTCTGAGCGACCGATTATCGACACTCCCGAAAAAGCCGTTGCGCAGCTTGGCGATATCCGAGACAAAAAGCAGGAACACTTTGTATGCCTCACACTGGACGGTGCCAACCGCCTGATTGCCAAGCGCGTCATTACCATCGGCACGCTCACCGCCAGCCTCGTCCATCCCCGCGAAGTCTTCGCCGACGCCATCACCGACCGCGCCGCCAGCATCATCGTGGCGCATAACCACCCGAGTGGCAGCCTAGGAATAAGCGATGACGACAAAGCAGTAACATACCGACTAGAAGATTCTGGAGGGGTACTAGGCGTACCGGTCAAGTATCACATCGTAGTAACAAGGCAGGACCACTCTATTATTTGACAAATTGCGTAACAGAGGTGATTGGTGTATAATTTATCACAATGATATCGTCTGACTACCAGGCAAAACATATTGCCCATGAACTAGAGCGTGTCTACGCAAATGACGACGTAGCAAAGCTATCTGGTTTAATGTTTGATGCTCAGATTACACCTACGCCGCATCAAATTGATGCGGCGCTCTTTGCGCTTGATTCGCCGAATACGCGTGGCGTCATCATGGCAGACGAAGTAGGGCTCGGCAAGACCATTGAAGCCGGTGTGGTTATTATGCAGTACTGGGCTGAGCGAAAGCGCAAGATACTGATTGTTTCTCCTTCGAGCCTTCGTCAGCAGTGGAAGCAAGAACTAGAAGAGAAGTTTAACCTCCATGCGAGTATCATCGATGCTAAATCGATCGGCGGAAAATCTGTCACTAAAGACGGGATCTATATTTGCTCGTATGAGTTCGCTAATCGAAATGTAGAGAAACTTACCACTGGTTGGGACTTGCTGATTCTTGATGAAGCTCACAAGCTTAGGAATTTCTATAGCAACAAAAAAGGTGTGGCTAGCGCTATCTCAGACATAGCCAAAGGCACAAGCAAATCGCTACTACTCACCGCCACTCCTCTTCAGAACCGCCTCGAAGAATTGTACGGCCTCGTGTCGGTTGTGGATCCGAACTATTTTCATAGTCTCGATGTATTTAAGCAACGCTATATTAAATCAAGCCACCCATATGCGCTAGAGGACCTCCGTGCTCGAATGAGTAAGATAGCGAAGCGCACGCTTCGTTCAGAAGCAAAAAAGTACATCAAATACACGAATCGTATTGCGCGAACAGTAACATTTGAACCATCTGGCGATGAAAAGAAGCTCTACGACCTAGTCGATGACTATTTGCATCGTGATAAACTGTATGCTTTTGCTTCTTCGCAGCGCCATCTCGCGGCACTGATTATACGAAAGCGCCTGGGTTCATCCTCGTTCGCGGTCGCTAGTACGCTGCGAAGAATCATTGCTCGCATGGAAGACGAATATGCGAATGGAAAAATACGTGATAATCGCGGTGGCCTCGTAGAGTTTGACGACCTAACGGATGAAGAAATTGAATATTATGAAAATTCAGGTGAAATCGATGATATCTCACTCGAATCAGCCAAGGATCGCGCTGAGTTCAGGGCGGAGATTGATGAGCTAATCGGTTATGCTGAGTTGGCAGAATCGATCACTCGCAATGTAAAAGCAGACCACTTGGTTGAGGCAATTACGCTTGGTTTTAATACTCTTCAGGCCAAAGCCGCACGCAAAGCAATCATTTTTACCGAATCAACCCGGACGCAGGAATACATAGCGCATACTCTTGAAGAGCAGGGTTTTGCGGGTAAGTACGTCTTGTTCAATGGCAACAACAGGTCGCCAGACCAAACCAAAATATATAACGAGTGGAAGATTGCGAATAAAGACACGGACCTAATTACTGGCATTGAATCTTCGGATCGACGCAAGGCACTGATCGATAAGTTTAAAGAAGACGACATGCAAATTATGATCGCAACGGAAGCCGCAAGTGAAGGTATAAACCTGCAATTCTGTTCAATGCTTGTTAACTACGACCTACCATGGAATCCACAGCGCGTGGAGCAACGAATCGGCCGTGTGCACCGAATGGGCCAGAAGTATGACGTGGTTGTCGTTAACTTTAGCAACGAAGGTAATACTGCCGAAAGGCGCATTCTTGATTTACTTGCAGATAAATTCAACCTGTTCAAAGATACGTTTGGCGCAAGCAATGATGTGCTCGGAGCCATCGAGAATGGTATCGACTTCGAGCGCACTATTAGTGATATTTTGAACACTTGTCGCACGGATGATGAGATTAATCAGCGATTTGCACAACTGCAAGAGCAGTTTAAGGACGAGATAGCCACTGAGCAGAATGCTGCTCGTGCGCGTGTGTTCAATGGGCTTGACCCGCATGTGCAGGATCGGTTCCAGCGCTACAGCGAGCAGGCCCAAGATGCCTTTAATAGTTTTGAGCGAATGTTCATGGGCCTGACGCGTTATGAGCTGCGTACTATGGCAGACTTTGAAGACGAACACGTATTCAAGCTTGACCCGGCGCCAGAAGAAGGCATAGAGACGGGGTTGTATTTTTACAAAACAGACCGGGTGCCGCATGCGCGACAGTACAAGTATGCGGGTGAGCTTGCTGAGTACGTGCGCAGAAATGCTAAAAGCGCCAACACGCCACCCGCCAAACTGACGTTTAGTCTTGCTGGTTCAGAAAGGGTTGCGAGCGATGTAAAGCGCCTAGCAGGCCAAAGCGGAACGATGGTAGTTCAGCAGGTGACATTCCCGATGAAAGCTGGCGCCACCGATATGAGCGAAAGCTACATTGTCGCTGCGGGCGAGACTGACGATGGCCAAAGGATCGATACCGAAACCTGCCGCAATATCCTGGAGTTGACCGTGACAAACGTGCATGAGCAGCCGGTTGAATTAACTGATAGTATAAGTACATTCTTGCAGCAGCAGATAGCCGACCGTCATACTGAAGTTAAGGGGCGTAATACCGAGACGTATTTAGACAAAAAAGACCTGCTGGAGCGCCAATACAAAGACAAGATAGTTGAATACGAGATGAAAGCCGACAAGCTGGAGGCAAAGGTCCGTGACTTGCAGAAGCAGGAGCGCCAAGCCACCGACGCATCCGAGCGCCTCAGGATCGCTAGTGAAGTACAAGTACTGCGCAAAAAGGTCCGTGCGCTGAATCGGGAGAAGTACGACCTCGAGGACAGCATGGACGATGAAATTAGCGAGAAGATTTTGCTAGCACAGCAAGCCGCAGAGGGTAGTACGCAGACAGAGGGCCTGTTCGAAATCAGCTTCTCTATAATTTAGCCACTACTGTTATAATCATGCTATGGATGTATCAAAAATATTCCAACCAATCAATGTGTATATCGATGAATCGCGCCATAACAACGACAATGATGGTGGACATATGTTGCTTGGTGCAATATGGTTCGATGTCGAACAGCTTCCCGTTCTAAATGACGCTGTAAGACTAATTAAAAAGAAGTACGATATTCCGACACACCGAGAGATAAAATGGACAAAAGTTAGCGCTGCAAAACTAGATTATTACAAAGAACTGATACAACTTTTTCTCAACCTAGAGCAGGTAAATTATCGCTCGGTTATTATAGACAAGTCTAAAATTGACTACGAAGCACATGGTAAGACTCGCGAGACTTTTTATTACACCATGCAATATATATTAGTACGGAATATTGCCGAAAAAAGACTTGGTGACATCCGATTATTTTTGGACTACAAAGATGCTTGGTCGGGCAAATACTCGCGCGAACTGGCAGAATACCTCAACAACACAGGCAGTCTCAATCACAAATCACTTACCGCACAGCCGCTTCGATCGCACGAGGTTATTGGGCTTCAAATTGCCGACCTTATTACGGGTGCCGTAATGTATGCAAATAAGCCAAAAGATCAGCAGAGATCCGGCGCAAAAATGGAGCTGATACGGTTGGTCGAGGAATCGATCGAGCAGAAACTGACGCAGGGTACGCCATATGGAGTTGAGAAGTTTAATCTCTTCTTTTGGGAGCCGAAATAGTGGAGCCGGAATGGCTGCCACCCCAGCTAAGACTTGCTGGCAACTCTCTCCAGAGAAACCTCGATGAGCTGCATGAGGTTTATAGAAGGGATTTTATGGATGCTGCAGCATCAATCGTTGACGGCTCGGCAGTGTATGTAAATACACACGCTGATAAGTCCAGATGGGGAGGTAAATACACGCACGGTTTTACGCACATGATAACGAGAGGCAAAAAGGACCGTGCAATTGACTATGATCGCGCACGCAAGTTGCCTTGGGTGAAGGCCATCCTCGATAACTACACAGAACCGGAGGTAACGGGATTTTGGAGCTCCACCCCAGAGGGAGATAAGCTTTTTCTTTGGCTTCAGGGTTTAGACTTTGTTGTAATCATCTGCCCAAAAGACAGCAAAACGATAGCGATGGGTCAAAAACGAGTAATTATCACCGCTTACCATATCGATAAGCGCTGGATGCGAGGTGATTTACAGAAAAAATACGGCAATTCATTTCGGCAACTCTAGGCAATATACGCAAAAAGCGCCCATGAGGACGCTCTCAGTGTTAATCGAACAACATGGTACGTTAACATAATCATTATAGCACATAATTATTACTCAGTCAATAGATGAGGTGTTTTGTCAATAGCATAAGTGTATTTTATCCACAACATTCATCTGTAATTTTTATTCGTACTTTTTTCATAAAAGTATTGACACATTTCACAGGAATCTTATTACGTTGTCTATCATGCTATACTATCAACAGATACACAACAGAGGGGAGTGCAAGGCGGTAAAATGAACGACCAGAATACAGATATTTACGAGCTGAGCGGAAAATCGCCAGAGTTTCGCACGGAGCTAGCAAAGCAGCTCGAAGACTTAGTGCCGGAGGCTATTGCTGATGGCAAGGTAGATGTTGTGAAGCTAAAGGAACTGCTGGCGGAAGACGCTGGTGACACAAACGAGCGGTTTGGGTTGTTTTGGCCGGGCAAAAAGCACGCTATGCGCGCGGCGCAGGATCCGACGACCGCTACGCTGAAGCCTGCCAAGGAACTAAGCAAAGACTGGGATACTACTCAAAATATCTTCATCGAGGGTGACAATCTTGAGGTGCTGAAGGTGTTGCAAAAGCAATACCACAACAGCATCAAGATGATCTACATCGACCCTCCTTACAACACCGGCAAAGATTTCGTCTACCCCGACAACTTCAAAGAAGGCCTGCAAAACTACCTAGAGTTTAGCAAGCAAGTCGACGAAGGTAACAAAAAGATCAGCACCAACACCGAAACAACCGGCCGCTACCACAGTAACTGGCTGAATATGATGTACCCACGCCTGAAGTTGGCGCGGAATTTAATGACAGATGATGGTGTAATATTTATTTCAATTGACGATGCGGAGCAGGGTAATTTACGGAAAATCTGTGAGGAGATATTTGGTGAACAGAACGTAGAGTTGATGATCTGGAATAAAATTGGTACTGGCTCATCGTCTGAAAAAATGAAGCTTATAAAACGAATGCGTCGTGACCATGAGTACATTTTCTGTTGCTATCGGAACATTGATAGGGCAGTTTTTAGCAAAATACTCGTTACGCGTGAATATAAGCAAAAGCTTGTAAACAAAGACAATGATCCTCGTGGCGAATATAAGTTAGGCTCGATCGCGAGATCTGAAGAGCTGTCAAATCGAAACTCCAAGAACTACTACACGGTAAAATCCCCAACAGGGAAAGAATGGACTCGTCAGTTTTTGAAGCCTTTTGATGAATTTCAATCATTAAATAACGACGGTCGAATTTTTTGGGGCAATGACGGCAATCAAACCCCTTCCATAAAGATATACGGTAATGAAATGGGTGAAATCTATCTCTCGTCAATCTTACTAGATTATGGTTCTGCAACTTTGGAAAATAAACGATTGGTAGATCTTTTTGCGAGCCCTGAGACACCATTTAGCAATCCCAAACCAATCAAATTAATCAAACTCTTATTGCAAGTCATGCCGAGTAACAATCTAACTGTCCTTGATTTCTTCTCCGGATCAGGAACTACTGCTCACGCCGTTATGCAGCTCAATGCCGAAGATGGCGGTAGCCGTAGACACATCCAGGTGCAGCTGCCCGAACCGACCGATGAGAAGAGCGAAGCCTATAAGGTTGGCTACCGTAAGATTAGTGACATCGCTCGAGCGCGGATAGACAAAGCTGGCGAAAAGATCAAAGAAGGTTTTGCCGACAACCTTGCCGAGCGCGCCAGTCCGCTCGACGTTGGTTACCGCACCTACAAGCTTAGCGATACCAACTTCCGCAAATGGCAAGGCAGCGCCACAAGCGACCTTGGCGAACTTCAGCTCCGACTGGATGCCATGCGTGAAAGCGCCGACGATAATGCGAGCGAAGAAGATCTGCTGGTAGAGATAATGCTGAAAATGGGATTGCCGCTTACCAGCCGAACAGCCGAACGCGAAGTATCTGGCTTGACAGTTCATCAAGTCTTGCACGGTGCTGACGATGAGACTGCCGACGTGCAGCCAGTCTTTTACTTAAATGAGCACACCAAGCCAACTCTTGAGCAGCTCCGCGCTATCGTGACCGAACTCACTCCAAGCAAATTCGTTATCCTCGACGACGCGTTCCAGGGCGACAATGAATTGAAGACAAATCTCGTGCAGACTTGTAAGAGTTATGATGTAGAGTTGTGGACGGTGTAAAGTATGAGCGATATAAACTCATTCTACTGTCCAAGTTGCAAGGGTTACTCATCCCTAACGGACAGAGCAAGCTATAATAAAGACGTTAACGGTACTCATGTAGGTTTTTGTGTATCTGAGTGCAATAGCTGCGACTTCCACTTTTTGGTAATGAGGCACCGCACTAGTGGCAACATTATAAAGATCTGGCCGAAGACACTACCCGGCAAGGTGAATGATCTAATCCCTGAACCGATTAAGAAGGACTTCGAAGAGGCTCTTCTCTGTGAGGTGGCGGGCTCATATCGTGGTGCTGCGGCTCTAGCCCGTAGAACACTACAGGTGATATGCCTTGATAAGGGTGCTCCAGAAAGCATGAAGCTACATAAGCAAATTGATTGGCTGTTTCAGAATAATATTGTTACTGATGAAATTAAGAGTTGGGCGCACGAAGTTCGTTATGTCGGTAATGATGCTGCGCACCCGAATGCGACAGAGGTGTCTAATGAAGAAGCCCGCGATATACTTGAACTACTAGAGAGTATGTGTGACGTATTGTACGTTGCTCCAGCGCGCGCCGCCGTTCGCAGAGCTAGGCGAACAAATACAAGTGGAGATGTTGCTGATGAAAATTAAATACGATTCACAACAACATTTTCAGATCACAGCCATAAATGCTATCGCTGACGTGTTTGAAGGGCAACCGAATGATGCGGAGGCTTTTTCGACCGCACTCAAAACTCGCGCCGTTAGTGGCGCGCAAGCAGGTTTGTTCAGTGAGATTGGTGCGGTCGGTAATAACTTGTTGCTAGATGAAGAATCAATCCTCGAAAATGTTCAAGCTATCCAAAATGAAAATGGAATTGAGCCATTGTCACGGCTAGACGGCATGAATTTCAGCATAGAAATGGAGACTGGTACTGGTAAAACTTACGTGTACCTGCGCACTGCATTTGAATTGGCAAGGCGCTACAACTTCACGAAGTTTATCATTATCGTACCAAGCGTTGCCATTAAAGAAGGTGTCAAAAGTAGTATCGAGAGTATGCGCGATCACTTTATGGAGCTGTACGCGACGCCATTTGATATGAACGTATACGATGGCAAAAGCCCCGAAGTAGTGCAGAGCTTTGCGACCAGCACCAACATGCAATTCATGATTATGACCATCCAGAGCATTAAAGGTGACAAGTCAAATCGTATATTTCACCAAGAGCGAGATAAATTGAACGGTATCGCACCGGTAGATTTTATGGCGGCGACAAACCCTATCATTATCATGGATGAGCCACAGAATATGGAGGGTGATTTGGCTGGCGGGGCAATTGATAAATTGAGTCCCCTGGGGACGTTGCGATATAGCGCCACTCACCGCCGTGAGTACAATATGATGTACAGGCTTGACCCAGTAGATGCCCATCGCGAGAAGCTTGTCAAAGGCATAGTGGTAGCGAATGCTCAGCAGAAAGGCAGCGATGCTAAGCCATATGTGAAGCTGCTCGACACGCGCAATACGCCGAGGCTAGAAGCATACCTAGAGCTGCTTGTTCGTGACAAAAACGGTAACGTTGGCCGCAAGCCGCTCTGGGTGAAGCAGCACGACAAGCTAGATATCCGTACTGGAAATAGCATTTATGAAGGCTACACGATAAACGACATCTCGACCATCCCTGCTAATGTTGAAATTGGTACGCATGGTGTATTAATGCTGGGCGAGAACTGGGGCGGCAATGAAGATCAAATTCTACGTGAAATGATACGTACCACCGTGAAGGAACACATAAAGCGTGAGTATTTATTGAGGGATGCTGGCATAAAAGTCCTTAGCCTTTTCTTCGTTGATAAAGTAGCGAGCTATTTAACGTATGATGACGACGGGAATCAGATAGACGGTCGCTTTGTAAAATGGTTCGATGAGCTGTACCGTGAAGAGCGCGCTAAAAGCCCGTACTATATAGAAATGCTTCCCGAAGAATCGAGCGAAGTACGAGCAGCCTACTTTGCTGAAATGCGAAAAGGCGGTAAGACAAGTTTGGTTGATAGCAAAGAGGGTAATGGCAATGCTAACGACGAGTCGGCTTATGACTTGATCATGCGCGGTAAAGAAAAGCTGCTCGATCAATCAAATCCTGTCCGATTCATTTTCAGCCACTCTGCGCTAAAAGAGGGTTGGGATAATCCAAACGTTTTCCAGATATGTATGATGCGCGAAAGTAGCAGCGAGAACGATCGACGCCAAACAATTGGTCGCGGGTTGCGCCTACCAGTGCGTCAAGACGGCACGCGAGTATTTGACGAACAGATAAATCAACTGATGGTGGTAGCGAATGAGTCATACCGTGACTTTGCCACCAACCTGCAAAAAGAATATAAAAAGGCTGGGATTCAGATTGGATATGTGCGACACGGTGAATTTGCGCGAATCCGACTGCACGACGATGTGAATAAGACCCTCGGGCATGAGGCTTCCCGTGAAATTTGGGACCACCTGCACCGTCGAGGAATGATCGACTCTGACGGCAAGGTATTGGCAAACTTTACGCCGCAAAATATTGGCTTCAACCTGGATCTACCCGGTGATTTACAGAAATACCATAGTGAGGTTGTGGATGTCGTTGAGAGTTGTAAAATTGATAAGTTCGTTAAAGATGCGCGTCAGAAGCAGACTATTAAGCTCAACAAAGAGATACTCTATAGTCCAGAGTTAGAAGCTCTCTGGAAGAAAATCTCTCGTAAGACGACATACCGAGTGTCGTTTGATAATGGTCGCGTAGTGATGGCGGCAGTTGAATCTATCAAACATGCACCCGAGATCAAACCGCTTCGTATAGAGGTTATCAAGAGCAGGATGAAGCTTGTTCGTGGCGGGATGCACCACGCTGGTGTGGTGGGCGAAAGCAGCAACGACCTGGCCGGTACATTTGAGTTGCCGGACGTGATTCGGGAGTTGCAGGCCGAGACCAGCCTGACTCGTAAAACTATTGTAGATATATTGCAAGGTAGCAATCGCTTACATGAGTTCCTGAGCAATCCATATGACTATATCCAGATGGTAAAAAGTGCGATTAAGTCTGTCTTGGCAAAAGTAGTAGTCGATGGAATACAGTATGAGAAAATCGCAGATGAAGTCTATGAGCTACGTGAATTCCAGCGCGATAGCGAAGATGAAGTCGAACGGTTTATTGATCGACTATATGAGGTGAAGAATAGTCAAAAATCTATATCTGATAAACTGGCGCTTGATTCTGCGACCGAACTCGAGTTTGCCCAGTATTTAGATAGTCGTGATGACATAAAGCTTTTTTTGAAGTTGCCGGCAAAGTTTGTCGTGCCTACGCCTGTTGGTCCATACAATCCCGACTGGGCGATCGTCAAGGAAGTCGAAGGTAGCGAAAAAATTTACATGGTGCGTGAAACTAAAAATGGTGGCGAGCGAGAATCGGAACTAGCAAAAATAGAGTGCGCTAAAAAACACTTTGCCGAGATCGGTATGCATGACTATGCAAAATCAACTCCAGATGATTGGAGAGTTTAACTGTGCCACATAATGACAACATGCAAAAAGGATTCGTCTATATTCTTACTAACCCGAGCTACCGGGACAACATCATAAAAATTGGGTATACGATTAATCTAAAGGACCGGTTGGCGCAATTGGACAAAACTGGTGTGCCGCTGCCGTTTGACCCGTATATGACCGTGGAGACTAGTAAGTACAAGTTACTTGAGAGTGTGATTCGCCGTGAGCTGGACAAACTGACAGATTTTAGGACCAGAAATAACAGGGAGTTCTTTGAGATTGATCCAGTCGATGCGGCTGATTTACTGAAGAATCTATGCCGACTATTGGATGATGCGGAAATTGTAGAGTACGGTAATGTCAGTAGCGTTGAAGAAAAAGACGAAACAACCATCAAGCAGCAGGGGAATCGCACGACGTTTAAGATGCTAGGCGTGCCAGTTGGCAGTAAACTCATCGCTGCAAATGAAAATATACCGGACGTAATCGTAGTAGATGAAGTCAACCAGGTTCAGTTACCTGACGGCAGTGTTAAGTCAATCTCACGCGCAGTCATTGATGCAGTAGGTGGGCACAGAAATGGATTCCAGGTATACAAATACCAAGGAAAGGCCCTCGCGAGCATCCGCAAGTCGTTTGACGAGAATTACCTACCGAATAGCAAAAACTAGTTGACACCAACACTACGTATGATAAACTATTCATATGAGCCACATTTCATACAAGCAATTTTTTGCAACACTTTCCGGCGATAGTCGCCTGGATATTTTGCAGTACCTAAAGCTACATGGCTCACAAAATGTGTCGCAGATTGCCGAAGGCACAGGGCAGGAACAGTCGGCCGTGTCGCACAACCTGAAGAAACTGCTGGTGTGTAACTGCGTACACATTGAGGTGCAGGGTAAAAACCGCTATTATTCGCTGAACGACGAAACGATTGTGCCATTACTGCAGCTTGCCGATCAGCACATCCAGAATTACTGCGGTGCAGCATGCACAAACTGCTCAACCGATCGCCACAGGGCGCTAGCCAGTTCCCGGGATGTTTAACCTAACAAAGTAAAAGGAGTATGTATATGTGCCCATGCAACTAACCCCATAAATCACCGCAAACGACCGCTCACACAGGGCGGTCGTTTGCTTAGGTGGCTTCGCGGTCGGCGCGAAATGTGATATACTAGTGGTAACAAGCTTCTGCGAATCCATTGGTATGCTCTCTGGAGGAAGCTGACACCCGCCACTAGGGCGGACACTTGATCGGTTCAGCACTAACTGATCGGCAATATAAGTCGATGAGTATTCTCGACGTGTACTAACAACTAAATCAAGTGTGCGCGTATGCCACCGGGCTCCTTTGCGGAGCAAGGTTTTTTAGGGTGGGCATGGCACAGGAAGGAACAACAATGGAACTATTAGTCATCATCGGCGCAGTCGTGTCTGCCATGAGCGCCGTGCCGTACATACGCGGCGTGTATAGGGGGAGTGTGCGGCCAAAAGTGGTGTCGTGGTTTACGTGGTGCGTACTGGCGGCGCTACTGACCGGCGCTGCATTTACAAGCGGGCAGGTGATGAGCGCCATTATGTCGAGCGTGACGGTTGGTGCGACCGCGCTTGTGTTGCTGTTTGGCCTGAAGCAAGGCAACAAAAGCCTGGACAAACTAGACATTGTAAGCCTAGTTGGCGCGGCGCTGGGCATTGCTGCCTGGGTAATGCTCGATAACCCTGCGCTCGCAATTTTCGTGGCGGTCACTGTCGACATCATTGCGTTTGTGCCAACCATCGTACACGGGTGGGTGGCGCCAGAAGAAGAATCACTGAGCGCGTATGGACTGTCGGTACTGGGTTCGGGGCTGGGGCTACTGGCCGCAGTGCTTTCGGGAGCTGCCCTGACTGGCGTGGTGTATCCGCTATATGCCGCGGTGTTTAATGGCCTCATGGTGCTGCTGCTGACCCGCGATAGCTGGACTGGCTACGTGGCCGCGCTGTTGCCATTTGCGCGTGACGAAGAAGTGCTGGCAGACTAAACATGCCAAGTTAGGTTGTAAAAAACACAAAAAAGACACAAAACACGAGCGGTATGCTACACTGGGTATATGAACCCAATTCAGCAAAAATTGCTCGACATTGCTAAGCTCGAAGATATCGAGCGGCTGCGCAGGGTGGATTTGGTAGAGATGGTTAACTGCGAGTATCCATCTCAGATTACCCATCACCTGAAGCAGCTGGTGAAGCGGGGCGATTTGGTACGTAAGGATGGACGGCTGGTGCCGGCGCTGCGCACGAATGCTGGACTGGTGATGATACCCGTGATGGGCGAGGCAGATTGTGGCGAAGCGACGCGCTATGCGGATGGCCGAATCGTCGATAACCTGGCGGTGTCACCGAGCGTGCTGAAGCCGAAGCTTTCGGAGCGATTGTATGCCCTGGTGGCGCGTGGGGATTCTATGAACCGCGCAACGGTGGAAGGCAAAACCATCGAAAACGGTGACTACATTGTAATTGAAAAGCGGGATGATTACGTACCGAAGGACGGTGACATTGTGGTATCCATCATCGCGGGCCTGGCGAACGTGAAGCGCCTGCGGCGTGATAATGCTCGGCAGCGAGTACTACTGCTATCGGAATCGCACCGGCAGGACGACTTTGCCCCAATTGTGATTAGCGACCGCGATGACTTTGCCGTGGAGGGCAAGGTGGTTGATGTGATAAAAGGAGTGGAGTCATGAAAAAAGAATTGATCAAGCAATTATTTGCTAGCTTCGAAGATATTAAGCAGGAAGAATTGGGTATAGAATATTGGAGCGCACGCGAGCTACAGGTTCTGCTCGGCTATAGTAAGTGGGAAAACTTCGAAAAGGCTATTAAACGTGCTATGGATGCCACAAAGAATAGTGGCTATGACATAAATAATCATTTTCTTGAAGCCAGGAAGACGATAGAAACTGGAAAGGGCGCTCAGCGCGAAGTTACAGACTACAGCCTTACTCGTTATGCCTGTTATTTGATCGCTCAAAACGGCGATTCGACAAAAACGCAGGTGGCATTTGCGCAAACGTACTTTGCTGTACAGACACGCAGGCAGGAGATTATAGAGCAGCGGCTTTTGGATATAGAACGTGTTGAAGCACGTGAAAAGTTGTCGCAAACTGAAAAGAAGTTATCGGGTGTTTTGTATGAACGGGGAGTGGATAGCCCAGGGTTTGCGCTGATTCGTGCACAGGGTGACCAAGCCCTTTTTGGAGGCTATTCAACAGCTGAGATGAAGTCCAGGTTACATGTACCGGCAAAACGACCATTGGCTGATTTTTTGCCCACGCTTACTATTAAAGCTAAGGATTTTGCTGCAGAACTCACAAAGCACAACGTGATCGATAAAGATCTGCGCGGTCAACAAAGAATTTCCGGCGAACACGTTGCGAACAACACGGCAATACGTAAGATTCTGGGTGAGCGTGGCGTCAAGCCAGAGTATTTGCCGCCAGATTTAGACGTTAAGAAGATTCAGCGCAAGCTTGCTAGTGATGAAAAAACGGCTCTTAAGGTGGCTAAAAAAGGTCAAAAATCATGAACGAAATTATATGCCCCCACTGCAAAAAAGCCTTCAAGGTAGACGAAGCCGGGTTCGCTGACATCCTGAAGCAAGTGCGTGACCGTGAGTTTGATGCGGAGCTGCATGAGCGGCTGCAACTGTTTGAGCGCGAAAAGCAAAGCGCCGTCGAGCTAGCTATGGCTACCACTAAGAACGAGCTACAAGCTGGCCTCGCCAAAAAAGACACAGAGCTGGCGGAGCTAAAAGCACGCCGTGACGCCGAAGTGGCGGAGCTACGGGCCGAAAAAGACGCTGCCCTGGCCAAGCTAAATGCCGAGCAAGAGTCGGAGTTGGTACGACTGCGCGCACAACTGGACGCAACGGAAACCGAAAAGAAACTGGCCGTGACGGAAGCCGTCAACCGGGTGGAAAAACAGCGCGACGAGCTGGCCAACAAGCTGGTAAGTAAAGATACCGAGCAGCAACTGTTGGCAACGTCACTGAAGGAAAAGTACGAAGCCGAGCTGCGCACCAAAGAAGAAATGATTGCCTACTACAAGGATATGAAGGTCAAGCTTTCGACCAAAATGGTGGGTGAAACCCTGGAGCAGCACTGTGAAACTGAGTTTAACAAGCTGCGGGCGAGTGCGTTCCCCCGCGCCTACTTCGAAAAAGACAACGATGCGCGCAGCGGGAGTAAGGGTGACTACATTTACCGCGAAACCGACGACGCTGGCAATGAGATTATCTCCATCATGTTTGAAATGAAAAACGAAGGCGACGAAACGGCTACCAAAAAGCGCAACGAAGACTTTTTGCGTGAGCTCGACAAAGACCGCATGGAAAAGAAGTGTGAATATGCCGTGCTGGTGTCGCTGCTGGAAGCCGACAGTGAGCTGTATAACACCGGCATCGTGGATGTATCGCACAAGCACCCAAAAATGTATGTGATACGCCCGCAGTTCTTTATACCCATGATCACGCTATTGCGCAATGCCGCACTTAATTCGCTGAAGTATAAGAGCGAGCTGGCGCTGGTAAAGGCGCAAAATGTGGACATCACAAACTTCGAAGATAACATTAATAGCTTCAAAGAAGGCTTCGCGCGTAACTACGACCTGGCCAGCCGCAAGTTCAAAACTGCCATCGACGAAATCGACAAAACGATCGATCACTTGCAAAAGACAAAGGACGCACTGCTGTCGTCAGAAAACAACCTGCGCCTAGCAAACAACAAGGCCGAAGACCTAACCATCAAGCGCCTAACGCGTGGCAACCCGACCATGGCTGCCAAGTTTGACGAGCTGAACACGTAGCAGCGCTTGGCTATGATTGTATTTCTGTGTACATAGGCATATAGTCTGAACTATGAAGACAAATGGCGACAAAGAAGCACAGTGCAACCACAGTAACAACAACTATAGTGCTGGCGGCAGCGGAGCAGTGTACGGGCTGGGCGTCATCGGTGCAGCAGTGTACTACATTTCGATTGCGCCGGACTTTTGGATGGGCGTGCTTGGGTTCTTGAAAGCCCTGGTGTGGCCAGCTTTTCTGGTATATGAAGCGCTGAAATCGTTCGGATTGTAAGCGAGTAGCTACTTGGTAGCGATGCCGCCGAGCTTGCGGCGGGTGTGTTCGCGGGCTTGTTTGTATAGGTTGTTGCCCGCTTTGTCGAGAGCTGCCCCTGCGCCGAGGACAACGGCACCGGGCATAAACCCAATAAGCGTGCAGGCCACCGCACCAACGGCTTGTACGCCGAAGGTGAAATCGCCAACGCGCTCGATGATATCCTTCTTGCGGCTTTCGGGGTTATAAGTCATGTATTCATTATAACACAAACACTATGCATAGTCAATTTACGGGGAATGTGAGGAGGCGTATAATAGGGGTAATAATTGTAAAGGAAAGGACGGAAGGATATGCGCGGATTTCACGGAGACATTGAACAAATGACGATGGAGAATACCGATTTTCGCCACGTAGTGTATACGGGTGCTCATGCACAGTTAGTGCTAATGAGCCTGAAACCAGGCGAAGCAATCGGCGAGGAAACACATGGCAAGAATGACCAATTTTTCCGTTTTGAGCGCGGCACCGGGCGCGTGGAAATCGACGGGAATCAATACCAAGTCACCGATGGCTCGGCAATCATTGTCCCCGCAGGCGCGCGGCACAATATCATTAATACATCAGACACCGAACCACTGAACATGTACACGCTCTACACGCCACCGCACCACAAGGACGGGATTGTGCGCGCTACGAAGGAAGACGCAGTGCAGGACGCGCCAGAATTTGACGGTACAACAACCGAGTAGGCTGCACATAGGTGGCCATAGCTTTCGACGAGTGGGTCGCCTATAATAAAGGTACATGTTTTTAGCGATAAATGAGCTCGTAAAAGAAAAAGCACGATTTATATTAATCGTGGCAGTGATAGCGCTCGTAAGCTACCTGACGTTCTTTTTGACGGCGCTGGCCTATGGCCTGGCGACCAGTTATACGCAGGGGATTGAAAAGTGGGAAGCAACAGGCGTCGTGCTTCAAAAAGATGCCAACGATAACGTGGCACGATCTATCTTGACCGAAGTAGACTACGGCAAGCTCCTCGATGATTCTACGGCGTTGCTGGGTGTGGGTAACGCAACTGTCGAGGCTGATGCCAAAGAAGATGTGGCACTGTTTGGCGTAGACCAGAGTGGACGGCTAGCACCGAACATTACTGAGGGGCGTGCTGCGAGCGGTGCGGGCGAAGTAGTGGTGAGCGATGAATTACAGAGTATCGGCGTCGCACTCGGACAAACATTGGCGTTCAAGGGTGCTGATACTACCTACAAAGTAGTGGGCTTTACCGACCGCGCAACGTTCCAGACGGCATCGATTGTGTACATGCAACTGGACGCCTGGCGCCAGACGGCCAGCGAAATTGCGGGTATGCAGGGGATGCGCGATAACACAACGGTCAGCGCGCTGGTGACAACTGGCACTGACACCGATAAATTTGCGACCGATACGATGCAGTGGCAGAGTATCAGCGACTATGCGTTCAAACTGCCGGGCTACAATGCGCAGGTGCTGACATTTAGCACGATGATTGGATTTTTGATTGTGATTGCGTCGTTTGTGCTGGCAATATTTATGTACATTCTGACGTTGCAGAAAAAAAGCATGTTTGGCGTACTAAAGGCCGAGGGTGTGCCCAATAGTTACATTGCTCAGTCGGTGAAAGCGCAGATCGTGATACTGTCGGTGATTGGCATGGCGATTGGCCTCGTCTTCACGCTCATCACTGGCGCCGCCCTGGCGGACAAAGTGCCGTTTATGGTGCAACCGCTCTTCTTTGCGGGAATCGTGGCATTGTTCCTGCTATGTGCGGCCATTGGCGGCATAGCATCGGTATGGGCCGTGACCAAAATTGACCCAGTGGAGGCGATAGGATAATGGCAAAGACGATGCTGGAACTACGCGGTGTGACCCGGGAATTTACCCAGGGTAGCGAAACAATCTATGCCCTGCGCGAAACAAACTTTTCGGTGAAGGCGGGCGAGTTTGTGGCGGTGATCGGCCCATCAGGATCGGGCAAAAGCACCTTCCTGACCATTGCTGGTGGACTACGCAACCCAACGCGCGGAACCGTTACTGTTAATGGTGTGGACATTACCGACTTGAGCAAAAAGCAACTGTCTGCCATTCGTCTGAAGCACGTCGGATTTATATTGCGGGCGTCAAACCTGGTGCCGTTTTTAACACTAGAAAAGCAGCTGCAGCTATTTGACAAAGTAACTGGTGCGAAGCCCAACAAAAAGGCGCTCAATACACTGTTTGACGAACTCGGCATCCAGAAGCTCCGCAAAAAATACCCGAGCGATTTGTCGGGTGGTGAGCGCCAGCGTGTGGCCATTGCCAAAGTACTATATAGTCAGCCAAGCCTAATACTGGCTGACGAACCAACCGCGAGCCTGGACACTACCAAAGCATTCGAGGTGGTAGAACTATTGGCACGTGAAACTCGCGAACGAGGCAAAGCGACCATTATGGTCACGCACGACGAGCGACTGATTGGTTATTGCGACAAAGTATACGAAATGCACGACGGCGTGCTAACTGAGCGTAAGGCGCATAAAAAACAGAAAGTCTAGCCTACGTATGGCCGCCAAAACAGTAATCGTCAACGATCGCATGCAGCAGGGCTATACCTATGCACTGACCGAACCAGTCGGCAAGCACTTTGCGCCTGAGTTCACGCCCGACCTGACGCCAAAGCAAATGCTAGAACTTGGAGTGTTTGGCGGCGTGTATATGCGTGATTGCACCAATGAATTCCCGGCGGATTGGTTTGTCGATGCGAAGTTTGCTACTGGCGAGCGCGACGAACAACTGAACTTCTTTGCCATCAACGCCAGCCAACCACTTGCCGAGTGGGAGCGCAAAGGTTGGATATACGACGAAGATCCACGCGGGTGGTTCCAGTGGTACTGCCGGTACTACATGGGCAGGCGCTGCCCCGATGACGAGCGCCAGATAAAGCGCTGGAAAGCCATGCGCCGGCACGTCGCACAGGTACAGAAGCACTGCGCGGTTGGCGACCAACTGTGCAGGCGCAAGCAGCGACAGGCGCTCCTGCACTGGGCGTACGATAGCCGCGAAATGTAATTATATATATTGATTTATTTAAATATTTCGATATAATAAGAAGTACGATGAACGATACACAGACGATTGACGTACTGAAAGCTCTGGCCGACGAAACACGGCTGAGTTTGGTGCGCAAGCTGGCGGCGCAGGCCGAGCCGATTGCAAGTTGCGATTTGGTGAGTTCCTGCGCGTCACTCATGAAACTGTCGCAACCAGCGATGAGCCATCATTTTACGAAGCTCGTTGATGCTGGTGTACTGCGAGAGGAAAAGCACGGCACTGCCAAGCAGTACGCGCTGAATCATGAGCTGCTAGCGAGCGTGGGTATCGACATATCGAAATTATAATTTAATTAAAAAACTAACCATAGGAGTACCATATGGCAGCAGTATTAGTAGTAACCGGAAGTGCGCGCCCGAACAGCGCAAATCATAAGGTAGTAGCACTCACAAAAGCGCAGCTAGAAGCAAAGGGCGTTGACGCAATCGTGGCAGATCTTGCGGCTATAAGCATGCCGTTCTATGATGCGCCAATGCCGCCATCATCACCAGACTTCGTGCCAGAGCACGATAGTGTGAAGCAGTGGACGCAACTGGTCGCTGACGCAGATGGCGTGGTATTTGTAACGCCAGAGTACAACCACAACATGAGCGCGATTCAGAAAAACGCCATCGACTGGATTGGCAAAGAATGGGATGGCAAGCCTGTGGCGCTGGTCGGCTACGGCTGGACAAGTGGCGCGCACCAAGCGCATGCGGCTGCGCGTGAATCACTCGCGGCTAACCTAAAAGCAGAAGTGCTCGACACGGCAACGAACCTATTCTTTATGAAGGATCTACAGCCAGATGGTACGCCTGTTGACGAGCAGGCAGTAACAGCGAAATTGGGCGAAACGCTCGATGAGCTGCTCGCAAAGATCGCGTAATGACCCGGTAGCATAAGCCGACACACTTCCCGTCCCACCGGGAAGTGTGTTTTTTACACTTACTCCCCTGCCCCTTTGATGGAGCCTGGCTTCATGCAGAGTGGGACAAAGAGTATACTGGGGGTATGACGAACATCATTGACATTAAACACCTGACGAAAATGTATGGCCATTCCCCTGGCATAAAGGATGTCAATTTAGAGATCCATGAAGGCGAGATATTTGGGTTTATTGGACCAAACGGGGCGGGAAAGTCGACGACGATTCGGACCCTGCTGGGGCTTATTCAGCCAACCAGTGGCAAAGCAAAAATCTTCGGGAAAGATATTACGACGCATGGTCCTGAAATTCGTGAAGAAATCGGGTATTTGCCGAGTGAGGTGTTTTACTACGATGATATGCGCGTGGTTGACCTGCTGAATTATTCAGCAAGTTTTTACCGCAAGCCAAAGCAAGCAATGCAACGGCGCATTCGCGAACTGGCGGCGCTACTGGACTTGGATTTGCAGAAAAAGATTGATGACCTGAGCTATGGCAACAAGAAGAAAGTCGGCATCGTGCAAGGGTTGCTGCATAGTCCGAAGCTGATCATTCTGGATGAGCCGACTGGGGGGCTGGATCCGCTGATGCAACAAACGTTTTTTGATTTGCTACGCGAAGAAAATAAACGTGGCGCAACCGTATTGTTTTCGTCGCATATACTCAGCGAAGTGCAAAAACTCTGCGACCGCGTGGCAATCATTAAAGATGGGACGATTATAAAGACCGAGCGCATGGACAACCTGCGGCGGCATAGTTACGTGCGGTGCAAACTGCGGGTGGACGAGTCGGTAGGCGAACATACTTTTGACTTGCCAGGGGTGAGTAACCTGATAGTGGGCCGCGACGATATGAGCTTTTTGTATCAGGGTGATGTGAACGCGCTCATGAAGGCACTGGCCGGAGTGAAGCTGCGGGACGCGTTACTGGAGGAGCCCGAGCTAGAAGAGATATTCATGCAATACTACCAAAAGGACGCGTGATGAACATTTACCTTTACGAACTGCGTCGGCTGCGGCTTCAGACAGTAATTTGGATAGGCGTGCTGGGGCTCGCCAGCCTCATGTTTATTTCGCTGTATCCCGCATTTAGTAGTGATATGACGGTGACGCAGCAATTAATGCAGAACATGCCTCCGTTTGCGCGCGAGATGCTGGGATTAAGCTTGAGTGCGTTTACTACGTTCCTTGGATTTTATTCATTTACAATGATTGACATCATGCTGATTGGTGCGGCGCAGGCGATGGGGCTGGGGCTTGGAGTTATGGTGCGCGAGCAGCAAGCAAAAACGACGGATTTTTTGCTGACAAAGCCGATCACGCGCACCCATGTGTTTGTGGCGAAATGCGCCGCTATGTTAACAGCCATACTGATAACGCACGTCGCATACTGCGTAATTGTGTATGTATGGGTGGCAGTGTTTAAGGTGGGCGAGTTTGATAACGCAAAGGTAATGGTAGTCAACGCCAGCTTTTTGGCGCTTCAGCTGTGGTTTATGATGCTCGGGATCGCGGTATCTCAGCTGGTGCATCGAGTGCGTTCGGTGGTGGCGTATACGCTTGGTGCGGTGTTTGGCCTATTCGCGGTGGGGTTGATTGGCGCACTGATTGGCGAGGAAAAGTTTCGCTATGTTTCGCCATTTAAGTACATAGACTATTTGGCGTATGTGAGTGAGGGCACAATTGACGCGCAGTACTGGCTGGTCGGCGGCCTAATGGCGCTGGCGATGCTGGTGGGCGGCTATATGCTCTATACGCATCGCGACAAAAAGGCGGTCGCCTGATGAATGTTTTTTGGCGAGAATTACGGACGTATCGGAAAAGCGTGTTGCTGTGGTCGGCGGGCATCGTGCTGCTACTGGTGGCGAGCATGGCGAAATTTAATACGCTGACGGCAGGCGGGATGGATGTTAATCAGCTGCTCGATCAATTCCCCGCGACTGTACAAGCGGTGTTTGGGATGAACGGGCTGGATATTACAACAATCGTGGGGTACTTTGGCGTGCTGTACTTGTACGTGGCGGTTATGCTTGCGATTCAGGCAGGCATGATGGGCGCGGATATCATCGATAAGGAAGAACAAGACAAAACGACGGAGTTTTTGTACGTGAAGCCACGGAGTCGGGCGCGGGTGTTGACTGCGAAGTTGTGCGCGGCGCTTGTGGTGCTGATAATACTGAACGTGGTGACACTGGTAACATCGTGTCTACTCGCAGCCCAGTACGTCGACCTAGCAACGGTGGTACTCGAGTTGACGCTGTATAACGCGGCCTATGCGGTGCTGCAACTACTCTTTATGGCAGTGGGCACGGCGCTTGCTGCCAGTAGCCTGCGACCGAGGCTGGCCGGCAGACTGGTGGCCGCAGCAGTAGGCGTGATGTATTTTGCCTACGTACTGGTGACGATGCAGCCGGCGCTTGACTGGCTAGGCGTAGCTTCGCCACTCGTGCAAATGAACGCGCCAGATATCATCGCGAATGGAACATTAAACGGACTGTGGGTGAGTATTTACTGCGTCGTGGTGGTCGCTAGTATTGCCGCGTGCTACTACCGTTATCCGCGACGTGACCTGACTGTATAGGTGGTGCTTTGCGAGCGAATATGCACGAAAAGCTTGCATAGAAAAAGTAAATAGGGTATAACAGAGCCATGACTACTATGCGTCAACAACAAATTCTCACACCCGTTCGTGCGGTTGCTTAGTATTTGTCGTTGATTCAGAACAAAAAGCAAGCACCGCACCAAAAAGGCGGTGATTTTTGTTTCAGGACAGTCGTCAGACCCAACCTAGTCGGGGGTAGACTAAGGGGTTAGGTCACTTGCCTTTGAAGCAAGGTATGGAGGTTCGAAACCTTCCCCCCGAGCCAAAACATTAGCGCAGTCTGTAAAGCACTGCAAGAAAGACGAGGTGCCATTATGGCAGAACTATCACTACAAGGCCGAAGCGAACGAATCAGCGATGCTACGATTCTCACGACCGAGGAGCTAGAGGGGCATCAACGCGACCTCGCTGCGCAGCGTGCCGACGCGGTAGAAATGGGCATCGATCGTCAAGTAGATGTTATTGATAAAATACTGGGGCGAATCCGATTTGAACTGGGAATGCGCGCGACCGCATTTGCCGAAGATATTAATTTTGACGAACTAGTCACGACATCGCGTTAACTGATACACTAGAAGAGTGAAACCACTCCTGCGACGAATTACCCAGAATCGCACGACGACGTCGGTCTATATTACGATTGTAGCGATTTCTATTGGCGTGTTTTTGGTGGGCATGACGATTACGAGTGTCTTTGCTCGTACCGCCGCCACGCAGAACGAAGTAAATTTTGCCGCGCAGCTGGATCAGAATATCGTCACTGTTCATTCGCAGCTAGTGAATGGGCTTGATAGCTACAATACCGTTCTGCGTGCCGCTGCTGCCCAGGTGACGGCAAATCCGGACATGACCCGCGACGAGTGGGCACAGTTTTACCTAACCATGAGAATCCAGGCGCAATACCCTGCCCTGCAGGGGGTAGGCTATGTACGTGTAGTTGCCCCAGGTGGGGGTGGCGATGTGGCTGTGTGGCCCGAAGGCGGGCGCGCAGAATATGCGCCCATCGTGTATTTGGAGCCACAAAACGATGTGAACCTTCGCGCGATTGGATACGACATGTACACCGAGCAATCGCGTCATGAAGCAATGGAACTCGCCCGAGATTCGGGCGAGCCGGTAATGACAAGTCCGGTGAAATTGGTGCAAGACGGTGACAAGGCGGTCAACCCAGGGGTGCTTGTGTATCAGGCAGTATACGCGGGCATGCCGTCGACAACCGCCGAACGCCGCGCAGGCCTGATTGGCTACGCCTACGTCGTGTTCCGTCCGCATGATTCTATGCGGCAAATAGTCAACAATACACCGCGGCTTCGTGATAACCTGACGATTCAATTACATGCGCAGCCCGAGCGCGTTGAACTGTATAAGGCGGATTTTTCCACCGGTCAAGAAGGCGATAAAAAATACGTCGAACGAGATATCGCCATTAATCATCAGGCTTGGAAGCTTGAGATTTCGGGGAGCGACGTGTCAATAAACGAGGTGTATGGCCCCCTTGGGTTGTTTTTCCTGGGAAGTATCGTGAGCGCCTTTATTGCCTTTATTGTGTACGGCATTCTGGTGTACCGGATGATGAGAGTTCAGCGACACTACGAAGAGGCAGTGGAAAATACTAAAAATGAGCTACTCGCACTTGCTTCCCACCAACTCCGCACTCCTGCTTCGGGCGTGAAGCAATACCTTGGCATTTTACGAGACGGGTCATTTGGTAGCCTGACGCCGGCGCAGCAGTCGCTAGCCGACAAAGCCTACATTACGAATGAGCGGCAGTTGCATGTGATTAACGATTTGCTATACGTGTCGAAGGTGGAGGCAGGACAGCTGCAGATTGACCCTGTGCCCTGTGACCTGGCGCAGATTACACGCGATGTATTGTCGCACATGGACTCGCAAGCAAAGCAAAAAGATATCACCATACAGTTCCGTGGCGCTAAGCCCCGACCCGTGGTGGCTGATGATAGGTACGTAACCATGATTGTTGAGAATCTGGTGAGTAATGCCATTAAATATTCGCGTCGTGGGTCGAAGGTAAAGGTAACCATCGAGAGTAAAGATGGCGCGCTGCGCCTAGCAGTGAAGGACAGTGGTGTGGGCATCGAGATGAAAGACCATGAGCGGATATTTAAAAAGTTCGATCGAGTGCAAAACCCCCTTTCGCACGACGAAGGCGGCACGGGCCTGGGACTATTCCTAGCGCGTCAGCTGGCGCGTGGGCACGGCGGGGATATTGTGGTAGAGTCGGTGATTGAAAAAGGCTCAACTTTCACGCTCATTCTACCGAAAATTGCCATGATAGATAACGATATTCTGGATATGGCGAGCGAAAACAAACGTGCTAAGTCGCGCTCACCTGAGCGTCATTTACAGAAGTAACCGCGGGCGGCTCTGTTTGGGCCTGGGCGCGCATGTCACGCAGGATATCCCTAATTTCAATGATAGCTGCATTTGCGCGCCATTTTTGAACCACACTCACAAAATAGAGGATGGTAATGACGAACGATACGACCGTCAGCATGATGATATATGGCATCAGTGGCGCGATGAGGGCATTGATGTCAAAGAGTGAACTAGTACCGCCCGATCCGGAGGTCTCGTTGAGTAGTGATTGTAGAGTTGCTGCATCCATATATGTAGCATAGCATAAGCGGCTTAGTGGTGCGTTTCACCGTTGAAGTACCCAGAGACTGATTCGCCATGATAGATTTTGGTAATTGCCGCCGCGACAAGGGGAGCGACAGACACGGTGCGTACGACACCCGGGTCAAATGAGTTGGGAATGCGAAGCGTGTCGGTGGTAACAACTTCTTTAATCACGCCATCGGCCACCGCTTTACTCAGGCGCTCACCCGCCGGATCGGAAAAGATGGGATGTGTCGTGTAGATGTATACCGCGGCTGCCCCACGATCACGAAGTGCCTGCGCGCCCTTCACGATGGTGCCGCCTGTATCGATCATGTCATCGATCATGAAGCAGACTTTGCCAGCGACTTCACCAATAACGCGCTGGACATTGACATGGTTGACGCCGTCTCGGTTTTTGGCGATCACCGCGAGGTCAAGGCCACCAAGTAGGGCGGCGTAGCGTTCGTTTAGCTTGTCGCGACCAAAATCTGGCGACACGATGACGGGCTCGTTGTCGAGAGTGGCCATAACATTTGCGATGTCATCACGGAGTACGGGGGCAGCTGGAATCGATTCATACAGCATGCCATTGGCAAAGCCCGATGATTGCCCTGAGTGAGGGTCGACTTCGATGAAGCGGCGCGCGTGGGCGAGTTCGAAGAACTGCATACTCAGCTTGCCCATGAAGGCGTCATGGGGCTTGGCCATGCGATCGGCTCGTCCGTAGCCACGGTAGGGGGCGATGGCGGTTACTTCGTGTGCCGAACCGAGCTGCGCCGCCTGCACAATTGCCAGGTGTTCCATCAGGTTGTCATTGACGGGCGCGCCGTGTGACTGAATGGCAAATACGGTTGCATCACGAACTGAATCTTCGATGTGCGCGTTGATTTCGGTATTGGCGAAATGCGTGACAGTAGTGGGAGTAACGGGCAAGTCAAGGTGCTCGGCTACCTTTTCTGCGAAGGGGAGGCTATATTCACCACTTAAGATGACGGGGCGGGTGCGCAGCTTTCGTTCTTTCATAGGGTCAGTATAGCAGGTGCCGTAATTAGTGTCAATAATACACTTACTCAAAATAGTTTGAGTAACTTTATGGTGGTCCCTGGAATCGGCATCCCAGTTATGGTATGATAACTATAAGTAAAGAGAGGGAGAAATAGTACTCATGGAATCATTTTCTGGCCGTTCCACTCGGCAACCTGTGCCTGCACCACGTGACGCTGCGCCACAACCACTGCGCGCGCCCGAACCTGCGGTTCATCGCGATAGCGTTCACGCCACACGTGGTGGAGCAAGCAAAACACCAAAGGTGAAAAAAGGTCTGCTATGGACCATTGCGGCTGTGGTACTTGGCGCTGCAGTGTTGTTCGCGGGTTACTCTGGTTACAATGCACTCGTGCAGGGCCAGCTGATTGATGGCGGTAAGTACCAGGCGGTGTTCCTGACGAATGGCCAAGTATACTTCGGTAAACTCTCACGAGTTGGCGCCGAAACCTACAAGCTCAACAAGATTTTCTACCTCCAGGCATCGCAGACGAATGCCGAAGATGCTAACAACCCTCAGCAAACCGAGACTGCTGGCTCGGATGTTCAGCTGATTAAGCTAGGAAGTGAAGTGCATGGCCCTGAAGACCAAATGGTTATCGACAAGGGACAGGTGCTGTTCTACGAAAACCTTACCAAAGAGGGTAAAGTAGCACAAACTATCGAGAAGTATTACGCTGATAAGAAGTAGCTATGTTGCGTGAGCTGAAAAACAGCCCCGCAACCTATAAGGGCCAACAGCGGCTTCGCCGGAAACGCACAGCGCTGATTGCTTTCGTGCTGACTCTCGTGCTGTTACTTTTGGTTACCATCGGGGTGGTCATATACAACTGGTATGCTGGCCAGAACGCCAAGGTCACCGTGGTGGATACACCATCAAAAATCACCAATGTTATTACCAGGCCTAAGGCGATTGCCCAGAATCAGGCAGTCGGCGTGTACATCACCAGCCTCACGAGCCCGCTTGTGGCGGGATCAAATGCGTCGGTATCTATCCGCACACTCCCTGAAGCAGCGTGCAGCATTGAGGTGCTCTATAACGGTACGAAAAGTACGGATACCGGCCTCGCGCCCAAAGTGGCAGATGAATATGGCTACGTGGGATGGAGCTGGACGGTAGAGCAAGGCCAGCCAGTAGGCAAGTGGCCGGTTAACATTACCTGTGCGAAGAACGATAGCACTGGCTTTATGCGTGGTGATTTAGTGGTTACGGCTAGTTAATAGTATTAGACTGTTCGTTTATCTACGCAAGAGGTGATTTACTCTAATGAAATGATATATTCTACCCATGTAGTATTGGCTACACTTCTTGAAGATTTGATTAATATCAGTAGACCGTTTTTTATGAATAATACAGACTGAGCACCGTTATTTTTTGTCTCGATGTAGGCTGGTGTGTCACCTGCCGTAATCATCTCATTAGCACGAAAGTCTTTGGCTAAAGCGCTGAGTGCTTCTTCAGAATCTATCTGTAGGCTTTCAGGAAGAGGTTGCTGGCTGACACTAATAGTGGAGTCACCGAGCGTCTGGACGTAGGCAAACACGGGGTTTCTGTCGGGAGGACTAACGCGCGTCCACCCGCCGAGGCTATTAATTGAAACTCCTTTGGGCGCTACGGTGGCATAATCGGGTGTGCCTTTTTGTAGCTTTGGGGGCTCATCGGCGGTATCTGTGCTAGCTGTTGGCTGTTTTGTGGATGTTTGATCTATCTGGTTTTTGATATGAAAGCCGAAAACCAACAGGATCGCGATGCCTACGAGGACTAGGGGGAATTTATACTTTTTCAAGCGTTGTTTGCGGCTCAGGGCAGGTCGGGTGGTGCCTGTCGCCGCGTTCTTCCGTATCTGACGCATGGTTTTTTGTAGAATATTAGTCATTATTGTCCATAGTATGGTGTATCAATGGGCTGCTGCAAGCCCCCAGTAAATGTTCGCCCATGCATTAATCGTTTTGATGGATCACCGGTGAACTGTAACGAAAGGCTGTCAATCGTAGGTCCGCGCGTGACGTCGTCTGGATAGCCATACGCCTGCGAGCTGTCTACCGAGACGTTAAAGAAGAAGTAGCGAGCACAATCGGTGTTTGCGCCAGCCCCATTTTTAGGCGTGTATACCCCAGGTAGCCCAAGGGTGACGTTACCAAAAACGGTTTCCTGCCCCCATGTGGTCATAGCTGGCGAGACACAATAGGTGGTAGGATTTGTCATTGAACGATACTTTAATTGCCAGTTTGCGCCAACCGAGTTGTCGATGCCGTTCATGAGCCATGCATTGGGATAGACATCGGTGTCGGTATCCATTAGGAGTGAGTAGCGTGCGATTTGCGGTTGCGAGAGCAGCGCAGTTTGCTGAACCTCGTTGGCACCAGCGTAGGTGAGCACAGGAGGAGCTGGGCGGACTGCAACCGTAAAAGCGACACTGGTTTGGCTGCTCGCCATGGTGAAAGCATCGGGGTCCTCACTCGCCGTATTGTTCGCGCGATAAGCTGTTGCCACGCTGGCGCCATTGGTGCCGGTGTTGCCACTTGCGTGTGCGCCACTAGTATAATTGGTTGGATAGCTCGAGACGCCAGTATGTGTGCCGCCGGCTGCATAGGCAAACCATAGGTTATCAGTTTTACCCCATGATGGCGTGAGTGTCGGTGGATCGGGGCTTGCGGTAGTCGATCCAGTACCGCTGGCTACCTCGACACCAGTTAGGTCACCGTGCCATTCACCTGCCAGTATACGGTAGACTCGCGCAGCGGCACTTTGTGAATTAGACGTTGCAAAGTTGACCGTCGCGCCGTCGCTCCCAGTCGCTACTTTGGCCCAGACGGAACCATGAGCGCCGTTAGTGGCACTGTTAACTGATGCAAGCTCTGTCCAGCCACCAGCTCCATCTGGATCGGTAACCGTTGGGTTTGAGTTGCTGTCGTAGCTAAAGAACATCAAGAGTAAGTCGCCAGCCGCTGTTGTGCCAGGCATGGCTACATTATGAGTGGTGCTGTCTGAAGCAAATCCTGCGCCGGTATTTGTGGTTGTGGCCGATGCGACAGTTGGTGCGGTTGCAGCGTTACAGGCACCACCAGCTAAGTAGGCTTTTCCATCATAGTAGGCAGCGCTAGCTCCGTAGCGTGAATTGGAATATTTCTGGTTGGCTTCGTACCACGCGCCGATGCCTGTTGGGCTATTTCCAGTGGCGATAGTGGTGTTTGCGCTGATTGGAGCAACCATAGTCGTCGGTTCACAGGATCCTTCCGACGTTCGCCCCCCGACGAGGTACATATACCCATTGGCTGCATACGAATTGGCGAACCCGATTGGCTTAGGAAGGCTTGCAGAATACGTCCAGCTACCAACGAGCCCTGTAGATGGGTTGATCTGTGCGTATTGACTATCAGAATGATAATTGCCCGATCCTGCAAAGCCCCCAAACATATAAAGATTGTTCGCGTAGGCTGTGACTGTAGCACCACTGCGACCGGTATTGACACCCGGACCGCTTGTTGACCACGCACTGGTGATGTTTCCGCCATTGTTTAGTTGTGGACTAACATAGACGTCGCTGCATAGGTTGCTTGTGCACGTCCCGGCCGTGCCTTCACCGGCAACGACATATAAGCGATTGTTCCAGCTGGCTGCACCAAATTTTGTACGGGCGTTCGGTAATCCGTTAGAGGCAGTTCCCCAGGTTGTCACGTTGCCACTACCCGCTGGAGTTGCATAGTATACTTCGGCGCGACGATCGGATGCCGCGTCACCTTGGCCACCAATATAATATAGCGAACCGCCAGCGTTAAGTATCTTGCCCCATGCGCGATCAGCTGGCAGGTTGGCTGTAGTATTTGACCACGTACCGAGATTGCCGTTGACGTCGATAGGTGCATACGAAACGGTGTTGACCGCATTGGTACAGTCTGTGGTGCTGACGCAACCTCCTGCGGTGTAAAGACGACCGTTTAGCACAGTGCTAGTAGCACCAAGACGGTTAGGGTTAGTGGCATAGGTATTTGCGGCATTGCTGTAGCCGGCTGGCGCGCCACTAACGTTGTTATAGATCTGGAACGTCTGGATAGTATCCGTGCGCGTAGTACATGCTCCAGGGCTATCGCCAATCGTACAGCCCCCTATGACATAGGCATATGAGTTTGAGACGGCTAGAGTCAATCCCCATCGTTGGTTAATCTTCACTTCAGATGTCGTAAAGCCATCGGTCGCGTCGCCGAGGCTTCCATCGCTCACGTTGACTTTAATAAACTCGATGTCTGCGATAACGCCGCCACCGCCTGCTTCGAACCCGCCAGCGACGTAAATGTAGCCGTTGTATCCGAAAGCTGCGGTGCGCCTACGTCCGATTTCCATTTGGTTTGGTGATTCTGTCCAGCTGGATCCACTAGCGGCGACGACATTATTGTTATTGTCGAACCGAGCATACCGAACTGTTTTCATATCGACAAGCCCAGGCGCCACACCGCCTATGAGGTAAATATAGTTGGCGTACACTGTTCCACTCATAATACCGATACCTACACCAGTTGCACCAGGTACTGTACCGACCTGGAGTTGTCCACTGGTCGAACAGCCATTGACGGAGCCATCGCTGGCGATGCTACACTTAGAGACATTTTGAGTATACGCAGTGCATCCGGCTGAACTCGAACTGGTGCATCCTCCAAATATGAACAGGTTCCCCGGGTTAGTCGCGACAGCGGATGGATTTGCTCTGGCGTACGCGTATAGGTAGGAAACGTTGGCTGCGCCTACCCCCGTCATAGACTGTGATAACCATGCGCCTATCGAGCCGTCGCTATTGAGTTGGGCTCGCAACAGGGTGTTTGTATTAGCGCTCCCTGTGAGTCCTCCTACTAAGTATACGTATCCGCCAAATGTAACGGGGCTCGATGCCGCTACTCCACTGGGGAGGACATTGGCGAGATAACACCATGAGCCACCCACATATGAGCCGTTACAGGTTGCAGGGCGAGTCATAGAGCCATTGGTATCGATGGCGGCGTAGACGACGTCGTTGCTTGTCGAACTACAGGCATTGTTCGTGCATCCGCCGGTAATGTAGAGGTGCCCGTTGTAAATAAAGCTGTTTGTCAGCATATTACCGACATATGTTGTGCCGGGCAGGTTACACTGCGATGGGTTACCCCCTGTACAGTCTCCACTGCCGCTAGCAAACGATTCACCCACCGTTGAAGCATCGCCGTCGCGGTTTATTTTACCAACACGAATTAAGTCAAGAGTGGCAGCACCGCAATCGCCAGTAGAGGCGTTTTGAGAGCTGCACCCGCCCACTCGGTATAAATGACCACGCCAGGAGAGTAAGTTGCCGCCAAGTCGTTCGTCAACCGCTGTACCGACAGTATTCCAGGCGTCAAGGCTCCCGTCGGCATTGATACTTGCCAGTTGAATATTGGAATGTACTCCAGTGCAATATCCACTACCATTGACAGTACTACACCCACTACTGACGTAGATATAGGCCCCCCAGATAGCTGCCATGGTACCTCCGCCGGTGAATCGTCCTTGCGGCAGATTGGTAGTTTGGACCCAATTATTGAGAGTTCCATCTGTGTTAATTTTGTTGTAGCGAACAGTGTTCGAAGGAGCGCCTCCTATGCTATTAGAGCCGCCGAGCACATAAATTCTATCATTATAAATAGCTGCACCATGACCATAAACGTTAGAAGGGAGCGCAGTAGATGCTGACCAGGCACCTAATTTCCCTGTTGGGGTGATATCGGCTATTTCAACAGTAGAGACCGGACCAGATGAGCTGCGGCCACCGATAAGGTAGAGCCGATTATTGTAGGCGGTTGCGGTAAAATCTGAGCGGACCGATGTGAGGTTGGCGTCTTGGTACCAGTAAACCCAGTTGTCTGGATTGGTATCTGTGGGGTGCCATAGGCGAGGCTCACCGTTGGCGCCAATCTTCGCGATGTAGACAGTGTTGGTTCGGGTACCCGAAGCATCGACACCACCAATCGCGTAGAGGTAGCCGCTATACGCGACGAGTGAGAAGTTACTGCGCTCTGAAGGAAGCGAGTAGTCGTTAGAAGAACACCACCCGGCACAAGTACCTGACCCGGGGTTAGCGCTCTGAACTTCACCCGTTGCGGAGTTGAACTCTGCCCAGCTGACATTTTTTGACACTTCAGTGCCTGAGCCGTAGGCAATAAATACCGCGCCGTTTGCGCCGTTTGTGCCACCCTGACCTCCCGCACCACCACCGCCACCTTGACCCGCTCCATTGCGAGCAGGGTCAGCAGCATTACCCGGGTTAACGCCGCTACCAGCGTTATTGGCTACTCCACTCAGGCCGCCTGCCGTATAGCTAGAGCCGCCACCACCACCACCACCTGATGAGTTGGTTGTACTTGAGGTGGCGCCACCACCACCACCACCAAAGTACCCAGCGCCACCACCACCACCAGCAGCACGAGTTGTGTTAACGTTTGCGAGCCCACCGGCACCACCGCTTGCTAGTCCACCAAAGCCACCACCACCATCAGCGCCAGTTGTGGCACTACGGCCATCGGCGCCGAGGCCTCCCGTGAGTGACGAACCGGCACCGCCCGAGTTGTTTCCACCTTGTCCACCACCACCACCAGCAGTCGGTGTACCCGGACCACCACCGTCACCGTTGTTGTTGTATACCGTGGCCCCAATAATTCCGGTTGTACCGCCCCCGGCGCCCCCATCGGCTCCATTCCTCGAGATGCGAGAGCCCCCCCCTCCTCCTCCGCCAGCGGCGATGACCAGCGGCGTGCTCCCACGATAAATACTCGTGTAGCCACCACCACCGCCACCGCTACCAGTGTTTGATACGTTATTGCCACCATTTCCACCACCGCCAACATAGACACTGAGCGTCTCCCCTGGAGTTACGGGTACATTGGCTGTCACATACCCACCGCCAGCTCCGTTGCCTCCAGTACCGGTAGAACCACCACCACCACCACCACCACCACCTGCACCCCAAACTTTTACAGAAATACTCGTAACACCGGTAGGGACGACAAAAGTTTCGGCGCCCTGGGTATTAAATGCTTGCCCTAGGAATGATCGTCCGCCAATCGAATATACATATCCACCGGCAGCTGCTACACCATTGGCAGAGGTTGCAACAGGGAGGGATAGTGTATCATCCCATTGGTCGAATCGCGCGCCAGTGGTCGGTGATTTTTGGATAAGTTGCTCATCTACGTTAAAGTCGATGTTCGTTTCGTTATTTCCAGCCATAAACTCACGGGCACTGGTTACATAGATACTAGGGTCAATAGATAACGGGTAGTTCGCTCTAGATAGCCCAGTGGTCGTGACGGTAAGAATGTTGTCAGATAGGCTAAACTTCGCACGGGCGTACTCAGACTCATTTCCTCCGGATTCGAGAACTATGGGGGCGGGTATCTTGAACAGCAAGGTATTTTTATCGGCACTTTGTCGAGCTTTTTTTAGTAGCTCCACATCTTCGTTTGACGTGGCGGTAATATCGCCACTAAGAAGCGTGTTTCCGTACACACCAAGTCCACCGTCCTTTTCAATTCTTGGCTCAAGCCCATCATTCAAGACAAGCTCGTACGAGAATTCTCGTGTGTCTTGTTTCGATTCGGTCAGGATAATGTCTTCCTTAATACCGGTTTTCTGTATTGTATATATTGTCCAACCGTCCCCAGTTGATAATGGATAGACAACGCGGTTTTCATCTTGACGACCAACCATGTGGTTGTCTTTAGCCTTCATACCAAAGCTTACGTCGTTGACTGTATCTTTGACGCTAAAGCCTTGGCTAATATTCTCATTAAAAGAAGCCTCAATGTCTTTATTTGCCTCGCCATTAACCTGTTCGGGTTGTTTATAGTTAAACGATAAAGACCCTTTATCATACGTGAGCTGGCCGGCTATGCGGCTATTCGGATTAGTCAGTAGTTTTGCTGATCGCCCTAGGTCATAGGGTTTTTTAGAAAGAAGTGGAGAAATAACTAGTGCGGCGCCGGCTAATATTAGCACAGAAATAGCACCCAGTAGGGCGAACCTACGCACGGGGGATACTAGAACAAAGTGACGCACACGTCTCAAAATGCTTCGCACATGTAGCATAACCTTAATTATACAGTATTTGTAGTGGCTATTTGTTGCTAAACTTGAAGTTCAGGTTGCCAATATACGCGTTTGCATTTTGACTTGCTGTTACATTTATTCGAAAAACGATACTGTTGCCCGGTACGAATCCGCAAGTTGATGGATCGGCTGTACCTGTGGCTAGGCCAGGCTGCCATGACGACACAACTCCAGAGGACACCAGGACGGCCGGTCCACAAGTAGTGAGGCCAGTAGACGAGTCATCGCGAAACACCTGATACTCCATAGTAGAGTTTGCGCTGTCGGTTCTTCCGATTATCGATGTGGAGCCAGACTCGAAGCTCTTGAAGCTTGCCGGCAGCTGATACGTAACGTATACGCCGTATGTTTGTGCACTTGGCTGCGGAGAAGTCCACCTATAAAAGTTAAATGTCTCATTTGTCCCACAGACGTTTGGCTGTCCCGATGATCCATCATTGATATTGAGAGTGTCTGAGCAGAGGTCTGAAACCATGGTTCCGATACCCGTTCCATGCAGTACTGCATTCGTGAATTCTGGAGAAATCGTGACGATGGTGTCAGGGCTAGAGCCGCAGGCGCCCCATCCATCTGCCTCATAGCATTGCAGCTTGCCGAGTGTCGTGTCATAGTACATCGAACCGAGGAGCGCATCGTTATTGATTGCGATTGGAGCAGAAGCAGCCTTATCCAGTGTTAAGAGAGTAGTCGGGCCACCATTTTCGCCACCGCCTATTTGTACGTTTGACGCGGTATTGGTCGTGAGAGTCATGGTAAAGGCGTCCACGCGGAACGTGCGCGCTTGAGCTGACTCTTCAACAAAGTAGGCATGGGGGTTTGTGGCTGGCGTACTGCTTGTTTGAACGAAACACGTAATCTTTGTCCATGTCGTTGTCGTGAGCGTGCGAGTATTATAGTCGACACAATCAGTATAGTTCCCCGATGAGCCGGTGCTGCCATCTGGTGAATAACGAATTTTGAAATTAGTAAAGGTTCCTGAGGTTACCTTTGCGTAGGCGGTCATGCGGTACAGTGTGGATGGGAGCGGATTGACGGAAAGGCGGTTGCGAATACCGGCATTAGCCGCACCGGTGGTTAGTGTGACCTGTGCGCTATCACTGGCATCCTCTCCATCGGTTGTGCTACGCGTAATCGAGCCCGCCCCAGAGGTTGCATTGACGAATGACCAGTTGGAAGTAAAGTTATCACCGTCATTAGCACTTCCATCGGTTGCATAATTAAAGTCAGCAGCAACGGTGACGCTGAGATTATCTACATAGAATGTGCGTGCCGTCCCGGAGCTGGCTTGTCTGATGAGTATAGAGTTATCTGCCACTATTCCAGATGCCGGTGCCACGAAGGTACAGTTTATCTTTGTCCAAATGCTTGTCACGGGTGATTTAGTTGTTGTGCAAGGAGCGGAGGCTGCTGAGCCGTCTGCTGAATAGTAAACTTGGAGATCACTGAAGCTCCCGGCTAAGAGTCGTGTTCCAAATGAAACGTTGTATGTCATGTTTGGTACTAATGCGGTGCTCAAGCGGTTACGAACGCCACTTCCTGCGGTTGTGCTTGTCAAAACCGATGTCGAGCCTTTTCCGGTTGCAATGTAGTCTCCAGCAGTGGTGTGGCGAGCGACTGTCGCACCACTGATCGGGAGCCAGGTGTTTGCTGGGAATGTAGTCGCACTCACTCCAGCTACCTCGGCGCCGCTGTTGGTCGAGTATTCGGCTACATTCCCGTTTACAGATAGCAGCCCGGCAGCTGACGACGTCTGGATGCTCATAACCGTTCCATTTACGGGATTGGTAGAGCTGTCGCGAATCGTTAATCCATTGGTCGTTGAGGTTTTACTGACAATCAATTCTGCGCCGCCGGCACTTTGCAGGGTATTATCGTAGGCGCTTTGTAGGGTCGTGGAGCTCGATGCGCCAGCTGCGGTCCAGTCATTACCATTCCAAATCATGGTAGCAGATGAGTTTTGGCGCATAGCAATCTGGTTACCCAATCCGCCGCCATTAGCGCTTAGCGTGAAATCACTAGACCCGTTTGCGGCAGTGATGTATATAACGCGACCTGCGGTGAGAATCGTAGGATCCGGTAGTGTCGCGGTCCTTTCCCCATTAGAGAAGCCAATAATGACTGCCGATGAACTATTGATAGAGGTTGAACTAATAGTACAGTTCGATGCCACAAGGGACCCTCCGGTGTAGCAATTTACATCATTTGTAGTCGTTGAAAAGGTGGGGGTTGTCATGATGACAAGTCCATCGACACCACTTCCCGTGCCAGTGCCGCCACTGAGGTATAGGCTACCACCATTTGCGCCGTTCGTTACGCCGCCATCGCCCCCTTGGATGACTAGCTGACCGCCAGCACCGGCTCCATTGCCCGTTGAGCCCTTAATGGTGAGTGTGTCGCCTGTAGTGTTAGCAGCGGTTTGTGTGGCACCCTTAATAGTCGCCGCGCTACCCGAGGTACCGACAGTTGTCGTACTTGCATGAAGAGATATTGAGCCCGCCGACTTGCCTATGCTGACATTCACTGCATTTGTTGCGCCTATGCTGAGGGTGGTCGCATCAGCAGTGTCGAGAGTAGGGGAGAGGACTGCCGTATCAGCACGAGTAGTGCCGCCTATCCAGATATTGGCGGCTACTTGAACGGCGCTATTTTGATTTTGAATGAAGTTGTCAGCGGTCTTGCCGTTGAGCATAGTGGCATTCATCGCGTAGGCAACAGAAGAAAGGCGCTTCATAGGCACCATTTCGCCATCAGGGGCACAACTCGTAAACGGCGTACAGCTGACATTGGTATTACCAATGTTCATGCTGAGCCACAAGGTGTCAGAATTCCAGTCGATTTGGCTCGCAAAAGGATTGATGCTTCCAAGCTGCACCGACATATACCCGTTCACCACCTGCACACCCTTGCCGCCACTGTTCAGCCAATCTTCTGTCCACTCAAGTGTTCCCCCGGGGTTGCCAGCAGTAGTGCCGGTACCATCCTGGTATATCTTGAACTGAATGTTATAAAAGCCATCAGGAACAACGGCGCCCTGTGCATTGAGGAGGCGTCCTTGAAAATTCATTTGTTGGTTGGTTGCGGCGTGTGCTTTGGGAGCCACAGACAGAACAACCATAAATACACCCACAAGGAGGGTACTTACGAAGAGCACGCGCATGAGCGTACCAGCCAAGCTGATTTGTTTTTTTGTTTTAATGGTGGGTCCGACTTACGTTTGCTTTTTAGTGAGTACTTTAAAAGTAGTGAGATCACTGGTGAAGCCAGGCGAAGTATCTCCTGGGTGTTAATACGCCAAAAACACAGGGGTTAGCTGTGTGGTGGAGTAGGTTTTGTTTTATGTGCTGTAAAGCCGTTTTTGTTTCTCACACACAAGGTTTTACTTCACTAGCATATACGCTTATGGCAAAATACGCAAGTAACTTATACAAAAATATTGACAACCCTGTGGATAAGTTAGGCTGCTAGTACACCGTGCTTGATGAGCAGGCGTTTTTCGCGCCATTCGCCCATCCAGAAACTGACGACAACCGCAAAGGTAGCGGCGTAGAGCGGCCACAGTGCGAGCAATAGGTTAGTGGTTGCCTTGTTGTCGGCGATAGCGGCGACAGCTGGGTCGGGCTGACCATTCACGATACTTGCTACTGTGAGAAAGGCGACGCGGCCGTCGGCGTCGGTTGCCTGAATTGCCAGCTGGTAAGTACCGCCCTTGGTGTAGGTGTGTGATTCGCGGAAGGTGGCGTTGTCGGGTCGTGATATTACTTTGTTGGTACTGTCACCCCACTGGATATTCACCGCGTACGGCGCGCGACCACCGATGATATCAACGGGTATGGACATCTCTTTGTTGGGGAAGGCACCACGGAATACCGCATCTGTGTTAATAATGAGCTGTGGCCCGCCGAAATTAAGCGATGTAAGCGGGCTGCCCTGGGCGTTTGAGGCATCGTAGAATACCGTCACAATGTTAGAGTCAGGCCCCTGCTGGTTTAGGGCGTCATACACGCGCGCGATAAGTTGGTTCTGGCCAATGAGGAGATCGATTTGAAACGAAAAGGTTTGCTCGCTGGTACAGACACCAGATCCGGCAAAAATATCATTCTTGAATAGCTCGACTAGCGTGTCCTTGGGGCAGGTACCTGCCACGGTGATAGGGGTTTGGGTGAAGCGCTGGCCTGTAGTAGGCGTTTTGATTACCGCTGCAGCAGTAGGGGGACTACCAGGCATAACTCCCGATAGGCCGACAGATTCGGAAGCTGGGCCCGGCCGTTCCCAGGCAAATGTCGTGAAGGTCGTGAGTATAAAACCGACGACAAGCAATACCAAGGCAAGTGGAAGGTATGACGTATGTTCGTGGGGCCGCACTTTGCCGGTATTGGCGTGGTGGCTCAGCTTCAAGTGCTTTAGCATAAGCTGATTATAGCATAATTAGGTGTATCTAGCGACGGCGTGAGCCACGTGACTTGCCAACGATGCGATCAGTGTATCGTTTGAAGGCGTAACGGATGCCAACGACGGCTGCGATAAGGCCTATAATCACCAGTGCGATGAGCTTCCAAGGAATAACCCAGAAGGTTAGGCTGGACCCGGTCGTTAATTTATCTCCGTAGTTAAGGCTTAGCTCGGCTGTGTACTTACCGAATAGGCCTATATTGCCGAGCGCTTTACTATCAAATTCCTGAGTAAATTTACGGATACTTCCTGGAAGGACGTTACGACTGTCTGCGTTGACGTTGACATTGGCTACGGGCTTGCCGAACATGTCTTTGATGAGGATGCGTCCCGTTGGCTGCTCGTACACGTTGCCTTCATTTTCGAGTCGCTGAACGAACTCAAAAGGAATACCTTCAAAGAACGTGCCTTTCTTGCCGTTTTGTGTCATGTAAAATTCTTTGACAGTTAGTTTTTCAGTTGCCTGGCCCTTAACGCGGATCATGACAAGGGCTCCTAGGCTTGGCGCGAGCGACACGCTGGTTGTTTCACCATCGGGAGGCGTTGCAGTGAATCGGATCACTCCGTAGTAGCCGCCAGGTGCGGCGTTGGCTGGAACCTTAATCTTTAGGGCGAGCTTCTTGATCTGTTTTGGCTCCAATGCCATCTGCTCGAATGGGCTTACCCAATCGATGATGGAGTAGGGGCTTTTTTCGGTGGCGTCAGTGAGTACTTTCGGGTTACCGTCTTCATCGCCGCTGGCGGTAAAGTCATTGATCTCGCTTGTGACGAGAAGCGGTGACGTTGATACGTCGCGAATTGCGATCTCCGAGTCAATTGTCTCGCCAGGTTCGACGGCGAAGTTAACGACAGGTGGTGCAATTTCGAGCGCTAAGCCTTGGTCGTTGGTGGGCGTTGCTGTCACTGCGGCAGTTAGCGGCGCGACAACGGCCGATGCAATGAGTGTTGATAATACGAGTATGGTGGGTAATTTGTGTAAAGTCATAAACTAGAATGTAGGAGTACAGATATAGGTTAGTGTGGTGCTATAGGTACCAGCAAGCAAGTTACCGGCGACGTCGACAATGTAGGATACCGTGTAGAGTTGCGAATTTGTTGGACCAAGGCCACCGTTATCGCTGGCTGCAACAATGTCGCCGTTTGAGTACTTAAACTGATCGGCGACTGAGTAGTCAGACGCTGCTTGGCCGCGGAGGTTGAGCCCGTCTGGAACAGGGTTCACCGCTGCACCGACTGGGGTTGTAGAGGTCGCCACGGTGTTGGCCGCAAGGTTCATTCCAAATTCGCTGATACCACGTGTTCGTGCAATTGGGGCATCGGCAGCGCCTGATGCCATAGCGGGAATCGATGATGACCCAGAAGCGAGCGTTGGCCCATTGACGGTGATGGCATACCCAGAAAATGCGTTGGTGCTCGCCGCCATTTTAGAAACTGCCGTCGCGGTGTCTTGTGGCGAGAATAGTTGGTTAAATTCGATGACGCCACTAGTTGCAGTAGAACAGTCAGGCACACCGGCGTTTACGGTGATGTCAGCGCCCGTACAAAAGATAAGGCTTTCAGGCATGATACCGCTTAGTTGGATAGGGTTGGCGGTGCTGGCTGCAACTGATCCGCTGTCCACGATTGCGCCAGTACCGTCAAGGCTACTGTGCGTGGTGATGCGCACGAAAAACGTTTTGTTGACGTCGGTCGTGTTCTTGATGTTGTTGAGCTGAATAACAAGATTGCCGCTCGCCGGGTTGCTCGCTGCGGCGCGCCTGACAATAACCGTGTTGGCTGTTGAGCCAGCCTGGACGGTCCAACCAGTCACGCCGGAACCGGTGTCGCTCAGCCCGGTAATAATAGACGCATCCATTCCGGTCGGTGTAACACAAGCATCTTTTGTAGCAATCGTACAATATTCAAACTTGACAGAACCGAGTGCAGTACCGAGGGTAGGGATAGTAAAGGTAAACTTATGGTTGACGTTGCCGCCCGGCATCGAGCCACCAACACCCGTGACGCCGACGAGCGTGAGGCTGCGAGCGGTAATTTGGGCGGCTGATGCGTCAGGCCCGCTGAAAACTGCCGTAACGCTTACCGCTACTAATAATACGCTCAAAAAGTATGCAACACCCCTCACTCTTCTCATATAGAGCAGTGTATCATAAGCACTTCAGCCGGGTCAACCATAATATACACGAACTACCGCTGTTGTTGCAGCGGCAGTTCGGAGAAACCGGGAAAGAGTAAACTAGAACGTAGGTGTACAGATGTACGTGAGGGTGGTCGCATAGATACCGGCAGGCTGGCTACCTGGTACGTTGGCGATGTAGCTGACAGTGTAAATCTGTGCGTCAGTTGCGCCTGCGCCGCCGTTGTCGCTGGCTGCGACAGGGTCACCTGTGAGGAACTTGAAGGTGCTGGCGGTGCCGTAGTCGGTCACTGGCTGGCCACGGTAGTTGCTAGCATTCGAGATAGGTGCGACGTCTGCACTTGCTATCGTAAACGGTGCGGTGACGACATCGATACCTGTTGATACCGTAGCTGGGTTAGCCACGAGGTTCATGCCGAACTGTGCGGTTCCTCGTGCGCTGACTCCGGGTGTTGCCATGCCGGCGATACTATTACCACCCGAGGTAAGTGTTGGGCCGTTGACAGTGATGACATAGCCTGCACCAGCGTTGGTGCTTGCTGCCATTTGTGAGAGTGAGTACGCTGTATCGGTTGGCGAGAAGAGTTTGTTGAATTCAATGATTCCATCGGTTGCGGTTGAGCAGTCAGGAAGTCCGGTAGTCAGACCGACGGTCGCACCAGTACAGAAGACGAGCGACTCGGGCATCACCCCGCTCAGTTCGATTGGGTCGGCGGTGCTGGCGGCTACCGTGCCACGGTCAATCGCACCACCGGTGTTGTCGAGACTGTTGTAGCTGGAGATTCGCACATAGAAGGTACCGAGGACTGACGGGTTAGTAATGCCCTTAACGGTTGCAGTTACAACGGTATTTGCAGGCGCAGCTGATGCGGCACCAGGGGAGCGGGTAAGGCGATAAGAGTTTGTACTGATATTGGCAATCGAAAGACCAGTAATACCAGTGGTAGCGCCAAGAGTCGCAGCAGTCGTATCCAGCCCAGTTGGCGCCACGCAGGTCGCGCCACCCACGTCCGCGGCAGTGGTGCAGTACTCGAAAAGTAGCGACCCCACTGGTGTTGCGGTGACTGAGGGGAGTGTGAACGTAAAGCTGTGGTTTGCAGTTGAGTTAACGTTTGGAAGCGCACCACTCGGGCGTGAACCACCATTTAAACCACCCGGGTTCACGTCGGCTGCTTCGAGCTTAAGTGACCGTATGACGATTTGCTCCGCATTAGCAGATGGGGTTTGTAATAGTGCTTGTGCGGCAACAACTGCGACAAGCAAGAACACGCCTAGGGCGCGAAATAGTGTGGTGGTTTTTTGTATTTTCATGGTGGATATTTTTTATTTTTAAGGTTTCTACTAGAGATGATACCATGAGCGGTATAGCCTGTCAACAGTGTTTGGGTGATAATTACGGGGGGGTAATGAAGTGAGTGCAAAATCTGTGGATAACTAGTAAGTACCGGTAACGATGAGCAGCTGGTTACTGACGTAGGTGCCACCAGGCGTGACCCCGGCGACGTTTGTGAGAAAGCTGATGGTATACTGGGTTGCTCCGGAACTTTTGGGCGCACTTGCGATGGTTTCGCCACTGACATAGCGGAACTGGTTGGGCGTGGAATAGTGCGCATAGTCAAGACTAGCGGGGCCATTTCCAATCACACCAAATCCGAAATCACCGTTGTTAGGATTGGCGCCGAAGCTAATTGGTGATGTGTTAGCGACCATATTGATACCAAACTGTTCAGTGCCCGGCTGCGAGGCGGCCGTAGTCGCCATGGGACTAATGGAGTGGCCGTTGTACGTAGGAGTCGAGCCGGTTAGCTGTACGGCGTAGCCATAGCTACTATAGTTGATGACAGTAAAACTGGCAGTCGCTGTGGAGGGAGTAGAGGCGGAAAAGTTACCAAAATCGGCTAATGTTGAGGTGATAGCAACGCTAAGGGTCGGATCGGGATTGGTTTTTGATCCAGCGTTAATCTGGAAGTTGGAAGAAGCTGCATTGCCGACACCTAGGTCGCCCAGGCCACTCTGTCCAATGTAGCTCGCCGAGCTGGACTGGTTGAGGCTGCCTGCGCCAACGCTCGGCTCACTAAAGCGGTAGTTGGGTGATTGAAGGGTCTCTGCAAAGGCAATGGGTACGGCAACCAACGTGCATAGTGCACCAACGATGAGTCCTCTACCTATTACGCCCCAGGTCATGTATCACATTGTGGGTGAACCATAACAATTTTGCAAGTTATGAGCGTAAGCGATATACTATACTTATATATAACGTAGAAATAGACACATGAGTGACGACCCTAAATTACCTGATGCATCGAACGCCCCAGCACCTGAGGCGCTTCAAACACAGGAAGATATGAGCGCAACAGTAGAAGAAAGTACTGTTTCTACAAACATAGGTTCAGCTGTGGGCGCTACTACCCCCCAGAAGCGACGCATTGCGTATCGGCCTTCGCACAAAGCTACATTTATAGGGCTGACGGTTGTCGCGCTTATTCTAGCGGCGAATGCTGTCATTATTTCGTTGGTGATCAGGGGCCAGGCCTCCGCTGAAGATACGGCAGCCCGTAATGGGGTGACGCTCAGCGCTGAGACGCTGGACCAGTTAGGGGTCAGTCGCAACCCTGTGGGCAATGCCGAGACAGAACTCGTTGTAGGACCGAATTCAATTTTTAACGGAACAGTAAAAATGGGTGGTGATGTTGCGATTGCCGGCCAGTTGCAGCTTAACAGTAAGTTTACTGCGAGCGATGCGGCGTTGGCGAAATTACAGGCGGGCGATACGCAGGTCCAGCAGCTCAACGTGAATGGTGACGGCACAATCAGTACATTAAATCTGCGTAAGGACCTGAAGGTGGCGGGTAACACCCAGCTACAGGGCCAGTTGACGGTGAATCAATTAACGACTATAAACAACAACCTCAATGTTGCCGGCAACTTGGCGATTGGCGGTGCGCTGAGCGTGCGAAACTTCCAAGTGGCTCAGCTAACGGTGACAGGGCATTTGCTTAGTTCGGGTAGCGCACCGAGCGTTGCCGTGGGGGGCGCAGCCGGGAGCAATGGGACAGTTTCGATTAGTGGAAATGATACGAGTGGCACAATTGCGGTAAACACTGGCGTAGGGGCAGGGAACGGACTGTTGGTATCGGTAACATTTGTACAAAAATATGGCGCTACGCCACATATCGTGGTAACACCAGTTGGGAGGCCGGTACCAGGCATGTACATCAACCGTACCTCGGCAGGCTTCACGATAAGCGTCGACGGCGCACTCCCACCAGCGGGGCACGCATTTGATTATATCGTGGTGGAATAATCACATATTAACGAAAAGCATTACTTCATCTGACTTGACGGTGAGCATACCGTTGTGAGCTTCAAACGCAACCTGGTCATTCGCCGTCTCGATGATTATCTTCCCTGGGCTGAGCATGCTAAAAAAATCCGCATGCCCGGGAAGTATGTCAAAATTGCCAACTTTGTTGGTAGCACTTAAGCTGTAGGCGAGGCCTTCGTAATATACGTGAAATGGCGCACGAGCAATGACTTTTAGTTGGGGTTCGTCGGCCTCGCTCATGCTGCCATCTCGGGTTGTCCTGTGGACTCTTTGCTATTCATGTCGGGGGCCTGTGGGGCTGATTCTGACTTACTATCAGCCTCAGCTGGGGGCGCCTGAGCAGGTTGAAGGATTGCTTCGATGCCACTAAGTGTTTGTTCGAGCGTAAAGTATTCACCGGGCTTGCCGCTAAACTTCTCGGCAACAGCAAAGTCCTGGCTAAAGAACTGAATGAGCTTTTTGGCATTCTGGTAATCTGTGCGATCAGCAGGGGACAGTTCGTTTTCGCCCACGATGGCGATGATGTTTTTGAGGCTGTCGTATTTTTGCATGATTGCCTGCACGCGCTCAGCTAGGTGGTAATGCCTCTCGCCAACGATCGTAGGCGTCAGGAGTGAGCTGGTGGTTTTGAGCAAGTTAACAGCAGGACGGATGCCTTGTTCGGCGATAGAACGGTCAAGTACGAGCACGCTATCGAGCTGCTGGCTGATTGCTTGCACTGCGGGGTCTGACAAGTCGTCGGCAGGCACGTAAATCGCTTGCACGCTGGTGATAGTGCCCTTTTCCGTACTGCTCAGGCGGTCCTGAAGTCGGCGCAGGTCACTGAAGACCATCGGACTGTAGCCGCCTTCGCTTGGGATGAGCCCAAGGTTAGTGGAAAGCTCTGTCATTGCCTGGACGTGACGGTAGATATTGTCCACAAAGAACAGGATATCTCGGCCCTCTTCGTCGCGGAAGTACTCTGCGGCTGTGGCAGCAGCCGGCCCAACCATACTTCGAATTGCTGGCGTGGCGTCCATCTGGCCGAAGAACATAACAGTATTTTTGAGAACGTCAGTGTCGCGCAGGGTCTCGTACAGCTCGTTACCCTCACGAATACGCTCACCCACACCACAGTAGATGGAAAGCGATTTGCTTTCAGAATCATCTTTGGTTTGGGTGACATTGTGAATCATTTCCATGGTGAGGACTGTTTTGCCGACACCCGCACCACCAATTACGCCAATTTTACGCCCCTTCACAAATGGCGTTAGGAAATCGATGACTTTGAGGCCGGTTTCGAGCAACTCTAGTTTCTCGCTACTGCGATAGCTACGCGTACCAGTCGGTTCGCTAATGACACGACGATTTTCGGTGATAGCAGGGGCTTTATCGAGTGGCTCGCCGAGGGCGTTAAACACACGTCCCATCGTAGCGGGCCCAACAGGCACGCTCACTTTAGTGTGGGTCCGATAGATTTTTTGGCCACAGCGCACGACGTTGTTGTTGTTTAGGTTGAGGCATACGGCGCGACTGCCGCGGAAAAAGTTTACTTCCAAAAATACTTCCGGGTAGCCCTCGACGCTCAAGAGCTCTTTGGTTTCGGGACGGGTGGTGACAATCTGCACCTCAACGGTAAGCCCCCTCAAGGCGGTAATGATACCAACGTATTCGTTAACAATATCAGGTGCTGGGGTTTCCATCAGGCGGCTCCATTCGCAGCTTCGCGGCGTTTCTTTTTTATACTCACTAGCACTTCACGCAGGCGGCGGTCGCTTTCGCTTCGTTTGGCACGGTGAAATTCGAGCTTGTATTCACCGAGGAGGTCGGTTGCGCGATCTTCGGCGACGGTCATGGCATTGAAACGACTGGCGGCCTGGGCTAGTCCACTTTGAAGAATGGTTTGGCTTAGTGCAAGACTCATCATGGTACTTTCCATTTGGTCAGCAATCTCGTTGAGTGAGGGTTCGAAAATGGTATCTTGGTCAGTCATGACGCCTTCACTGGCGTCTTCGCTCATTTCCTGGACGTGACTAATCAAGTCGATACTGCGCACTTCTTGCTGACCGAGCGATAGGTATTCTTCGTAGTAAACGACGATCTTTTCGTAGTCCTTTATGGCATTGATAACGGGGGTAACGTTTACGTAATTATCGCTTTCTGGAACTTGGAAGAACCTAATGTAGGGAATCTCACGCTGACTGAGCTGACTCGCGCCGTGGCTTCCGAGTACCACGATGTCTGTGTTGCTCGGGTTATAGTCACTTTGCATCGTTTCAATCATACGCATGTCTAGGTCCCCACTTAAGCCCGCTTCGGCACTGATGAGAACGAGGACCTTGCGCCCGTTACTGCCCTCGCGGTACGTCAGGCGCTTTTTGGGGTCGACGCGAATGGCAGTGTAGCGCTGCCACAGGAGGTTAAAGAATTCCTGGCTGAGCTGGGCTTTGCTTTTCACTTTCGCCACTTGGGTACTTGCCAGACTCTCAAACACATTGGTCAGATCTTTAAGCGTGCCGATACCCGCCATGTCTTTTTCGACGACATTTGCCCTACGCATCTTTTACCTCAACTTTTTTGTGCTTTTTATCTTTCGTTTCGGGTTCTGGCGCGGTGACAACGGGCGCTGCTTCGACAACGGGCTCGGCGCGGAACTTTTGCAATAGCTCAGCTTCAAGCGTGTCGTAGTCTGAATCCGCCTTCATGTCGCTGCCTCGGCCCTTGACGGCTTGTTTGAGGCCGGGGACATCGATCGCGAGGTCATTGTCGCTTTTCATGATGGTTTCGAGGAGAAGCTGTTGCTCTGGCAACGAAAAGAGCTGCTCGGGAACCTGCCTGAGGGCTTGGTAAAGGTGACGACCACGTGCCAAATCGATACGGGCATCTTTGCTAAGCTGGCTACTAAAGTGGGAGAATTCTTCTGCCTGGTGATAGTTAGCGAGCGCTTTAAAGAGTGCGGTACTGAGCTGCTTTTGGCGCTTTGTTTGCGCTTGACCACCCACGCGGCTCACCGAAAGTCCGGCGTTGACGGCAGGTCGAATGCCTTTTCGGAAATAGCCGAGGTCAAAGATAATCTGACCATCGGTAATGGACATGATGTTGGTGCTAAGGTAGGCAGTGATATCGTCATTGGGTGTGAGCACAACAGGCAGGCTCGTGAGGGTTTTGTCGTTACTCAGCAGCTTACCTGCACGCTCCAGTAGCGAGGAGTGAGTATAAAAGATGTCGCCCGGGTAGCTATCGCGCCCTGGGTCAACTTCCTGAAGTAGTGACAGCTGGCGATATGCTTCGGCGTGGCTGCTCAGGTCGTCATAAATAATGATGACGTCCTGCCCGTTGTACCACAAATATTCGGCCATACTACAGGCAGCATAGGGCGCCAGGTAGCTTTGGGTGAGGCTGTCGAAAATGTTGGCCAGAACGACGATGGTATGCTCCATCGCGCCGCTGCGTTGCAGGTCGCTGAGAAGGCGTTCGATGTCAACTTTGCGCTTACCAATCAGCACGTATACCACAATGCGGTCAGTGCCCTGCTGGTTGGCACTGAGCTGGCTCAGGAAGGTACTTTTACCTGACTTGCTGTCACCGAGTATCGCAATACGCTGCCCTAGAACGATGGGGAAGAAGCTGTCCACTGCAGACACGCCACTTGCGAGTTGCTCGTCGAGCATTTTACGGTCCATGATACCCGGGGCGGGAGTGAACATGCCGCTTGTCTGGGCTGTGCGGATGGCGCCTTTGCCATCAAGCGGGATGCCCATGGGATTCACGACGCGACCAACGAGTTCGGGACCAACTGGGACCTGCAGCTCGTCAAATTCAACAACTGCGAGCGCCCCAAGCGCCACATTCTCGCTGTCGATGTTGTACAGAATAACGCGGTCACCGTAGGCTTCTCGCACCATCGCTCGCTGGCCGTCTTCGAACAGTACCTGAGAGCCAATTCGAATGCCTTCAAGACCTTTTACTTCCACGATGAATCGGTTCGTGGCTGTGACCTCGCCCGTTAAGTTGCCTGCCTCGACAAGTTTTTGGAATGCGGTGTTATCAAACACGACTAAGTATCTCCGCAAATTTATGGCGTTCGTTCATGATTGCGCGACGGAATGACCAGTCATAGATGCTGCTGCCATAGCGCACCACCATACCCCCAAGAATCCCCGAGTTGAAACGGAACGTAACAAGAATGCTTGGACTAATGTTGTCACGGCACCATGCGACAAGCTCTTTTTTGACTTCGGTAGGAGCTGGCGCGGCCAATGTGATTGTCATCACTGGTGCGTGGGATTTGGTGTGTTCAAGTCCTGTGATGAGTTCGTACAGGCGAGCGCTCGTGAGGCTGGCTTGTTTAGCCCAATCACGGATGAGGGTGGACGCGGTAGGTGACAGTTCGGGCTGGGTATGCGCATAAGATGTATGGAGTTTCGTAGCGTTCGTGTACTGGTTGAACCACTTGGCATACTCGCGGACTTCAAGAATAAGGCCGGTTAGATCGTTTGTCGACGAGACAGTAGCAGGGAGGGATATGCTCATTCTCGTACCTCACCCATGAGATCTTGTTTATGCTCTTCGAGTGTTGCTATTAGGTAGGGTGTCTGCGCTCCTAGGTCGACATTATGACCCAAGGTTTCTGTAAGGAAGGCGGCAATTGTGTCGCCGATTTTAGTTTCGATTTGCTTGGCGGCGCGCTCACGCTGCGCGGCGATGTCTTGTTCGAGTTTTGCTTCGAGCGCAGCTTGCTTTTGGGCGTGCTGCGTTTGGAGCGCGATAAGTTCTGCATCGAGTTCGGCCTGATGTTGAGCAAGTTTGACCTCGCGGTCTTTAAGCGCGGCACTTAGTTCCGCCTGATGCTGGACGAGCTGTGCCTCAAGCTCTGCTTGCTTGCTAGCGTATTCGAGTTGTTTCTGCTTGAACGTTTGTTCAAGCTCGGTGCTTCGCGCAGCAAATTTAGCCTCAAGCTCTGCCTGCCCTTCGCTCAGCTTTGCTTCAATTTCTGCTTGCCGCTGCGCAAGTTTGTCGCGTAGTTCGGCCTGATGCTTCGTGATTTCTTGGCTGGCCATGCCCACCGCTTGTTCAGTTTCACCACGCAGCTCGGCAAGGCCTTGTTTGTAGCGCTGCATCTCGTCGTCCATGATGTTATTGCCAATTTTGCTCAACTGTTCGCTCAAATGCGAGGTAGTTGACTCGAGATCTTTTTCGAATGCCTGAGCACTTTTGCGCAGAACTTTTTCGTAGTCATCTTCGGCTTCGTCAATAATACGCTGGCGTACGTCATGGGGAAGCATCGGCAGATTCTTCTTGACGATGCGTGGCTCGTCGGGTCGATAGTGAGCTCGTGCGCTCATGACTGCCACAGCAATAATGACGCCCAGCACAAACACGTTCACGAGGAGAAAGAGTTGTAATGCTATGTCCCCACCAAACATCCTGCTAGAGCCTCGTCAAGATTAGGTAAATAGCAATGACGCCCGCGCCAATAATGGCAAGAACGAGGAGGGAGAGCTGAATGATATCACGGTAGACGGCTGATTGCGCCATAGGGTTGCGACCGACACTGATAATGCTACTTCGAATCATTGCGTACACGATACTCACAACAGTAATGAGCATAACGACGAAAATGACCGTGCTGATGATGATGGGCAAGGAGTCTACTTTTTTGCCTGCGACAGTATTAGCAACGTTTTGCAGCGCGGCGGGGATGATAGTTTTGTCGGGGGTTTTGTAATGATAACTAACACTGACAAGAACGGGTAATTGGCCAAGGGTAATTTCTTGCTCCTCACCGGTTTCGTCTTTCACTTTTTGCTTGTTTTTGCCAGTCATGGGGCCTTGGGCCACGCCAACGACTTTTGTATTAGTGCTGGCTTTCATGCCGATGCCTTTTATGTGGCTGGCAGTGATTTGGTCACCTTGCTGAATGTCGCCATTCACGTCACTCACAAAGATAGGCACAACACCACTAGTGGCAACCTGTACTTGATTGGTGGCTCCCGAGTTGAGGCTGATTGGCGAGCTGCCGTCGTTAACGACTACACCAATAATACTATCGCTGGTTGTGGTACTGGCGGCAATCACACGATCGGTGGAACCTTGTGTCAGGCTGACAATTGAGCCGACAGGGATGGTTTGGTCGGTGGAATAGCCCTGTGAAATAGGGGTAATGGCAGCAGCGAAAGGAACAGCAAGCACTAGCATAGCAAAGTAGGCCGCACTGGTAGCAATGATTCTTCGTTTAACGGTGCGAAGCATGTATCTCTATTCCCTCTCTGTTGATTTAGTATATCAAAAAACCACAAGCATCACCACTATTTCCTAAGAGCTGGTGAGGGGAGTACTATAGGTGTATGAAGAAGCATGGTGGTTTTACTATTCTCGAGCTGGTCGTCGTCGTCGTGGCGATTATTATTCTCCTCCTTGTGGTGTACATGGAAGCGCGTCAGTAGGCATGGCAGCGCAGAGGGGTGAGCGGCCCACGGTTACTGATGAGCTATTGGCAAAGTACCCGATAGTGACCGATCAGGTGGATAGGGTGGAGCTACGGGTGATTTTGAGCGAGTTAGAGAAATGCTTGCAAGCCGGAATGACAGGCGCAGTAGTAGAATTCGGCTGCTATGCGGGTACCACGTCGCTATTTATACGTCGTTTACTCAATGCCTATGAGAGCAAGGCAGCATTCCATGTGTATGATTCGTTTGAAGGTCTTCCGCCGAAGACAAGGCTAGATGAGAGTCGGGCGGGTGAGCAGTTTGTCACCGGTGCGCTTGCGGTGAGCAAAAAGGAGTTCTTGCTTAATTTTCGTAAAGGCAATCTTGCACCACCGTTTGTTCACAAAGGTTGGTTTAATGATCTGACCGACGAGGATGTACCGCGAGAGATTGGGTTCGCGTTTATGGACGGTGACTATTATGAATCGGTTCGTGATTCTCTGCGCGTCGTTAGTCCGTGTCTTGCCTCAGGTGCGGTGATTGTTGTGGATGATTACGCAAACGAAGCCTTACCGGGGGCTGCAAAGGCTACAGATGAATGGTTGCGCGAGCATGACGGGTCTTACAGAGTCCAGGCGAGCTTATGTGTTATCAAGCCATTCCATCAGAATTAACGCGGTGTTTTCCAGCGTTTTAGGCTGTGAAGTTGTTTCTGCGCGAGCCAGCGCATCAGCTTTCCGCTGCCATTTTCTTTGAGCGCATCGTCAACAATCTCTCTCATCTCTTCGAGGCTACAGTTTGGCGTGTAAAATGCACCATCTTGGTAACAGAGTTTGCACCACATCTCACTTTTGCTTCCGTCGGCATCTGTGCCGCGGCAATCGCCAGCTTTGCGAGTTTGTAGGGGCATTCCACAGCTTTGACATTGTTTTGACATACGTCCCCCTTGCTTACAGTATACGCCGCGTAGGTAGTTGTAATAGGTAAATATGTCGGCAAAATCACAATATGGTCAAGGGGTGGGTGTTACAATGAAGCAGTGAAAAAGTTTTATGCAGTACTAGTTAATACGCTGATCGCGAATGTCACTACCAGCTATCTTTGGTTCGCATTAACGTTCTGGCTTTACCTCGAAACTCAGTCTGTCATGGCGACGGCAATTTTGGGGGGTATCTATATGCTTCTGGTGGCATTTTGTGGGCTGCTGTTTGGTACGCTGGTTGATAAAAACCGCAAAAAAACTATCATGGTGTGGTCGTCGTTGGTTAGCGCGGTTGCTTATACTACGGCTGGTATTATGTATCTGGTATTTGGCGAAGGAATGTTGTCGACCATCTCATCTCCATTCTTATGGATATTTGCCGCGATAATTTTGGTGGGTGCAGTTGTTGAAAACATGCGTAATATCGCGTTATCGACGACAGTTACGATCCTCGTGCCGAAAGGCAAGCGCGATAAAGCAAACGGTTTGATTGGATCGGTGAGTGGCGTTGCTTTTTTGGTGACGTCGGTACTCAGTGGGTTGTCGATCGGCTACTTAGGTCTTGGCTGGACGCTTGTTGTCGCAATTGTACTGACAACAATCGCGCTCGTTCACATTATGACGGTGCAAATTCCTGAGAAAAAGATTGTCCACGACCCTGAGCTAGCAGAAAAACATATCGACCTTAAAGGTGCTGTACGGGCTATATCCGACGTGCCAGGGTTATGGGCGCTGCTGTTATTCGCTGTTTTCAATAACCTGATTGGTGGCGTATTTATGGCTCTGATGGACCCATACGGTTTGACGCTTTTCAGTGTGCAAATGTGGGGTATTATGCTGGCAATCACGAGTATCGGGTTTATCGCTGGCGGCCTACTTGTCGCGAAGATGGGGCTAGGGAGGCGACCGCTCCGAACGCTACTGATTGTCAACATGGCGACGTCGCTCGTCGGCCTGCTGTTTACGCTCCGTGAATGGGCATGGCTCTACGTGGTGGGGATATTCGGTTATATGTGTTTAATGCCTATTGCTCAGGCGGCGGAGCAAGTCGTACTACAGCGAATTGTGCCGCTTGCTCGACAGGGCCGTGTCTTTGGTTTTAAGCAAAGCCTCGAAGCTGCCGCTGCGCCCATTACTGCATTCGCTATTGGCCCATTGGCGCAATACGTCATTATTCCCTATATGCGAGGGCAGGGCGAAAATGACTGGGCTTGGTTGCTTGGCTATGGACAAATGCGAGGTATCGCGTTTATCTTCGTGACTGCTTCGATTATTCTGATTGCAGTTTCGACGCTTGCGCTTCGTTCTAAGGCATACCGTACAATCAGTCGTCAATACGAGACATCATAACTCTCGTAGGCACTGTGTGCCAATCGTGCGGACTATAAAACGTAAGTTCTGCATAATATAACACCTTAATTTCAGGGGTATTGTTTGGTCGCAGGTTTAGTGAAAATAATTACAGGCAAGGTAGTTAAATCACGTTACGATAGAAACATCAATTAATAAAGGAGTATAACAAAATGATTGACTTTCTCGTATGGATACTAGTTGGTGCGCTAGCTGGTTGGATTGCTTCAATGATAATGAAAACAGATGCACAGATGGGTGCACTTGCGAACATTCTCGTTGGTATCGTCGGTGCGTTTATTGGTGGATTTATCCTCAATAACGTCCTGCAAATCGGCGTTGCCGCTGGATCACTCAGCATCCCTGGTATCCTTGCAGCAATCTTCGGTGCAGTGATTCTACTTGCCATCCTCAAAGCATTCCGTCGATAAAGTAGTTATTACTTACCCCTCATAAGGCCCGCACTACCCCCGCGGGCCTTTTGCATGCCCGGTGAAGCGATTCGTGAAAATTCTCACTGTCACCGGACAGGGGGATATGTAGTATGATAAATATATGAAACGGCCTGCCACGATACTAGTAGTTGAAGACGATATTGCACTCAATGATGCATATAAAATGATTTTGGGAACAATTTCCCAGCATGCTGTACTGACGGCATATAATGGCCAGGAGGCGCTGGATGTGATTGCGGGTCAACAAAAGGACCCATCCATCATCTTGCTTGATCTCAATATGCCTGTCATGTCAGGAATTGAATTCTTGCGGGAATACCAGCCGAAGAACCATCCTGAATCAACAATCATTGTGTTCTCTAATTATGATTCTCATCGAGATATCGACGAAGCTCACGAGCTTGGTGTGGATCGCTACGTCCTAAAAGCACGTATTGCGCCGAAAGACCTAGTGCATTTAGTTGACAGCATTCTCAGAGAGAAGTCAAAAGCTTAACTGATATCGAGGTTTCGAAACGAGTCTTCGCCGAGGTATGCCTCAAGCCGTGGTTTGTTTACTGTATACGTTGACGACGTGTAGTCGACGACACCTGCTTCTTTGAGAACCTTCAGGTTCTTTGCGGTGGATTCGCGTGTTTGGCCAATCAGCTCGGCAAGCAGAGTTTGGGTTAGCTTAAGATCAATGACATAGTCGCCACTACCACGGTCGATGCCATAGCGGAACATCAAAAAGTACAGCGTATAGCAGATTTTTTCGATTGCTCGTGACTGCGCGAGGCCGGTGATGCGCAGAAGCATGGAAGCTTGGTTGTGTACCATGTAATCAAGATATTCACGGAGGTATTCTGGCTTTTCGCTCATGATATGCAAGAAGTCATCCCGCTTTAGTTTAAGACAGCGCACATCGTTGACTGCTTCGTAATTGAAGAGGGCGGTAGGACTCTGACTGTTCACCCATGCAAGCGGAAGAATAGAGCCTTTGCCGTACAGGTGGACGATGGTTTCGTTGCCCTCGCGGCTGATGGTGTACGCTTTGACGATACCATCCAGAAGGATGACGGCATAGCGAGGCACCTCCCCCTGAAAATACAGGCTCGAACCTTTTCTGTAGACTGTTAGTGTCCCGACCTCGCGAAGTTGTGACAACAGTTGCTTCATCTTACTTTTATTATACTCTGGACTGTGAAAATAGTCACTTCTGTGGTTGCGAGTACGGCTTGGCACAATTATTTCCAGATGAGGGTAACGATTTAGCTATAACGTAAGCATGGTGACAAATGTCACAGAACGGATTGCGCTGTTCGGATAAGATAATGACATACAGTTAAAAAGCAAATGGAGGAAGTATGAAAAAGGCACTGACACTCAGTACAATATGCGCGCTACTTCTTATGGCTTCGGTAGCAGCATTCAATGTTGAAGTAGGCTTCAGCCTATTTATGAGCACAGATATTGATCACATTATTGCGAGAATTGTGATTGCCTGTGCACTAGCTGCAACACTAATTGCGACCCGACCGCGTTCGCAAAATGCACGGCTAGTACTCGCAGGATTCGCATTGCTAATTATTGCTTTTTCTATCACCCAGACTATCAATTATCAGCTAGGATTGCTTGATTCTGTCGCTTATTTCCTCGCTGGCTTATTGGTTAGCATGGAAGCCTTCGAAGCAGAGTTTGAAGCTTCTGCAGGCTCTACGCTTACAAAAACCCACCGAGTATAGTCTGGTGAATTTTGTCGGGGAGTGACATACTGAATACATGAAGACCACATTTGTCATTGTCGGCATTACGGGTGATTTGAGCCGCCGAAAATTGCTTCCTGCCCTCAGGCAGATTCACCAACGGACTGACCATGAATTCTCTGTTGTGGGTGTTTCGCGCCGTGAGGTAGATATCACTGGCCTTGTGGGCGAGGAGCTTGCTGCTTTTAGTAGGCTCTTCATGATGGACCTCGCGAATGCTGCAGACTATGATCGGCTATACAAAGAAGTCGTCCGCAACGGCGAGCAAACAATTATTTATTTGTCGGTGCCGCCACTAGCGGTCCCGCAGATTGTTGCGCACATGGGAGCGGCAAAGTTTAACCAGCCTGGTGTAAAGATTCTGTTTGAGAAACCTTTTGGCATCGACGCCGAGTCCGCAAAAGAGATGATAGCAGAAACGTCTTCGTATTTTGATGAATCAGCCTTGTACCGCATCGACCATTATCTGGCAAAAGAAATGGCGCAGAATATCGTAACATTTCGCACTCAAAATGCACTTTTTGCGCAGGTATGGAATAACCGCCACATTGAGCGCATAGAGCTGGTTGCGAGTGAAAAAATTGGCATAGAAGGTAGGGCGGAATTTTACGAGCAAACGGGCGCCCTTCGGGACGTATTACAGGGACACTTAATGCAACTATTATCGTTAGTGCTCATGGACGTTCCCGCGAGTGTGTCATGGAACGATGTCCCGGCGCAGAGACTAAGAGCCTTAGAGCAGCTGAGCGTGGCAGACCCCGCCCAGAGTGTACGTGGGCAGTACAAAGGTTATGATGAAGAAGCGCAAAACCCGGGCAGCCGTACGGAGACATTTGTCGGTGTCACGCTTCATTCGCAGGCTCCTGAATGGCAGGGTGTTCCGATCGTGGTGATGACAGGCAAAGCCCTTGCACAAAAGACCACGGAAATCCGTATTCATTTTACGAAAAGCCATGATTCGCAGAGCAACTGCTTACTATTTAGGATCCAACCTCATGAAGGAGTTGAAATCGCATTAGTCACCAAAAAACCTGGTTATAGCCACGAGCTAGAGCAGCGCCAATTGGCCTTTTCGTACCCAGCAGACGCGGAGCTTCCTGATGCATACGAGCAAGTACTCGTCGATGCGATTGATTCAAGAAAGAGTCTTTTCACTTCAAGCGCGGAGATTTTGGAAAGCTGGCGAGTGCTGCAGCCGTTGCTTGACGCCTGGTCAATGGAGCAGAGCCCCCTGGTCGTTTATCCTAAAGGCAGTACGCCTGAGTTACTTTACAGTCCGACGTAACCGTCGTCGTCTTTTGGCTGTTCGCGTCGACTTTCAATGATGCTCGATACAATTGCGGTTCCAATGAATACAAGACCAAGTGAACCAGTCATCCATTCTGGCGGTTCGACGTGGTAGAGCTTGACGAACATGATGATGCCAAGTGCCAGAATTGCCCAGTGCGCCCCGTGTTCCAAGAAGCGATATTTTGCCAGTGTGCCGGTGCGAAGTAAATAAACAGTCAGCGACCTGACCCAAATAGCGCCCGCACCAAGGCCAGCAATAATCAAGATGACGCTATTGGTGATTGCGAATGCGCCAATGACGCCATCGAACGAAAACGATGCATCCAACACTTCGAGGTAAAGAAACGAAGCAAAAGCGGCCATGCCTGTTTGCTTAACCGCGTTTGAAGTCTTTTGGTGTTTTTCAAAAATACTACCGAAGAGCTCGAGCCCCATGTGGAGTAATACGCCGAGTATGCTGGCAGCGAGTACTGTTGTTCGATACTCTTCGCCGACGGTCGCATAGAGCACCATCGCGACGCTGAGCATTACGAGTACCTTGAGGTTTTCAAACCTTCCTGCAGAGGCTAGCCGTTTCTCGATACTGCCAAGCCAGTGAATGTCTTTGCGGCGGTCCATAAAATAACTAATCCCAATCATAATCAGGAAAGCGCCACCGAATGCGTCGATCATAGGGGCTGCTTTATGAAGCGTTTCGCCATATTGTTCGGGCTGGTTCAGTGCAAGGTTCACAACTTCACCGAATCCATTGTTTGATGCAAGCATGACAATGACAATGGGGAGCAGGAAGCGTACAACGAACACGGCGATGAAGATGCCCACGGTCAGGAATATCTTTTGCCATATGAGTGACATTCGGGAAAGGACCTTGCTGTTAATGACGGCATTGTCAAAACTAAAGGTTACTTCAAGGATGACAAGAATGGTGAATATCCATAGCCCCGCAAAGCCAAGTTGGCCAAATACAAACGCGGCGAGTGCAATGGTGAGGATACCTGAAATAGCAAAGATACGAAGTGGGTGAGCGGGGTGAAAATGTTTCATACTGTATAAACTACTATAACATGAGGTAAAATGATGACATGCTAACTTACTATCGAACCGATGCCGAGACAGGCCGAATACGTGAACGCCAACGGCTCCTTGCTGGATCATGGGTTCGAAGTGAACGACCAAGTGGTACTGAAATCGCGGGGCTTCAAGCGATGGGTATCGATGAAGATATCCTGACCGATGCCCTCGACCCCCACGAGGTTCCGCGTATTGAGCACGATGACGGATGGACGTATTTCATCACGAGGGTTCCGGATGTTGGTGATGACTTTAACGACTACACGACGCCAATTATGTTTGCGCTTGGTAAAGAACAGACTATCACGATTAGCAGGGATTTGCTCGGCCGGTTATGGCAGCCATTTATTGATTCATCGACGGCAAAAACAGGCCGGCAAACAGAACTCTTCATCATGATGGTTGAAATGATTCTGCGCTCTTACCAGACTCGCGTGGCACAAATTAACCGGCAAATGCGAGCAGCGACGGGCGACATTACCAATTTGAAACCGAAAGACATTGCGACATTCGTGGAGTACGAGCGCAAGCTGAATGATTATCTTGATGCGCTTATCCCCACAAACACCGCCCTCGAAAAAACGCTGAGCCCACGGGCGCAGTTGATTAAACTCGAAGAAGAGGATGGAGAGATGGTGGAGGATTTGTCTGTCGACATCGAGCAGGTGATTGCTCGATGTAAATCACTTCTGCGTACGATTACCAATGTGCGCGATAGTTACCGCGCCGTTATGGACACCCGTTTGAACGAGACAATGCGCGTTTTGACCGTAGCGACGCTATCATTGACTGTCCCTACGATGCTTGCCGGTATTTTTGGAATGAATGTTCAATTTCCTTTCGATACAAGCCAAGCAGGTGCATTCTGGGCCATTGTGGCTGTCAGTGCGGCCGCGGCATTTTCGATTAGCTATTATTTCATAAAAAAGAGGTAGACATGACTAAGCTTGATGATGTAAAGCAAATTGAGAAGCCGCAAGTGTACTTCACCGCAGGAGTGATAGCGCTGTTTGTCGGCTTTGTGCTATGCACGCTTGCATTCGTCGGGCTTTCAGACGAAGTCCGTGAAATGGACACGTTGCCATTTGATACTGCAGTGTTGAATCTTGTTCATGGTATGAGCAACTATTTCCTCGATACGTTTATGCCCATCGCCACTGATATTGGAGGCGTCGTCGGCGTGGTGGCTATTACGCTTATTATGACGGCACTCTTTGTCTACAAGAACGAACGGCGTCGGGCACTTATGGTATCGATTACTGTTGCTGGAGCGGCAGGGATAAACCTGATACTCAAAAGCGTGTTCGAGCGAGCACGCCCCGACCTATGGGAGACGTTGGTCCGAGAGCCAGGGTTCTCGTTTCCATCGGGTCATGCGATGGCTAGCGCAGCCCTCGGCGCGGCGATTGTTGTTGCGTTGTGGGATTCACGTTGGCGTTGGTGGGCGTTCACCGCGGCGACGTTTTACATAGTGTTTGTTGGGTTTAGCCGGCTTTACCTGGGCGTCCATTATCCGACCGATATTTTGGCGGGCTGGCTTGTGAGCGGCGGGTGGGTGATGGCTGTGACTCTGATGTTCAGGTCACGGCTTGGTAACCGGGTTCTCCGTAAGCTACCATAAGCGACTTGACACTATAGTTATACTTGTATAACATGTATAACTATGACATTTCATAAACATATTCAATTAATGGGCACGGTCACCGTGGGCCCTAAGGGCCAGGTGGTTATACCTGTAGAGGTCCGTGAGGGCATGGGCATTACACCTGGTGATAAACTCATTGCGCTGTATTTTGACGAAAAAAAGTCAGTCGCGTTCATTACCGAACAGCAGGCGCAGGAATATGTTGAAAAAATGGGCGACCAGTTTACGGCAATGAAACAAACGCTTCGAAGGGCCGGAAAGTAAGATGCTTCATCACATAACGAAACGCGAGAAGGTGATTGTTATGCTCGCGGTTATGAGCGGGCTGTTTCTTGTCGCACTTGATCAAACTATTATCTCTACCGCTCTTGGTGCAATTGTCAATGATTTCAATAGCTTCAGTAGCTTGGGCTTCGTCGTCACGGCCTATATGCTTATGACGACAATTATGACCCCAATTGCAGGGAAGTTAAGCGATATGTATGGGCGTCGTCTGATGCTCCTTATCGGTGTGAGCGTTTTTACGATTGGATCGCTACTAGCTGGCTTATCGCCTAGCATTGAGTGGCTGATTGCGTGGCGTGCCCTGCAGGGTATTGGTGGCGGTATTATTACTGCTAACGCCTTCACGATTGTAGGGGACCTGTTTACGCCGCGCGAGCGGGGTAAGTGGCAGGGAATGATCGGTGCAGTATTTGGTATGAGTAGCGTCATTGGGCCGTTGCTCGGCGGCTGGCTGACTGACGGTCAGGCACTTTTTGGCACCATGACTGACTGGCGATGGACATTTTTTATCAATGTACCCATAGGAATTCTGGCGTGTGCAGTCATTGCGGCGAAGCTACCGACCATTCGCCACGACACCGAACACCATCCAGACTACGCGGGGATGGCTGCGGTATCGGTCGCGTTGGCAGCTATCGTTTTGGCCGTGGACAACACGGAAACTATCTTTAAGGGGCTAATCGATGCCGGGTTGTCGCTGGGCCTCCTGCAAGGTGCACTTTGGGTGACGGCATTGGTAGCACTCGCAATATTCATATGGATCGAACGACGTGCCCGGCAGCCTATACTGCCCTTAGTATTCTTTAAAAACCGGACGTATACATTGATGACCGCCGTGACACTGCTTTTTGGCGCGGGATTCATGGGCTCTATCCTGTACCTCACTCAGTTTAATCAGCAGGTATTCGGTGCAGACGCTACTGGCGCGGGCCTGATGTTGCTTCCGATGGTTGGCGGCATGATGATTTCGTCAATTACGACCGGACAGATTGTGTCCAGAATCGGGAGGTACAAGCGCTTCATCATTGCTGGCTTCACTCTCGCTTCACTTAGTATTTTTGCGCTCATTACACTGCAGCCTGACTCGCCATATTGGCATGAAGCGATTATTATGGCATTTTGTGGACTTGGGCTTGGTATGGCGATGCCAATTCTGAACCTTGCGGTACAGAATGAGTTCGAGCAAAAGGATTTGGGTGCCGCGACGTCGAGTGTGCAGTTGTTTCGTGGGCTTGGCTCCACGGTGGGTACCGCAATTCTCAGTGGACTGCTCACGACAGGCATTATTGGTGCTATTGGCAATCCAAACAACATTCCTTACGTACAAACACTTAAGCAGTCGCCCGCCGCACAGCAAGTGATTGGCGATGAGATTACCGCTGATACACTGCTTCGAATCAATGCGCAGGAGCAGACGATTACAGAGGGCCTGAAGCAAGGTGTTAAAGAGATGCCACTCCCACTCCAGGCGCAGGAAGCGCTCGTTGTACAGGTAAACGCACAACAAAAAGATTTCCGCGTGAAGCTCATCGATTCGTTTACGGTATCATTACACCAAATATTCCTTGTCAGCTCGATACTTATGGCAGCTGGACTGGTTCTCGTTACCTTTATAAAAGAACGACCACTGCGCGGTGGTGTGAAACTTACACCAGGTGAGTAAAGAGGGGCAAATTGCCCATGCTTGCGCCATAACGCTTTTGAGTGCTACTCTCGGTAAGGTTTCAAAAAGTGCACCTAGAACAAATAAAAGTAATTTTAAAGGTCGAATCGCACTTCGTTAAACGAAACCAAGGTAAAAAACACATGCCAATAGCAGTCGAATTTGCCCCAAGCAGGAGCAAAAAGATCGCGGTGGATGTGGTGCCTGCCGAATGGCAGCTGTATATCGCACATTAGTCTAGCGTGTACGCTAAAAATCTAAAAACACCCCAAGGCACCGGGGTGTTTTTATTGTAAGAGTAATGCTTTCTAGTTCGTTGGGTCGGCGACGCTGATGCCCGCTTCTTTTAGGGCGGGGAGAATTATGAGGTTCTCAAATGCGGCTACATCGGACCAAATGAGCGAAGCGCCGCTTGTGCCCTTCGGTACGATCTTGCCATCCAGTACGTACTGATCGCCCACGTTTTTGCCATTTAAGAAGAACGACGGCGTACCAGTTACTTCGGCTTTCTGCCCAAGTGCCGTATCAAAATCAATCTTCATTTTTACGGCTTCGCTGTCGATGTCGGTCGTGAACTTCGCCGTGTCTAGTTTCAGGTCTGAGGCGAGGGAGAGGTAGTAATTGGTACGCTCGGCACCACTTAGGTCCCTCCATGCACTTTGGTTCTCGAATAGCTTATGATACATTTCCCAGTACTTACCCTGCAGGCCGGCCGCCTCAGCAGCACTGGCGGAAGAGAAGGCGTTTGGATGTATCTGGTAGAGTGGGTAGTTGCGGAATGCAAAGGCGATTTGGCCTTTGTATTTTTCGACCAACTCTTTCATGACAGGCTGAGATGACGCACAGCCTGGGCACTGAAAGTCGCCATACTCAATCAGTACTACTTTGCTGTCGGCTTTGCCTTCAACATGCTCGGCGATGTTGCCGTTTTGTTCAGTCGCTGCCTGCAACTTATTGATATCAATATTCGATACATCCATTTTGTCTTTTTGCGCCAAAAATATCATGCCGCCAAGGATGGCCACACAGAGGGTCGCAAATATAATCCAGCCCTTACTTGTCATATACACTCCTTATATTAATCCTACTTAGTATACCGCTTGACCTAGTTTCTTATCAAGTACAACTGGGGTACAATGAGGGTATGGAAACCATCTTTATCACAGGTTTTGTTATGCTCTTTGCGATACTGACTGTACTGGCAAGTATCGTACCGCGTCGTTCCATACTTTCGGCTTTTGAATTGGATCGGCGCCGCCAAGAGGGTAATAGTGCGGCGGCAGAGGAACTGAAGCGAGAAGTCCTTCTCGAAGATATTTTATCTATTCGACATGTCCTTGAGGCGCTATTCCTCGTGTTTACAGTGATGGCAAGCGTGGCCGCATTCGGCTCACTGTTCGGCGCGCTCGTCGCGCTGCTCGTGGCGTTAGCGTATGGACGTTTAGCACGAACCGAGCTTGTGCACGGGTATGCTCAGCGATTTTACGAGAAAATTGAACCTGCAGTTATACGGCAAGTCGAGAGGTACCCGCAAATAGGTAAGTATATTCGCACAGTGACCGTCGCGCCGAACGACCAAGAGGTTAGCTCACGTGAAGAACTTATTCATATGGTCGAAACCTCTGGTACGGTGCTATCGGCAGAGGAAAAAAAGCTCATCGTGAATGGCATTGGCTTTAAAGACAAAATTGTTGAACAGGTCATGACTCCTCGAGGCGTGGTTGAGACTATTCCAAAGACAGAGCTAATCGGGCCGCTGCTGCTTGATGAACTTCACAAAACGGGCCATAGCAGGTTTCCGGTTACTGACGGCGACATCGATCACATCGTCGGAGTGTTGCACATCAAAGAACTCCTCACGAGCTTCGATAGGAAGTCGCAGACTGCCGAAAAGGCTATGGAATCAAAGGTCTTCTATATCAATCAAGAGCAAACGCTTGAACACGCGTTGGCTGCTTTCATAAAAACTCGCCATCACTTGTTTGTTGTGGTGAATGGCTACCGAGAGACCGCCGGCATCGTGACGCTCGAAGATGTCATCGAAGCGTTGCTGGGTAGGGAAATTGTTGATGAATTTGATGTACACGACGACTTGCGGGCCGTTGCTGCACGAAGTGCTAAAACGAACAACAACTCGCCCCATGGCACCAACGTCTAGCGCTAGGCGCCCAACAGTGGTAAAATAGCCTGTAATGATACATCTGTTTGGTAATCGTAATAGTAATACACGGGTCGGCGCGTAAGCCAGGCGGGCTTAGAGCGTGGAAACGACCCCAGCGTTAGCCAGACACTATTAACGAAACAAGGATGAAACAACATGAGCAGAGTACTAATAACGGAAGCAGTCAGCAGGGTCGGCGAGCAGCTGTCTATTGCCGGCTGGGTGCACTCCCGCCGCGACCACGGTGGATTAATCTTTATCGATGTGCGTGATCATACGGGCGTTTTGCAGCTTGTCATCAACCCAGAGGTTCCCGAAGCATTTAAGCTGGCCGAGGAGCTCCGTGATGAATATGTCGTGAAGGTAACGGGCGTCATCCGTGAGCGTGCACCCGAGCTAAAGAATGATAAAATTCCCACCGGTGGTGTGGAGCTGGCCGTCGAGGGACTGACGATTCTGAACCGCGCTGAAGCACTCCCAATCCAGCCATTTGCCGAAGCTCAGGCTAACGAAGATTTGCGCTTTAAATATCGCTACCTCGACCTTCGTCGACCGGCCATTCAAACCATGCTTCGTAAGCGTGCCGAAATGTATCGACGCATCCACGAATATATGGATACTCGCGACTTTATCGAAATAACGACGCCGATTCTGGCCAACAGCAGTCCCGAAGGCGCGCGTGACTTCTTGATTCCGTCACGACTGCAAGAAGGGAAATTTTACGCCCTGCCACAGGCGCCGCAGCAGTTTAAGCAGCTTCTCATGGTGGGCGGTGTACCGCGTTACTATCAATTGGCAGCATGTTTCCGCGATGAAGACCCCCGTGCCGACCGCTTGTACGGCGAGTTCTATCAGCTCGACCTTGAGATGTCGTTTGTCGAAGACGGCGAAGAGGTTCGCCAAACGGTTGAGCCGCTGATTAAGCAGCTTGCAACTGACTTTGCAGGTAAGCGACTCTTGAGCGAGGAAGTACCGCGTATTCCGTACCGTGAAGCAATGGAAAAATATGGTTCCGACAAACCTGACCTTCGGTATGGCATGGAGCTGATTGAACTGAGCGATGTATTTGCAAGTAGCGAATTTAGTGTGTTCAAAAATGCGATTACGAGTGGTGGTGCCGTTAAGGCCATTCGTGTGGAGCGCGGCGCTGAACTCAGCCGATCACAAATTGATAAATTTACTGAAGTTGCGAAGAGCGAAGGTGCAGGTGGACTCGCGTACCTTACGTATCGTGACGGCGAAGTGCAATCGCCAATTGCTAAATTTATGAGCGAGGCTGAATTGTCTGCAGTGCGCGAACGAACCGGTGCTCAAGATGGCGATGCTGTATTCTTTGGTGCGGACACGCGCGGTGTCGTGAACGCTGTCCTCGGTAAACTTCGTATCGAATTCGCCAAGCATTTTGAGCTACGCGACCCAAACGTCGTTGCTCTTGCCTGGATTGTCGATTTTCCATTCTACGAAATCAACGAAAGCACACGCAAGCTCGACTTCGGTCACAACCCGTTTAGTATGCCAAAAGGTGGCATGGAAACGCTCGAGAACACCGAGAACAAGCTTGATATCATTGCCGACCAGTACGACATGGTAATGAACGGGTACGAAATCTGTAGCGGTGGCGTGCGTAACCACAACCCCGAAGTGCTATACAAGGTATTCGGGATTCTCGACTTTAGTCCAGAGTATGTGGAAGAAAAGTTCGGTGCCATGTTGAACGCTTTCAAATTTGGCGCACCGCCCCACGCTGGCTGCGCCTTCGGCATTGACCGCATTCTTATGGAGCTCATGAGCGAAGATAACGTTCGCGAAGTGGTCGCTTTCCCTAAAAACGGTAGTGGTGTTGATGTCATGATGAACAGCCCAAGCCTCGTCGATGCTCACCAGCTCAAAGAACTCGGCCTGTAGGGTATACTAGACATATGGCAACAAAAAAATCAAACACACGCACACGCCAGCATGTCTGGTTCAAGCCACTCCGTGGCAGTTACATTCCCGTCCACTGGAAGGGCTGGCTCACATACATCCCCTATGCAGCATATTTGTATCTAACTTACGCAATGCTTGATCGCAATCGCTCCCCACTCGACACGGTGCTGTTCCTTGTACCGTATTGGGTAGCGGGCGTCATTATTATGCATTGGGTCGCTAAACAAAAGTCTTAGTTATGAGCGAGCATGTTCGGCCTGAATCAAACCCTCAGATCGAACCGCTTGTGCAGTGGGAGCTGGTGAAAGCGTATCAGCGGTACCAACAAATGCTGATGCAGCGGCCCGATGCGGGTGAAGACGAAGAAGACGTTCAGGTGCGCGCTGGTCGCTACCTTCAGGCTGCGCTGGACCAGACACCCCATACCGATACTCAGGCGCTTGTGGCGTGGGCGATGGTGTTTTCACGTTCCGACGAAGAGTTCGGCGCAATGCTCGGTGTTGATACAATAGAGTAATGGACCGACAAGAGTTTCAGGATACGGTATGGGCGACAGCGCGTGAGCTATATCGTGCCATGCCCTGGCGCGATGACCCTAGCCTTTACCACGTGCTCGTCAGTGAAATTATGTTACAGCAGACTCAGGTACCGCGCGTGATGACAAAGTATGCAGAATTCATGCGGGCTTTTCCCGCGTTGGATTCGCTTGCGAGTGCAAGCCTGGCAGATGTACTCGGAGTGTGGCAAGGGCTTGGCTATAATCGTCGTGCCAAGTATTTGCACCTCGCCGCCAAGCAAATTGTGGAGCGTGGTGAACCGCGAACACTTGAGGAGTTGGTTGCCCTGCCAGGTGTCGGCACGAATACCGCTGCCGCAATCATGAACTACGTCTACAGAGTACCCACAGCGTACATCGAGACCAACATTCGCACCGTCTATTTCCACCACTTTTTTCCGAATCATCAGCAGGTCAGCGATAAAGAAGTGCTGCAGCTGGTTCGAGACACGATGGATACTGAGCACCCACGTGAATGGTTTTGGGCGCTGATGGATTATGGCGCATCGCTGAAATCCCGGGGTCTCGGTAGGCTGAGCACGAGCAAGCACTATAAAAAGCAAAGTCCATTAAAGGGAAGCGTACGCGAAGTGCGAGGCCAGATTATTCGTCTACTCACCACAGGTCCCATGGCTGCCAAGGTACTCATGCATGAATGTGGTGACGATGCTCGGTACCCTCGGGCACTCGCAGGACTCAAGTCAGATGGTCTGATAACAGAGGCAAATGGCATGATTCGATTGACCAACTAGGGGTGAGTGCGCAATAATAAACATAATGTACAAGCGACTCCTCATTGTATGCGCAGTTTTCCTTGCCTTTACGGGGCCGGTTGCGCGTGCGGAAGATTTTTTGCTCACCGATGAACACATCGCACTAATCCGCACCAATTGCGTGAGTGTACAGTCCGCACTGCAGCGAATCCACGCCAGTGATGGGTTGATGCGCGTCAACCTGGGGCAGCGCTACGAAACAATCGCGACGCGTTTGATGGCCCCGATGAATAGTCGCATCGCGTTGAACCGCCTAGACAACGTCGCAATGACGCAAACGACAGCCGACTTTAACAACGTGATTCGTCAGTTCAGTACTAATTACCAGCAGTACGAGCAAACAACTCTGAAGGCCATCGAGATGAACTGCGTTGACCAGCCGGTTGCGTTCTACGACACGATTACACTGGCGCGTAGCCATCGGGCGTCTGTTCATGATTCTGTATCGACACTAAGTGCCTTGCTGAAGCAGTATGGCACGCAGTTCGATGCGTTTAAGACGCAAGTGCTTTCGACGAATGGGGGAGTAAAGTAATGGGCATCGACGAACTTCGCCAAGATGCTATCGCCATGACTAGGTGGGAACAGCACAAGTTCTTTGTATTGATTGCTGGTGTCATCTTGCTGTCAACGTTTCTCGTGAGCGTTGCGCTGAGTCTCTATAACAGCAGTGGCGCCGCCCAGCTCGACCTTAGTCGTCCCGGCTTTCAGGAAGTACGAAAGCAGGCAAGTCGTGATACAACGACCAAAACGTTCCCTTCGACGGGCACGCTGGACAAGGCTGCGCTCGATAACTTTTCGAAACTTTACAGCGAACAAGCGGCAAAAGTCAGTCAAACCCAAGGGTTTGATGCTGCCGCTTTGAGCGAAGAATCACTTCAGCTATTGAATGCTGATACCACAGCGAACGCACAGCAAGTGCAGTAAGCACTATCGTTTTTTGGTGGGCGCAGCATTGGCAACGGGAACAGTGCCGATGGTAATTGCTTCTTGCTCAAACTTTTCCAAAATTCGTCGACGCATTTCGGCGACAACAGACCACTGATCCGAAGGCTGTGTTTTGCCGGAAATGATGAGGTTGACCGCCGTGGCGGTAAATTCGCCCATCATCACGAAGTGTGGCGCTTCGAGTATTTTGTCTTTCCAGTCGTCTTCGCTGGCGAGCGCTAACCCAAGCTTGTCGATGAGTTTGCTGACTTTGTCTATATCGGTGTCGGGTGCAACGGCGACCGTAAATCGCGCCATGCTATAGCCCATCGTTTTGTTGATGACATGCTGAACCATGCCGTTGGGGAAGTAGTGAACGTTGCCATCAACATCACGAATGACCGTGGACCGTACGCCGATTCGTTCGACCGTGCCGCCGAAGCCATCGATTTCAATGATATCGCCAACCCGGAACTGGTTTTCACTGATAATGAACACGCCACTTAGGAAATCTTTGACGAGTGACTGCGCACCGAAGCCGAAAGCCACACCGATGATGCCTGCGCTCGCAAAGATTGGCGCGAGCGCTTTGTAGTCGAAGAACTGAACGAAAACGCCGTAGGCCACGAGCATGACGACGATGATTCGCCAGACATTTGCAAATAGTGCGCCGAGCGTACGTTGGCGCTTTTCGAGGTCCTTACGGTGAAGTGTGCGTTGATAGGGCGTCACGAAGACGTGGGCCATGAGCCAATTAACAATTGCTGGTCCGAACCAATAGCCGGCAGCGCCGATTGCCAGAATGGCGGTTATGCTCGTAATTTGTTCCATATCTGGTATTATAACAGGGATGAAAAGTAAGTACGAGCATTTAATCAGAACACTGCTGGCGGGCGGAATTGCCGTCGTGCGCACTGACACCCTGTATGGGGTTGTTGCTTGTGCTGACAATGAAAAAGCGGTTGAGAAGGTGTACAAGGCGAAAGGCCGCAATGCTCGCAAGTCGTGCATCGTGCTTGTCGCGAACGCCAGTCAGGCCTACGGTGATATTAGCGCAATCAATCATGAACGAACATCGCCAACCAGCATACTGGTAGATTCGCCTGCTGCGCCAGCGTGGCTGCATCGTGAGAATTTACTCATCGCACACCGCATACCAAGCGTCGACTGGCTGCAGGATGTTATTGCGCGGACTGGCCCGCTTATCGCGCCAAGTGCTAATCCCGAGGGCCTGCCGCCTGCAGCAACAGTCGCACAGGCAAAGAAGTATTTCGGTGAAACGGTTGATCTATATGTCGATGGTGGCACCGTTCCGGCTGATACGCCACCATCCCGTTTGATCCGTATTCACGACGACGGCACGGTCGAGCGTTTGCGCTAGCCTTTGAGCGCCTGTCGACCGATGGTAATTAGATGTTTATCGCGGTAATTGGCAAGCGCGTCATGGTCGAGGCCGTGGCGCTTGATGAAGCTGCTGACACGCTCGCTTCCGATATAGTGTGGTAGGCTCACGTAGCTGGCCCCGTGTTCGTATAATTCTGCTGCTTCTGAATAGTTATTGGCATGGCATATGAAACTGGATTTTTGATTGCGCCGGCGGATATAGAGCAGCAAACTACGGTTTGTGTCGAGGTCAGTCATGGTGCTTACCACCAGCTGTGCCCGGCCCGCATTGAGTTCGTCGAGGAATTCTTCGTCTGTCGCATCTCCGTATGCGTGGCGGACGCCTTGCTCTTCGAGTGATTCAATGACCTCGGGATCATAGTCGACAACGATATAGCGCTGCTTCATATCGCGAAACGTTCGTAAGAACTCGTGCCCACCTTTGTGGTATCCGACGAGGATGACAGGGTAGAAGGCCCTGTGCTGCTTGGGATTGCGCGTGGAGATACGTTCAAAGTGTCGAAGTGGTTTCTCGAACACCCTAAACAGGCCATCAGCATGTTTCATGAGATACGACGAGATACCGATTGTGATAAATGCAGTCAGAGTAATCAGCGACACCATGTCGGCTGCAACGAGTCCTTTGCTCGCGGCGATGGTGACGAAAATGATAGAAAACTCGCTAATTTGTGACAAATGGAGAGCGGTTTTAAAACTCGTGAGCTTGGTATAGCGTTGGATGCCGAGGCTCATGAGCACTAAGAGCGGTTTGCCAAAAATGACAATCGCGGCGAGCACACAGGCAGCCCAGAGATTTTGCCTAATACTCTCAATCGTGAACGATTCGCCCAGTGTGACAAAAAAGATAACAATGAAGAAGTCCCGTAACGGTTTGAGTTTCGCGGCCATTTCGGATGCATAGGGTAGACCGGCGAGTGATACACCGGCAAACAGAGCGCCGACTTCGTGGCTAAAGCCTGCGATATCAAACAGTGTGGCGACAGCAAGTCCCCAGCTGAGCGCAAAGAGGAAGAGCAGTTCTTGGCTCTGCGCGACGAATCGTGCAATATATGGCATAACAAATCGCCCAATCACGTAGAGCCCGCCGCCGAGCGCGAGGGCTTTGGCAATAATCGCGAGTATTGATACATCACCCGTGCTGGCTGGACCTGCCATCATGGCGAGTACCACGACGGCAACGGTCGCCACTAAGTCTTCAATTAAGAGTACGCCAAGCGTTATTTGGCCATACAGCCTGGTCGTTTCTTTTTTGTCACTAAGTGTCTTTAGGACAATAATTGTGCTGCTGAAGAAGATGGCCATGGCGAGGACAAGGCTTGTTGTGTCGTCAAAGCCAAGCAGCTTGCTTGCACCAAAACCGAGGAACCCCAGAAAGGGGAGGATCGACATACTGGTCGTGAACGACACGCGACCAAGGCTTTTGATGACGCCAGCGTTTAGCCCAAGCCCAATGATAAAGAGTAGGAGGGTAATTCCAATGGCACTAAACGAGTCAAATGCGTTTTGATTGCGAGTAATATGGAAAAAGCTAAAACTGGGACCGACTAGCACACCGGTAATGATGTAGCCCATAATGAGCGGTTGACGCAACAACTTCATCAGGGCAGAAAGCGCCACGACGACCGTGACGATGACTGCGAGTTCGGTGAAGATAGATGCATGCATAGCGGTTACCCTTATTGTAACAGATACACCGTAGTATAATAGGCAAGTAGTGTCAGAAATACTCAACCCCGAAGATTTTATTATTACTCGTAAACGCAAAAAGTATAAATTTGCGAAGTTTCACAACGCCGAAAATTGTTTCGAATTTGCCGAGTGGCAAAAGCGTCCTGTCGATGTCGTAGAGATTGGTGCGGGGAACGGGTTATTTAGCGTCGAGCTCGCCGCACGCCATCCGGAGCAAATGTTTGCGGCTGTCGACGTCAAGGCAGATCGCTTGCAACACGGTGCCTATAAAGCGCTTGAACGTGGCGTAACGAATATCGCGTTTGTTCGGGCGCGCGCAGATCAAGTTGATGAGCTATTTGAAGCAAATTCGTTGTCACAAGTTTGGCTGACATTTCCCGACCCATTTCCACGCAGTAGAAGCGCCGGCCGTCGCATGACGCACCCGACATTCCTTGCGAAATATTCGGGGCTACTTAGCTCGAGTGGGGCGCTGTACCTGAAGCATGACGACCCAGCATTTTTCGCGTGGTCACTAGAGCAGCTCGTTGCCGAAAAGTGGAGTATCGATCAGCTTGCTTTTGATGTGCACGAATCTGTGTTAGACGATGATTATAAAATCATGACGACCTATGAGCAGCGTTGGCTCAGTGAGGGACGTACGTCGTACTTTGTGAGGGCTCACCAGGCTTAGAGCCCTGAGCCTGCGCCATCACCGTGCTTAGCCGTGGCAACGCGACGCCAGTACCGTATGTAAAGGTGCCTTCGCTCCATGTTCGAAACCCGTATGAGCCAAGCTCTATGCCGTTATGTGCATCAACAATGTCGTACATATTAACACCTGTCTCAACAACATTTGTTGGTATGTACTGCTCATAGAATGCACTTGCACAAGCGACCATTGCCATCAGTGTCGGCACAGTTGCCTGGGTGTCGAATAACTCTAGTTTTATAAAGTAACCATGGTGGAGATCGTCATACGCTGGCTCGAGCCGAAAGCACGGGGTAATGCAACACGCTTTTTGTATGTGCTCGCCGCGCATCATTAGCTCAATCAAGCTCTGTTCACCGCTGCCCACGAGGTCTCCGTACTGGTTGCGGGTCGCCTCTGCTCCTGGTGGTAGTGTAACGTTGACGGCTTCTGGTCGTACCACCCATGGCACCTCGTGGTACGGGTAGCCATTGTTCGTGTAAAAGCGTAGGCCATCTGCTAAAATCGTGTAGTCAATCAGCGACGGCTCGAAGTGAGGAAGGTTACGTTCGTCGGCCATTTTTGAATGCTCGTTGGGTAATGTGTGACATGATCAGCAAATCCTCGATGGCAACGGTAGGGTGACGATGTTCAAGGTACAGCTCAATTGCTCCGACCATATCTGATAATTCGACCAATGCCATAATCGAAGCATTTTGATCTTCGGCATCTTGTAGTTCAAGCACCTCTTCGAGTATTTTGCTTGATTCGCCGATGACACCTTTTGGAATCTCACGTACATGATAGCCGGGGTTTTCGACTATCTCGCCACGTTTCATTTCGATGCTCCACGGGCAGCTTCTTGTTGGCGGTAGGCCGGCTCAGCCTCACGGAGCATGTACTCCAGACTAGCAACCGGGTCGGCAAATTGGGGTCGTTCCCGCATATCGCGCAACAGTCGTCGGCCAACACAGGTCGCGAGTGGTGTTGTCATTTCGTAGCTCAGGTGGTTTGGCGACGCAATATCGGCACTGCCCGCGTAGATTCCTTCGATGATAACAACAGGCGCCGGTTGGATGGTGCCAGTAATTTTTGGCTCGCACACACTGAAGTCGATGGTGCGTTGCCAGATGGGCCTTCCGGCGCGTAGTTCGGCTAAGTCCACCGCCAGGGCGGCTGTGTCGTACACGACAGCGTCATCCCATTTGGTCCAAGCTTCCCCGTCGTTATAGTTCACGAGCCAGGTATTGCCTCGATGATAATCATCGGTAGACAGCACGACAGACTCAACACCGAGGTTGTTTAAGTCAGCCTGGACCTCGCGAACGATGGTAGATTTACCCGACCCAGAGCGCCCCGCGATGTGCAGGATGGTTGGCTCGCCCGGTTTATTGGCAGCTAATATGTCGTTAACGATGTCTTTGGAGGCCAAATCGACGCTGGGTTTGAGCGCCTCGTTGCCGTTATTACTGCGTCGGAAGCTCAGGTGCGCTTTCCATTCATTGTCGCTACTGCGATCACCAGTTACTTCCACGAATCTGTCACCGTGCAAGCGCACGAACTCTCGCCAGTTAGCAGGGCTCTCTGACTCTACTTGCACCATGCCGTCTTCGTAAAAGTCCACGGTCACGCCCGGAAGTGGCTCGGCACGTATTTTGCGAAGAACGGGCGTGTCGGGCGATCGGTATAACTGGTAAAGCTCAGGGGAAACGGGGGTTGTTATTTCCATGCGCGATATGCCGTCAGGAGTAATATGCCCAGTGTCTTTTAACGTCGCTTCGTAATGCAATGTCCCATCCTTGAATTCTTCTCGCATCCGAAGGCTGAAGCTTTCGCTAGGGTGACTCAAGTAAAACTGCTCAATTGGCCAGCCGCTCGATCGGTATACTTCTAGGTCTTCAGGGAAAATTGGGATATATTTGTGCTCGACTTCATGGGGTATCTTTTGCTCAAACTCATTTGTAATTGTAATTGATTCGACTGACATGTTTTCACTATTCCTTTCATATTTACAGATTACATATTCACTATAATCAATAAGTATGATAGGGTATAGATAGTAAGATTTGAGTCAAATATGTTTGAGAATGATACGTTAAAACACCACATACAGCGCCAGATTGTTCGTTTACTAATGTTTCAGGAATACGCCAGGTTTAGCGATTTGTGCCCGCCGCGCGTTGATACGAATTTGTTTAGCTACCATTTAAAGTTGTTGCAAAAGCAGGGGTATGTCGCCAAAACTGACCAAGGCTATACCCTGAGTCGTATGGGGCTTCGCTACGTTGATCGTATCAGCTCTGACAAAATGCAGATGCGTACCCAGCCAAAAATTATTACCATGTTGCTGGTTCAGGATGGCTATGGCAAGGTATTGCTACAAAAGCGCACCAAGCAGCCCTACATCAATACGTGGACGTTGCCTTATGGCAAGCTACATATTGATGACGTCACGCTCCTTGACGCGGCGCGCCGCGAAGCTCGCGAAAAGCTTGACTTCGACCCGCATAAGTTACGGCATGTAGGTGATTGTTATATTCGAGTGATGGCTGATGGCGAAGTAGAGAGCACGACGCTCGCACATATCATCCGTTTCGAAACAGACGCCATTCCTGCTGCCGATCATTTGCAGTGGGTAGAGCCCCTCGATTTACCAAAGTTACGGCTAGCCCCTGCGGTTGAGCAAATTGTGACCCGAAGCTTTTTCGGTGATACATTCTTTTTTGAAGAGTTTACGACGGAATAGCTGGAGTAACATCGGCGGTCGCCGCAAGTTGACTTCGCACCCATGCGTCGATACTACCTGCGCCCATACACAGGACAAGCTTTCCGTTGGTGCGCGCCCAGGTCATGTGGTCCCATAACATATCGTTCATATCGGCATAGGTGACGACATTGCGGTTCGTAAGACGAGCGGCAAGCTCCTCGGGTTTCAAAATCGGAAGGTTCAGGTCTTCGCGTGATTGGTAGGTAGGGAGCCAGAATATTTCTTCTGCCAGCTCCATGCATGAGGTGTAGCCACTTCGCACCTGGTGCTGCCGGGTGTTCTGATGCGGCTGGTATACGAGCACGATGTGGTCGGAGAGCTCGCGCGCAAGCTGCAGTGTCGCGGCAATTTCTACCGGATGATGGCCATAGTCACTATAAAGGTTATCGGCGAGCTTTTCGAACCGGCGCGCTGTGCCAGGGAATGATTCGATAGCGGTTCGAATGCGTGATTCGTCACCAATTTTTAGGTACTCACATGCCTTGGCAATCAGCGTAGCGTTTGCCCTGTTGTGGGCGCCGGGTATTTTGAAGTCAATGATGTCGGGTTCGTGGAGTCGCCATGTTCCATGGGGTGGCACAATATTAATAACCGTGTCGCGGTCCCACATAATAACCTGCTTTGATTGGCCGAGGAACGTTGTGAACGCATCGGCATAATCTGCCTGCGTCGGGTAGGTGTCGGGGTGATCGTAATCGACACTAGTGATGAGCGATAGGTGGGGAGTGAAATGTAAAAAGTTACGGTCGAATTCGTCACACTCATACACAAAATACTGGGCATCTGGGTCCAAGTAACCACTTGGAGCAAAGCTCATATTAGAGCCCACCGAAAAACTGACGGGAATTCCAAGTTGGCGGAATGTCCACACCAGCATGGCAGTGGTTGTTGTTTTGCCATGGGTACCGGCGACGGCAATCAGCTTCAGGTTCTTTTCTTTGATGATGTAATTAATTAACTCATCACGCTTGGCTGTGTAGATGCCAAGTTGACGTGCTTTTACGAGTTCGGGGTGGTTGTCGGGGAGGGCAGAAGTATACACTAGCCACTCAATGGGTTGCTGCACGTGGCAGTAGGCAAGGTAGTCGCCTGACTGATCGTTGCTAACCGTGATGCCGCGACTTTGCAGTTCGGCTGTAGTGAGGCTTTCGTGCGCGTCACTGCCACGGACCGTGTGTCCGGCATCCCGCGCGATTTCGGCAAGAGGCCCCAGCCCCACGCCACCAATACCCGAAAAGTAGATGTTCATGCCCTCAGTATAGCATGAGCAGTATGCTATACTATGAGGGTTGGAATGAACAAAAACACATATGTTTAAAGTGATGATAAACCGAATTTTTGCCGGTCGCCATTATTGGCGTGTTGTTTCGTTTGATGAAATTGCAGAACTCTATACGTCACGCCTTCTGACGATATTTGCGGTTAACATTGTGAATTTATTCGCGGCCGTTTATTTGTACAAGCTCGGGTATGCGGTCGAGTTTATCGTACTCTTTTACGGTGTTTTGTATCTGCTGAAGGTACCATTTTCGATTGTGGCCGCCAAATATGCGGCATACTTTGGTCCAAAGCATGGCATACTTCTTGCGAATATCGTTCGCATTCCATCGATGGTGGCCTTTTTGTTGGTACCGGAGTTTGGGTTTTGGGCGATTGTTGCCTTCGGGGTATTCCAGCAAATAGCATCGACCATTTATGATCTTTGCTATATGGTGGATTTTTCAAAAGTTAAGAACAGTGAACATGCCGGCAAAGAAATCGGCACAATGCAGATTTTCGACAAAATTGCGCGAATTGTCAGCCCAATCGTTGGTGGGGTTATCGCATCGGTGTACGGTCCGCAGGTCACTATTATCGTCGCGAGCGTGATGCTCATTGTGGCCGCGGTGCCATTGTTCAAGACCATAGAACCAACGATGACGCGCAATAAACTGCGTATCGCTGGGTTTCCTTGGCGCCTCGCGCGGTCAAGCCTCGCAGCTGAAAGCGTGATAGGGTTTGATTTTGTGGCCAGTGGCATGACCTGGACGTTGTTTATGACGCTATTTGTGTTTGAAAATTATGGCGATGCTACCTACGCTGCTCTCGGAGGGCTCGCTTCACTCGGAGTGTTCATTGGCATGATCGCCGCTTGGACATTTGGCCAAATTGTCGATAGGCACAAGGGCGGTGTTCTGCTAGTTGTTGGCGCTGCAGCAAATATGGTCATCCACCTTTTCCGACCATTCGTCACGTCAGCTCCTGGGGTAATGGGCATCAATACTGCCAACGAAATCGCTACGAGTGCCTATGTGATGCCGCTCACGCGCGTGATTTTTGATGTGGCCGATAGTTCCGGCTACCGCATTACCTACATGATGTTTATCGAAATGATACTCAGTCTCGGTGCGGCGCTCGGTTGCTTTACCTTGTATGTCTGCATGATGATGTTTGGACTACGCGAGGGGATGATGGCGATGTTTGTGGCTGCGGCCTTTTATGGGTTGTTACTCCTGCTCATTCATCGCGCAGCCAAGTAATTCCTGGTATACTGTATCGTAGCATGACGGTGGGGAAACTTTAGTGGCAGATAAACGCAAGGTACGTCGCAGTATCAAGCGGTTGCAACAGGTAAAAACCTGGCGGCTTGTCGTGCTGCTTATCCTGATGGTATTCCTCGCTGCCACCTTCCTGCGGCTCAACAACACTGGCATGGTTGCCCGGCGTCACGCAGTGGCTGCAGCCGATAAAACAGGGAACGTCGATGACATTGCTGCACGTATTTACGATCTACAGCGGTACTCTGCTGCGCACATGAATGCCAATACAGGGGTGTTCTACCTACAGGAACAGTACAACCGTGACGTGGAGCGGCAGGCCACCCAGGCGAGCAGCAGCGGCTCGGTTAAGGCACTTGAAATTCGTCGGGCGGCCGATGAAGTCTGTAAACCCCAATTTAACGGGTGGTCCCCGGCATACGTGCGCTGCTATGTGGACGAACTTAACAAACATCCTGCCGACGAAATTGCTTCGGCCGAATTGCAGCTTCCGAGCGCTGCGCAGTACCGGTATAGCTTTGTCTCGCCCGCATGGTCTCCAGACTTTGCTGGTTGGTCAATTGTTATCTGTTTTGGCCTCATGTTTATTATCGTTATTCGCATGATTAGCATGGTCATTTTGCGTATCCTCTTGAAGTACCATTATCGGGAAATGTAACAGTTCTTACATTACTAGGGGTGTAAAGTGTTGACACTACCTACGAAGCACGATAAGCTATCTCTGTAAGATGCTAATAGGAGGTATAAAACCATATGGCTTACAAACACACTAACTCAAAGGGCGTAACCTACTACCTACACAAGACCGAAGTTACTCTTCGCGGTGGTAAACCACAAACTATCTACTTTTTCGCAAAGGTAGAAAAAAACGCTAAAGGTACTCCAGTAGACCTTCCAGAAGACCGCGTTGTTAAAGAAAACCCACGCAACGGTTTCCTTACTGTTTCTAAGAAGAAATAGTTCAATTCGATTCACAGCTATCGGGGCTCATCTTTACGGGTGAGTCCCTTTAGTTTGGTTGCCACCCTATGTGGATAAGTAGTTATGTATTTTGCTTGTGCTTATGGCAACTGCATAGTATGCTAGGAATACAAACAAACAGGTGCCAAATAAGTCCCCCTAGGGCTATCCGTGTTGGAAGCCCTCAGGAGGGCTTTTTTGTAACTGTCTATCAATTGACATTCCATACAGTTTATGCTATAATGAAATTATGACAAAAAGGTCAGAACAAATCGAAGCCTTTTACGACAACCTGCGAACGGTTGGAGCGATGGGTGGTGACCCAGACTCACTACGTGACTTGGGGTACGCTATTGACGGTGATGACCTTAATGAGCACGTAGATGCTGGCAATGAGGTGCTGGCAGTAACTCGCCGGATTACGCGTGAGCTCGGTAGTAAGGCGATTGTCTGTGCAGACTGCTCCCTTGAAATTACACCCGGTACTGGCTGCTCTCACATTCGTATGGGCAAGCGCGGCAAGGTGTACACCGTTGCTACCTACTAATAAATAACCCTCCATCGCAGAGGGTTATTTATTAGTAGGCTCGCGCCTGAAATCATTTTGGTGGGGGTGGATGGGATTGAACCATCGACCAACAGGTTATGAGCCCGCTGCTCTAACCACTGAGCTACACCCCCTCGTCGGTCTGTACGCCATTGCCTTGTTTTTGCGAAGTATCGCAAAAGCTTCGGTCCACGGCTACGGCCCTCCTCTCAATTTTTCAAACAGTCGTTATAGGCTCCTTGGTTTGAAAAATTGGGTGGTTGCAACAGGGATGAGTATACCAGATTGGGCACAGGTTATATACTACTAGGGATATGTTTCGTTTTCTCAAGCAGTGGCTGAATGCCAAATACAAAGAGTACAAGCCTTATCTGCATGAGGCCCGTGATGTGAGAGTGCTGGGATTGATTGGCTTCGGCGTGATAGTACTACTGGTAAGCTGGAGCGGCGTTAAGGCAATCGATACCAATTACCGTCTGCAGAAGGAAATTGCCGAGTTGCAGCAACAGACCGATCTGCAGTCGCTAGGTAACACTAACCTGCGGCTAGAGAACGAATATTACAAGACCAACCAATACCTGGAGCTATCCGCCAGGCAGAACTTCGGCTTAGCCAAACCGGGCGAAACCGAGCTGATCGTTCCGCGCGACGTTGCGCTGGCCCACACCGTGGATTTGCCCGGCTATGACGAACAGGTTACCGCCGCCAATGCCCAACCAGGCTGGCAGCGCAACTTCCGGTCATGGGTCGACTTCTTCTTGCACCGTCAGTAGGGTCGTTGACAAGCTAGCCTTAGATTGGTACCATGTTCGAGTCTTACCTTCAGCCGAAGGTATATATAAGATATATCCAGATATCCCGGGGTGGAGCAGCGGCAGCTCGCGTGGCTCATAACCACGAGGTCGCAGGTTCGAGTCCTGCCCCCGGAACCAAGATGAATTAAAACAGTCCTCCATTGGAGGGCTTTTTTAATTCATATCTTCGATTTTCGGGAGTAGGGCACGAACCGTAAGGTTCGGCGGACGAGGAACGGAGCTAAAAAGGTGCTCGCATCTTTTTAGCGAGTACCGCAGGGAGGAGTGCGCACAAAGTGCGCGCGATGTCCTGCCCCCGGAACCAAAAAAGCACTCACCAAACGGTGAGTGCTTTTTCTTCGAAACCACGCACAGAGTGGTATCGTAAACTTTTCCACAATGACTTAGAACAAAACGGTTGTGCTTAACTAAATCTTAAGCTTATTATGAGTACGGTAGTAAATTTGTGTAGGAGACCGAAAATGACCCGATTGTTCAGCGTTACCAATAAACTCCTAAACTTTACGAGATTACGAAAATTACCTATACAGCGCCTCACAGCGCTGTTTTTTCTTCTGTTGTTCTTGGCTGGACTTAGTGCTCCCAGCGCTTCTGCCATTGCCGTAGATATCCAGTATAAGAAACACGACTTTACTAATGCCTCTAAGCGCCTCCACATTGATAAAGACGCCACAACAAAGGAGCATAGTTTTAACTACCCAAGTGGTATGCAACCCACAAAAGGCAGTGGCGATGCCGCTGCCGATACGACCGGTATCGATGTGCTTTCCGTACTTGGAGGCAATTCGGGCATAGGTGCTAGCAAACAGGCGCTTGGCACAATTGAAAAACAAGCGCCGATCACCCCTCATGAAATTGTCAGTGAACGTACTGCGACATCGGAGAGCCAAGTTAATGCGGACGGCTCAATTACGCGCAAGAATTATTTCGCTCCTCATTTCTATAAAGTGGACGGAGAGTGGAAGACTATCGATCTTGGCCTCACCGAAGACAAAAACGCTGCTGACTCTGGAAATATCTTTGGCAAGACGTGGGGGAATATTGAATCGTGGTTTACGAATGAGGCGTTCTTCACGACATCGGGGAATACATGGCAGGCACGCTTCGCGCCAAGTGATTTTGCAGGAGGCATGGTTCGAATCAAAATGGGCACAGATCAGATAGGGTATGTACCCGAAGGTGCCAACTCGGTCACGCCCGTCATTACCCAAGCCGACGGCCAACAAACGGTGCACTATTACAACCTTTGGGATGGTGTGGATGTTGAATATTCTCTCCAAACCGATGCTGTGAAGGAGAATATTATTCTCAAGAACAAAGATTCCGCCCATAGTTTTAGTTTCAAACTGCTCGGTGGCACGCTGGGTAAACACCAGGGGCAGCAGGAGGTTGGTACATACTACTCGATCGACGGAGCCCTAGACCAAAAGTTCAATGTAACTCCGGCAAACTTGATTCTAAATAATTTTGGTATGGTCACGGAGCCTGGTAAATTCACGCAAACATACTCGGCGGATACCATTAAGCTTTCCGTCGAAGATTCTTATTTGGCGGATCTCCCCGACAAGGCGTTCCCGGCGGTCATTGACCCGAGTACCTATTACAGTAACTTCGGCACACGGACAAGTGGTAACTACAAGTCGTTTAAGAGTGATGGCTTTATCTGTCTTTCGACGGAGTGTAACCCATATGCCGGTTCTTTGTACGACAGCAATAACATCCTGCGATATTGGCGCAGCGCGTTCTATGCCAAATATGATCAATTCAAAAACTCCAGCAATCTTTTAACACAAGCAAGCCTTCATTTAGTACAGCGCCAGGCGAGTTTTTGGACCGGGGCTACTGGTACTCATACTTATTATGTTGGGCATGCAACTTGTTTGAATAGTTTTTCAAGTTGTCTTGAGGGTGGCCACTTTAATGATTCCGGTAATATTGCAACTTCAGGGAACATCGATGTCACTAATATTTATCAGGCGCGAATTGCTGCTGGTGACTTCGGTGCATGGTTGATGCTTGGTGGGGAAGATGGCACAACGAATTCTTTCAAAAACTTTGATCCGGGCACCGGTGGTACGACGGGAAGCTATGTCGCGTTTACTTACGGCGGTCCCCCAGCAGCGCCTAGCATAGCAAGCCCCGTGGACGATCAGGTGTATGTCGAAACTCAGCCATCATTCACGGTTAATTATGAACAAAACCCAAATGGCAGCACGCCGCTACAATACGAGTTCTTGGTAAGCACCGGCCCTACCGCAAACGGTACGATTATTGACTCAGGCAAACTCAATGCTCGTCAGTGGACGTCGCCTGACAATGTGTTGCAAGACGGCAATACTTACTACATTCAAGCCAGGGTTTATGACCCCATTACTGCTAGCTATAGCGCATGGGGAACCTCTGTGGCGTTCAGGATTGATACACGCACCGGGAAAGATAAAACTCAGACATATGAAGATATCGGGCCAGTAAGTGTGGATCTTGCGACTGGTAATGTATCGACCAGCGCTATGAGCCATTCATCTGATGCTTTGGGCGGGTCACTTGGAGTGACTATGGACTACAACTCTCCTCTTCGTTCGCGAGCCGGATTAGTCGGCCGTTATTGGACAAACGATACCCGCAGTGGTACCCCAGCTATAACACGAGTAGACCAAAATGTTGACTTCGATTGGGGCACAGGTAACCCAGGGTTCACTACAAGCGTAAATGATCACTACTCAGCTCAATGGGATGGCTATTTTATCGCTCCGCAAACAGGGAGCTATTACTTCGGGGGCACTAACGATGACACGATGAGCGTAACTGTGAATAGCGTGCAAGTGTACAACAGCACGGCGTGGCACACGGGCATAACCTATGGCTCCGCGACAACGCTCCAAGCCGGTCAGGTGGTACCCATTAGCGTACTGTACTGGGAAAACACAAGCACCGCGAATGTCCAGCTGCACGTAAAAACGCCTGACGGCCAAGATCAGATTGCTCCATCTGATTGGTTGCAGACTGGAGTACGCCCCGCAGCTACGGAGCATGGGCTTACGGGCAGTTACTTTGCACGGCTAGATGGTACGAACACGTTCTCGAGCGGTAATCCTTTGGTGATGAAGCGAACGGATCCATTACTGAGCTTCAACTGGGGAACGGGCGCGCCTGTTGCTGGTGGTCCGGCTGATTTTCTAGCAAGATGGACTGGTTATCTTACCGTACCCACAACCGGTACATACTTGTTCGGAGTGCGTAGCGATGATGGAGCAAAAATAACTGTTGGTACAGGCAACACCATTGTCTATAACAACTGGACCGCCCACTCAGCGCCTTCAACAGCGCAATGGGGTACGACAACCATGAATCTTACCCAAGGCGTTCAAGTACCAATAACCATCGAATATTTTGACCAAGCCACTACTGCCAGCTTTGAATTTTGGATGAAGACTTCAAATGGGACAACCGTTCCGGCGCAAATTACGCCTTCTGACTGGCTTTCGCCAAATGCTCAAGTGCTACCTGCTGGTTGGCAGCTTAGTACAAGCTCAACTGGGGGAGTAAATTACGACCATCTAAAACCTAGTCTTAACAGTGTTATCCTCAGTGACGCATCGGGCGCTACCCATGAATATAAATGGACGGGTTCAGGCTACACGCCTCCAGTAAATGAGGACGGCCATTTGGTACGGAATGCAGATGGCACTTTCACATTCCAAGATATTGACGGAATGACTTACGTGTTCAATAGCGATGGGACATTGTCGTCCGCAACGAGCTCGAGCGATGACAGGACTCCAGCTGCACTCAAGTATGTATACGGCGGAACTCCAACGCATCTTCAGCAAATAATCGACGGAGTAGACCAATCTCGTAGCGCGACGCTCTACTATAGCGGCAGTTCGTCCTGCGGCACGTCGCCTACCGGTTTCGATGCAACGACTCCAACAGGAATGTTATGTGCCGTGACGACCAATGATGGGCGAAGCACCCATTTCTATTACATCCAAGGCCAACTGGCGCGTATTGCTCAGCCCGGTAGCAACCTAACCGATCTTCGCTACGAAGCAGTCACTAATGGTTCAGGTAGTACGGTAGGTTACCGTCTGAACGCAGTTCGCGATAGTTTGGCGATGGATGCGATTGCAGCCGGTTATCGTGCGGATAATGACAATGCGAATACTTCGTTAACATACGATCAGTTAGGTCGTGTGACATCAGTCAAGATGCCAGACGCAGCCGATAACGGCTCAAGGATTGAGTACACTTTGAAGTACCTACCTGGATTAAAAGGATATGTGGATCAAAACGGCAATGACGTGCCTGGATATGCAGGAGCAACTGAAGAAAATATTACGGGTGCAACTGAACCTAATGGCTTCATGAAGCGTGTTGAGTACGATGATTTGTACCGTACAACCAAGGTCACGGATAATAATAACCAAAGTTCTTCGGTAGAGTGGGATGAAAACAAAGACCTTGTCTACGGTTCCACAAATAATCTTGGCCTGAAGAGCACGACCATATACGACGACGAGGATCGCCCAGTAACCAATTATGGCCCGGCGCCAAGTACTTGGTATGACACCTCGGACCCCACCCATCAGGTGCCTCTCTCGACATATACCTCACAAGTTGCTCGATCGGACGCCGGATATGACGAAAACATTGTAGGCCCATCCGTTGCTTGGTTTGACTACTCTAAGCAATCAACAGATACCTCAGGTATCCTGTATGGCGCTCCAAAATTGCACACTACTGGTATCAACACCACTACTCCGGGCACATTAACGAATGACTTTACGAGTCCGCCAATTTCGGCATCATCGGGTAAGCAGGGCATAGGCTTCAGCGCAAGTGGCGAGCTAAGGTTACCGGTTGGTACCTACACGATCAGCGCCACGACGCCTGACGGTGTGAGGCTTTGGATAGCCGATCAGCTTATCTTGAACCAGTGGACAGATAGTACCACGACTCGTGTCACATCAAATTCAACGTTTAGTGTCACTGATAGTTCGCCAAAACGTTTCCAGCTTGAAACGTATCGCCGAACAGGTGTTACGGGTGCGTTCACGCTCACGGTGCAACAACAAGGAGGCTTCGGCGCAACAAGTGACTGGAGTGGCTATTTAAAGCCTGGGTATAGCTTACCGACCTCAGGCACGGTCTACGATAGCACTATAGGCAACACAACGGTCACGACAGACTACGGTAGCAATCCAGAATTAGGTTTGGCTCGCTCTGCGACAGTTGATCCTACGGGGCTTAATCTGACTGCTCAGACTACCTATGAGCAACAAGGGGCAAGCGGAAGCTACTTGCGCCAAACATCCAGTAGTTTGCCAGGCAGCCCATCGAGCAACCCGACCTATAGCTATGCCTATTATGGTGCTACCGAAACAAGAGATGACCCATGCACGACTACAGTTGAGGCCTACAAGCAAGCTGGTTTCATGAAGACCCGTACGGAAGCGAGCCCAGACGGGAGCACCGCCGGACGCGTGTACGAAGTAATCTATGACGATGCAGGACGCGTTGTGGCGAATCGTTACAACAGTGACCCATGGACCTGCACAACTTATGACAGTCGTGGCCGTGTTAGCACTATGGCTATCCCCGCAATCGGTGATGGATCTGCGCGGACAGTAAGCCACGACTACGCTCGTAATGGTGATCCGTTCACATCAGTAGTATGGGACAGTAGCGGCTCAATCATCACTATCGTTGACTTGCTGGGCCGAACTACGGGTTACACCGACGTGGATGGTAACTGGACGGAGTACGACTACAATGCCACCGGTCAACTAACACAAAAAGTTGGCGATCTGGGCACGGAGCAATATACATACGATAATCTGTATCGATTGGCGAGCTATGTACTAGACGGCACAACGTACGCAATCGTTACATACGATCAATACGGACGTGTAGACCACGTCAATTACCCGAATGCCGGGCAGCAAGTAGGTGCGCAGGTGGGCCACGATAGTATGCAGCGTGATAATTCACTAACTTACACGCTGGCTAATGGCACGACCATTTCCGATACCAAGACCTTCACCCAAAGTGGTAAAACACTGACAGACGTCGTCCAATCCGGCGCAAATAGCCTTAGCCAGGCATATACTTACGACAAAGCAGGGCGCCTTACGGCAGCATCCGTCGGCTCGGACTCATATGCCTACGGCTATGATGGTCAAAATGCCACATACTGTGGCACTAGCAACGGCATAAACCCGAATGCGGGCAAGAATGGCAACATGACTTGGCGAACGGTGGACGGAACGACTACTCAGTATTGCTACAACTATGCCGACCAGATTGTTGCCAGTAGCGATCCTGTGGCCAATTACAGTGAGTATGACGGCCATGGCAATATGACCTATCTTGGCACGGGCACTACGCCGCTCCGAATGTGCTACGACAGCACCGACCGCAACTGGTGCCTGGTCAATTACGATAGTAATCAGAATGGTGATGCCATGTACTATGACCGTGACGTCACGGGCCGTATCACGTACCGTGAACACGACGATATCAACGCGGGAACGTACACGGTTAATAACTACTGGTACTACGGCTATACGGGTGACGGAGACTCTCCGGATATAATTCGGGATGCCAACTGGGATATCGTGGAGAAGTCTGTAAGCTTACCTGGTGGTGTGCTGTTGACCATTCATCCGCTACAAACCGGTAGTGCTCAAAAGACGTACAGCTTACCAAGCATACTTGGCCGTACACTACTCACACTGGACGGTGCGGGAGCCAACACCAGCACCGGTAACGGTCCGCTCAACAGCTACACCTACGACCCATACGGCAACATGCTGCCCGGTGGCACTAGGGTAGCCAATACCCTCGACGGCAGCTACGGCTATGGTGGTTCAGCTCAAAAGCTTGAAGAAACCAGCATGGGGCTTGCTCCTGTTCAAATGGGTGCCAGAGTCTACCTAGCAGTACTCGGTGCCTTTACATCCAAAGATCCAGTCATAGGCGGTAATGCCAATGCCTACAGCTACTCACTGGACCCAATAAACTTCAATGACCTGAGTGGGATGTGTATGTTACAATGCCCCGCCGGGAGCGTATCTTTCTGGCAACCGGCAGGGACTATTAGTGCGGTACAACCAGTTCGGACAGCGGGTAGTTATCAGGCGGCAGGGAGGGGGACTAGCGTTCAGAAGTCTAGCGCAGCATTAACGAGACAAAACGTAGCGAATAAAACAGTTGTAATAGCGAAGCACTACGACAGTTCAACGAGGCTTGCGGTGGCCACTGTCAAACCGGTTAGAATCAAGTTACCTTTGGTTCAGTCGCTTCCGGTTGCCGTAGTGCAAGCACCGTCTGGTAATGGCAGTTATTCAATAAGAGGGGCGGTAATGGCTGTAGGTCAGGGATGTGTATATACCGGTGGGGCATTCATGGCAGCAGGTATGATGGCAGCAATGTTTACGGAGGGTGTAAGCATCCCAGCTGCGGCTGTAAGTGGTTGTACAAAGGGTGCGTGGGGTGGTTTCCTCACATATATGACAATAGGCGAGAAGGTCAATGATGTAACAGATACTTCCATCCAAGAGGATGTTAGAGGTTATCTTAGTGGATTAAAGTATTAGGATTAGAAGGGGAAATGAATGAGAGATAATCAAACGCTATTAGTAATTATCGCTTTTATATTTGCGACGGTCTTATTTCTTATTTCCCAGATACGTGGTCCCCGTATGGGTATAATAAATCGCGACATTTACTTCGATAGGTCCCGACTTCCTACTTACTTCGGGTTTTTGCTTCTTGTCGCAGTATTTAGCGTTCCTTTAGGCTACCTGCTTGTTAGTAATCTAAAACTTGGATTAGAGTTTGCGGGGCTTAACCTTCTGGTTGGTGCTATTATGGGGGCTAATCTTATACTCTACCGCAAGCACCCCCGGAACTAGCACGGTTCTACTACTGAAAAATGCCCACTCACTCAATTCAATAAACTTCAATGACCTGAGTGGGATGTGCGTGCTGCAATGTACTGTCAGTACTTCATACTTACAGCCAGCGGCTACTACTCGAGCTGTCCAGCCAACCAGAACTACCAGCAGTTACCAATCCACCCGGAGCGGTACGAGTATCCAGAAGTCCAGCACTTCATCGAATAGGATACTGGTAGCGAATCGGACGGCCACGGTAGCCATAAGGGATAACTCTACAGCGATGGGTAGGGCGACCGTGAGTGGAGTGGATATTACTAAGTTGAAGCCTGCGATGGAGTTATACGGAGCGCCACAGCACACTGAAGTCGGGCCTTCTAGTAAAGCTATCGGCGTAAACGCAGGGTTCGGCGGTATAGTTGGAGGTTACGGCCTGGTTACTGATGGGACTGTGACACGCAGATATTGGCAGGGCGGAATTGGCACTCCAGGCTTTAGCCCTAGCTACTCGGTGAGTTCTGGCAATGTCACAGAGGGCTCGGATGTTACATTAGATCTGTGCATCTTCGTTTGCGCCAGTGTTAATTATCAGGGGTTAAGGGCTGCAGGCTTCGGCATGCCCGGAGCATCAATAACGTACACGAGAATCTATTGATTAGTATGTAAATTGATTTAGGTATAATGAGTTGGTAATGAATAATCATGAAGTACTAGTAGTGGGAGTGTTAATCGGGATAATAGTTGTATCTCTTGCGAATACCCTTGGCAGAAGGAGTATAGAGGCTCAGAATGAGATGTGGAAACTCCATTTCGGCGAGAGATCTGTACAGATTTCCATATGGATGTTTAGACTTGTCGGTGTCCTCATCATTATATCGAGCGTAGTCAAGGCATTGTCACACCAATAATCCGTTGGTTGACTGTGATCGATTGAGTTACATCCAAAGATCCAGTCATAGGCGGTAATGCCAATGCCTACAGCTACTCACTGGACCCAATAAACTTCAATGACCTGAGTGGGATGTGTATGTTACAATGCCCCGCCGGGAGCGTATCTTTCTGGCAACCGGCAGGGACTATTAGTGCAGTGCAACCCGCACCAAGCGGCAGGAATATCCAGTCAGCACCAGGTGGATCACGGCTACAGAAGGCAAGCGCTGCCCCAACCAGGATACTGGTAGCCTACAAAACGGTATCCATTGCCAAGAAGGATAACTCTACGGCGATGAAGAGGGCTACAGTGGCTGGGACGGATATTACGAAGTTAAAAGCAGCCTATTCACTTTACAATGCTCCGCACCCTGTGCCTATTACTGGGTACACGGCGATTGACGTAAGTGTTGCAAGGTATGGAGTGGGAGTATCCTTAGGGGTTGCGTTCAATAGTGACCACACACTTCATCTCCGTGCATCAATTGGTATCTCGAGCGCGGGTCGTGGTATAAGTTGGGTTGCGGGCAACCACCTACAGACGGGGCTAAGCCAAAGTACGTCAATCTCGCTATTGGGACTTAGTGGCAGCCGTGACGCTGATGGCTCCTATGAATATGGGATCGGTTTGCCGGGAGGGTACTCCCACTCGTTGAGCTATACATGGTGATATACTTAGGAATAATATGGCACATGATAAATTGGAAATAGTGTTAGTAGCTGTAGCTGGACTAAGCCTAATAATCTTTAACGGCCAGTTGGCTCGATATATAGCTAAGGTCCAAAACGAAGCTTGGGGTATAAAATTCGATCAAAAAACAATCATAGTTAACAGGCTAGTTGCGGCTCTGATTGGTGTATCATTGTTGGTGCAGAGCGCTCGGATGTTAGTGCATTAGGATATGAATCCAGGTTACTTGTTCGTTACCCTTGGCATAGTATCAATTATTTTTTGCAAGGCCCTTGTCGGGGCATCTGCTTGATTTGCAGAACAGATACTACAAACTTCACTTTGGGGAGCGGAGTGTAAGAATATCTACATATGGTGCCATAGTCACAGGCATATTATTTGTAATATTTGGCCTAATTGATGCCATCAAAAAGTGACGTCAACCGTAATAAGCATCATTTTAGTTCTTAGCGCAGGATTTAATTTAATGCGGCTTTTGTATATCCGCAGAGATCCTGAAATCATACTCCACGAGAGTAAAGACAATGCCTTTTTGCGGGAAAGACATTTGCGATACCTTAGTCGTGCAACTCTCGTTTCATCGATAATTTTTTGGTACTAGCAGCGACTTGGTGTTTAACCGCCTTGTTCCAAATTTTGGGTACCCCAAATGCAGCTCAAAGAATCGCTACTGCAGTTGTAATGGCTATTGTTATATTTGCCATAGCTCTTGTCGTTTCATACGTTACGCTCGGACCACTTTTCCCAAAAAAGAAAAATAGTCTCGTACTAACATAAGAAGATGAAGCATTAACCTCTAAGCGTTCGGGAAGCTACTCAATGTACATGAGGAGCTAAACTGGCTGAGTTCTAGTCTCGCACGGCAGAGTAAATTGCGGAGATTTCACCCCTTGATAACCCTAACCATCTAACCAACTCTGAACAGATAAGGTTCCAATTCGAATGTATTTGGTGAACCAAGATGAATTAAAAAAGCCCTCCAATGGAGGACTGTTTTAATTCATATCTTCGATTTCCGGGAGTAGGGCACGAACCATAAGGTTCGGCGAACGAGGAACGGAGCCCAAAAGGTGCTCTCATCTATTGGGCGAGTACCGCAGGGAGGAGTGCGCCGCAGATACGCGATATCCTCGCCCCAAGACCACCTGCGACAACCATGCTAATTTGTTGTATAGTACAACCATCGTAAGGGGAAGAGACTATGTCAACGACGCGGCAAGACGCACACTTAGCGATTCGTGAGTTATGGGAGGTGGCCAACAAGAGACTGCAGGAACCTGATGCTGAGACAAAAAAATTGGGCGAGACGGCCATTCGGGAAGTCGAGACGGAGGGGGGCGCCACTATTACTGAAATGACTGGAAGGTTGATCGTGCGAGCGGCTTTTGAGAAACCGGATGGTACGTGTGAGGATATTGAGGTAGATATGCCCGAGGATATCCGAGACTTGTCGGAATCTGAAGTCTGGATAGATTGGTCTAGGGGTGAGGCTATGGGGACGTATACTCCACCCATACGCCAATTTCCCGCGCTCGCCCGTGAACTCCAGGCCCTTATATAAGCTGAGCTATATTAACCGGTTACCGCTTTAGGCCGACATGGTATTGACAGGTGCGCCTAAGGCTGTCTTAATTACTCGTAGATGGAAGATAGGCCAGGCGAGCGTGATCTCATAGCCCAGAACCTCCAACCGAGGACGCTGGAGGCTGTCGCCGAATTCCAGACAACTCTAGATGCTGTTTTTGAAGGTGACGAACGCCGTCAGGTGGAGGATGCGCTATGGCTGATGTGCGAAGTCCATATCGACCAGGATGATCGCTCGGACGGAGTGCCTTATATCGAGCATCCGCTCGAGGTGGCGCACAATGTGTTGCGAACTTCGGCCACACCCGATGTCGATAAGGTCATCGCCGCCTTGATGCATGACTCGGTCGAGGATCATGCGCCCAAACTTGTTGCCAAGGCGCGTGAGGCGGGGCTGGCTGGCGAAGATGATGTGCAGCTGGCTCTCGGCTATCTAGAGTTCCGGTTCGGCCCAAAGGTGGCCCGCCTGGATGCGGCGCTGACGAATCCTGATTTCGCCGCGGAACTGAGGAGGCAAGGGCGCAAACCGACGCGGGAAGCCAAGGATGCCCTTTATGTCGAGCATGTCAGAGGTGCCATAGAAGACCCGGACGTATTGCATGTGAAGATGTTTGATTTTGTTTCCAACGGTTTCCGGCTGCATGAAGTGCCGGATCACAACCGGCGACATCGGCTGACCCGAAAATATCTGCCCCTAGTCGATGTATTCGTAGCTCGGCTGACCGACGGTACTCCTACGGGAATCGATCCCGCGACGCAGGCCCAGCTCATCATAAGATTGGCACAGGCGGGATCCGACATGAAGAACTGGCTCCGTGATATTGGCGGAGCGGTCGTGGCATGTACGTGACGTGTCGGCCTAATCTATAAGTCTCTGACGCCCAGATAAACTGTAAGATAATTTACAGACGCGTGAATTTGTGGGATGGATATTTAGCTTGGGAACAGTTGAGGTAAAAGGAGGAGTGTATGTATCAAGAAGCTGCCAACTTGAGTGGGAGCCTAGTGCTTCGTGGCGTGTTGGCGTTACTGTTTGGGGTCGCTGCCGTATTCTGGCCCGGCCTGACACTGGTGACGTTGGTGTATCTGTTCAGCGCATTCATATTGATTAATGGTGTCATGGACCTGGTTTTTGGACTTACTCGGTTCGTGGCGACCGATCAGTCCATGCTGACGCGCATGCTGACACTGCTGTTCGGTGTCGCGCAAGTAGGTGTAGGTGTATATCTGCTGCGTCACCCGAGCGTCAGCTTTGCGACGTTCATCCTGCTGGTCGGTTTCACGTTGCTGGTACGCGGCGTGTTTGAGGTCGTGGATGGTCTGTTCGAGGACGGATCAAGTATGTACCGGACGGTCATGATAATCGGGGGACTTATGGCGGCGATTGCCGGTGTCCTAGTGTTGTTCCAGCCCGAGAAAAGTGGTGTAGCGTTCGTGTGGATACTGGGCGTTTACGCGCTCATCACCGGACCGCTGCTAATCGCCCTGGCAATGGACGTGAACCGGCAGGCCGCCGTCCTGGCCAAGCCGGTGCGGACTCGCTAGTACGACCTGGGCGCACATGGGTTACAATAACTACATGGCGCCCACCAAGCTTCCGACCCGCGTTAAACAAATTCCGCCAGCAGTGCGAATAGCCACTATCATCGCGCTGCTTGGCGGTCTATATTTTTTGCGTAATTTCGTAGGTGTGATTTTGTTCAGCGCCCTCTTGAGCCTGGTATTCAACCCCATATACAAAACGGTACTTCGCAAAACACATGTCCAGGCAGTTGCCCTGGCTGCGACCCTGGTGTCGATGACCGTAGCCGCCGTGTTGCCTCTATTGATAATCACCGGGCTTGGCATAACCCAGGCCGCTTCGGTCGTGGACGATATCAAACAATCCGGCGTCAGTGTTGGTAATGCCAACGTTGAGGAGCTAATAAACACCGGTACCGAGCGCGCCAACAAGACATTGGCGGCGCTACCGGGCGGCGAATCACTCCAGATCGATCGGACCAAGGTGAATGGCTGGCTGAAGTCGGGGGCGACCCAGGCACTGCAGGCGCTGCTGAGTGTGCTCAAGAAAGTCGGCCTGGGCTTCTTCGGCTTCGTGACGACGGTCATCGTGGCCATATTTTTGATCATGGCCATGTTGCGTTACCAGCGAGAGCTATTGGACTTCATTCGCGGGCTCAGTCCATTCCATCGTGATGTCATGGATGTCTACATTCGCCGAGCCATCATAATGACCAAGGCGATGGTGAAGGGGCAGTTCGTAATTGCGGTTGCCCAGGGTCTGGCCAGTGCCGCTAGCCTGTGGGTGGTGGGAGTCGATTATTTCTGGTTGTTGTTTGTGATTTTGACCTTCCTAAGTTTCATACCGTTAGGCGGCGGCGTGGTGACGATTCCGATCGGTATCATCCTGTTGTTTACCGGCAACATTTGGCAGGGTCTGTTCGTGATAATCTTCCATCTGACGGTCGTGTCATTCATTGATAACCTGCTACGGCCGCGATTGGTGGCAGCTGATGCGCATCTTGATACGGCACTGATGTTGTTGGCCGTCTTTGCAGGTATCGCCGCTTTCGGTGCGGCCGGCGTGGTCTATGGGCCGGTACTCATGATACTTATAGTGACCACGCTCGAGATGTACGTTGCCTTCAACCGCTCTTCCCACAAGGTGGAATTGCCCGAACTCACTCCAAAATCCAAATAGCAAAGCATAAGTATGTTGACAAATACGCAAACTTGTGTATACTACAGGATAGTTTTGATGATCACAAAACAAACAACATTAACAAAATAAAAGGTACGACATAGATGAAAAACATTTTTGGACTAGCATTCGAATATGCAACCACGACCAATAAAGATTTTCGACGAATCGATAAATTGATCGACAAACTCTAAGTCACAAATCATAGTTAGTACGTACGATAAAATAGCCCCGTCAAACGGGCTATTTTATTTTGTCGGGACGGGCGGGGTGATATTCACAGGCTTCGCCTGGACGCCTAGTTGCTCGAGGTAGTCGGCCAGCAAGTGAGTGGGCAGCCCAATTACGGTGTCGTAGTTACCGGACATGTTTTCGACCAACGGTGCGGCACCGCTTTGGATGCCATAGCCACCAGCTTTGTCGAGCGGGTCGCCGGTGGCGACGTATTCGGCCACAGTCTTTTCGTCGTAGGGCTTGAATAGTACCGACACGCTGTCGGCGCCAACCAATTGCGTATTATCGCTCAGGCGCAGCACGGCTAAGCCGGTGGTGACGATATTGGTCTGGCCGGCCAAACCTTCCAGCATGGCATGCGCCTCGTCGGCATCATGTGGCTTTTCGAGTTGTTTGCCATCCGCGGTGGTAACGATGGTGTCCGAGCCGATGACGATGGCATCGGGATATGTCCGGGCGACGTCCAGGGCCTTGCCCAGGGCGAGTTCTTTGGCAACCTCATCCGTCTGGCGACTGTCGTCCAAATGCTCGTCGAACTGGCTGGGGATGACATCAAAGTCCACGCCCATGGCCGCCAACAGTTCGCGCCGACGGGGTGATTGACTAGCCAAAATGATTCGTTGCATATCGGCAGTATATCAAGCTTGGTTGGTTCGGGCGGCGTAAGCGGTCAACGCTTTTTCTAGCTCTATTTCGAACGATGGTATGTATTTATCTGGATTTGCTGCGATGTCTGCGAATAAGTCATCGAGCTGCCAGGCTTTGAAGTCATCGACTTCGTCGTTGGCTGCTGGTGCCTCATCACTGATGCCGATATATAGATGTGACAGACGCTTTCGATTTTCGCCGTTATCGCCTGGGAAGACATTCAGGAAAGTCTCGACGTATTTTAGGTCTAACTGTAGGCCGGTTTCTTCCAGGGCTTCACGCTCTGCTGCCTCGGCTGAAGATTCGCCGCTGACCACGCCGCCGCAAGCCGATATGTCCCAGCGACCGGGGTAGTGCGATTTCGTCATTGGCCGCAGTTGCGCCCATACATTGCCACGAGTATCAAAGACGAAAACCAACACGTTCTCGGTCAGATGGTTATCGCGCTCGGCCTCTTCGCGGCTAATCGTCTTGATGACATTGCCGTCCTGATCGAGCACATCGATCATTTCTGACTGACTCATGAAAATATACTACCAAATAAAAATACCCGACGAATTCGGGTACTTATTTTGGTAGCGGCGACTGGACTTGAACCAGTGACCCCAGGCTTATACGTTGTATATCCTTGCGGCATGCTCGGAGCAGGCTCCTGTGCGTGTCCTCGAATATGAGTCCTGGCATTTTGCATCTTCTGGTAGCGGCGACAAGACTTGAACTTGTGACCCCAGGCTTATGAGTCCTGTGCTCTAACCAACTGAGCTACGCCGCCACAAGAAAATGCAAAATGTGAATGTGCTCTAACCAACTGAGCTACGCCGCCTCGTCGGTCCGTACGCTTCTGTCTCGTTTTGCGAGGTATCGCAAAAGCTTCGACTTGCGGCTACGGCCCTCCTCTCAAAATCACGAACAGTCGCTTTGGCTCCTTGGTTCAAGATTTTGGGGTGCTACGTACTCCTCTCCGCACGTTAGGGGAAAAGAGCAGGCCAACTTGGTTTGCTTGCAAACTCGGCTTTGCCGATTGGCCGATGAGAAAAACCGCAGGTTTGTCTCATGTAGAACAGGGGAAATTGTAGCATGGTTTGCCCCTGTTGACTACTATGAATACGTGCTGCTTCATTATATATAGCCGTCGGCAGAGCCAATACTTATTCAGCGTGGATGTTCGCCGTCCGATAAGTCCATAACCCTAATAATGGATTAATCCGTTATCATTTCTATATGAGCAATAAAAAACTTGAATCACAAAAACCAAACAAACTAACCCCTGTAAAAGTATTGGCATATGCTTTCATTGCTATCTCTTCGTTTTTCTTCGTATGGGATACCGTCCTTTGGCTTACGCCAGATCCTGGGCTAGCTCCAGTGGGAACGAAATTGTTTGCAGTCTTATCTGGAGTGCCCGCGGTTTTGCTTACCATAACCTTAGTAGCAAGAGCCCAATTGAGGAAACGACCTCCCGACAGTTGGCTTATAGGTACATTTGCAGTTTACGTCTTGATTATCGCAGTCGATTGGATAGCTGTCGTAAATTCCGGCATCTGATTTGAAGCCGACGTCGAGCCTACAAGCGCCATAGGCCTTGGACGTATCTTGCGACGTGCGTCTAGGCCCCATAGTCGTCTGAAAAAATAAATTTAGGAGCATGGATTAATGCGGTCTTGTCTTGACTGTCGCCTGCGCCAGGATAAAGCCGCCCCTGTTGGCTAGGCCGGTGACGGATAACGATTACGGTTCAGTAGCTGCGGAGGCCGAGGTAGACGGTTGTGACACAACCGATGACGAGAATTGCGATGCGAATCGCTGGCAGGCTGACCTTTTGGGTGGCCGTCGCGCCATAGTAGCCGCCAATGAGATTGCCGGCCGCCATTACCATGCCGTGCTGCCAGTCGATCAATCCCGAGCCCACCAAGACGACGAGCGCGGTGGCGGCGACACAGGTGGTCATGACAGTTTTCAGCGCGTTCATGCGGTGGAGGTGTTCGCGCAAGCTGGTAAAGCCAAAGAACGACAGCATGATGAACCCAAAGCCCGCGCCAAAGTATCCGCCGTACACCGCTAGCGGAAATATGGCAAGACCAGTCCAAACTATCGGCCAAACGCGGCGACGAACTTTGGCCGGGCCATGTACGTTCCCGTGGACGTACTTATTCAAGAAGGGTTGAAAGGCGAAGATGATGACGGCCAGCAATATGAGGATAGGAATATATTTGGCAAAAGCTTCGTGCGAGGTGTGACGCAGAAGGATGGTTCCGGTGGCCGCCCCGATGATGACCGGTATAATCAGCAGTAAATAGCTGCGCGGAACTTTGCGCAAATAGTAGCGATAGCCGACCGCGGCCGCGATATTGCCGGGTAGTACGATGACGCCGGTAGTGGCACTGGCCATCAGCGGTGGTATGCCGGTCGCTAGCAGGATAGGGAACCCGATTAGCATGCCACCACCAGCGATGGCATTGATGCCGCCTACGAGTATGCCCGCCAAAAATAAAATTATATCTGTCATGTTTTGGTGTTACTGCTTAAGCTTCAGTATAGCAGTCTAGACGAATTTGAATATCTCGGAACAGCTAGTGATTAGCGGGCTTTGTACCATTTGGCAAACTCCTGCCAGGCCACACTCATCTTGTCGATACGGGCCGGTTGGTGTTCTAGCCCTCGTTCGTACACCTCGGCCATACTCAAGCCGTTGTCTACGTCCAGTTGCACGAGTTTGGTGATGGGGATGTCCGAATTACCGCTAGCCTTCTGGCCAAGCTGACCCGGAACGTCATGTTCGAAAGTAACTATTTCGGCTTCGTCGATGTACGCGATGCGTTGCTCGAGTATGATCGAGCGGTCCCGGACGCCGTGCATCAAGCGCAAAAAATCGTCCGGCGTAAACCATGTGTTCATCGATTTCATGTACGGGCCAGGAAAACCGTTGAGCGCGGGAATGCGCCATGAGTCGTCGGTAACGATGACTGGTTGGCGTAATCGTTCAAAGACAGCGCGAGCTTTGTGTCGTAGAATCTCCTCGGAATCTTCACCTTGGATCTCATCTACTTCGATGACGATTTGCTCCAGCTCGATACCGTGGCGCCGGCACATCTGTTGGCCAAGTCCGAATTTGATGCTGTTGCTGGTGGCGCAGAGTAGTTTCATATCCCGCAGTATACAGCGCCCGACTTTGGGTGCGAATCGTAACCGCTAGTGGCATAATGATAATATGAAGATTGAACTCGAGCCGGGCATCTATGTGGCCGCCGTGAGTGGCGGGGTGGATTCGATGGTGCTACTCGATGTGTTACGTCAGATGGACGGGGTCAAGCTGGTCGTGGCGCACTTCGACCACGGCATTCGTGATGATTCCGAGGCGGATCGTCGGCTAGTCCAGCGGGTCGCCGCCAGCCATGGTTTGCCATTCGTGTTCGGCGAGGGCAAACTAGGTCCGGACGCCAACGAAGCGACTGCCCGCCGGGCTCGTTATGAATTTCTTCAGCGCGTGAAGCGTAGTAGCAAAGCACGAGCCATCCTGATGGCACATCATCAAGATGACCAAATCGAGACGGCCATCATCAACCTGGTACGCGGTACGAACCGGCGGGGACTAACCTCACTTAAAGACCACGAAAAACTTCGTCGACCGCTGCTACACATGACCAAGCGACAGCTCCGTGCCTATGCGTTGGCGCATCGGCTGGAGTGGCGCGAGGACAGCACCAACGCCGATACCGTGTATCTGCGCAATCACATTCGCCATCGACTGGTGCCCAAGCTGACTGTTGCCCAGCGGCAACGCCTGACGACGCTTTTGGGCGAGGCTGACAAAATTAACCAGGAACTCGAAACGCACCTGGTCAATTATTTACACATGCAGCCATCGCTTGATGTGCTGGATCGCCAGATGTTCATCCATTTGCCGCACAATGTTGCTCGTGAAGTAATGGCTAGCTGGCTGCGCCACCGCGGTCTGACACAATTCGATCGCGCCACCATCGAGCGACTGGTCGTGGGCGCCAAGACCGGGCGTCATGGCAGCCAGATTGACGTGAATCGCGGTAGCCAAATGTGGATTTCTAGCAACAAACTGGCACTCCGCATGAATGAGCGCTAGCCAACATTTGGCCGACGCGTTATACTTAACGACATGGCAATGAACAAGGGAAACATGTCACCAAGAGGGAAGCGGCCGAACGACCGCCGGACCATGAAGAACATCAGCTTCGTGGCGATGTTGATATTAGTCGGCTTGGTCATCTTCGCGGCTACCAGCCAGCCCTCGACACTCCGTACCATACCCCTGACCGAAGCGGTCAAATCCGCTAACGAGGGTGAGTACAAGCAAATTCTCGTCAAGAACAACGAACTGGATATCACTAAAAAAGGTGAAGAGCAACCTTCGCTCCGAGCTTTCACCGACCCGAACGCCAGCCTGAAGGAAATCGGTTTTGATTACAGCAAGGTACAAGTTGCCTACGAGGCGCAGTCTTCTGGCGAATCGGCCTGGGTCACTATTTTGTCATCGGTGGTGCCGGTATTGCTGATTGGTGGATTTTTGGTCTTCATGCTGCGCAGCGCCCAAGGGCAGGGTAACCAGGCGTTGAGCTTTGGCAAGAGCCGTGCTCGCCTGTACGGCAACGAAAAAGACAAGGTCATGTTCAGTAACGTCGCCGGTCAGGCCGAAGCTAAGCAAGACCTGCAAGAAGTCGTGGAATTCCTCAAGTACCCCAAGAAATTCGCCAGCCTAGGCGCCAAGATTCCGAAGGGGGTGTTGCTGGTCGGCCCTCCGGGTACCGGTAAGACTATGCTCAGCCGCGCCGTCGCCGGTGAGGCAAATGTGCCGTTCTTTAGTATCTCGGGTTCCGAATTCGTCGAAATGTTCGTCGGTGTCGGTGCCAGCCGTGTACGCGACCTGTTCGCCAAGGCCAAGAAGAACGCTCCGTGCATTATTTTCATAGATGAGATTGACGCCGTCGGCCGGCGTCGTGGATCAGGCATGGGCGGCGGTCACGACGAGCGCGAGCAGACACTCAACCAGATTTTGGTTGAGATGGATGGATTCGAACAGGGCCAAAACGTCATCGTGCTGGCGGCAACCAACCGCGCCGATGTGCTCGATCCGGCCTTGCTACGACCCGGCCGCTTTGACCGTCGCGTTAACATCGACTTGCCAGACCGTAAGGATCGCGAAGCAATCCTGCGAGTTCACTTCGAAAAGAAACCGCTCGGTAAGGACGTCGACCTCGATGCTCTGGCCGCTAAAAGTGCCGGTAGCAGTGGCGCTGACCTGGCTAACATCGCTAACGAATCGGCTATCATCGCCGCCCGCAACAACCACTCGCAAATTTCATCCAAAGACGTCACCGAGGCCTTCGAGCGCGTGGCCATCGGGCCTGAGCGCAAGAGTAAGGTCATGAGCGAAAAGGAAAAGGAACTGACCGCCTTTCATGAGGCTGGCCATGCCCTGGTCGGACACGTGTTGCCAGACAGCGACCCAGTTCATAAGGTCACAATTATCCCGCGCGGCGGCACCGGCGGCGTGACATGGTTCTTGCCGCCAGAAGATCGGGTCTACACCAGCCTGGTTGAGTTCAAGGACGTCCTGGCGCGCGCCATGGGCGGACGTATCGCCGAAGAAATCGTTTATGGGAAAGATCATATCACCACGGGTGGTGGTAGTGACCTGCAGAAGGCCGCCGAGATTGCTCGCGACATGATTACGCACCAAGGTATGGGCAAGAAGTTGCGCGACCAAGTATTCAAAGTCGATGAAGGCATGATGCTCGACCGCATGGTGCATGAACGTGAGTATTCGGATGATACAGCCAAACTGATTGATGAAGAAGTCGAAGCTCTCATTACCGAGGCCGCCAATCGTGCCCGTTCGGTTATCAATGCCAACATGACCCACCTAAAGAAGCTCAAGGATGTTCTGCTAGACAAGGAAACTATCGAAGGCACCGAAGCCGAGGCCATTCTAGAGGGCAGCCACCTTCCAAAAGAAGCCGCCCTGTACTAGGCGGCTTTGGTGGCGTGAAGCATATCACGGTTAGCAGTCAGTTCTCCAAACTCACAAATGTATTATGGGCTTAGAGAACTGCAGGGTGGAGAGAGGTTGGGGCTTGGGGATGATGATTGTGGAAGCGAGAGCATTACTGCACTCAAGCTATGTCCACAACGTCCCGTTGCCTTACTTGTCTCTCCACCCTGTGAGCTGTTCTCGTTGCACCACTCCGCAACCTCGTTCATCTAGTAGTGTCTGATAGACCGGTTGGTTCATCAGTTGGTCTCCTCTGGCAGGCGCCGTCGGGTACTGTAGCCGCGCTCCTCAGCTATCTGACAGATGCGATCGGCGTCGCCAACTCGGGAAGCGACGGTGATTACGCCGTCGACGAGGGGTAGGAGCTCGTTCTCGGCATAACCGAGGTCGATTAGCAGTGAGCGGAAAGGCTCATCCACATCCCTGACGGCAATTGTCGTTGGCTCGGACGGCTCGTCGCGGTGGATGGGCGGGGATCCGTAGTCGTGCGTCATAGCCGCTGTCTCCCTTCTCCGAAGGGGTTGGCGAGTGTGCCCATGCCTGACAGGCGCCGGACGACGCTGCCGCGCAGGTAGAGCGTGGCGCAAGCCAGCTCGGCGGGGGAAAGGTCTCTGAGCGCACCGATGTTGCCGTGGTTGGCGGCTCGGAGACGATCGACAAAGCTCATGTTGAGCGCTGGTTGGCGTCTCCGCTGCTGACTTGTCCGGTGATGTGCACGGTAGTCCGCCCTTATCTTCGGAGCCGCCATGACGATTCCAACTGCCATGTAGGCGGCAGCGGTGACGAGGGCGGGTTTGCGCAGGCGGCGGACGATGGTGGGTATGGACATGGTGGTCTCCTTCGGAGGATATGAGGACGCGAGCAATCGCTCGGGCCTGTACTGCTGGTCTTGAACCGCTAGGGTTCTTGGGATACCGTGCCAATGTCTGGCTGCGAATGTACGATACTAGGGCATCATGCATTGGCAGCCAAACACGGCGTTTTGCCATGTCCAAATGTGAGAACAACTTGTAAAAGTGCCTTGGAGACAGTCGCCTCTACAAAACAAGGTTATAATACGATGAAAAAGTGCATCTAGCAAGTGCGCTCCGTTGCCTAGCTATGTATTTGTCGCGCCAAAGGTGCGACAATAAGTCATGACCGCTTTGGCGGCTTTATTTGCTATGGCAGACACAAGAGTACCAACTCCAAAACCGCAAGATACCGATGATGACGGGGTAGTGCTGTTATTGCAGGTGCCACGGACTAACGAGAAAAAAGAGCTAGCCGCCGAGCAGATGTTTGCCAGCTTGCATGGTCTGCTGACGATACCGTCGCCGAAAGCTTGGCAACCGGCTTTTCGTGAGTGCCTGAGCTTTGAGATAGCCGTCATCAAACAACGCATCGGCTTTTATGTCTGGGTGCCGACCTATCTGAAAAGTTTCGTCGAGGAACAAATCTACGCCCAATATCCGACGGTCCAAATCAGTGAGGTGCCGGATTATACGGCGAACCAAGAACCATATACCACCATGTTGGCTACCGAAATTCGTATGACAGGCCAAGAGGCCTTGCCAATCAAGACTTTCCAAAGTTTCGAGGTGGACCCATTGGCCGCCATCACCGCCACCCTGGCCAAGTTCAAGGCTGACGAGGAAGCCTGGATCCAGCTCTTGATTCGCCCCGCCGCCTCGAATTGGCACCGTAAAAGTGAGCGCTATGTCGCCAAATTGCGCGGTGGCGCCGGTTCATCCAACCCGCTTAGTATGATTGAGGCACTGTGGCGGCCACCCGATTATGGCCCAGGTGGAACGGCCGCTAAGCTGACCGAATATGACCAAGCCCGAGCTAACAGCGCTGAGGAAAAAAGCCACAAGCTCGCCTTCGAGGCGGCGATCAAGATTGTTTATCGCGGTAACGTCCCGCCGCCGCAAGCCAAGCTGCAGATGCAATCGATAGTGGCCAGCTATAAGCAATTCAACACAACCTATCTGAACGGTTTCGAGGCCAAGAAAATCTCGGACGATCCATACGTTGGCCGTTTGTATCGGACTCGTGATTTTGACAGGACTGGTTACACGCTGAACATCGAAGAAGTTGCGACGCTGTATCACTTGCCGCACACCAATGTCGAGACGCCATACATACTGTGGGCCACCAGCCAGACGGCTGAGCCACCGGCCAATTTGCCGATAGTCGGTGATACGCCACGGCCCGATATCAGCCCTGTTGCTAATACTAACTTCCGTGGCCACAATACGGTCTTCGGCTTGCCTCGAACGGATCGTGGACGCCACCTCTACATCATCGGGCAGACGGGTGTCGGTAAGTCCGGCCTACTTGAGCTGCTGACCATATCCGATATTTATAGCCCGTACGGCTTTGCCGTCATCGATCCCCACGGTGATTATGCCGTCAGTACACTCAAGCGTATTCCGCCATCCCGGGCCAATGATGTGATTTATTTCAATCCGGCCGATATCGACTTCCCAATCGCCTTCAACCCCATGGAGGTCAATGACCCGAAATTGCGGACACATACCTGCAGCGAATTGATTGGCGTACTAAAGCGGATGTTCGATAGCTGGGGACCGCGCTTGGAGTACATCTTGCGCTACAGCCTGCTAGCACTGCTTGATTACCCCAATGCGACCATGCTGGATATCACGCGCATACTTACCGACAAACGTTTTCGTAACGAGGTGCTGCAGCATGTCCAGGATCCGGTGGTGCGCAACTTCTGGATGGTTGAGTTCGCCAGCTGGAATGATAAGTTTGCCTCCGAAGCCGTTGCACCAGTGCTCAACAAGGTCGGCGCCTTCACGGCTAACCCGCTGGTGCGCAATATCATCGGACAGCCCAAATCCAGCTTCAATATCCGTCAGATCATGGATGAGCGCAAGATTCTTATCGTCAACCTCAGCCGTGGTTTGGTCGGTGAGGACAACGCCAGTTTGCTCGGAGCGCTACTAGTCACCAAGATACAGCTAGCGGCGATGAGCCGAGCCGACATCCCAGCTAATCAGCGCGAGCCATTTTATCTGTACGTCGACGAATTCCAAAACTTCGCGACCGATAGTTTCGCGACCATATTGAGTGAGGCGCGCAAATACGGCCTCAACTTGACAGTGGCCAACCAGTATATCGCCCAGATGTCGGTAGAAGTAAAGGATGCCGTGTTTGGCAACGTAGGTTCGATAATTGCCTTCAGGATGAGCGCTGACGATGCCCGCAGCATGCTCAAGTACTTTGAGCCGAAATTCTTGGAATACGACCTAGTCCACATGCATAACCGTCATTTCGTCATCAGCATGACGATAGAGGGCGAAAAAGTGCCAGGCTTCTCGGCCATATCGCTCAATTTGCCGCAGCAACAGACTGATTATTCAGAGCACATAATAATGAATAGTCGGCGCAGCTATGGTGTCAGTCGGGAATTCGTTGACCGCTATGTCAATGAGCGGTACTTAGGTAATCCACAGCCCTCGTCTGCGCATCACTCGGCTCCGCGGGCGCACACCCAGCCGACCACTCCGCCGCCAGCCGCCACGCCAGCGAAGCCGGCCGGCAACGAATCACCCGCACATGACGCTGCGCATACGGCATTGGCCCACGTGACCGCTCCACCCACCACACTGACTGAAAAAGACGTCGAGCCGACAAAACCCAAGCGCAAACGAGTTCGCAAACGTAAATCAAAAACATCAGCTACCGCGACCAACGCACCGGCCGCCGAATCGAATGCGCCTGATGATGGTATGCGTGAGATAAGCGGCGATAGTGGTGTCATCCATCTAAAGTAGTATCTCATCAGGTTGTTGACAGGCGGCCTCTGTGCTTATGTAATGGCTAAAAAATGGTAGCGATTACTCTGTTTATGTGGCAGCGAGCGCGCTATACTGGGTGAAGGCGCAAAGCCCGTCAGGGGCACGCGAAACGAAATTAATGAATCCGTCGTCAGAAACCACGAAAACACGCTCATCCCGAATCCCGCTTGCCAGCGTGGCGACATTGCTTATTGCCACGTCGATGGTGGGCCAGTTGCTAGGTTTCTTGCGCACCAAGCTGGTCAACTCCAACTTTCCGGCTACCGGTCCAAATAGTACCGATGCCTATTTTGCAGCCTTCAACATACCTGATTTCTTCTTTTTCACGATAGCAGCCGGTGCCTTGGGCGTGGCCTTCATGCCGGTGTTGTCGGATCACCTGCATCGCGGCGATCGACGTGGGGCCAGTGAACTGACATCCAGTTTACTCAACTTGTTAGCGGTCATCATGTTGGTCATCGGGGTGATAATATTTGTTTTCGCCCGGCCGCTCATCACGCACATCGTGGCGCCCGACATGGAAGGCGAGACACTCGATAACACGGTGGCCATCATGCGCTTTTTGGCTTTCAACCCACTGCTGTTCACCATCTCTGGTATCTTGTCCAGCTATCAACAGACCCTTGGCCGTTTTTTCTTTTACGCGCTAGGACCACTGTTTTATAACGCCAGTATCATCGCTAGTATCTTCATTTTCCGCCACAACATCGGCTTGGTTGGGTTGGGTATCGGTGCATTCGTCGGGGCACTCGCCCAGCTGCTAATCATCGCGGTCGGCTTGGTGAATCTGCGCTTTCGTTGGCACCCCAAGATTATGTGGAAAAGCCAAGATTTTCGCCTCATCCTCAAGCAGCTGCCACCTAGGTCTCTGGACCAGGGAATCGATCAGCTTAACAGCATCGTCGAGACTAACTTCGCTCGGCGCTTGGGCGAGGGCTTCATCAGTTACTACAACAACGCCTATGTCCTAAGCACCGCTCCGACGCTGCTCATCGGTACGGCCATCAGCACGGCGGCTTTCCCGCGGCTGAACCAAAGGCTGAGCCAGGGACGGTCTGATTTGTTCCGACGGGATTTTCTAAGGATTTTGCGCACCATGATTTGGATATCGGCACCCATTGCCATCGTTGCGTTCTTTGCCCGAGGCTATCTGGCGCGTTTGATTTTCTCGAAGAATGCGCCCGAGATTGCCATAATTTTGGGCTTCTTGGTCGGTGCCATCTTCTTTAGAACGCTGTACACGCTCATCTCGCGCTGGTTCTATGCCCAAAAGGACACCAAGACTCCGCTGCTCATCTCGGTCTTTACCATCTCGCTCAACATCACGCTGGCTTATCTTTTGTCGAAACCGACCAGCTACGGCGTGGCCGGCCTGGCGTTGGCCCAGTCCATCGTTGCTATGGTCGAGGTCATAATCTTATCTACCGTCATGGTAATTCGCGATCGGCAGTTGCTTGATCCGGCGTTCATCAACGGTTGCGTGCGCATCGCGTCAGTCTCCGGCTTCAGCTTGATCGCTGGCTTGATCGCCGTGCAATATTTCCCGCTTGGTGCGCTGGACCGAGGCTTCATCACGCTGGGTACCAAACTCGGATTCATCACTCTGGCGGTGTTCGTGACCCACATCGCCGTTTCGGCACTCTTTGGCCTAGAAGAAGTCCGGCCGTTGTTCTATAAGATTCGCAAACTGATTCTTAAACCCGTTCGCATAGAATAAGCAAAAGTCCCTACCTCTGTTATAATAGAGACCAATGAATTTGGACCATATTCGCAATTTTTGCATTATTGCGCACATTGACCATGGTAAGTCGACGCTGGCTGACCGATTGCTGGAGTTAACTGGCACGGTCGAAGCTCGCAGCATGAAGGCGCAATTGCTCGACAAGATGGATTTGGAGCGCGAAAAGGGCATCACTATCAAGCTGGCGCCGGTGCGCATGAGTTATAAGGACTACGAGCTCAATCTCATCGATACGCCCGGGCATGTTGACTTCAGCTATGAGGTCTCGCGAAGCCTGGAAGCTTGCGAAGGGGCGCTGCTGGTAGTGGACGCCAGCCAGGGCATCCAGGCGCAGACGCTGGCCAATGTCTATCTGGCGATGGCAGCCGACCTGACCATCATTCCGGTGCTCAACAAGATCGATTTACCAGCGGCCGACGTCGAGCGGGTCGGCGCCGAAATAGTCAGTCTGCTAGGCTGCGAGTTCGAGGATATCCTGCAGATATCGGCCAAGACTGGCGTAGGTGTCGAGTCCGTGCTGGAGCGCATCGTCCGCGATGTGCCCGCGCCCAAGCCACCCGTGAATACCGAAACCCGAGCGCTGATCTTCGATAGTTACTACGACGATTATCGCGGAGTCGTGCTCTACGTTAGGGTTTTTGACGGCGCCATCGCCAAGAATGCCGGCATCAAGATGATGGCCACCAGCGCCAAAGGTATAGCCCTGGAAGTCGGGGCGCTTAAGCCCGACATGGCGCCGGGCAAGCAGTTGGGTACCGGCGAAATTGGCTACATCGTGACCAACCTCAAGAGTACGCGCGAGGCCAAGGTGGGCGATACCATAACGCTCGAGAATCAGCCGGCCGGGCAGGCCTTGCCGGGCTACAAAAACGTCCAACCATTTGTCTACGCCGGCTTTTTCCCAGAGAGCAACGAGTTTTACCAGGAACTCAAAGAAGCGGTCGAAAAGCTTTCGTTAAGTGATAGCGCGCTGCAATTTTCGCCGGAGAACTCACCGGTGCTAGGCTTTGGTGTTCGCATCGGATTCCTTGGACTGCTCCACATGGACATCGTGCGCGAGCGGCTAGAGCGCGAATATAATCTGGAGCTGGTAGTCACCAACCCCTCGACTGACTACAAAGTAAAGATGACAAGCGGAGAGCTGCTGGATATCAAGTCGGCCAGCGAACTACCAGACGTGGCACAAGTAGTCGAAATCAGCGAGCCGTGGATCAAGGGCGAGATAGTCGTACCGGATGAATACGTCGGTGCGGTCATCCAGCTCATTGCCAGCAAGCGCGGCCAGCACAAAAATCTGAGCTATGTCGATAAGCGCGCGCTGATTGCATTCGAAGCGCCGTTGGCCAATTTGTTGACTGATTTTTATGACCAACTCAAGAGCATCACCAGTGGCTACGGCAGCTTCAACTACGAGCTGGACAACTACCGTGTGCAAGATTTGGTGAGGGTGGACTTTTATGTCGCTGGCGAGAAAGTAGACGCCCTTAGCGTAATGGTACACCGCAGTGAGTCGCAGCGACTGGGCCGTGAAATCGTCGAAAAACTTAAAGAGGTCATCCCTCGCCAAAACTTCCAAGTGGCGTTACAGGCTGCTATAGGCGGTAAATTCATTGCCCGCGAAGATCTCAGCGCTTATCGCAAAGATGTCACGACTGGCCTGTACGGCGGCGATGTGTCACGCAAGAAAAAGGTCCTAGCCAAGCAAAAGAAGGGCAAGGCCCGAATGAAACGTTTCGGTAAAGTCGACATCCCATCCGAAGCCTTCACCG